>CAZTQV010000022.1:0-65604 GCA_964615815.1 uncultured Phycisphaeraceae bacterium | reverse complement strand
ACGAGGCCCACTGCATCAGCCAGTGGGGCCACGACTTCCGCCCCGAGTACCGCCGCCTGAGCGAGCTGCGCGAGATCGCCCCCGCCGTCGGCATGCAGGCCTTCACCGCCACCGCCACCCCGCAGGTCCGCGAGGACATCGCCCACCAGCTCGGCCTGCGCGAGCCCGAAATCCTCGTCGGCGTCTTCGATCGGCCCAACCTCACCTACCGCGTCGTCCCCCGCGAAAAGCCCGCCGACCAGATCGCCGCCCTGATGGAAGCTTCCAAGGACAAGCACGGCCCCGGCGGCGCGATCGTCTACTGCCTCAGCCGCAAGGACACCGAGCAGACCGCCGAGTCCCTCCGCGCCAAGGGCGTCGACGCCCGCGCCTACCACGCCGGCATGAACGCCGACAAACGGCACAAGACCGAGCAGGCCTTCAGCAACGAGCGCCTCGATGTCGTCGTCGCCACCGTCGCCTTCGGCATGGGCATCGACCGCTCGAATGTCCGCCTCGTCGTCCACGCCACGATGCCCAAGTCCATCGAGGCCTACCAGCAGGAAACCGGCCGCGCCGGCCGCGACGGGCTCGACGCCGAGTGCGTCCTGCTCTACTCCACCGCCGACGCCGGCCGCTGGGAGCGCCTGCTCAAGAGCTCCGCCAACGAGATGGGCACGCCCCGAGAACACCTCGACGCCCAGATCGCCCTCGTCCGCCAGATGCGGGCCTTCGCCGCCTCGGGCCGCTGCCGGCACGCCCTGCTGAGTGAGCACTTCGGCCAGACGCTCGAGCAGGCCACCTGCAACGCCTGCGATGTCTGCCTGGGCGAGACCGTCCTCGACCAGGACTCCAAACGCACCGCTCAGGTCCTCATGAGCGCCGTCGCCCGCACCGGCCAACGCTTCGGCTCACGCCACATCGCCGATGTCGTCCGCGGCCGCGCCAACAAGCGCATCACCGCCCAGCGGCACAACGAGCTCTCCGTGTTCGGCCTCTTGGAGAACCGCTCCCGCGCCGAGGTCCTCGCCGCCCTCGATCAGCTCGTCGCCGAGGGTGCCCTCGTCTCCATCGGCGACGAGTACGAGACCCTTGCCTTCGGCCCCCGCGGCATGCCCGTCATGAAGGGCGAAGAAACCGTCATCCTCTCCCGCCCCACCGCGCCCTCCAGAGCCGCCAGAGGAGGCCGCGAAGTCTCCGACGCCCGCCCCCTCGACGCCGGCGAACGCGAGCTCTTCGAGGCCTTCCGAGCCCTGCGGCGCACCATCGCCGAGGAACGCGGCGTCCCCCCCTATGTCGTCTTCTCCGACGCCACCCTCCGCGAGCTCGCCCGCGAACGCCCCCGCACCCGCGGCGCCATGCTCGAGGTCAAGGGCGTCGGCCCCGCCAAGGTCGAGGCCTTCGGCGACGCCTTCCTCGAAACCATCCACGCCCACGCGTGAGCGGGGACCCTCCCAGTACGCTTGCTCCGAGTCACCCGGGAGCTCCCCCATGTACCTCACCCGCGCCAAGGCCGAAGAGATCACACAGGTCGTCGCCGCCGACCCCCACTGCATCCAGCTCATGCTCAAGGGCTTCTGGGGCGGCGGCGTCCTCAGCGAGATGGGCTGGGCCGGCGGCGCCCGCAACGCCTCCCTCATGCTGACCGGTGCTGACCCCTCCGACCCCGAGGTCGCCCAGTTCGTCTGCACCGGCATCGCGAACGCCACCGCCTCCGTGATCCGAAAGGCCATCCAGTCCGGCCAGCTCCAGGGCGTCAGCGATGTCGGCACCGTCGACCGCGAGCCCGGCCCCAGCGTCAGCATCTACCACACCGCCACCCTCGTCGAGCTCCCGGGCGGCAAGGCCGTCTTCGACTGGCACGCCACACTCCAGCCCGCCAACCCCAAGATCTCCAGCCTCACCGATTGGAAGATCGCCGGCCCGGGCGAGAACCTCCGGTCCTTCCAAGGCCTCTGACGCCCGCGGCCTCTCCGTACGCCCGCATCCGTCCGCGGTACGCTGCCGCGGCCATGACGCACGCCGATCAGACGCCGCCTTCTCTTGCCGATGAGCCCGAAGCACAGCCCGTCGCGCCAATCCGCGGGCCCAACGCGGCGCCGCGGCGCGAGCTCGTGCTGGAGCTCCTCGTCGTCTTCCTCATCGGCGTCTTCCCGCACATCGTGAACGGCGCCTTCTGGCTGTTCTTTCTCGGGCACGAGATGGGCGGCGAGCCGGTCAGCGACGGCTTCGCGGCCCAGTCCGTGGCCCACATCGTCGGGTGCATCGCCATCATCGCCGCGGTGCTGTGGATCATGCACAAGGCACCCGAGCCGTGGTCCGCCTTCGGCTTCCTGCGCGTCCGACGCGTCGTCGATGTCCTCATCGGGCTCGGGCTTTATATCGGCTCGTACATCGCATACATCTTCGTGTCGTGGGGCCTGTACGCCGTCGCCGAGTTCTTCGGCTGGTGGTGGCTCGTCGACTGGGGCTCCCACGCCGGCGGCTTCGAGAGCGGCGCGATCGCGACCCCCAGCGGCGCCCTCGTCTGGCCGCTCATCCTCGGCGTCGCCTTCTTCAACGCCACCGCCGAGCAGCTCGTCATCACGGGCTACGGGCTTTCCCGCCTCACGACCCTCATCGAGCGTCGTGGCGTCGTCCTGGCCATCGCCGTGACCTGTTTCGCCTCCTACCACGCGTACCAGGGGCCCTACGGGCTCGTCAACGCGGTGATCTTCGGCATCATCTTCGGGACCTACTTCCTCAGGTCCCGCCGGCTCTACCCGTGTCTCGTCGCCCACTTCCTGGGCGACCTCGTCCCCTACATGCTGGCCTCCACCTACGCCTGATCGGGGCCCGCGTCCGAGTCATCGTCCTTATCGACCCGCATCTGCAGCAGGTCCACACCCAACGCAAATGCCATCGCGAAGTAGACATACCCGCGGTCCAGGTGCTGGTGCAGCCCGTCCGCCACCAGCAGCACGCCGATCAGCACCAGGAAGCTCAGCGCCAGCACCTTCATCGTCGGGTGCCGCTCGACAAACCGGCCCACCGGGCCCGCGAAGATCATCATCACCCCGATCGCGATGACCACCGCCGCGATCATGATCGCGATGTGGTCGGCCATCCCCACCGCCGTGATCACGCTGTCCAGGCTGAACACCAGGTCGAGCAGCATGATCTGCACGATGACGCCCGTGAACCCGGCCACCTTCTTCGCCTTCCCCGACCCGCCCGCGTGCGCGTGCCCGGTCACCTGGTGGTGCAGCTCCCAGGTGGCTTTGCCGATCAGGAAGGTCCCGCCCAGCAAGAGGATCAGGTCCCGCCCGCTCACGGCGAGCCCGCGCTCGATCGCCGCGCCGGTCTCGGGGTCCGTCACGGTCTCCGTGAAGAACGGCAGCTCGAAAAGCGGCGCCGTCAGCCCCATCACCCACGCGATCGCGAGCAGCAGCAGGATCCGCATCCCCATCGCCAGCCCGAGCCCCAGCCGGCGGGCGAACGCCCGCTTCTCCTCGGGCAGCTTTCCGACGAGGATCGTGATGAACACGATGTTGTCGATCCCCAGCACGATCTCGAGCGCCGTCAGCGTCAGCAGCGCCATCAGGCTCGCGAAGCTGAACAGCGCCGCCGGCTCCCCCGCCTCCGCCCCGATCGACACCGCCGCCAGCGTCAGCATCCCGAAGAGATCGTGCATCATGCCGGGAGCGTACCCGCTCGCATGGCGCCCCGAACCGCCACACAGCGGCGCTTCGGGCCGAGCCACCTCGCACGCCGTTCACAGACCGGAGCGCAACGCATGGAGCCTCCCGTAGCTCTTCCCCTCGGAAGAGCACAGGAGGCCCCAGCCATCACCTGACACATTGTGAGGCCCGACCGGGGCGGACGCTCAAAGACGCCCGCCCGTCGTGGGCCCGTCGGATCAACGCTCCTCGAGGAAGGCCTGGAGGAACAGGGTGATGTCCGTGAAGGTCAGCCGGCCGTCGAGGTTCGTGTCCCCCATCGTGTCGCCCACGGCGAACGCGTTGATGAAGGTCTGCAGGTCGGCGAAGGTGACCTCGTAATAGGGAGGAGCGATGTCCGCACCCGCCAGGTTCAGCCGCAGCGCGAACGCCCGGCGGACCACCCGGCCCGGCTCGTCCATGTGCGCGATGCCCACGATCGTGTCATCGCCCGTGCCGAGCTCGAAGGGCAGGTTCGGCACGAGGTCGATCGTCTGCAGGTCGGTCACCCGCGTGAAGCCCTCGTCGAAGAAGCTCTCCGGCATCAGGTCCACCAGCGAGATCATCCCGCGACGCGGATCGACGAGGTACCCCGTCGGCCCGGGCTCGTCGCGAGGCGTCTGCACCGTCGTGAACAGCCCCGCCGTCGTCGGCGGCAGGTCCGCCAGCGCCGTCGTCACATCCAGCGACACCTGCGGCATGAACGGCGCGATCCCGTTGTCCATCGTCCAGACGAACAGGTGATCGGCGTCCGCCCCCATCGGCTGGCTGTAGCCGAACGCGCTCGTCATCAGCCCGCACATCGCCGCCGAGTACATGTCACCGTCCAGCATCCCGATCGGGTGCGCGACGCCGTCCGGCGACCACGCCACCGCCCGCGGGCCCACGCCCGGGAGCTCGGTCTGCCCGTAGGTCCAGCCCGAGTTGCAGATGCTGAACGCGACCGAACCCGGGTCGAGCGTCGCCGGCACGCCGTCCGCGCCCCAGTGCGCCCCCAGGATCTCCCCGTTCACGATCACGCTGCCCACCGCCTCCGAAACTTCGTTCGCGGCGAAGACATCGATGATCGCGCCGCCGCGCGGCGGGACCAGGAACGATGGCAGGATCTCGCGGACCGGGTCCCAGGTCATCCACACATCGTTGTACCGGGGGAGCACGCACCCGATCAGCGCGACGGTGTCCGGCGCCTGAGCGTCACCGACGCTCGGAGGCACCTGGCGTACCTGCCAACGAACCAGAACAGCCCCGCCGCGCGTCAAGCCCACGGGCTCGGGCGCCACCAGCTCACACCCCGGAGCGACCAGGGCGGCCGGGGGCACCGGCGCGAGGTTCGTGATGTTCAGCATCGATTCGCCGAGCCGGCCGTACACAGCCTCGATCTCACGCGTCACCAGGACCTCGCCCGTGTCGGTCGCCGAAACGACCGGCGCGTACCAGGTCTCCGTCGGCATGGGCGGCCAGGAAGGAAGATCGATCCAAACGAAACCGGGCTCAGCTGTCATGGCAGCGGCCATCAGCAGAGGTGCAGTCGCGAGAAACATGGCGTGCTCCTTTCTCGCTTGGGTGTGGTTGTCTTGGATCTACAAAAACCCTAGGACCTATCCGCACCAAAGTCTCCGATTTTCGCATCCCGCTCGCACCCAATCGTGTCGATTTCTCAGTCCCCTTCATCCACGACCCCAACCGGGGAGCCTCTCTAGACTCGCCCCGCCATGCCCGAAACCAACACCACAGACCGACCCCGCATCCTCACCGGCGACACCCCCACCGGCCGCCTCCACCTGGGCCACTGGGTCGGAAGCCTCGAAAACCGCGTCCGCCTGCAGGACAGGTACGAGTGCTACTTCCTCATCGCCAACATGCACGCCTTCACCACCCGCGCCGACAAGCCCGCCGATATCCGCGAAAGCACCATCGAGATCGTCAAGGACTGGATCTCCGTCGGCATGAGCCCCGAGCGCTCCACCTTCGTCCTCCAGACCGAGGTCCCCGCCATCGCCGAGCTCACCTGGTTCCTCGCGATGCTCCTCCCCTTCAACCGCGTCCTCCGCAACCCCACCCTCAAGACCGAAATCGAAGAGAAAGGCCTCGGCGAGACCTACTCCTTCGGCTTCCCCATGTACGCCGTCGGCCAGTGCGCCGACATCCTCGCCTTCCGCCCCGAGCTCGTCCCCGTCGGCGAAGACCAGGTCGCGCACATCGAGCCCTGCCGCGAAGTCGCCCGCCGCTTCAACCAGCTCTACTGCGCCGTCGACCCCCAGACCGAGGACCAGGACTACCCCACCGCCGGCGGCCTCTTCCCCATCCCCAAGGCCGAGATCGGCCGCGTCGGCCGCCTCCCGGGCGTCGACGGCCGCAAGATGAGTAAGTCGCTCAACAACGCCATCTACCTCTCCGACACCCCCAAGCAGGTCAAGAAGAAGATCGGCAGCATCTTCACGGGCCGCCAGACCATGGACGAGCCGGGCGACACCACCAACCTCCTCTTCGACTATGTCCGCGCCTTCATCCACGACCCCGAACTCGTCGCCGACCTCGAACGCCGCTACGCCGCCGGCGACAACATCGGCGACGGCCATGTCAAGGCCGAGGTCATCGCCGCCATCGACACCATGCTCGCCCCCATGCGCGAACGCCGCGCCGAGCTCGAGGGCCCCACCGGCGAAGACAAGGTCATCGACCTCATCCGCCAGGGCACCAGGCGAGCCAACGAACTCGCCGAGGACACCCTCTACCGCGCCAAGCAAGCCATGAAGCTCGACTTCGGCCGCCGCACCCTCGCCTTCAAGGACTAGCCACCCTTCACCTCGCGCCGGATCCAGAAGCGAAAGCTCGGCCAGAAGGTCCGCTGGATCAGCCCCCACGCCCCGCGCGCCCAGGGTCGCACCAGGCTGTCCAGCCGACCCGTGATCCGCGTCGCCCCCTCGCCCGCGTCCTCCACCCAGAACTCAAGCGACAACGGGCGCACCGCCCGCAAACTCACCACATGCGACCCGTAGAAGTACCGCAGCTCGCGGTACCGCCCCAGCCCGTCCGGCCCCGCGTCCACCTCCGTCATCATCCCGGCGACACACAGGAACGGGCCGTGGTGCACATTCAGCACCCCCTCCTCGAACCCACCATCCACGAACTCCACCCGGTACGGCCACACCTGCCGCGTGAAAGTCCCCGGGTCGTTCAGCCACGCCCACACCCGCTCCCGCGGCGCCCCGTGCACGAAGCTGAACTCGTGCCGATGCGCAGTAAACGACGCCGGTGCCCCCTGCGGAACACGCGAACGCCACACATTCGGGGTCATCGCCGGCACCGCCGATGTATCGCTCATGCCGTGGTTATCGTCGCGCCCGCGCCGCCAGACGCAGAAACATCACCACCCCTCTCCCAACAAAAAGGCCCGCGCCCCCCTCCAGGGACACGGGCACACGGCAGGGCGTCAGCGATCAACCAACGCCCCGCCCCCACGAGACTCGACCTACCCCCGCTTCCGCCGCGGCGCCACCAGCCACGCCGACAACCCCGCCAGCGCCACCCCCGCCGGCGCCGGCACGACCAGGTTCTCCGAACTCCCGATGAACTCGATCCGGCTCAGATCCCGCGAAGGCGTCCCCCCCGTCCACTCCGCCGTCAGCGTGCCCGAGAGCGTCCAGTAGCGATCATCGAACGCGTCCGCGTCGATGTGCAGCCAGCTCGCCGACCCGTTGCCCGACGAACTCCCCGCCTCCGCAAACGGGTTCGCGAGCCCCAGGTCGAGCGACTCCCCGTTCAGCACGAGGTCCGCGAGCGCAAAGCTCGCCTCCCCGCCGCTCTTCCCGCGGGCGAGAAGCTGGATCACCACCGACTCGGCCTTGTCCGTGTCCGTCCAGCTCAGGAGGTCGCCGTTCCACACGAGGTCGATCTGCCCCGTCACATTGCTGTACGAAAGCGAGAAGGTGTTCGCCACCCCGCTCGCCGCCCAGGTCGAGTGACGGTGCAAGGAAAAGTCCCCGGGCGACTCCCCGAGCGCCATCTCCCAGTCACCGTTCGTGTGCGTCATGTTGCGCACCTTCCCGCCCCACACGCCGTTCACATCCGCCCAGCCCGACCCGCCCTCCGTCACGATCGCAGCCGAGGCCGAACCCGCCGAACCCGCGAGAAGACCAACGCCGAGCGCGCAGCGCATCACCGTCCGCATCGGAACACCTCCGAGACTCACGCGTCTATCCCCCGCGGCCCGCAACACGCAAAGCCGCCCGCCCACGCCAGAACAGCGTGGGCCGCAAGGCCCGCCCCACAAGGGCGACGCCTCGCGAATCAGGGAACATGCCACCGGACGAACGCCCGGACCACCGGCGCTACGCCCCGATCCGCGCCCCGGTTCCGCCTATATCACCCACCCTGCCAATCCCGCCCGAGAACCCTCGGTCCCCCGCACTCCCAACAGAGCGAGCAGCCCCGCCCCCGGGGCGGTCTTCCCACCTCAGGGTGGCACGCCCACGCGCAGCGCGGGCGTGCGCTCCCGGTGCCACTATGCATCGCCCCGCGATGCGTAGTGCAATTCGAACAAACCCCGGTGCCCCGAACCGCCGCAACGCGGCGCTTCGGGCCGATCCATCATCGACGACCGATGTCCACCCGAGTCCCCTCCATGCTTGGGTGCCACTGGCGGCTCGCCCGCCAGTGCTCCCTCTCCCCCTTTGGGGAGAGGATGTCGCGAAGCGACAGGAGAGGGGCTCCCTCAAGCGAAGCGCCTCCCGCCCCTCCGAGCCTCCTTCTCCGCCTTTCGTCCCCTCCCCACTCGGGTGCCACTGGCGGCTCGTCCGCCAGTGCCGGTCCACCACCCACCTCCCCTCCCCGCCCCCGCGCGGTACGCTCACCACGCAAAGGGGGACCACCAATGTCCATGCACTTCTCCTTCGAATCCGGCCCCGGCAAGCAGCGCCCGACCGAACGCCCCGACCCCACCGCCCCCTTCCGCATCCTCGTCCTGGGCGATTTCTCCGGCAGGGCCTCGCGAGCCGAGCCCGGCGACCCCGCCTCCCGCCCGCGCCGCCTCGCCGACCTCGACACCATCGAGGAACTCCCCGCCGAGTTCGACGCGAAGGTCCGCACCGCCGCCGGCATCGAGATCGAGATCGAGGAGCTCGACCACCTCCACCCCGACGAGCTCTACCGCCGCGTCGAGGTCTTCGCCGCCCTCCGCGCCCTCCGCAAGCGCCTCAACGACCCCACTACCTTCCCCGAAGCGGCCAAGGAAGTCATGGCCATGCAGGGCAACGCACCCGACGCCCCGAGCGACGAACGCAACACCGCCGCCCGCGCCGACGACTTCGCGTCGCTCCTCTCCTCAGGCTTCGGCCAGGGCGGCTCGACCACCTCCCCCGCCGTCGACGCCCTCGTCCGCCAGGCCATGGCCCCGCACATCGTCCCCGGCACCGACCCCCGCCAGCCCGAGATGCTCGCCACCGTCGACAAGGCCATCGGCGCCCAGATGCGCGCCATCCTGCACGACGCCGACTGGACCCGCTTCGAAACCGCCTGGCTCGGCCTCAAGCGCCTCATCACCCACATAGAGCTCGACGAGACCCTGTCCGTCACCGCCGCCGACTGCTCCCTCGCCGACCTCGCGACCGACACCGACGGTCGCTCCACCGACACCCTGCTCGACGCCCCCGCCCGAGGAGAAGAGCCCTTCGCCCTCATCGTCGCCCTCGCCCGCTTCGACGCGAGCGACACCAGCATCCGCACACTCCGCAACCTCGCCAAGGCCGCCGAACGCCACGGCTCCGTCCTCATCGCCGGCGCCCACGACCGCCTCCTCGGCGTCGAGTCCCTCGCCGAGAAGCCCGACGCCCGCGACTGGCCAGAGGAAGTCATCGGCGACGCCGCCGCCTGGGCCGACTTCCGAAAGTCACCCGAGGCAGCCTCCGTCGTCCTCGTCGCCCCGCGCACCCTCGCCCGCCTCCCCTACGGCAAGCGCACCGACGAGATCGACAGCTTCCCCTTCGAGGAGATCGAGAACGCGAGCGTTCCGAGGGCGCACGAGCAGCACACCTGGGGCCACTCCGCCGTCCTCGTCGCCGAGGCCCTCGCGAACGCCTTCCTCGCCGAGGGCTGGTCCAGCCGCCCCGAGGGCGCCGCCGACCTCGACGACCTGCCCGTCCGCGTCCTGCCCGACGGCTCCATGCTCCCCTGCGCCGAAATCTGGCTCCCCGAACCCGCCATCCCCGCCGTCCACACGCGAGGCCTCACCCCCGCCCAATCCATCCGATCACGAGGCGCCATCCGCCTCGGCCCCATCCGCGCCCTCGCTGGAACCGAAGTCCGCTGCCGCTGGTAAAAAGGTGATCGCTACCTCTGCGACTGTTTCTGCGCGTAGGCCAGCTTCGCAAGGTCGGCTTTGGTCAGAAGTTGCGAGTCAAGCTTGTCGTGAAGAGCGATGAAGCGGGGCCAGTCCTTGGCGCGCCACGCGGCGTCAAGGTCCGATCGAGCAAGCTGCAGACTGAGCTGACCACTCGCGAGAGCAGCGGCCTTACTCCTGTGATCGAACGCGCTACGCAGGGCATCCTCTTCTCCTTGCCACACATCAGCGTCGATTGCCTCGACCCACGACTTCAAGATTCCGAGGCAGAGTTCGACTCGATCGACGGTACTCGCCATCAGGCAATCAGCTGATTCGATCTGCGACGATTGGGCTGCCAGCAGGTCAACGATGCCGATGGGATCATCCGGGAAGGCCGTCGAGCGAAGCGTGAGGTCAATCTCGTAGGAGTAGCCCCGCGTATACCAGATACTGATCGTCGCGCACACGCTATCAAAGCGGGCGACGACGAAACGTCGCTCCGGCTGCCATGTAAATGAGGGTGTCGAGTAGCCGTGCCGTGCAAGAACGGGCGCAATAGAGAGTCGAATGCCGTTCTCGAACGCTTGGCAGAGTGGATCTGCGTCGTACATCCCGACCTCACCACACATTCCGACTCGCCCAAGGCGCCGCCACCCGCCCGATGACCACCGCGAGCGCCGCCTTCACCACCATCCCGGGCAGGAACACCACCATCCCGCCCCACAGCGCCTGTCCCCAGGTGATCGCCGTCTCCGGGTCCGTCCCGCGGATGAACCAGAGCCAAGGCACCCCGAGCGCGAAGATCACCCCGTGCCCCGCGACGGTCGCCAGGATCATCGCCCCCCACCCGCGCACCGTCCCGTCCGGCCGCTTCACGATCGCCGCGATCACCGGCTGGCACGCGATGAACCCGACGAGGTAGCCGCCCGTCTGCCCCAGGATCACCTGCCACCTCGCCTCGCCCTCGGCGAACAGCGGCACACCGACGACGCCCATCGCCGCGTACAGCAGCATCGACGCCGCCCCCAGCTTCGGCCCGAGGCACAGCGCCGCGAGGATCACCGCGAGCGTCTGCAGCGTGAACGGCACCCCGAACGGCGGAATGGGAATCGCCACCTGCGCCCCGAACCCCACGAACAGCGGGAACAGCCCCACCCCCGTCACCCGGAGCAGCGTCCGCGACAGACCCCCCGTGTCCGCCCGCTCGACCGCCCCCTCCGCCTCGTTCAGGACCCTCAGCATCCCGCCACGATACGCGGCCGAACGCCGGCCCGAGATTTCATGCTGGACCCGTGCGTGAGTCTGCCGGTTGGCCGTCGCTTCCGAGGACGAGCCCTTTCGGCCGGCCCTTGGGACCGGCCGAGAGCCGCCGTCCGCCTCGGTAATGCGTGTGGTCGTCCCCTGGACCGGGCTGGGTAGGGGCCGACGGCAGCCGCGGTGGAGGGAACCCTGGCCGGCGAACCCGGCCCGCCTCTCGTGGGGGCGGGCCGATCGCCGGCCGCGGCGCGCGCACGCATGCCAGCGGCGTGCGCACGCGGCGTGCAACCGTGCGCACGACCACGCCCGGCGCGCGCACGGTCAGCGCAGGCGTGCGCACGAATCGGCGCGTTTCAACTCGTTCAGATCCGGTCGCCGCGCGGGCGGATCAGCTCGCGATCTTGGCGAACTTGCGCTCTAGGGCGCGCTCCAGCTTGTGGGCGGCGTCGGACACGGCGGTGTAGATATCGCCCGTGTGGGCCTCGGCGACCACCGGCGGCATGCCGGCGGGCCGCGCCTCCATCATGCAGCGCTTGTCGTTCTCGCCGGCCTTGTGCCCGTTGAGGTCGCCGACATGGACCTCGACGCGGGTGATGCGTTCGTTGAAGCGGCCGAGGTTGTGGTCGATCGCCTCGTTGATGTAGTCGTCGAGGCGGTCGGACTTGGACAGGTCGCGGTAGTTGATCTCGATGTGCATGCCGATTCCCTTCGGTACGGAGGGGCGTGGCTTTCGTCCTCGCCCTCAATGGACCAGCGTACGAGAAAACGCTTTCGGGGTTCAGAGCATTCCGCTTGAATCGAACACTGGCACACCGGAATCGGCGTGGTACTGTGCATACAGAGGCCGAGCGCGGCCGGTGTCGTTCGAGCGCAGGGGATCGCAAATCATGGCTAGATCGTTTGTTATGGGTCTCGCGGTCGCCGGCGCGGTGTCGTGCGTCCTTGGGCCGGGCTCGGCGCTGGCGGATACCTACCTCTCGATCGGGGATTCCCTCGCGTTCGGGTATTCCCGACTCCAGCAGACCCCGATCGGGCTGGGGGACAACGGGTATGTGCGGCGGTACGCGGATCACCTCGCGGGGGTGAACGGCACGCGGCCCGAGGTTCTGAACTTGGCGGTGCCGGGGGAGACGACGCGGGACTTTCGCGGCGGGCCGGGGCTGGGTGTGCTGTTCAACACGAACTACTACGACACGAACCCGTTTACCGAGCCGGTGCCGAGCCAGGCGGAGCTGCTCGCGCAAGCGCTCGGGGAGCATGTGGCGGGGACGCGGACGATCTCGACCGTGACGATCCACATCGGGGCGAACGATCTCTTCGATGTGACGGATCGGCCCGGCTTCTTCAACCAGTCGTTCGCGCAGCAGCTCGCGGAGGCGCAGGCGCGGATCTACGAGGTGGCGTCGTTCTACGGCTCGCTGCTCGGCGATATCCGCTCGGCGGCGCCGGGGGCGGATGTGTTCGTGATGGGGTATTACAACCCGTTCGCGATTCTGCCGAGCGACCCGTTGTTCAGTTTGTCGGATCCGGGGATCATGTTGCTGAATGACGCGCTGCGCGGGGCTGCGGTCGACGCGGGCGTTGAGTTCGTCGATGTGTTCGATCGGTTTGACGGGCGCGAGGCGGAATTGACGCGGATCCTGACGCTGGATGATCGGGGCGATCCGAATATCCATCCGACGGAGCTGGGGTACGACGAGCTCGCGGCGGCGCTGATCGCGGTGCCGGCGCCGGGGAGTGTGGTGGTGCTGGTGCTTGGTGGTGGGGTGGCGGCGCGGCGGCGGCGGTGAGGGGCAGGCTCTCAGAATTTCTTACATGTGGGGTTGCCTCAATGACAAAGCGCCATTATTCTGGCGGTTGATGAGAGTAGAAGCGCGGCCGGTCAGGCGCGTGGAGTGTCGCAGTGGCCCCCATTGATCTCGACAGCCTGAGCATGAGGCAGCGGCAGATCGTTGAGGCTGTCGCAGCCATCGGCGATGCAACCATTGCCGATATAGAGGCGACGATCCCGGATCCGCCGACACCCAACGCGATCCGGACCATGGCGGGACAACTCGTTGACGAGGGCGTCCTGAAACGGGCAAGGCGGGGCCGAGCGGCCGTGTATGCGCTCCGATCGGCGCGGTCTGGCGTGGCCAAGCGCGCGTTCCGGAGATTGCTCGCCTTGTTCTTCGGCGGCTCGCTTGAGCGAGCCGTAGCGCTGCATCTCTCCGGTGATTCGGCTGACATCCGCGTTGATGAGCTCGAGAGGATCGAGGCGATCGTGCGGGAGGCGCGCGAGCGACAAGGCCCGCCCGGGGGAGGTGACTCGTGATCGGCAGTGTGATTCTCGCGTCATCGGCACCGCCGGTGCTCGGACTCGTCGGCTCGTCGTTGATCATCCTCGCGGGCTTGATTGCCGAACGAGCCAGCCGGAGCGATGGTGCCGGTGACCGTTTCTTTGTCATCACGAGCGCGACACTGGCCGCCGGGCTGACTCTTCTCACCGGCTGGGCCCTCAAGGCGCTCCTTCCGCGCTTCGCTGGAGAGGTCGACGACTACAGCACGCTTGTTACCACTGTGCAGCCGACGATCTGGCTCGCTGTTGTCGGATACGGCACCTTCGTGCTGCTTCTCCGCCGGGGAATCGGGACGGCGGTCGTGCAGGAGATGATCTGGCGGGCTCGGACGGCTTCGCCACAGCTCCTCGATGTAGCGGCATGGTGCCGAGGCGAGCTAGGTATCCGCACATTGGTCCCGGTCGTCGTCAGTGCGTCGTGTCGCGGACCATTCGTGACGGGTGTCTTCCGACCTGTGATTGTTTTGCCGACCGAAGTCGAGTCCATGAGCAAGGTGCAGCAAGAACAGATCCTGCTCCACGAGCTCGCGCATGTGGCTCGGCATGACCCGCTCGCGCAGTTAGGACACCAACTGGCCGGGATCCTGCTGTGGTGGAACCCGCTCTTCTGGCTCGTGCAGCGGCGTGCAAACCTCGTCCGAGAGTCGGCGTGCGACGAGATCGCGATGCGGTATGGTACCGATCCGCGGGGTTATGCCGATCTGCTGTTCCGCTACGCGGCCGCGAGTCGGAGCCCGCTTCGGCTGGGCATTGGTCTCGGGCTGACGCAGGTTCAGATGGCATCCTGGCACACGATTGAGCCGCGGCTGGAGATGGTCGAGGAGCTTCATGCTCGTGACGACGGTTGGCCCGGCTTCCTGCCGTCGACGGCGACAAGGCTAGATGTTGTTGCCACCTGCGTCGTTGCCGTGCTGGCCTGTGGGGCGATGGACCTGCTGATCTTCGGGTAGTCCTGGCTTTCGCCGGGTCGGTGAGACGCGACGCCCCCGTCTCCGCGGCATGAGACCCGCCGCGGAACGGGGGTGGTCGTTTTCCGCTTAGAACTCAGCCCGCGTCCAGCGCGAAGGTGAGGGCGATGTTGCCGGCGTTGAAGAGGGCGTGGAGGACGATGGCGGCGCCGAGGCTCTTGGTGCGTTCGACGACGATGCCGAGGGCGACACCCAGGACGAAGAGGGGGGCGAGGGCGTGGCGGCCGTCGGGGGGCAGGGCGGGCCAGTGGGCGGCGGTGAAGAGGGCGGCGGTGACGAGGACGCTGATCCAGGCTCGGCGGGTGGCGGCGAGGAGGGCGGACTGGAGGAAGCCGCGGTAGGTGATCTCTTCGGCGATGGGGGCGCCAATGACGGCGGTCGCGATGAAGGCCCAAGCCCAGGGGTCGGTGCGGTTGTCGGCGAGGAGGCGGAGGGTGTTGTGGGCGGGTCCGCCGGAGGGGCCGAGGAGGGCCTGGCCGACCTCGGCGGCGACGATGGAGGTGAAGGCGACCACGGGGATGGCGAGGGCGAAGGCAACGAGGCCGACCCAGAGGTCTTTGACGCGGAAGCGCAGGCCGGCGCCCGGGGCGGCGCGGGCGACGATCATGGCGAGGCCGACGGCGCCGGCGACGCCGATGGCGGTGGCGACGACGCGGGCGAGGGCCTGGTCGCGGATGCCGCCTTCCAATTCGAGGCCGAGGGAGATGGCGGCCTGGGCGCCCATGCCCTGGACGATGAAGGCGAGGGCGGCGGCGACGAGCCAGAGGGGGGAGGCGAGGGCGCGGGCGGGGCCTTCGCGGCCCGTGTCGAGGCCGTCGCGCTTGAGGATGCCGGCGTGGGCGGTGATGCCGAGGGTGACGGCGGCGGCGATGCCGGCGGAGGCGAGGGCCCAGGCGGTGCCGGGGGTGAGCTGGGCGAGGGTTGTGAGGGCGGTGGTGGCGGTGGTGGCGTTCTCGGACGCGATCGGCCCGGTGGCGGCGAGGGCGGGGCTGACGGCGAGGAGGGGGGCCGCAACAATGCCGGCGATGACCCCCGACCGCGACCAGCCGGACCGAACCCCGCCCGATGGCCCGTCTTCCGAGCCGGCGCACCGTGAGCCGCCTGCGGTCTTGCGGGACATCATCGAGCACAAGCGGGGCGAGGTGGAGGCGCTCAAGTCTTTGGTCTCCCTGCGCGAGCTGGAGGCCCGCGTGGCGCAGGCGGAGCCCCCTCGGAACTTCTTTCGGGCGGTGACGCGTCCGGTGTCCAGCGGGGGCCCGGAGACGGCGGTGATCGCGGAGATCAAGCGGCAGAGCCCTTCGGCGGGTCTCATCCGGCCAGAGTATGCGGGGGATGGGTTCGACCCGGCGCGGGTGGCGCGGGCGTACGCGGATGCGGGGGCGGCGGCGATCAGCTGCTTGACGGACGAGAAGTTTTTCGGGGGGAAGCTGGAGTTCATCGAGCGGGTGAAGGCGGCGGCGGGGCTGCCGGTCCTGCGGAAGGACTTCATCATCGACCCGATCCAGCTGTGGGAGACGCGGGCGGCGGGGGCGGACGCGGTGCTCTTGATCGCGGAGTGCCTGAACGAGCGCGAGATCGTGGACATGCTGATTCTGGCGCAGCAGCTTCGGCTGACGGTGCTGATCGAGGCGCACTCGACAGAGCATCTGCTCCGGGTGCGGCCGCATGTCGGGTTCCCGCACCCGAGCTATTGCCTGCTTGGGATCAACAACCGGGATCTGACGGCGATGACGACCGATGTGGGGCACACGCTGCGGCTGGTGGATCTCGTCGATGATCCGAGTGTGCTGGTGTCGGAGAGCGGGATCAAGACGGCGGCGGATCTCGAGCGTTTGCGCGAGCACGGGGTGCGGATCGTCTTGGTGGGGGAGCACCTGATGCGGCAGGAGGACCCGGGGGGAGCGCTGAAGGAGATGCTGGGGGGGTGAGGGCGCGTTGGAGCGCGGCGGATCAGAGCCTCGATCGTGAGATCGCGGTGTTCCGTGTCTCGTGGGTGGGGAACCGCGTTCTCACGAACGCGGCTCTGATTGGCGGGGTGGTGCTCGGTGGGCGTGCGCGGGGCGGGTTGTGCGCAGGGTGTTACTGGGCGCCCATCCAGACCATTTGGGTGAGTTCTTCGACGAGGGTGGCGGCGGCTCGGTCGCCCTCGGGGCCGACGGGGCGGGCGAGGGTGCGGCGGCGGCCGTCGAGGGCGACCTCGACGACGGCTTCGGGGTAATCGCCGGCGGGGCGGAAGGTGGTGGCGGTCGGGATCTGGCCCTTGGGGTCGGGCTCGAGGAGGCCTCGCTGGCGGGCGAGGGTGTAGAGGGCGTCGAATTCCTCGGGCCGGAGGCGGCGGGCGATGGGGGGGAAGCCCATGAGGCGAGCGGCGGAGCCGAACTCGGCGCGGAGGAGGCCGTCGGGCTCGAGGACGAAGCGGGCGTCGCGGTCCCAGAGGGTGTCGGTGACGGGGTCGTCGGGGTCGATGCGGGGTCGGCCGGTGATGGGGTCGTAGGCGGGGCGGGGGCTGAAGAGGGTGACGGCGAGGGTGAAGTCGCCGGGGCGCTCGGGCGGGGGGGCGGCGGGGGTGGTGCAGCCGGCGAAGGGGAGGATGGTGATGAGGAGGAGGGCGGCGCGGCGAATGGGTCGCGGGTGACCGCTATCCTTGGCCCCCATGGATATCAGTCTCGCGTGGCTCAACTCGTACCTCGAACCGGGTGATTGCACGGCGGATGAGGCCGATGCGCTCCTGACGCAGGCGGGCCTCCCGATCGAGGAGCGTACCGCGCTTCCGGGCGGTGATGTGCTGCTGGATGTGGAGGTGACCTCGAACCGGGCGGACTGCCTGAGCCATATCGGGTGCGCGCGGGAGATCGCGGCGATGCCGACGGCGTCGGTGCGGCGGACGCTGGTGTATCCGCGGGTCGGGGAGCCCAAAGGGTCGGGGAAGGTGTCGGAGCACCTGAGCCTGGAGAACATACGGCCTGACCTGTGCCCGTTGTTCACGGCGCGGGTGATCCGGGGGGCGAAGGTGGGGCCGAGCCCGGCGTGGCTGGTGGAGCGGCTGGAGGCGGTGGGGCAGCGGTCGATCAACAACGCGGTGGATGTGACCAACTTCATCACGATGGAGCTGGGAAACCCGTGCCATGTGTTCGACCTGAAGAAGCTGGCGGGCGGGGCGCTCGTGATCCGGAACGCCCGGGCGGGGGAGACGCTTCGGACGCTCGATGACAAGGAGCGGAAGCTCGTTGAGAGCGATCTCGTCGTCGCGGACGCGGAGCGGGCGACGAGCCTGGCGGGGGTGATGGGCGGGGCGGAGTCGGAGGTCGACCAGGGCACGACGGACATCGTGTTCGAGATGGCGACCTGGGATCCGGTGACGGTGCGGACGATGGCGCGGCGGCTGGCGATCAACACGGACGCGGGGTACCGGTTTCAGCGCGGGGTGGATGCGCGGACGATCGACTTCGCGGCGCGGCGGGCGGTGGCGCTGTTGTGTGAGCTGACGGGGGGGACGCTGTGCGAGGGGGTGCTCAGCGAGGGGGCGACGCTGCCGGCGGACCAGGTGGTGAGCGTGCGGCCGAGCCGGGCGAAGCTGATCATGGGGATCGAGGTGCCGGCGGGTGACATCATCCGGGTATTGCGGGACCTTGAGATCGATGTGGAGCAGGCGAGCGAGGACGAGCTTTTGTGCACGATCCCGCCGCACCGGTCGCGGGATCTGCAGCGGGAGATCGACCTGATCGAGGAGATCGCGCGGGTCGTTGGGTATCACAAGATCCCGGTGGGGGAGAAGGTGAGCGTGGAGGTGCGGCCGCCGCAGGCGGGGCGGCGGGCGCTGCGCGAGCTGGGGGCGGCGCTGACGGGGATGGGGTTCGACGAGACGGTGACCTTCAGCTTCACGAGCCCGAAGCGGGGCGAATTGTTCGTGCCGGCGGGGCTGGAGATCGTGGGCGTCGACGACGAGCGGCGCGGCGGGGAGCCGACGCTTCGTCCCAGCGTGCTGGCGGGGCTGCTCGGGTGCCGGGAGGCGAACCAGAACGCGCGGTCGGCGGCACCGGGGTCGGTGCGGCTGTTTGAGTTGGCGCAGACCTTTGCACAGCGGCCCGCGGGCGGTCGAACTGGTGGGGGGGCCGAGACGGTGGAGCACCGGCGGCTTGGGCTGTTGCTCGATGTGCCCGGGGCGGAGGGGAGCGTGAAGCGGTCGTTCGACGACCGGCAGGCGGGGCTTCGGGCGATGCGGGGCGTGCTGGATGCCCTGGTGCGGACGATGCACGGGCCGGAGGCGACGGTGCGGGTGGAGCCGCAGGACCCGCCGACGCGGGCGTGGTCGGCGCAGGCGTGCGCTGGGGTGCGGCTGATGGTGCCGGGGATGGAGGCGCGGGCGATGGGTGTGTTCGGCCTGGTGTCGGACGAGGCGGCGCGGGCGTTCGGGCTGGAGGTGCCTGTGGTGGGGGCGGAGCTGGACTTGCCGCTGCTGCTGGAGGGGTATCCGCCGAAGTCGTTGGCGCACGGGCTGCCGGCGTTCCCGGGGATCGAGCGGGACTTGTCGCTGGTCGTGGACGAGGGGGTTCGGTGGGCGGAGGTCGAGGGCCTAGTACACGAGTTGAACCTCGACTGGTTGGAGTCGGTGGCCTTCGTTGTCACTTATCGCGGGAAGCAAGTTGGTGATGGCAAGAAGGCAATTACTCTTCGGCTGGCTTTTCGAGCCCCTGAGCGGACGCTGCGGCGTGACGAAGTAGACCCGCAAGTGTCGGCGGTATTCGGAGCAGCACGAGCTCGTTTGGGTGCCGGCCTTCGAGCCTGATCAAGTGGCGATTGATGATTGCGTCCGAGAACTCGGGGTGATCGGTCATGATCCGCACGCCGGGCGCGCACTTGACCGATGAACCGAGCGTACAAACGCTTTCATGCGAACAGAGTGTCAACAGGTATCTGTTCTATAGGATGATGTTTGGTTGATGCGCCGCCCGGGGACCGGATCGGCGCTAGAGTTGAGGTGCTTCGGGTGACCCGGTTGGGGCATCCGGAGCCAGGCCCTTGGGGACGGACCCTTGGGCCGGCCGCACCCGCCGAACCCGGCTTCCGCCGTTCGGCACACAAGGAGGACTCCCATGTCGCAGACCGCACCCGGCCCCGTCAGCCCCGGCAGTTCGGCCCGCTCCGTGGGAGCTTCTACGGAGTCCATCGTGACCGCCAGCCACGCCGCGCACCGCACGCCCGATATGCCGGGCGCCCACACGCCCGACAAGCCCTCGCAGGCGACGACGCTTCACCCCGCGCCCAACGGGCACGACGACAAGCCGTACATCTGGGTGAACGGCGAGCTCCTGCCGAAGAGCAAGGCGCTGATCAGCGTGTACGACCACGGGCTGCTGTATGGCGACGGCGTGTTCGAGGGGATCCGGGTCTACAAGGGCAAGATCTTCAAGAGCAAGCAGCACATGGACCGGCTTTGGAAGTCGGCCGAGGCGCTGCGGATCCAGATCCCGATCTCGCGCGAGGAGATGGTGGACATCCAGCGCAAGTGCATCGAGGCGAACGGGATCGTGGACGGGTACATCCGTCTGCTGGTCACGCGGGGTGTGGGGACGCTTGGGCTGAACCCCTTCAAGTGCCCGGTTCCCGGGGTGATCTGCATCGCGGACCAGATCGCGCTGTACCCCAAGGAGATGTACGAGACGGGTATGACGGTGGTGCTGGCGGAGCGTCCGCGGGTGCCGATCGCGTGCCTGGACCCGAAGATCAAGAGCCTGAACTACCTGAACAACATCATGGCGAAGGTGGAGGCCCTGGATCGGGGCCTGCTCGAGGCGATCATGCTGAACACCGACGGGTATGTCAGCGAGTGCACGGGCGACAACATCTTCGCGATCAAGGACGGGAAGATCTTCACGCCGTCGCCGGACGCGGGCATGCTGATGGGCATCACGCGCGAGTTCGTGATGGACACGGTGGCGCCGTCGTGCGGGTACACGGTCGAGGAGCGGATGATGCGGCCCGAGGAGCTGCTGACGGCCGACGAGGTGTTCCTGACGGGCTCTGCGGCGGAGATGATCGCGGTGACCGGGATCATCACGCGGGATCCTGCGGGGAACGATGTGGAGCACATCATCGGGCCGGACAAGAGCGTGAAGGTGGAGGGCCCGGTGACGAAGGAGCTTCGGAAGAAGTTCCGGGAGATTGTCACTGGGGCGAATGTGCCGGAGGAGTAAGGCGAGTCGCCTGCCGGGATAGTCGTTCGTGCGTCATGCCAGCAGAGCAGAGCATGTCCGCCGCGCCCTCTGGTGGGTGGGCATGTCGACGCTTTTTGGCGCGGCGCAGGGGGCGGTCGTCAGCCTGGCGGGCTTCTCGCTCTTGACCATTGTGTACGGCGCGATTCTTGGCACGCTGGCGGGCCTGCTCGTGTCCCCCATCGTCAGCGCGTGCGTCAAGCACCGCGACCGGCGGAAGGCGTGCGACGCGCTCTTCTGGCCAGCGTTGGGCTGGGCGTTCGTCATCGGACCGGTAACACGGGTCGGCTACGGCGTGATCGACTTTGCACTCGGGCCGATCAAGGTTCCGCCCGGTGCCGTGACGCTGTGGTTCATGTTGCTCCCGATCGTTGCCTACCTCGCGACGGCCGCGTCGGTGCGTCGCAAGCTACCCGTGGTCTGGCCCCCGCTGAGGGAAGGCGAGTGCGATACCTGCGGCTATTCGCTGGCCGGCTTGGAGGTCGCGACTTGTCCCGAGTGCGGAAAGGCTGTGCGCGTGAAACGCACATCCGCGACCGCGATCTCACGATCGCGGCTCTGATTGCTTCGCGCGTGGCGGTGGTTAGATGAATGTTTAGCGGGTCGTGCGGGGCATGGCGCCGTTGACCATCGCCGCGATGCGGTCGCGGTTGACGCGGGCGATCCAGAGTTGGCTGCTGGGGCGGAGTTCGCCTTCGATCGTGGGGCCGCGCTGGCTGGTCCACATCATGTAGTTGCCGTCGGGGCTGAAGACGGGGAGGCCGTCGAAGCCGTCGGCGTGGGTGATGCGGACGGTGTTGGCGCGGTCGCCTTCGCGCACGACCGGGTCGCCGTCGGAGCCGACGGCGGGGACGGCGTAGACCTCGTAGTTCCAGTGGCCCAGCTCGCTGGTGGCGTAGACGAGGAAGCGGCCGTCGTTGTCCCAGTAGGGGCACCAGTTCACATGCCCGTTGTCGGTGATCTGGACCTCGCGCTTGATGCCGGTGATCTTGGCGGGGTCGGAGGGATCGGCGTAGTCGAGCTCGGTGATGAAGAGCTGGAGGAGGTTGTCGCCGTCGCGGTCGGAGCGGTAGGTGATCCAGCCGGGCTTGCCGTCGTGGGCGGCGGGACCGGTGGCGGGGCCGAAGAAGGGGCCGCCGTCGTAGCCGTCGGCGTCGATGAGGAGGCGGTGCTCGTCGAGCTTGGTGTCGTAGACCCAGAGGTCGGCGTCGGCGCGGCCCAGGGCGGCGCTCTTGAGCATGTCGACATTGGCGTAGAGGACATGGCGGCCGTCGGGGCTGTAGCTGGCCTCGGCGTCGTAGCCGGGCTTGGTGAACATGGGCTCGAGGGGGGTGGTGGTGAGCTCGCCGTTTCGGGACTGGATCTTGGGCTCGTCTCCCTCGGGCCAGAGGCGGCGGGTGACGATCTCCATCTCGGTGGGGAAGGCCCAGCGGTAGCTGCCGGTGCCGCGCTGGTAGCCCGGGACATTCTCCTCGCT
This sequence comes from uncultured Phycisphaeraceae bacterium, assembly GCA_964615815.1. GTDB lineage: Bacteria > Planctomycetota > Phycisphaerae > Phycisphaerales > UBA1924 > DAIQNV01. The sequence goes on along the minus strand of CAZTQV010000022.1, from coordinate 43,356 downwards.
GGGCGGGACGACGGTGCAGCCGAAGAGGACGAGGCCCGGGTCTTCGGGGTGGAACCAGCCGCAGGAGTTGGCCGAGCCCTCGGGGCTGATGAGGACGGGGTCGGCGAGGCCGGCGATCTGGCCGTCCTTGCGTTCGAGGCGGGCGGCGTACATGGAGTAGTGCTCGCTCGGTGTTTCGCCGGCGGCGGGCACGGGGATGGCCTGGAAGATGACCCACTGGCCGTCGGCGCTGAAGTAGGCCTCACCGGCCTTGAGGAAGTCGTCGCGGCTGGTGAGCTGGAGATGGCCCGTGAGGACCTCGGCCTCGGCTTCGGACCAGTGGGCGTCCGTGGGCTCGCTTGTCGCGTCGTGGGCGGGTTGGGTGGCGAGGGCGGAGCCGGCGATGAGGGTCGTGAGTGCGCAGATGGTCAGCATCGGCAACGGTACGCGCTACCCTGCCCGGATGCCCCCCGACTCGGCACCAGATGATCCGGCTCAGCCCGAGGGTTCCCCGGCCGCCGATGCGGCGGAGAGCGTGCGCGAGCACCTGGCGCCGACGCCGGGGCTGGATATCGAGGTGATCCACGCGGAGGAGGCCTTCGTCGTGGTGAACAAGCCGGCGGGGATGCTGAGCGTGCCGGGGCGGGGCGAGGAGAAGCAGGACTGTGCGCGGGTGCGTGTGCAGGAGCGGTTCCCGGACGCGACGGGCTCGATCACCTGCCACCGGCTGGACATGGACACCTCGGGGCTGCTGGTGATGGCCCTGGATCCGCAGACGCACCGGAAGCTGTCGGGGCAGTTCGAGAAGCGGCGGGTGCGGAAGTGGTACGAGGCGCTGCTGGAGGGGGTGATCCCCGAGGGGCTGGGCGAGACCTTTGAGAGTGACGGGACTCGGCGCGGGCAGATCGACATGCCGCAGTGCGTGGACTGGGTGAACCGCCCCCTGCAGAAGGTGGACTGGAAGAACGGGCGGTCGGGGCAGACGGAGTGGATCGACCGCGGGCGGGAGCGGTACACGACGCCGGCGGGGGAGACGATCGACGCGCACCGCGTGGAGCTGCGGCCCAAGACGGGGCGGACGCACCAGCTGCGGATCGCGTGCGCGTTCCCGCCCGAGATCGAGGGGCCGGAGGGGGCGCCGGTGCCCGGGGGGCTGGGGCGGGCGATCCTGGGGGATCGGCTGTACGGGAACCCGGACCTCGCGCCGCGGCTCTTGCTGCACGCGCGGCGGCTGGGGTTCTGGCATCCTTGGACGGGCGAGTGGGTGAGCTTCGAGGCGGCGACGCCGTTCTGACTAGGCTCCGGGCATGAAGGCCCTCACGATCATCAGCCAAGGCAAGCCCGTCGCCCCGCAGGTGGAGCTCCGCGAGCACGCGGAACTGCCCGAGCTCGAGCCGCACGAGGTGCGCGTGCGCACGCTGGCGAGTGCGCTCAATCACCTGGACCTGTGGGTCGGCATGGGCGTGCCGGGGATGACGCTCGACTACCCGCGGGTGTCGGGGTGCGACGCGTGCGGGGTGGTGGAGGAAGTGGGGGAGGATGTGGACGGGGCGTGGGTGGGGCGGAAGGTGATCCTCAACGCGGCGGTGGAGCAGCCGGGAACGGAGCATCCGGACGCGCCGCCGGCGACGCACCTGGCGCCGAACTACGAGCTCATCGGCGAGCACACGACGCCCGGGACGCACGCGGAGCTGTTCACCGCGCCGGTCGAGCAGCTCGCCGCTATCGCGGACGATGCCGACCCGGTCCAGGCCGCGGCGTTCGGGCTGGCGACGCTGACGGCGTACAGCATGATGCGGACGAAGGCGGACCTGCAGCCGGGGCAGAGCGTCCTGATCACGGGGATCGGTGGGGGCGTGGCGCTCGCGGCGCTCTCGATCGCGAAGCACCTGGGCTGCCCGACGATCGTGACGAGCCGGCACCAGTGGAAGCTCGACAGGGCGACCGAGCTCGGCGCGACGCACACGGTGCTCGACGAGGGGCAGGACTGGTCGAAGGCGGTGCGGGCGGCGACGGGCAAGCGGGGTGTGGACCTCGCGGTCGATTCGATCGGCAAGAAGACGCACCTGGCGTGCATCAAGTCTCTCGCCCGCGGCGGGGCGTATGTGACGCCCGGCTGCACGACGGGCCCCGACGCGACGACCGACCTCGCCCGGATCTTCTGGAACCAGCTGCGGATCCTGGGCTCAACGATGGGGTCGATCGACGAGTTCCGCGAGGTGGCGGCGCTGTTCAACGCGGGACATATAAGCCCGGTCGTGGACTCGGTGCATAAGCCAGCGGAGGGGCGTGGGGCGTTCGAGCGGCTGGAGTCGGGTGAGCAGTTCGGGAAGGTTGTGATCGACTGGCGGTAGCGAGCGTGGTCCCGCTCGGGTGGCACGCCCACGCGCAGCGCGGGCGTGCGATGGTCGTCCATGCCCGCGCTGCGCGTGGGCATGCCACCCATTGCAGCGATTATCGCCCGCTGTTGACCGCGCGAATCTTCTCGATCGTCCCCGTCGTGCTCGCGCCGATGACGGGCGCGATGAGTTCCACGCGTCCGCCCTTCGCCTCGACGATCTCGCGTCCGACGACCTGCTCGGGCGTGTAGTCGCCGCCCTTGACGAGGACATCGGGGCCGATCGCTTCGAGGAGTTTCTCGGGCGTGTCCTCGTCGAAGAGGACGACCGCGTCGACGGCGCGGAGTGCCGCGAGGACGGCGGCCCGGCTGTCCTGGTTGTTGACGGGGCGCTCGGGGCCCTTGAGCCGCTTGACGCTCGCGTCGGTGTTGATGGCGACGATCAGGAAGTCGCCCTTGGCCTTGGCTTCTTCGACGAGCTTGACATGGCCTGCGTGCAGGACATCGAAGCAGCCGTTGGTGAAGACGACGGTGCCGCCGCTGGCGCGCACGCCGCTGACCTCGACGAGGAGCTGGTTCAGCGTGCGGACGCGGTGGCCCGTGTCGGTTGAGAGCTTGAGGATCTCGTGGTGGACGCGTTCGAAGGGGATCGGCTGCACGCCGAAGACTTCGACCTCGAGCCCGGCGGCGGCGTTGGCGAAGCGGACAGCGTCGACCCAGCCGATTTTGTTCGCGCGGGCCGCGGCGAGGGCCGCGAGCATCATGTCGCCCGCGCCGGTCACATCGTACACCTGCCTCGCGACGGTGGGGATCGAGATGGGCTCGGTGGCGCTGCGCTCGAGCAGGAGCGCGCCGTGCTTGTCGAGCGTGAGGACGATCGCCTCGGCGTCGGTGCGCTGCAGGAGGGCGTGCGCGAGCGCGGCGTTGTGCTGCGGGTGGGCCTCGGCGTGGGTCACGAGCCCCGTCGCCTTCTCGGCCTCGGTGCGGTTGGGCGTGAGCGCGGTCGAGCCGTGGTACTTGCTGTAGTCGGCGCCGTTGGCGGGGTCGACAAAGACCTCGACGCCGGCCTCGCGGGCGAGGCGCACGACCTCGCGGCAGACGGATTCGTCGCAGACGCCCTTGCCGTAGTCCTCGATGCAGACGACATCGGCGCCGTCGATCGCCCGCTTGATCGCGTCGAGCAGCGCCGTGCGGGCGCCCGGGGAGAGCGGGGCGCGGCTCTCGACATCCATGCGGAACATCTTCTGCGGGTGGCGCTGCTGGGCGAGGCCCACGAGGCTGCGCTTGACGGTGGTGGGGCGGTGCATGTCGACGACGATGCCGGAGGCGTCGACGCCCTCGTTCGACAAGAGGTCGCGCATCAGCTCGCCCTCGCCGTCGCCCCCGCGCACGCCGACGGCCCGGACGGTGCCGCCGAGGGCGGCGAGATCGAGGCAGAGGTTGGCGGCGCCGCCCGCGCGGTCCTCGCGGCTCTGGACATCGAGCACGGGCACCGGGGCGTCGTTGCTGAGCCGCTCGGCGTTGCCGTACCACAGCTGGTCGAGCATGAAGTCGCCCACGACGACCGCGGTGAAGCCGGACCAGTTCTCCAGAGACGCCAGCAGGGAATCGCTCATCAGGCCCCATGGTACGGGGGCGGGGGCGTCGGCCCCGGGATGAATCAGGGGAGTTGGCCCGGGCCCCGCACGGGCGTGGGGCCGTCGTCGGGGTCGCGCTCGGCGGTGCGGCGGACGAGATCGGCGAGGCGGTCCTCGCCCGAGAGGAAGGCGAGGCCGAGCCGAGGGCGGACGACGGCGGCCCGGAATCGGCCCTCGGCGACGCCCGTGCCGGGGCGGGCGAGTTTCGACCAGTCCTTGTCGGTGGTCAGGAGCGCGTCGGCCCGGCTCTCGGCGAGCAGGCGGTCGATGCGGGCGAGCGTCGGCTGGGCGTAGGGGTCGTGGTCGCGGAGGATCAGGGTGCCGACGGGCTCGGCGCCGATCGCGGCGCGGGCGGCGTGCAGGACGGACTCGGGCCGCCCGATGGCGCAGACGACCGCGACGCGGCGTTGGCGGAGCCACGCAACGGGCTCGGCGCGGTCCTGCCCGTGCTCGTGGATGTCGAGGGCTGTCCACGCGTGGGCGGCGGTCGCGAGGACGGGGGCTCCGGCGCGTTCGATCTCGGTCGTGAGGGAGCGGAGGCGGTCGGCGGGCACGCGGTCGGCGTGGGTGAGCACGACGCCCGAGGCGCGGGCGAGGGCGTCCGGACCCTCTCGGAGCCAGCCGGCGGGCAGGAGCGCGTCGTCGAAGGGGCTGCGGGTGGCGTCGACGAGGACGAGGTCGAGCTGGCGGGCGATGCGGCGGTGCTGGAAGCCGTCGTCGAGGACGACGCAGTCGACGGCGCGGCCCTCGTCGGTCGCGAACATGCGGAAGAGGCCCTCGAGCCGGTCGGGCTGGGCGACGACCTGCAGGCCGGGGAAGGCGCGGCGATAGGCGTCGGCCTCGTCGCTGACGCCGCCGACGCTGCGGTAGCCGCGCATGGCGACGGCCGGCGTGCGCCCGGCGGCCGCGAGCGTGCGCACGATCCAGGCGACGACGGGTGTCTTGCCGGTGCCGCCGACGGAGAGGTTGCCGACGGAGAGGACGGGCCGGTCGATGGTGACGACGCCTTGTCCGTCGTCGAAGGCGCGGGTCTTGCGGGCGAGGCCGAGGCGGTAGAGGGCGGAGAGGGGTCCGCCGAGCGGGCGCAGGGGGCCCTTGAGCGGGCCCTCGGGCGGGCCGGCGAGGGGACCTTCGGGTGGGCTCACGCTCGCTCCTCTTCGTCGTCGTCGCGGCGGAGGCGGAGGCGTGGGTTGTGCTGGCTTTCGTCGTCGTGGAGGGCGCGGAGGCGTTGGCTGAGTTCGCGGAGTTCGGCGCGCATCTCGCGGGCCTTTTCGCGGTTGAGGCGTGCGGTGTTGAACATGTCGACGGAGGCGAGGAGGATCGTCAGGACGAGCAGGCCCATGACGAGCATCCATGTGAGCATGAAGACGCGGGGCTGCTGCGGGGTGGCGATGGAGAAGGCGTAGACGGTGAGGGGGAGGGTGGCGAGGCCCACGAAGCCGTTGACGGTGCGGATGCGGCGGCGGGCGGGGTCGACGCGTTCGCCGGCGGAGCGGAGCGCGAGGATGTGCGCTGCGATCAGCACCATGAGCGCCCCGCCGATGGGGGCCGTCAACCAAAGGGGGAGCACCGGCACGGGGGAAGGGTAGCGGGCGGGGGGTGGGGGGCGTGGGCCTCTGTATCAGCGGCGGGCGCCCGCGCCGAGGTCGACGCCGAGGCGGTCGAGGCGTGGAAGGAGGGCCTCGATGGGCAGACCGACGATGGTGCCGGGCTCGCCGTCGTAGGCGATGGGCCACCCTTCGTCGATGCGTTCGAAGAGGTTGTAGGCGCCGGCCTTGTCGCGCCAGCCCTCGGACTCGATGTAGCGGTCGACGGCGGCGTCTGGGATGGGGCCGAAGCGGACGATGGACTGGCGGACGAGGAGCTCGCGGTCGCGGGAGGCGGTGTCGAGGAGGGCGACGCCCGTGAGGACGCGGTGCTGGCCCTCGCGGAAGCGGAGGATGGTGGCGCGGGCTTCGTCGGCGTCGGCGGGTTTGCCGATGATGTCGTCGTCGGCGACGCAGACCGTGTCGGCCCCGAGGATGACGGCCCGCTCGTTGGGGTGCGTCGCGTGCCAGACGCCGCAGCCGGCGGAGGCCTTGAGGTAGGCGAGGGCGGTGACCCAGTGGCCCGGGTCGACGCGTCCGGCGTCGAGCAGGGCGTCGTCGACGCCGGCGTCGATGACTTGGTGGGGGACGCCGGCGGCCTTGAGGATGTCGCGACGCCTGGGGGAGCGGCTGGCGAGAACGAGTCTGATCTTCGTAGCAGGCATAGGCAGCGTACCTAATCCTTGGTGAGGCGATTGCCCCATTTCGGACTCATGGTCGGCTATCGATAATCGGTTTGTCAAGCGCGACTCCCGCCGGTGTTTCGCCGTGTTCGGCGTAAGGGACGCGGTTTCAGGGCACTAACACGCCGCTGTGTTGGCCTAGTCTCTGTGCGTGAAAGCCCACTTGGTGCAACTCGACATCGCGTGGCAGGATCGCCCTGCCAACTTCCGGGGAGTGGACCGTCTGATTCAACGGGCCGATATCCACGAGGGGGACCTCGTGGTGCTGCCGGAGATGTTTGATTCCGGGTTCAGCCTGAATACCGAGCGTACTGCGGACATGGCGGGCGAAACAGCGTCGTACATCGCCCAGCTCGCGGACGACCTGGGGTGCGTCGTGCAGGGCGGGCGGACGGTGCGGGCGTGCACGGGGGCGGCGTGCCTCGCGAAGAACCACGCGACGGTCTTTGGGCCGGGCGAGCGGCTGCTGGCGGACTACGCGAAGGTGCACCCGTTCACCTTCGGGCGGGAATCCGAGGCTTTCGAGGGCGGGGACGCGGTCGTGACCTATCCGTGGGGCGGGCTGACGGTGTGCCCGGCGATCTGCTACGACCTGCGGTTCCCGGAGCTCTTCCGGTTGGGACTGCTTGCGGGGGCCGAGGTGTTCGCGATCGGGGCCAACTGGCCCGAGGCCCGGCAGGCCCATTGGAGGGCGCTGAGCATCGCGCGGGCGATCGAGAATCAGGCATTTGTCCTGTCCGTCAATCGCACGGGTCCGGACCCGCACCTGACCTATGTGGGGGGGTCCATTGCCATCGATCCGCAGGGGGAGGTCATCGGGGAGCTCGGGGCGGGCGAAGGGGTCTTGAGCGTCGAGATCGACCCGGAGCGGCTGCGGTCGTGGCGGGCGACCTTCCCGGCGTGGAAGGATCTGCGGCTGATGGGGCCGGGGCCCGGGGAACATGGGCGCTCGGGCGGCGGTTGAGCGTCACGAGGAGGATCTATGGCTGATACGAAGTCGGCGATGTTCGGGGCGGGGTGCTTCTGGGGCGTGGAGTACGCCTTCCGGAAGGTCGAGGGCGTGGTCGAGGCCGAGTGCGGGTACGCGGGCGGCTCGACGGAGAACCCGACCTACGAGCAGGTCTGCACGGGCCGGACGGGGCACGCGGAGGTGGTGCGGGTGGAGTACGACCCGGCGGTCGTGAGCTTCGAGGCGCTGCTCGAGGCGTTCTTCGGCATGCACAAGCCGACCGAGCTGAACCGCCAGGGCCCCGACATCGGGACGCAGTACCGCAGCGCGATCTTCTACTCCGACGACGCCCAGCGCGAGGCGGCCCAGAAGGCCAAGGCCGCGGAGGACGCGAGCGGGAAGTGGAACAAGCCGGTCGTCACCCAGATCGCGCCCGCGGGCCCGTTCTACCGGGCGGAGGAGTACCACCAGCGGTACTTCGAGAAGACGGGTCGGATGAGCTGCGGGATGTGAATGGGACGAGCGCCTAGCCCCCTCAGCGGTAGTCGATGCCGTATGCTCCACCCTTGGTAGAGGCCGGTGCCGACGCGAGCGGGTTGTCGAAGTAGGCCCCGGGTTCCGCGTCACTGAGGCGGTGTTGCGAAGCGTGGCCGTCGCAGAACACCATGAGCCGCTCGTCGACATCGTCGGTCGGAGCAGCATAGAGAGGTTTCTCGATATCCCACAACGCTACTTTGTTCGAGGGGAACTGCACCTCGCTCGCCCGCACGCCTCTGTACAGGGGTCGCGGCGGAACACCGCCCAGAACGAACGCCCTGGGGCTGACGAAGAGCGCATCGGACATCTGATACGAAGTGAGCGGCAACCCTGGCTCGTCTGCACCTCGGTCCCATCGGTCTTGACGCGCCAACGCCCGCGGGGCGAGCCAGGTGTCAAAGTGCTCCGCCCACGGAGCGACGGCGTGCATCGGCACCGCCCAGAATCGCGACATGTTGGCACCGCTGACCGTGACAGCGTTTGAACCTTCCGGCCACACGAGCCATGTTCCCTGTTCTCGGAAAGGGAAGCTGTCGCCCGAGAGAGAAGAATACATCGCCAAGGAGACGCCGAGCTGCCGCAGGTCGCTGAGTTGCCGCGTATCGCGTGCGCTGTTGCGAACGCTCGCCAGTGCCGGGAGGATCAGGCCGATGAGCACGCCGACGATCCCGAGGCAGACCAACAACTCGACAAGCGAGAACGCCCTCGGGGGAGCCTTGTGCCGTGCCATGGTGGAGCCCTAGAAGGTGATCTGCCCTGTGAACACATCGTGATCCGTGTACACGACGGTGCGATACGGGATCCACATCTGCGATCGCTTGTCGAACGCAAGCTGCAACCCGACTTCGCTCGCGATGGACGCGTCAAGGTCTTCGACCGACTTCAGCCGCATGGGCATCCGTACCTCGACGACGGTTGCCCCGTCGCGTATCGGATCGTTGCCGAGCGGGGTCACCTCCGGAAGCACGGATGCGGTGGCTCGGCTCAGCCCCTGCTCGGCCGGCTCCTGATACCCGCGGTTGAGCTGTCCACCCTCTGCAACGAGGTGCACCGACACAAGATCCGGGGCGATGGGTGCCCATTGCTGAATTCCGTAGAGGGGAGGGCGCGACGCTGCGCGTTCGCGCAGTCCGTCGACATACGACGGGGAAAAACCGAGCTGTTCGAACCATACTGCCTTGTCCGACTGCACATCGTGTGAACCGGAAAGCAGGAAGTGAGCCCACTCCACGACATGATCTTCGAGGCCGTCGCGCTCCGCGACCGAGAGGCCCAGCTCGCCCGAAGTATCAACTTTCTCGCGGACGCGCGCACGGAACGCTTGCAGCGCCTCTGGCATCGCGTCGGCTTCTGTGGGTAGGTACTCCGCGTCCGCGGGGAGCCATGAAGCGTCGCGCTCGCCGGCGTCAGCGCGAGGAACCTTGGCATAGGAAGCGGCATCGCGGGCTTCGGGTCCGGCGATGATGCCGGCTCGCACGAGGCCAAACACCGCAGCACCCATACCGACAAGAGCAACGGCACACGCCGCTGCAACTTTGGCGTTCATCGTGCACCTCCGCGCGGCGGAAGCCGATTAGGGGGGCTGGCGCCGGCCGGTCGGGGTCAGCACGGCGCCTCCGGACAAGCCCACACCATACACCAACCCGCCCATCGTGCAGCGCACAAAGATCGCATCGGCAGAGAACCAGCATCCGGAGGCCAAGTACCTGCTCGCTGCTTAGCCAGAAGAGGGGAGTGTGCCTCCTCAGGCGGTCGCGGGCTGGCCCGGGGCGTGGGCGGTGCCCTCGACGGGGCGGTCTTCGAGGGCCGTCGGGTCGGTCGGGCGGGTCGAGACGACGGTGCCCGGGACCGGGAAGAAGCGGGAGCCGTACATGTGGACGCGCTTGTTCGCGGTGGAGCGGGGGAGGGTGGTCTGGAAGCCGTAGACGATGGCGAGGACGACGAGGTTGGCGAGGAGCATGGGGCCGATGCCGGTCCAGCCCCATGCGACCATGACGCTGGTGACGACGACGACGCCCAGGGAGACGGGGATCAGGGTCTGCCAGCCGAGCATCATGACCTGGTCGTAGCGGAGTCGGGGGAGCGTCCAGCGGATGACCATCTGGAAGCAGTTGATGAGGGCGACCTTGCCGGCGAAGACGAAGATCTTGGCGAGCATGCCGGCGAGGGTGGTGTTCTCGGGGCTCAGCAGGTGATCGGCACCGAAGGCCCAGCCGAGGGGCAGGTGGTAGCCGCCCAGGAAGAGCAGGACGAAGAACGCGGCGCCGGTGACCATGTGGGCGTACTCGGCGAGGAAGAAGAGGGCGAAGCGCATCGAGCTGTACTCGGTGTGGTAGCCGCCCACGAGCTCCTGCTCGGCCTCGGCGTTGTCGAAGGGGGCGCGGTTGGCCTCGGCCAGCCCGCAGATGAAGAAGAGGACGCAGGCGAGTGGCTGACTCAGGGCGAGCCAGCCGTTCTCGGCCTGGTAGCCGATGATGCCCTGCGGGTTGAGGGTGCCGACGAGGAGGAGGACGGCGAGGAGGCTGAGGCCCAGGGGGATCTCGTAGCTGATCATCTGGGCGGTGGCGCGGAGGCCGCCGAGGAAGGAATACTTGGAGTTGCTGGCCCAGCCGCCGAGTGTGACGCCGTAGACGCCCAGCGAGGCGACGGCGAGGAGGTAGACGATGCCGACGCCGATGTCGGCGCCCGCGACGAGGACGGTCTCACCGCCGATGGGGCCGAAGATGGTCTCGCCGATGGGCCCGATGATCGGGAACTCGCCGATGGGGGGCATGTACCACTCGCCGCCCCAGGGGATGATGGCGAAGCCGATGAGGGCGGGGACGATGATGGCGACGGGGGCGAGGGTGAAGAGGGCCTTGTCGACCTTGCTGGGTGTGTAGTCCTCCTTCAGGAGGAACTTGATGCCGTCGGCGAGGGGCTGGCCCAGGCCCAGGAAGCCCTTGAGGGGGCCTTCGGTGCTCAGGAACTTGAGGAAGGGCAGGCCGAAATCGAAGCCGACGCGGTTGGGGCCGATGCGGTCCTGGATGTAGGCCGAGATCTTGCGTTCGGCCATGACGAGGTAGGCGACGCCCAGCAGGATGACATGCACCGCGATGAGCAGCACATGGAGGCTCACGAAGAGCTGGGTGGTCATGAATTGGCGGATCGGCTCGAGGAGTGCATCCATGGGGCGGCAGTGTAGGGGGTCGGCTCGGGCGTGTGCGGGGGGCGGGGAGAGCCGTCAGGGTCTGGCGACGAGATCCTCGATGGGGTCGTAGGAGACGCTGACCTCGGGGGGGTCGCCTTCTCCCCGAGCTCGGCGGACTTCGACGGTGGTGATGCCGACGGTGCGGGCGTCGTCGCGGCTCATCAGGACGCTGATCTCGGGGCGGTCGGGCCAGGCGTGGCGGTGGAAGGCGTCCTGGGCGTCGGGCGTGGGGGCGACCGCGACCATCTCTCGGAAGAGATCGCGGCGGGGGCGGACCCGGGAGTCTCCCAGACCCGAGCTGACGAAGCAGGCGGGCTCGGGGCGGACGACCTCGCGGCGGGACTCGACGCCGGGGCGCTGGGTCCACTCGAGGAGTCGCCAGTCGGCGGGGTCATCGGTCGTCGGCCCCACAACGACGAGGCGGTGGGGCATCATGCGGCTGCGGTCGGCGGAGGCGGTCAGGCCGTCGTCGTCGACGCGGGGCCAGTCGAAGGCATCGAGCTCATCGAGCACGCGGCGACCGCGGGTGACGGCGCCGGCGGCGCGGAGGCGGGCGACGGCCTGGCGTTCGTCGGCGAGGGCGTCGCGGGCGGGCCAGACGGCGGTGCGGAAGGGGTGGGGCTCGTCGATGTTGACATTCAGGATGGCCGCGGTGACGCCGTCCTCGCGTGCGGCGATCCAGGTGCCGCCGGCTTCGGGGTCGGTGGGCCAGATGGCGCGGCGGCCGGAGGGGAGCGACGCCCAGCGCGGGTGGTCGCCCTCGGGGCGTGTGCGGAGCTCATCGCGGCTGTGCACGAGGCGGTAGCCGTCGTCGAGTGGGATGACCGTGAGGGTGCACATGGTTTCACCGGTGGTTGAGGGTAGCGTGGCGGGCCTGTGGCGAGGGCCCGACCGGTGTCCGCGTGCGTAGGCGGGCGGTGGTCAGCCGCCGGCTTCGTGCGAGAGCGTGGAGGGAGCCCTTCCGAAGGCGGGATCCGTATCGAGGCCCATGGCGGTTGCGGCGATTCGGGAAATCGCCCAATGGTGGATGGCGTGGTGGGTGACGAAGGCGAGTTCGCGGACCATGGTGGAGTCGATCTCGACCTCCTGGCCCTCGGCGCTGACCATGACGCGGATCTTGACGGGCCACTCGAGGGCGACCTCGTCGAGGTCGGCGAGCTGGACCTTGATCTCGGTGAGCTTGGCGCGGGCGGCGTCGCGGCTGGTCTCGATGTCGGTGCCGCGCTGGCGCTGGTCGTAGGCGATGACGCTGCTCGGGTCGGTGGCGTCGAGGAGGGCGGCGAAGTGGTCGATGGCGTGGCGGAAGTGCTGGCCGATGGAGGCGTTGCCGATGCCGGGGCAGGTCTCGGCGTAGCGCTCGCCGGCGGGCGAGGCGAGGAAGGCCTCGGCCTGCTCGATGACGGCGACGGCGGCGCGGCGGACGGCTTCACTTCCGTTGGGCGTGGGCATGCCGAGGGCTCCTGAGCGGGGCTCGCGTGCTCGACCCGGTGGTCCCCCCGGACTTTGGGTCGGGCTGGTGTGGGTCGATGTTAGACCGTGCTGGCGGCGGGGGTGGGGGACGGGGTGCTGGAGCGGGCTGGGGCCGGGTCGGCCGGGGTGTTCGAGCCGGCGTGTTCGAGGGCGATGACGGCCTCGAGGATGTCGCGGTGGTTGGCGCAACGGGGGCACTTGTGCTGGCCTCCCAGTTTGCCGGAGGCGTCCATCCAGCGGTGGAAGGCGCCGGGGCGGAGGGGCGTGAGCGTGGGCGGGGCCATGCCGGTGTCGCTGGTCCGCTTGGTGGTGTAGTCGACATTGCGGGCCTTGACGGCGTCGTCGAAGGCGCTCGCGAAGCGGTCGAGCAGCGGGCGGTCGGCGTGGGCGGGCTCTGGCAGCTCGATCGCGAGCTCGAGGCCGGCGCGAGTGGTGCCGCTCGGGTAGACCGGGGCGGCGGTGAACTCGCCGACGGTGAGGCCGGTAGCGCGGGCGGCGTCGGCGACGGCCTCTTCGATGTGCTCGACGATGATGTTCTCGCCGAAGGCGTTGATGAAGTGGCGGTGCCGCCCGACGATGCGGAGGCGCGCGGGGCCGGTGCCGGTGGAGCCGGGGCCATCCGGGACATCGTCGAACTCGACGACATCGCCGATGTTGTATCGCCAGAGCCCGGCGCAGCTCGTGATGACGACGCAGTAGCGGACGCCCTTCTCGACCTCGTAGGCGAGGTAGGCGGGGGCATCGTCGGCGAGGCGGCCGTCTTCGAGAACATGCTCGGTGGGGACGAACTCGAAGACATTGCCGACATCGCTCATCATGCGGAGGCCCGGGTCGTTCGGGCGGTCCTGCTGGGCGATGAAGCCCTCGCTCGCGGGGTAGAGCTCGTGGCGATTGGGCAGGTCTTCGCCGGTGCCCGACCAGGCCTCGGCGACGCGGGGCTGGAAGGGGGCGTAGCGGACGCCGCCGTGGACGAAGACGCGGAGGTTGGGCCAGATCTCGCGGAGCGGTCGCTCGGGCCCGCCGTGGCGCTCGGCGTCGAGCTCCCTGATGCGCTTCATGAGCACGAGCGCCCAGCTGGGCATCCCGCTGATGAAGCGGATGTCCTGCTCGATCGTGAGGCGGGCCATCGCCTCGATCTTGGCGGGCCAGTCGTTCATCAGGGCGATCCTGGGGCCGGGCGAGTAGATCTGCGACAGCGGCCAGCGGATGAGGGGCGTCACGAGGCCCGAGAGGTCGGCGGTCGTGATGCCCTTGTCGCTGGGGTGCAGGTCGCTCGATCCCCCGAGGAAGAGGCAGCGGCCCGACATGATGTCGGCCGGCTTCAGCCCGCGGTTCATCAGGTGGGCGAAGATGTCGAGGCTCGAGCGGTAGTTCGAGCCGAACATCTCCTTCGAGATCGGCAGGAACTTGTCGCCCGCGGTCGTGCCGGAGGTCTGCGCGAAGTGACGCACCAAGCCGGGCCAGAGGACATCGGGCTCGGCCCCCTCGCGCATGCGCACGATGCGGTCGCGGACGGTGTACCAGTCGCCCAGCGGCACCTCGGCCCGATAGGCCCGGAGCATCTCGGCGTCGGGCAGGTTGGCGAGGCGGGCGAAGGCGTGCTCGCGGCCGACCTCGGTGCCCGAGGCGTGGCTCAGCAGGGCGCGGAGCGTGCGCCGCTGCGTCGCGGCGGTGGTGCGCTGCCAGTGGCGTTCGTTTCGGAGCTGCGCGGCGCGCCGTGTCATCTTCAGCGCCAGCCCTGCCCCGATGAGGCCCGTCCAGCTCCGCCCGCCCGTCGCCATCAGGTGCCGTCCTTCGCCCCGATGTCGGCGACGAACGAGACGAGCGCCTCGGCGAAGGTGTCGGGGGCCTCGAGCATCGGGGTGTGCCCGCAGCGGTCGACCCAGACGAGCCTTGCATCGGGCATCAGGTCGAGGAAGCCCTGGGCGGCCGAGGGCGGGGTGACGATGTCCTGGCGGCCCCAGATCAGGAGCGTGGGGCAGGCGATCTCGCCGATCTGGTCGCCCAGGTGGTTGCGGCGTGCGGTGCGGCTCAGGCGGACCATCGCCCGCGCGCCTTGGCGGGTGTTGAGCACCGCGTGGGCCCGGTCGACATCCTCCTCGCGCATCATCGCGGGGTCGTAGAAGAGCTCGGCGATCTTCTCGCGCAGCCAGTCCTTGGGCGGGCGCACGGGGGCGCCCTTCACGAGCGTGCGCTCGAAGAGCCCGCTCGAGCCCGCGAGGACGAGGCCCTTGACGAGGTCGGGCCGGCGGAGAGCGATCCGAAGGGCGACATGGCCGCCGAAGGAGTTGCCCACGAGGACGACGGGGCCCGCGTCGCGGTCGCGCCGGGCCTGCTCGAGGTAGGCGACGGTGAGGTCGGTGACGCCCTGGATCGAGCAGTCCGAGCCCGTGAGGTCGAGCAGCGGGAGCTCGAGCCGCACGCAGCGGAGGCGGTCCTCGACGCGCTCGACGACGAGCTGCCAGTGCTCGTTGAGCCCGACGAGCCCGTGCAGGAAGACGACGCGCGGGCCGGTGCCGGTCTCGTGGACGCGGGCGGGGATGGTCTTGCCGGTGGAACCCTTGAGCGTGAGCTCGGCGTCGTAGGCGGCGTGTGAAGGGCGACCCGCGGGCCCGTCGGGCCTGGCTTGAGGGTCGGTGGTGGGCTGCGTGGCGCGCGTCATGGCTCTTGTGTGACGGTCGTGGTCACTGGGGCGACGATAGCACGCCGTTCGTCGGGCCGTCGGATGATCGGGTACCTGGGCCTGTGGCGGGCCTGTTCGGGCGATCGTCGGACCCCGTCTGCGGGCCCGCGAGCCGTCCGTCGTCGAGAGTGACGATGCGGTCGGCCCGGGCGGCGACGGCGCGGTCGTGGGTGACCATCACGACGGTCAGGCCCATTTTCTTCCGCAGGTCGGCGAGCGTGTCGAGGATCGTGCCGCCTGTCGCGGCGTCGAGGTTGCCGGTGGGCTCGTCGGCGAGGAGGACGGCGGGGCGGTTGATGAGGGCCCGGGCGATGGCGACGCGCTGGCGCTCGCCGCCCGAGAGTTCGGCCGGGCGGTGGCGGAGGCGGTCCTTGAGCCCGAAGGCGGTGAGCATCTCGGCGGCGTGCTCGCGGGCCTCACGCTTGCGCTGGCCGCGCCAGCCGAGGCGGCCGGCGGGGATCATCGCGCCGATGCAGACATTGTCGAGGACGGAGAGCTCGGGCAGCAGGTGGTAGAACTGGAAGACGAAGCCGACGGAGAGCGAGCGGTACTTGTCGAGGGCGCCGGCGCTCAGGGTCGTGAGCTCGCGCCCCTCGAAGCGGATGGAGCCGCGAGGCTTGCCGCGCTCGCGGTCGGGGCGGTCGAGCCCGCCGAGCAGGTGCAGCATGGTGCTCTTGCCCGAGCCCGAGGCGCCGAGGACGGCGACGGACTCGCCCGGGGCGACGGAGATGCCGACGCCTTTCAAGACGGGCACCTGCACCCGCCCGAGGCGGTAGGTCTTGTAGAGGTCGGTGGCCTCGAGGATGGGGGCGATGTGCTTGGACATGCGGCGTGGGCTACTCGAAGCGGAGGGCTCGGACGGGGTCCATCTTTGCGGCGCGGATCGAGGGGATCGCGGCGCCGATGAGGCAGGTGAGGACGCCCGCGATCGCGATGATGGCGGCCTTGGTGGGGTCGATCTCGCTCGGGATCTCGGAGAAGTAGTAGACGCTGGGGTCCCAGATCACGAGGTTGAAAGTCGTGCCGAGCCAGTCGTGGATCTCGTTGATATTCGTGACGACGAGCCCGCCCAGGATCAGGCCCAGGACCGAGCCGGTGAGCCCGACGACGCCCCCGTAGCGGAGCCAGAGCCAGGCGACGCCGGGCGTGCCGGCGCCGAGGGCCCGCAGGATGCCGATGTCGCGTGTCTTCTCGCTCACCATGCTCCAGAAGATCGCGAGGACGAGGAAGACGGTGGTGAAGCAGACGAGCCCGAAGACGAAGAGGACGAGGCCGGTTTCCTTTTCGACCGCGGCGATCATGGTCGCGTTGAGGTCGCGCCAGGTGCGGACGCGGATCGCTTCGGCGGCGGGGACTTCTCCTCGGTATTCGGCGGCGAAGCTGGCGTAGACGGTCTCGCAGAGCGCTTTGAGCGCCTCGATGTCGGCGTCCGCGACGCCGCGGACGAGGACGGTGGTCACGCGGGCGGGGTCGACGCCGACGACCTCGGGGGCGGCGAGGACGGGCTCGCCCGTTTCGGGATCGAAGCTGAGCAGGTCGGTCTGGGCCCGCTCGATGCGTTCGGCGCGGTCGAGCTTGAGCATGCGCTGCAGGAGGTCGAGCCGGACGAGGACGGTGCGGCTGTCGGCCTCGAAGACTCCCGTGCGGAACTCGTTGGCGACGGGGACGGTGCGGGTGACGACCTCGACGCCCCGGCCCGCGGTGTCGAGGGGCATGACATGCAGGGTGACCTCGGTGTCCGGCAGCCAGACATCGAGGCGCTCGACCGTGCCGTCGGGCTGGGGGATCAGGGGGGCACCCGGGATGTACGCGCCGGATGAGCGCCGGAAGTTCCAGTTGGAGAGTTCGATCCCGAGGACGGCGGCGGGGTCGTTGTTCTCGGTGAGGGTGAGGCCGTTCTGGAGCGCCTCGTCCCAGCCCCAGAAGCCGGTGGGGTCGTCGAGGCGGGGGTCCTCGAGGTCCTTGTCCTTGCGGAGGGGCTCGTCGATGGGCTTCCACCAGAGGGTGTCCTCGTAGCCGGTGACCCGGGCGAACCCGGGCCCGAGGACGCCCTTGACGATCACGCCGTGGACCTGGTCGTCGGGGAGTCCGACGAGGCCGAATGTTTCGATGACAGGGGTTGCCGCCTCGATCTCGGGGGTGTCTTCCAGGAGTTCGATGAGCCGCTCGTAGTGGGGGAAGCCGGTGTTGGGCCAGGTGATGGTCACATCGCCGACCAGCGAGCGCCCGGAGTTCAGCAGCATCTGCAGGAACCCGCCCATCACCGACCAGGTGACGAGGACCGTGCCGACGCTGAGCATGACCGCGGCGGTCGCCAGCAGCGGCATGATCTTGGTCGTCAGGTATTTGCGGGTGAGCAGGGCCTGGTACACGCGTGGCGACTGTAGGTGAACGCTCCGCCCGGTGCGCGGGGGGGGACGGCGCACTCGGCGAGTTCGGCGCAGACGGCGCGGGCGGGAAAGTCGTTCTGCGCGGTGCTTCATGCGCAGACGAACTGCACCGATACGACCAGCACAGGCGTTGTCTCCGGGACAGGCCGCGGGGCCCCCCGGATCGGCAGGATCGGCGGAGTCGGAGGAGCAGGCGTGGCGGAGCACACGGGCATGAACGGGACGGGCGGAACGCGACGGCAGGGTTCGCTGACCATGGGGCGGAGCTGCGGGGACTGCCGGGTGTGCTGCAAGCTGCCGGACATCCCGGAGCTCAACAAGCCCCGGGATAGCTGGTGCCCCTCCATCTCCAAGAGCAAGGCGAAAGGGTGCGGCGGGTGCGGGCGGTACGAGACGCGGCCGCAGGTGTGCCGGGACTTCTCGTGCGGCTGGCTCAGCGGGCTGGGCGAGGAGCAGGACCGCCCGGACAAGCTCGGGGTGCTGTGGCAGCCCCTGGAACTGCCGGACGGGCGGCCCGGGCTCGGGGTGGTCGAGGCGAGGCCCGGGGCGCTGAACGAGCCGCGGGCCCAGGCGTGGCTGGAGCACTTCAACCGGGCCAAGCCGGGGCAGGTGGTGGTGCGGAAGCACGAGCACCCGGTCTTCCAGATGGTGGGGCTGACGGTGGAGCGGAAGGCCCCCGAGATCGGGCTGCGGTCGCGGCTCGTGGCGGCCCAGGTGGAGGCCCGCCCCGGGTTCGAGGGGACGGGGACGGTGCCCGCGGCGGCCCGCGGCGCGGGCATGCTGGCCGAGGCCGCGAGGACCGGGGCTACCGTTCCGGCATGACCCCCGGGATCGGCGTGCCGCTGACGCTCCGGGCCCCGGCGGGCTCGGTGCGGCTCGAGACTAACCTGCTGCTTGCCCCGATCGCGGGGTGGTGCGATCTCGCGTGGCGGGAGACCTGCCGCAGCTTGGGCGGCGTGGGTCTGGCGTGTACGGACCTGCTCAGCCCCAAGGGATTGCTGTGCGGGTCCGAGGCGACGATGGACCTCGCGCGCACGAGCGACCTGGACCGGCCGATCTGCATGCAGCTCTACGGGGGGGATCCGCAGATCCTGGCGGACGGGGCCAAGTGGTGCGCCGATCACGGGGCGACCGTGGTCGACATCAACATGGGCTGCCCGGTCGACAAGGTCTGTAAGAAAGACGGCGGCAGCAAGCTGATGTGCGATGTGGGGAGGACGCTGGGCCTCTTTGAGCGGGTGCGGGCGGCGCTGCCCGAGTCGATCCCGCTGACGGCGAAGATGCGGCTTGGCTGGGATGAACAGGCGTACGAGGCGGGCGTGGCGTGCGCACTGGCGACGGGTTTGTGCGGGCGCGGGGCGGCGCTGATCACCGTCCACGGGCGCACGACCGAGCAGCGCTTCAAGGGCGACTGCCGGCGCGAGGGGATCCGGCGGGTGGTTGAGGCGGTGGGGGAGTCGACCGGGGCGTACGACGGGACGGACACGGGCGGGGTGCCGGTGATCGGGAACGGCGATGTGCGGACCGCTGAGGATGCGGTGGCGATGCTGACCGAGACGGGGTGCGCGGGGGTGATGATCGGACGCGGGGCGTTCGCGAAGCCCTGGGTGTTCCGGCAGGCGTGGGCGGCGCAGCTCGGGCAGGATCCGGTGGGGCTGGAGCCGACGGAAGATGAGAAGCTGGACACCGTCCTGGCGTACTTCAGGCGGATGCGCGAGTACCGGGGGGACCACTACGCGATGCACATCATCCGGCAGAAGATCAGCTGGCTCGGCAAAGGGATCGCGGGGAGCCACTGTTTGCCCTTGAAAGAGGGCGTGCGGACGGCGAAGGCGCCCGATGAGGTGCTGGCGGCGGTCGAGGCGTGGCGGGGGCACCCGGAGAATCCCGGGAATCGCGTTGAGTCGGGGTCGGTGATCCGGTAGTCTCGGGTCCTCTATTCGAAGGTCTCGCTCGTCGGGGTGGACACGGGAGTTGGAACGATGCTGAAGTCGGCTTGCCTGGCGGCCCTGGCGGGGAGTGCGTGCGTCTGTGTGGCCCAGGAGCCGCAGGCGGTGGATGTGCCTGCCGGGGGCGGTCAGGTCGTGTACTGGGACACCTGGGATCCGATCAATGGGCTGACGGGCGGGCGGACGGTGCTGCCCGAGGCGCCGGCGCCGCAGGCGCTCCTGCGCGGGGCGGCGAATGTGGTGGGGCCGGCGGACGAACTGCTTGATGTGGTGTTCGTGGGGGACGGGTACACGGCGGCGCAGATCCCGGCGTACCGGCAGGACGCGGCGAACGCGCAGGCGTTGATCTTCGCGTACGAGCCGTTCATCACTTACCTCCCGTTCATTCGGTTCCACACGATCGATGTGGTGTCGAACCAGTCGGGGGTGGATAACGACCCGTCGCAGGGCGTGATGCGTGATACGGCGCTCGACATGGCGTACTGGTGCAACGGGATCGAGCGGCTGCTGTGTGTGAATGTCAGCAAGGCGTACAGCTTCGCGAACCAGGCGCCGGATGTGGACCAGGTGGTGGCGCTCGCGAACTCGAGCAAGTACGGGGGCGCGGGGTATCCCTCGAGCGATCTCGGGACGGCGGCGGCGAAGAACGGGCTTGCGGGCGACATCGTGATCCACGAGATGGGGCACTCGCTGGGCGATTTGGCGGACGAGTACACCTACGGCGGGCCGACGGTGTACACGGGCGGCGAGCGTCCGGAGGCGAACGCGTCGATCCGGACCTCGTCGCAGATGCAGAGCCAGCAGGCGAAGTGGTTCCGTTGGCTGGGCGACAACCTGCCGGGGTTCGACGGGCCGAACGGGACCTTCGAGGGCGCCCACTACTCGGAGCAGGGCGTGTATCGCCCGAGCAACAACTCGATGATGCGGGCGCTGGGCCGCCCCTTCAACCTGCCCTCGGCGGAGAAGCTGATCCTGGAGATCCACGAGGCGACGGCGATGATCCGGTCGGCGTCGCCGGCGGCGGGATCGGTCGATGTCTTTGGGACGATGGAGGTCGGCGTCGTGGAGCGTGCCGATTCGCCCATGGCGGCGCGGTGGTTCGTGAACGGGGCGGTGCGGCAGACGGGAATCGGGCTGTACGCGCAGACGCCCGACCAGCTCGGGGCGGTCGCGGGGGACATGGTGCGGGTGGAGATCGTCGATACGACGCCCTGGGTGCGGGACGAGGCGGCGCGGGCGGCGATCATGACCGAGTCGTTCACCTGGGCGGTGACGGGCGGTCCCTGCTCGGCGGCGGACCTGGCGTTCCCGTACGGGGAGCTGACCTTCGCGGATATCTCGGCGTTCCTGGCGTTCTTCAACGCCCAGCTCGCCGGGGCGGACCTGGCCCAGCCGTTCGGGCAGTTCACCTTCGCGGACATTTCGGCGTTCCTCGGGGCGTTCAGCGCGGGGTGCCCCTAGGTAGACTGGCGGGCATGGACGCGTACACCAGCTCGGCCGCCTCGGCGCCCACTTACTCGCTTGTCGGTGATATCTATGCCCTGCTCGCGACCGGTGAGCAGACGGGCGGGGCCTTCTCGCTCACGCACGCGATCGTGCCGCCGGGCGGGGGGCCGCCGCCGCACACGCACGCGCGGGACGACGAGTCGTTCTTCGTGCTCGAGGGGACGGTGACCTTCTACGCGGATATCGGCGGGCCGGGCGAGACGCGGACGGACGGCGGGCCGGGCGCGTTCGTGCACCTGAAGCGGGGCGTGAAGCACCGGTTTGCGAACGAAACGGGCGAGCCGGCGCGGATGCTGATCCACACGGCGCCGGCGGGCTTTGAGAGGATGGTCATGGCCGCGGGGACGCCGCTCGCGCCCGGATCAACGGAGCCCGCGCCGCCGGACGCGGCGACGATCGACAAGCTGATCGCGGCGTGCGCGGAGGCGGGCATCACGCTCGACCTGCCGGCGGTCGGGCACTGACTCCGAGCGGGCTAGGAGCCGGAGCGTTCGCGGGTGCGGGCGGCCATCTGCTCGAGCCGCCAGCGGGCGACGGCGTCGTGGTCGCCCGACAGCAGGACATCGGGGACGGGCTCGCCCTGCCATTCGCGTGGGCGGGTGTAGTGGGGGCAGTCGAGGAGGCGCTCTTCTCCGGTGAGGCCCAGCTCGCGCTGCCACTTGGCGAGGCGCTTCGGGTTGATCGGCGTGCCGTTGGGGTTGGTGGTGGGCAGGGGGCTGAAGCTGTCCTGGGCGGCGGAGGCGTCGTGCCCAAGGACGCCCGGCTGGAGACGGGCGACGGCGTCGATGAGGACGAGGGCGGCGAGCTCGCCCGAGCTCAGGACGAAGTCTCCGAGCGAGACCTCGATCGGGTCGAGCCGGCGGACGACACGCTCGTCGATGCCTTCGTAATGCCCGCAGAGGATGAGGAGGCGCGGCCTGGCGGCGAGCTCTTCGACGAGCGGCTGGTCGAGCCGGCGGCCGGTGGGCGTGGGGAGGATGCGGGTCGCGGGCGTGGGGTCGGCGGACTCGGCGTGCTGGACGGCTTTCCAGATCGGCTCGGCGAGCATGACCATGCCGGGGCCGCCGCCGAAGGGCCGGTCGTCGGTCTTGTAGTGGGGGGGCTCGGCGAAGTCGCGGATGTTGGTCGGGACGACCGCGAGGGCGCCGGCGTCGAGGGCACGCTTCGGGATGCTGACACCGAGCACGCCCGGGGCGCGGGGCTCGAAGAGCTCGGGGAAGGTGGTGAGGACATCGATGCGCACGGGCGGAGGGTAGTGCCCCCGGGCAAAACGAAACACGCGGCCCGGGAAGTGGGCCGCGTGCGGGTGATTCGTCTTCGCAGGGCGAGGCTTACTTCTGGACGGTCGCCATGCCCTCGACATGCTTCATGCCGCGGCGGCGGTCGCGGAGGCGGCGGCTCTTGCCGACGCGGTCGCGGAGGAAGTAGAGCTTGGCGCGGCGGGCGTCGCCACGCCGGACGACCTCGTAGCCGGCGATGAGCGGGCTGTGGAGGGGGAAGACGCGCTCGATGCCGATGTCATCAACGACGCGGCGGACGCGGATCATCTCGGTGATCCCGCGGCCCTTGCGGCTGATGAGCACGCCCTCGAAGGTCTGGACGCGTTCGCGGTCGCCTTCGACGATGCGGACATTGACGCGGACCGTGTCGCCCACATCGAAGCGGGGCAGATCGGTCTTCAGCGACTCGGCGTTGATGCTCTCGATGATGTCCTGGGCGCCCATGGCACTGCTCCGCGTTTCTCGCAAGGGGGTCTATCGCAAGGCATAGCCCCACCGCCGGATTCGGCTCCGTCGGTCGGGCCCCAACGGTAGGCGGGTTCCGGGGCGGGATCGAGAGGTGGGTGGGGCAGGGTCTGCGGAGGAAAGTGTCGATAGGAATTTGAAAGGGTTTCGGGCGATCGGTGACCCGGGGCTTCAAAGGGGGAACGGGAGGGCCGCGCCGGTCGTACTCTCTATGTCTCGCCCGGAGTCGGGGTCATCCTGCCGGATGGGCTGGCGTGTGGCCGGGCGTGTGGAACAATGTAGGGTCCGTGTCGGGGCTCGGGGTAGGTCTTCGGCTCGGTCGCTAGGGTATTGTGAGGAAGGCCCGCTGGTGGGCCGGTTCCGAGGGAGGAACGAACATGGCTCGGGAGACTGCGATGACAACGCCTCGCCGCTTCATTCATGCGCTCGTGGTTGGCGCGCTCGTGGCTTCGGCCGGCACGGCTGCTGCCCTTCCGCCTCCTCTCCCGGCCCCGAATGTGGGCGTGAACCCGCAGGCGAATCTTTCCGAGTCGGTGATGTCGGTCGAGGGGACCTACCACGACTTCGGGACGGTGTGGGACCACAAGAATGTCGATCACATGTTCAAGTTCACGAACACGGGGAGTGAGCCCCTCGTGATCGAGGACATCCGCTCGACCTGCGGGTGCACGGTGCCCGAGCTCGAGAAGAAGGAGTACGCCCCGGGCGAGTCGGGCGAGGTGAAGGTGATCTTCAACCCGCACAACCGCAAGGGCGTGAACGAGCGGACGATCACGGTCATCACGAACAGCAAGGCCCAGCGGGTGCACCAGCTGAGCATCAAGGCCGAGGTGAAGCCGGTGCTCTTCGTCAGCCAGGAGTTCATCCGGCTGCGCACGGACAAGGGCGACAGCACAAGCAGCGTTCTGAACATCGGCGGTCGGTCGGACGGCTTCCAGGCGAAGCTGAAGAGCGTGGATACCGACGGGCTGATCGCGGTCGAGCCGACGGCGACGAAGACGGTCGAGGCGAACGGCGAGACCTGGAAGCAGATCTCGTTCGATGTGAAGTCGATGGAGAAGGCCAAGGTGGGCATGCACCGCTTCACCATGACCTTCGAGACGAACGACGAGCGCCGCCCGGAGTTCACGATCCAGGCCGTGCTCGAGGTGAAGGGCGATCTCGAGGCCCGGCCGAGCCGGCTGGCGCTCGGTCAGCTCGAGAAAGACGCGTCGTTTGAGAAGGACATCCAGATCGTGAGCCGCAAGGCGGTTCCGTTCAAGATCACGAAGGTGGAGCCGATCGGCACGCTGAACGATGCGATGCAGTTCGAGTGGGTGCCTGTCGATCCCGAGAAGCGCGACGCGTATCGGCTGATCATCAAGGGCACGCCGACGCAGGAGCTCCGCCAGTCCGGCCAGCTCATCGTCCACACCGACATGGAGGACGAGCCGACGATCGATATCGCGTACTACGGCTGGGTGCCGCGTTCGGGCTCGGCCCCGACGCCGACGCCGCCTCAGCGGAACCTCGTGGGTAACCGCCCGTGAGGCACCGCGACCCGTTCATCACCCGCGCCCTGGCGATCGCCGCGGTGGCGGGTTTCTTAGGGATTGCGCATTCGCTGGTGGTACCGGTGCGGGTGACTTCGGGCACACCGGCAGGTGATGTGCCGTTCCCGGTCGAGCCCGATGGCGGCATCGGCACGACGCCTGACGATCAGCGGGTCGAGCTGCCGGGTGGTGATGGTGGGACTTCGCCACCGCCCCCGCCGATCGATAACGGGCTCGAGCCCGGGTATCTCGATCTCGCCGGTGCTTGGGAGCTGTGGCAGCAGGGGGCGTGGTTTCTCGATGCCCGCCGGCCGGTCGAGTACGCCGAGGGGCACATCGAGGGCGCGTTCCTCATGCCCTCGAATCGCGTGATGACCGCGGAGGGCCAGGAAGACCTGGCGATGATCCCGCTCGACGCGACGATCGTCATCTACTGCGTGGGCGGCGACTGCGACTCCAGCGAGAACACGAAGATCCGCCTCGAGGACATGGACTACCGGAACATCCTGATCATGAAGGCCAGCTACGAGGACTGGGTCAACGCCGGGCACCCGATCACCATGCCGGAGGGCGCGCCGTGAAGCCCGATCGCACGGTCAAGCTGGGACCCACCCCGGCCCGCGTCGCCGAGTCGGTGGTGGTGCTGTTGCCCCTGCGGCTGGTGCTGGGCGGGGTCTTCGGGTTCGCGGCGATCCTGAAGCTGCGCGACCCGCAGGAGTTCGTCTTCAGCATCAAGGCGTTCGACATCTTCGACCCGGTCGCGCACGACTACCTGATCAAGCTGCTCGCCTTCGGCATCCCGTGGGCGGAGCTTCTGATCGCCGTGGCTCTGATCCTCGGCTTCTGGGCCCGGGGGGCGGCGACGCTGCTCGCGGTGCAGCTCCTGGGCTTTACCCTCGGCATCCTGAAGGTCATCGCCGAGGGCAAGGAGATCAAGTGTGGCTGCTTCGGCGACTATGAGTGGCCGTGCTCCAGCCCGGTTGGTTGGTGCCATGTGGGGCGGAACGCGGTCCTGTTCGCCTCCTCGCTCGTCCTCGCTTGGCGCGGGGCGGGGGTGGTGAGCGTGGACGGGGCGATGCACCGGGCCCAAGAGGAGGCCGCCCTCGAGGAGGCCCGCCGGCTCGACCCTGACCACGACCGGGCCTAGCCTCATCCCCGATTCCGACAGACCCGTCGCCATCCGCGCGAGCCGACCGTAGGCCGAACCGGGTGGCCACCCAGACCACGACGGAGATCAGCATGAGCCGTTTCAGCCGCTTCGGCAGCCCCCCCACCGAGAAGCTCACCAAGATCGCCCCCAACGGCGAGATGTATGTCGACTACAAGGATGTCGAGGCCCTGCGTCGCAGCATGAGCCCTAACGGCAAGATCTACGGGCGCAAGCGGCTCGGCACGACGGCCCGCGAGCAGAAGCTCGTGGCCCAGGCGATCAAGCGGGCCCGGTTCATGGGCCTCCTGCCGTTCACCTCGGCGACCCTCTGATCGGGCCCGAAGAAAGCCGCCTACCGGGCGGTTGACCCACCATGACCAACGGACTGTGCGCCATCCGAGGATGGACGGAGGACGCTGCGCGTGCCGCCGGCGAGGCGATCGCGCGGGCGGGGGGCGATCGGAACGCCCGCATGCGGGCGGCGGCCGATGCGTTGTGGGAGGCGCTCGGCGATCCTTCGCCCGACCGGGCGGCCAGCGCCCGGGGCGAGGCCCTGAGCTGGGTGGGCTTCTACGAGATCGCGGGCCCGGGCAACGACCAGGGGGCGGAGCCGGGCGGGGCGATGCTGCTCGGGCCACGGCGGGACACGCCCGCGTGCTCGCCCATCGGTTTGCACGGGGCGTGCGGGCAGAGCTTCACGGGCCGGGCGACGCTGGTCGTCCGCGATGTGGCGGCGCTCGGCGAGGGGTATGTCGCCTGCGACCCGCGGGACACCGCCGAGCTGGTCATCCCGCTGATTGACGACGCGGGCGAGGCGTGGGGGGTGCTCGACGCGGACAGCTTCGCGAGGGGCACCTTCGGCGAAGCCGACGCCCGGGTTGTGCACGCGTTCCTGCACGGGGCGGGGCTGACGACCGAGGCGTTCGATCCGGGGCGGGTCCGCGTCATCGGGTGAGATCCCGACCCTTCGCGGCGTGCGGCCTTGGCGGTAGTCTGCTCTCATGCGACCGACGCTTATCTTGCTTGCTCTCCTTCTCGCCGGCTGCGCCTCCACTCCGCCCCGATCCGAGATCAACACGACCCTCGACGCGTGGCACCGGGCGGCCGCGACGGGTGACTTCGACGCGTACTTCTCGCGGATGACGGGGGACGCCGTCTTCCTGGGCACGGACGCGACGGAGCGGTGGACACGGATGGAGTTCGAGGCCTTCGCCCGCCCGTACTTCGACGGTGTGGAGGCCTGGACCTACACGCCGGTCTCGCGCTTTGTCGAGGCCGATCCGAGCCGGCCCGGCGTGGCGTGGTTCGACGAGCTGTTGACCAACGCGAAGTACGGCACCTGCCGCGGCACCGGCGTTGTCGTCGCCGACGACGGGCGATGGAAGATCGCGCACTACTCCCTGACTTTCCCGATCCCTAACGCCCTCGCGGCGGACATCACGGCCAAGATCAAGGCGCACGAGGCGCAGCCGACCAATCCCGAGTGAAGGAGCCCCCGCCATGGGCATGAGCTGCTCGACCGACCGTCACATCGCGGCGCCGCCCGACGCCTGCTGGGCGATCCTCGCCGACCTCGACCGCTGGGGGCAGACCATCAGCGCCATCAAGAGCGTCGAGAAGCTGACCGAGGGCCCGGTCGGCCCGGGGACGAAGTTCCGCGAGACGCGCATCATGTTCGGGCGCGAGGCGACCGAGGTCATGACGATCGACGAGTTTCAGCCGCCGCACCGGATGACCTTCCTCGCCGAGAGTCACGGGTCGAAGTACTTCAGCGAGATGCGGTTCGAGCCCGACGCCGGGGGCACGCGGGCGACGATCGCCTTCCGTGCCGAGCCGCAGTCGGTCGGGGCGAAGGTGATGGGCGTCTTGATGGGCCCGATGATGAAGGGCTCGATCCTGAAGGCGTTCGACGCCGACCTCGCCGACATGCAGCGGGCGGCGGAGGCGGGGGCCGCCCAGCCGGCGTGACGGCGATCGTCTTCAATAATATGAAAATCGATATTGACAAAATGAAAGTCATCGGCGATATTCATACCCGATGGCCCAGCCTTGGCTCGAAGATCTGGCCGACGAGGACCTCGCGTTCATCAAGCGATTCGTCCTCGCGTCCGGCTCTCTCAAGGCCATGGCCGAGGCCTACGGCGTCTCGTACCCGACTGTGCGCAGTCGGCTCAACAAGCTGATCGAGAAGGTCCGCCTCGCTGAGGAGGCGCGGGAGCTGAGCGCCTTCGAGCGCCTGGTCCGCCTGCGCGCGGCCGACGGGCGGATCGACCCGAAGCTCATCGGCGAGCTGCTGCGCGCTCACGCCGAGGATGTCGCCCGGGGCAACGGGCGAACGGAGAAAGGAACGGACGGATGACACGCCTCGCCTGCCTCGTTCTCGCAACCCTCACCGCCAACGCCGCCGCTCTGACCGAGACGCACCGTGCCGAGGGCCCCGGCACTCACCCGCTGACCGTGATCGACACGCAGCACGCCGAGGCCGATCGCATGCGACTCGTGGGCGAGGTGCGGACCGTCGGTGTCGAGCAGATCGGCACCACGCCCGAGACCACGCCGCACCTCGTCGCGTGGCATCACTTCGGGGCCGACGCGTACTTCACCCGCGGCCTGCTCGAGACCGGCCCGATGAGGAACCTCGCGGGCGACCAAGGGTGGCGCCGTTTCGAGTTGCCGTTCGACGCGAGCATGGCAGCGGTGCCGCTCGACCGGATCGAGCTCTTCGCCGTCCTGCCCGGCGAAGGCGTCGTCGAGGTGCGAGGTGTCGCCTTCGAACCGCTCGCGGCCTCCGCCGCCGTCGCCACCAACGCCTGGTGGTCCCCCCGCACCGGCGGCTGGATCGGCGCGATCTTCGGCTCCTCCGTCGGCCTGATGGGCGGGCTTCTCGGCGTCCTGATGTGGCTCAAGGCGGGCCGCGGACCGGTGCTCACGGTGCTCGCGATCATGGTCACCGCTTGCTTCGGCAGCCTGCTGACGGGGCTCATCGCGCTCGCGAATGCCCAGCCCTACGCCGTGTGGTACCCGCTCGTCCTGATCGGCATCATCGGGACGGCCGTCCCGCTCGCGAACTACATCCCCATCCGCCGCCGGCTGGAGCAGATGGAGATGCAGAAGCTCCGCGCGATGGATGCCTGAGCGAATTACCGCTCGCCGACGGACATCTCCGTGCCGATCTCCATGTCCATCGCCATGCCCTGCATCTGGGCCGAGGTCATGTTCATCTTGGTGGTTGACTTCATCGTCCCGTCCACCGGCATCACCTTGGTCAGGTCAACGACCAGCGTGCCCTTGCCCGTGCCCTCGCCCTGCGTCTGGAACGACTGGCCGGGCATGTTGGGCGGGCTGACCTCCTGCGGCGGGATGGACTGCTTCATCTCCGCGTCGAGCGTCAGCCGGTTGCCCTCGCGGGACTTCAGCGTGTACACGATCGACTGCGTGATGCGGATGCCGTTCGACTCCATCGTCTCCTCGACGCGCCACTTCCCGCCGATGCCCACCGGCTCGCCGGGCAGCGCCGCGACCATGTTCGTGAGGCCCGCGGTCATCCCCTCGAGTTGATCGCGCATCTCGGGCACCAGCGATTCCTGGCCCGCGAACTCCGTGTCGGCCCAGCGGCCCTCGGCGTTCATGACGGCCGTCCCGCTCATCTCGCCGAAGCCCGCGAGGCCCTGCTTCACGGCCTGGCGTGTCTGCGGGTCGGAGCCCTCGAGCTCGATCTCATCGAAGTCGAACTTGATGATCCATGCCTTCATTTCGGCTTCCTCGGCCCGCTCGCCGATCGAGACCGACATCGGCATGATCATCGTCGGCATGTCGGGCGATGGGAACGCCCGGCCGCCCATCGAGACCTTCTGTGAGGTCTTCATCCGCATCGCGGTCGACTGCGTCGAGCCCGGCTCAAGGTCCATCCGCAGGCGGGATTTCTCGCCCTCGCCGGCCTCGAGCAGCGTCACCTTCACCTTCTGCTCGCCCTGTGCCTGCTGCGACTGCTTCTCGACGGTCTTGTCCGCGGGCTGCGCCTTCATTTGGGCGATAGCGACGCCGCTTGCACCACCGATGGTGAGCACGGCGGCGCACAGAATCCCGGTCATCCGCTGCGAATTCATCTCTGCCTCCTCGTGTCGAGATATTCAGGAGCGATATCGAGCGCACACGCTCAGTTCAGCTCCTCGTCCTTCCAGTAGCGCGTCCCCGACACCGTCGCCGAGAGCGCCAGCCCGTTTTCGGTGAGCTGGTACACCGTGATCTCGTCGCCGATCGCGCCCTTCGCGCCGGCCGCCCCACCCTGGTCGCCGGTCTTCGCCGCCGCGTCGGCGTCTCCGCCGAAGGTCCAGCCCTCTTCGACGAAGCGGTCGAGGGCCCGCTGTGTGCTGAAGACGAAGATTGCGCGGAAGTCCTTCACGCCGATGCCGAGGCCCACCCCCGCCTCGCCCATCCGCATGTAGGTGTCCTCGCCCGTCGAGTTGTCGTGCACCAGCCCGAAGCCGCCCCCGGTGGAGACGAAAATAAGGTTGGTCCCGATCGTGCTGAAGGCCCCGTACCCCGCGGCCTTGTTGATCCGGTCCCGCAGGTCGGGCCGCTCGGCGTAGAGATCGGCGAGCGCCTGGTCCGCCATCGTCTGCACATACGCGCGGCGCTCGCTGGCGGACTCGCCCTTGGGCGTGCTGCAGCCCGCGAGTGCGAAGAGACCAGCGCAGGCCGTCGAAACCAGAGCCGTCCGGGTAAAGGTGGTCCACGAGTGCATCGGCGAATCTCCTGCGTCCCGCACCGGCGTTCCTGCCGCCGTGGGGCTGCCTGCTTCCCTGATCCCGTGCGGGCCCGTGCCCGCCGCGGGCGTCCACGATACCGGAATCACGCCGCGATCCACCGAATGAACCGATTTTCCTGCACCGCATCTAAGGGTCGCATCGCCGGGCGTCGCCGCTCCGGACCCCGTACACTCCCGCCCAGTGTGCCCGCCACCCCGCGACCGCCCCCCGGCGGCCCGATGAGCGGGCCCGTACCAGACAAGTATCCCGGGGCCGCCCCGGCGTGCGCGAGGGTTGAGCGATGACCACCACCGAGCCGACCGACACCACCTCTTCCACCCTGCCTTCTTTGGCCCGCTTCCGCCGCGGCGTCGTCGCCCGCACCGCCCTCGCCGCGCTCTTCGCCGCGGGGCTCACGCTTGCCGGTTGCGGTGGGCAGAAGGACACCAGCGCCGACAGCGACACGATGGCCGATGAGGCCCCGGCGATGGCCGACCAGACGCAGGGCGACGCCGCGGGCGGCGCTGACATGATGACCGATCAGCCGGAGGACAAGATGGTCTACGCACGCCTCAGCACCACCATGGGCAACATCGTGCTCGAGCTCGACAAGGAGAACGCGCCGATCTCCACGCAGAACTTCGTCAGCTACGCCGAGAAGGGTGGCTACGACGGCACCATCTTCCACCGCGTCATCGACGGGTTCATGGTCCAGGGCGGCGGCCTCGAGCCCGACCTCGACAAGCGCCCCACCGACGCCCCGATCAAGAACGAGTGGCAGAACGGCCTGTCCAACACCCGCGGCACCGTCGCGATGGCCCGCCTCTCGAACCAGCCCGACTCCGCGACCAACCAGTTCTTCATCAATGTCGTGGACAACGACTTCCTCGACACGCCGCGCGACGGCGCCGGCTACGCCGTCTTCGCCCGCGTCGTCGAGGGCATGGGCGTCGTCGACGCGATCAAGAGCGTGCCGACGACCACCCGCGCCGGGCTCCGCGATGTGCCGGTCGACCCGGTCATCATCGAGAATGTCTCGATCCTCTCGGCCGACGAGGCCCAGCAGTACATCTCCGGCGGCGCGGGCTGAACCGGCCCACCCCCCATCATCCAGATGAAGGTGTGACCCGGTGAAGGTCTGGCTCATCCTCCCGGCCATCGTGCTGGGCATCCTCATCCCGATCCAGCCTCTGCTCAACGCCGAGCTGCGCCGGGCCGCGGGCAACGACTATCTCGCCGCCGCGATCAACTTCTCGGTGGGCCTGGCCGCCCTGATCGCGATCTGGATCGCGATGCGAGCGCCGCTGCCGACGACCGCGTCGCTCGGGAACGCCCCCTGGTGGGCTTGGACCGGGGGCCTGATCGGAGCGGCGTTCGTAGTCATCACCCTGATCCTCGCGCCCAAGCTCGGGACCGTCCTCACCCTGGGCCTGATCCTGGTCAGCCAGATGATCGCCTCGCTCGTCGTCGACCACTACGGCTGGTTCCGAAGCGAGCCGCGCCCGGCCAACACCGCCCGGATCGTGGGCGTCATCCTGGTCATCGCGGGCGTCGTCCTCGTGCAGGTCGGAACGCAGTCCGCGGCCGAGCCGGTCCCCGCCCCCGACGCAGAGGACGCCCCGGCGTCGTGATCGGACCCCGGGGCGGGCCCGCGAACCCCGGTGCAATCACTCGGGCGGCTTCCCCAATCAGCCCCGTAGCCGCAAGAAACCCACCGAACCCGTGCAAGGACACGCGGTCTCGACGCTTCTTGTGGTGCGTCGCCGTGATCTGTCCGATCCCGGCCTCGTGGGGATTCCGATGACCGACCGCACCGCTGTCACCCATCCCGCCGGCCACCTCCGCCACCACGAACCGGGGCTCCCGGCGCGCACGATCAGTCTGCGTCAAATGACCCAGCCGGCTGAAGCCGGGCGGCCCGCCTGTGCGCACGACTGCGCGAACGGGCGCACAAAGCTGTTCCGCGTGCGCGCGCACCCGGGCTCGCCTTGGGTCGCGGCGTGCTCGCTCTGCGTCGCGCGGATCGCGGAGCGGCACGAGTCGATCTCGATCGCTGGGACCCTCGGCCGTCGGCCGGGCGGGAGGCTGCCGGGCGGGCTGCGGCTGGCGTGCCAGATGGTCCCGCAGCGGGCGTCGGCCTGATCGCAATTGCTTGATCGACAAAAGGAAATGACGCCCGGCGGGGGAGGGCCGCGCCGGGCGTCGGGAGGGCTCTCTATGCCCCTGGCGGGCCGAGGGGGCAGCCCGCGCGATTCGCCTGTCGCCCGCCCAGGGACGGCAAGTCCCCGGACGGGCAGGAGTAAGGCGCTGGGTCGCTGGCCGACGGCCCCAGCACCGCGGGAGCGAGCCGCGTCGAAACCGTGTGCGGCCCCGGATCGCCCTGCAACGGACGGTCGAGGCAAGCTGCCGAGGCGTCCCTGCCCGGGCAACCCCGTCCCTGGGGACGGTCTCGGGCAGGCCGCGATCCTTGCGGCCCACCCCGACGCGGCGGTCGTTCGCTCAATCACCGGCCGAGGCGTTTGCCCGGGCCGGGGGGGTGTCTAGTTCACGCGCCGGAACGCCTGTTCCGGCCCTCGATCCGCTCCACCAGCGACTGGAGCTGGCTGAAGCGTTCGGTCTGCGAGGCCATCCAGGCGGCCCGGTCGCGGATCTCCAGCCGGTTCCTGGCCCCGACCACGACCACCTCGCTGGGCATGCCGACCAGGTCCAGGTGCCACTTGGGGAGCCGGACTCGGCTGGTGCCGTCCATCTCCAGCCGCTCGGCCGAACCGAAGAAGCTGGCCTCGAAGTCCGCGAGATCCTGGTTGGGGATCAGCGAATCGTCCGGGGACTCGGAGAGGCGGTGGAAGGCCTCTTCCGGGTAGAGCCGGAGCAGCGAGCCGACCGGCCACGGGACGCAGTACCACGCCGACAGGCTCTCGCCCGCCGTCCCTTCTTCCCCACCGCTCGCCTCTGAGCCCTTCGGCTTCGGCCCGGGCTTGGACCCCCGGAACTTCGCGGGTATCGCCAGACGCAATTTCGCGTCGATGGTGATCTCGGCCTGTCCTGTGAACAGCACGGCTGGTCACTCCGGGGCCTCCCTCGGGACGCGGGGTAGGCTCGGGCGAGTCGGGCCGGGTCGTCCTGACCATCCGGCGCCCGAGTTGGGGTTCCGTGGGATTATGCCCCACTTCGCCCCACACCGCAACACACACGCTCAGGTTTCGCGCACGATTGGGGACGGTTCCCGGGGTCGCGCCGAGGCCAGTGTGCGCAAGCTCTTTAGAATCCAAGACTTCGAATCGAATGACCCCTTTGGGGGATCGATCGTTTCAGACTGGACAACCTGTGGACGACTGCGGCGGCACGGCCCGGGAGTGGGGGGGCGCCCGTGGGCCGTTGCCCCACGGGGCGCGGAACTCGGTGCTCACCGGCGGGGATTGGCGCGTTCGGTACACTCCGCGTCGCTCGAGCGGGGACTGGGTCTGAGTGATGGGTCGGGCCGCGTGGTCAGCGGGCCGGCGTGGGCGGGTTCTTCGACGGTCGGCGGTCGCCGACGGGACGGGCGGGACGATGGACGAGGGGACGGCAGGGAACGGCGGGGCGGGATCGTCGGGCGAGCGGCCCGGGGCGGGGGCGCCGTCGCCCGAGGTGCTCTCGGCCGTGCGGCACCTGGGTACGCCCGCGGTGTGCATCATGACGGCGGCGTTCGAGGATGTGCGGTCGGGCGTGCGCGTGCTGACGGTGCAGCAGTGCGCGACGGAGCCGGTGCTCTTGTGCGTCGCGGTGCGGAAGGGGCATTCCATTGAGCCCCTGATCCGCGACAGTCATCACTTCGGGCTCTGCATCGTGAAGCCGGAGGATCGGCTGGTCATCCGCAAGTTCCCGGAGGACCCGGACCCCGAGGCGGACGATCCGTTCGACGCGCTCAGCACGATGCGGTTTAGGAGCTCGGCGCCGATCATCGGCCGGAGCATCGCGGCCTTCGACTGCGAGGTGGTGCGGCACTTCGACCTCGAGGCCGACCACGAGCTGTATGTGGGGATGATCCACGAGGCCCGCGTGCTCAACGGGTGAGCGGGAGCGGTGGGTCCGCTACACGCCGGGGCAGGGCTCTTCGAGCAGCAGCAGGAAGGCGCGGACATCCTCGTTGTCGAGCACGCCGTCGGGCGTGATGTCGGCGGCGGTGTCGCCGGCGTCGTACGACCTCAGGTAGTCGATCAGGTCGAAGGCGTCGACGAATCCGTCGTCGTTCCAGTCCGCGACGCAGGAGCTGGCCCCTGGCAGCTCAATGTCCCAGCCGAGCAGGCGGAACGCGAGGCGGTCGGCGTCGGTGAAGTAGTCGGGCGCGAGCGCGTCGAGCGGTACGGACGGGTCCATGACGCCGATGGGGATGGGCAGGCCCAGGAACTCGTCGGCCTTCCAGTGTCCCGCCTGGCGGCCGTCGCCGTTGACGCCGGTGGAGAAGCGGAAGGCCTCGGTGTAGGGCGGGATGGCCCCGACGGTGTCCAGGGCCGCTTCAACGCCGATGCGCATCTCACGCGGGAACCCGGCGTCGGCGATGTCGGTGAGCGTCTGCGGGTCGTTGGATGCGCCGTTGATGCCAAAGCGGAAGTAGTCGAGCGTCACGCGGATGAACTGGCTATCGACGCCGCTGGTGAAGCCCATGGCGTGGCCGATCTCGTGGAGCATGACCGACTCGAGATCGATCTGGCCCGGGGTTGTCCCGTCGGTATTGTCGAGGTCGAACTCAAAATCGGTGTTGAAGACGATGGAGGCATCTGTGCGTGAGATGTCGGCGGGGTCGGCGAGGCCCCAGACCTTGCGCAGGGCGAGCGGGTCCGCGTAGATCGGGATCGCATTCAGGCCGCCTTGTGCGAAATAGAGCGGGGCTGTTTGCGGCAGGGCGGAGATCAGGGCGATGGTGTCGGGGCCTGCGCGCGAGAGCAACGCCGCTCGCACCGGCTCGTAGGACCCGTTGCCGATGATCGCGGAACTCGCCGCGGCGACAAACGGTTCGCCGCTTGTGAAATCGACGGCGTAGCGGATGCGGACGGGGCTGCGGACGAGAGTCTCCCATCGGGCGACCGCCCGCTCGAGCGTCGCTACGAACTCTGTGTCCGCCGCGACGGCGGGGGAGAGGTCGAGGATGATGTCGAGGCCGGTGAGCAAACCCTCGGTCGCGCCTGCGAGGACGCGGTTGTCGCTTCGCTGCTGCTCGATCCGCACGCGCTCGATGGCCGCGCGGGCGGCGGCCCGCTGGTCCGCCGAGCCGTGCGAGCAGCCGGTCTCGGCGTCGATGAGTCGGACGGATTCGAACTCGAAGGGGTCGGCTTGGTCGGCGTGGGACAGCGTCGTGCACAGACAGAGAGCGGCTGTTGCGTGGCGCAGGGTGATCACCGGTGTCTCCGTCCAAGGGGGGTGCCGCGGCGGGGCAGGGCCGCGAGGTGCTATTTGTTCGAGAAGGTAGCGAGCCGGGTGGCCTGTTTTCCAGAAAAATCTGCTACGCACCCGATCACCGCCCGAGCGACAGGCGTCGCCGTGGGTGGCCAGCGTGGGTTACCGGTGCTTCGAGCGGTGTCAACCCGCGAGACTGCGGACGGCTTTGTCCAGGGCGGCGTCGAAGACGGGCTCGCTGAAGCGTTCGGCGTTGGCCCGGCACTGGGCGGCGACGCGGGGGGGGACGCGCTTGACGGCGTCGATGATCGCCGACGGGGTGGGCTGGTCGAAGAGGACGCCGGTGCGGCCTTCTAACACCGTGTCGAGCGCCCCGCCTGCCCGGCGGGCGACGACGGGGCAGCCGCAGGCTTGGGCCTCGACCGCGATGATGCCGAAGTCCTCGACCTGCGGAAAGATCAGGACGCCGGCGCGGCGGTAGAGGTCGCGGAGCTGCTCGTCGCCGACGCGGCCGAGAAATTCGACGAGGTTCTCGCGGCCGGGCTTGCCGGCTTTGGCGAGTCGCCTGGCGTTCTTCTTCGCGTGGGCCTTCATGGCGGCGAGCTGGGAGCCGGAACCGGCGATGAGCAGGCGTTTGCCCGCGAGCTGGGCGGCGTCGATGGCGAGCTCGACGCGCTTGTAGGGCTCCATGGCGCTGACGACGAGCCAGTAGTCCTCGCGCTTGACGGCGGGGTCGAGCGTGAAGAAGCCGGTGCGGACCGGCGGGTGCACGACGATGGACGCGCGGCCCCAGCAGCGTTCGATCTCGCGGGCGGTGTAGCGGGAGTTGGCCAGGAGCTGGGTGACATTGGCGACGGACTTGCGGTCCCAGTCGCGGAGGCGATTGGTGAAGAGGCCGAAGCCGAGCTTGCGGAGGAGCGCTTTCGGGCTCTTGCCCTCGGTGTAGCTGTCCTGGCGCGACCAGAGGTAGCGGGCGGGCGTGTGGCAGTAGCACAGGTGCGGCACGCCCTCGGGCGCGGCGAGGCCCTTGATGAGGCCGGAACTGGTCGAGATGAGCAGGTCGATCGGCTGGCTGGCGTGTTCCTTGGCGAGTCGCTCGCTCATGGCGTCGACGGCTCCGGGGTAGAGCGGGAGCAGCCAACGACGCAACGGGCCCGCGGCGCCCGGGATCGAGTTAATCGCGGCCGCTCGGACCTCGAGCTCGTCGAGGTCGCGCGTGTAGTGGCGCTTCTTGTGGAAGAGGACGCGGAGCGTTGCGGGGATGTGCTGGGCGCGGACATAGGCGGCGATGCGGTCGAGGACGAACTCGCCGCCGCGCATGCCGACGAGCCAATCGTGGGCGAGGGCGATGCGGAGGCGCTTACCGGTGGGGGCCTTGCGGTTCTCGCGTTTGCGTTCGGCGAGGTATGCCGGGTCGGCGTCCGCCGAATCCTGGGGCGCGGAGGCGGGGCGGGCTCGCGTCGGCTCGAGCGGCGGCGGGGAGGGGGGCTTTGGCGTGGGGTCTACCATGGCAGCGTTCTTAAGGGTGTGTTCTGACCCGGAAGGGGGCCTCCTGCATGACTGCTTCTGGTGACCACGCTACCACAGGGCCGCGGGCGGCGAACCGGCTGGGTCTGGACTACCGGGCGGAGGCGGAGCGGCTGGGGACGCCGGTGCGGCCGATCATCGACGGGCACCTGCATGTGAACGGTCGCGAGGCGGCGACGATCTTCAAGGAGGTGATGGACCTCTACGGGATCGACCGGCTGTACAGCCAGACGCAGCTCGCGGACGCCGAGGGGGTGCGGGAGGTCCTGGGCGATCGGGTGTCGTTCATCGCGATCCCCGAGTACATGGCGGCGGACCGTCGGCACGCGTTCACCGAGGGGTTCCTCGAGAACCTGGAGATCTGGCACCGGGATTTCGGGGCGCGGTGCGTGAAGTTCTGGCAGGCGCCGCGGCTGATTGACCTGGCACAGGACGCCGGGCTGACGCGGGAAGAGCTGGCGATCAACAGCGAGTGGCGGGTGCGCGTGGCGGAGCGGGCGACGGAGCTCGGGATGATGCTGATGGCGCACATCGCCGATCCGGACACCTGGTTCCAGACGAGCTACAAGGACGCGGGCCGATACGGCACGAAGCTGGAGCAGTACGAGGCGTTCGAGGAGATGATGGACCGGTTCCCGGTGCTGTGGCTCGGGGCGCACCTGGGCGGGTGGCCCGAGGACCTGGAGTTCCTGACCGGTCTGCTCGAGCGGCACGACAACCTGGTGCTGGACACGAGCGCCACGAAGTGGATGGTGCGCGAGGTGAGCAAGCACCCGCGGGCGGAGCTGATCGAGTTCCTGATGCGGTTCAAGGGGCGGATCATCTTCGGCTCGGACATCGTGACGCACGACCAGCACCTGAGCCCGACGCCCGAGGGCAAGGCCCGGTTTGGGGCGGATCTGGCGTCCAGTCCCGAGGAGGCCTTCGAGCTCTACGCGAGCCGGTACTGGGCGCTTCGGACGATGTGGGAGACGGACTACGACGGGGAGAGCAACATCGCCGACCCGGACCTGATGAAGGTCGAGCCCGAGGAGTTCGACGAGCTGAGCGCGCCGCGTCTGGTGGGGCGGAAGCTGCCCGCTGGGCTGCTCAAGTCGCTGTACGGCGACGCCTGCGAGGAATCGATCGGGCGGTGGTACCGGCTGCACGGGTCGCGGTGAACGCCGTCAGGGGGCGTCGACGGCGTCCGCTTCGGGAGAGTCGGTCGTGGGGACGGGCTCCGCGCGGCGGAAGGCGCGATCGGCGAGGCGGCGGATGAGGTCGACGGTTTCGGGGTCGCGCTTGGCGCGGAACTTGAGGCTGAGCTCGCCCCGCCCGATGCGGTCGACGAAGCCGGGCGTGGTGGCGGCGAGGCGGAGATCCGCGTCGGGGATGCGGCCCGCGAAGTAGTCGCGTCCCGGCTTGCCTGTTGGGAGGAGGAAGCCGCCGCCGTCGTAGACGCCGACGGAGCCTCGGGCGAGCAGCGTGTAGCGGACGGTGACGGAGATGGCGGTGGTCTCGATGGGCGTGCGCCCGGGGCGGGGGCGGACGAACATGTGGGCGTGGATGATCGTGCCCGTCGTGCCGGCGGCGGGGTCGGCGAGCGCGGCGATGATCTCGTCGTTGGTCAGATCGGTGAGGTAGATGTCGGCCGCACTCTCCTCGATGGGCTCGTAGACGCGGACGGGCAGGTCGGGTTCGAGGTCGACGGGGAACTCGGCGCTCTCAAGGCGGCCCTCGCCGAGGCCGCCCCAGCGGAGCCCGAGGCACCCCGGGGTGAACATCAGGGCGATGAGGGCGAGCCCGAGGAGTGCGACCGGGCGGCGTCCGGCTCGTACAACTGGGTGTCGGGTTGGTGAGTCGGCGGCGTGGGCCGCGGTGGGCGTGCGCATCGGGGACACGATATGGACTGGCGGGGATGGCTGTGTGCGGGGCTGGCGGCGGGGGTGGTCGCGACGGCGAGTCTGCCGGCGTCGGGGCAGGTGCGGGTGCGGGTGCGGGGGAGTGGCGGGTTCATGATCGACGCGGACGGGAATGTGTACCTCCCGGGGTCGGGCGGGGCACCGCTGTGGTACCGCCCGGCGGTGCGGCAAGGCGGGTTCCCGATCGGGGGGTACGGGGCGGTGCGGTACCGCAACGCGAACGGGCTCGGGTTCTACTGGTACCGGAGCTGGACGCCGTATCCGCTGGATGGTTCGTGGTATCCGGCCGCGGTCACCGGGGAGGGCGGGGTCGACCCGCGGCTGCTGCCCGGGGGCGAGTTGACGGACGAGATGCGTCAGGAGCTGCCGCAGGGGCCGGCGGGGTCGGCCGGGGCGGCCGAGGACCCGGCGACGCCGGTGGAGTTGGCGCGGCTGGCGCTGCGGCTGGGGCGGTGGGAGGAGGCGGTGGGGCTGTTCCGGGAGCATCTGGACACAGATTGGGAAGATACGGAATCTCTCCGCTTGTTTGGGGTGGCCCTGCTCGCGTCTGGGAAGCCTGCAGAGGCGATGGGGCCGGTGCGGCTGGCTCACCAGATCACGCCGGCGCTCGGCGAGTCGGGGATCGACCCCTCTATGGTGGGGGGTGAGGGGGAGCTGCGGAAGCTGATGCTGCGGGCGGTGCGGCAGGCGAACGAGCTGGAGTCGGCGTCGGCGTGGCTCCTGGCGACGGTGCTTGTTCAGGGGGAGGGGCGGAGGGATGTGGCCCGGAAGTTCCTGGGGCGGGCGGAGGAGGCCGGGCTGGAGGCGGAGGTGGTGAGCTGGCTCGAGACGGGGCTGGGCGAGGGGCAGTGAGGCGAGCGGCGGGCGTTATCGGGGTCTTGAAATTCTTTGGGGCGGGGGTGTTGGCGGGGCGACGGGGGGTCGGGGGAGGTCTATCGTCTTGGCCCGTCTTTGCGGGGCCTGCGCGTCGTGCGTGGGATTTTCGCGTCCCGGTTCGGTAGGCCGGCCCGGGGCGACAACGCGAACCGATTGAACCACCGAGCCTGCCTTCGTCGGCCGCGGGGGTTTCGGGCGGGTGCCCGGGGCCGGTGGGAGGTGGAGACCGATGGCCAAGAAAGAACTTACGAAGCAGTTCAAGCTGATGGCGCCCGGTGGGCAGGCGACGCCTGCTCCGCCCCTGGGTCCTGTTCTCGGTGCGAACGGTGTGAACCCCGGTCAGTTCATCCAGCAGTTCAACGCGCAGACCGCGCAGCTGAACGGCAAGAAGGTGGGCGTGATCGTCAAGGTCTACAGCGACCGCTCGTTCGAGATGGAGATCAAGTCGAGCCCGGCGAGCGTCCTGATCAAGGAGGCGGCTGGGGTGGACAAGGGATCGGGCGAGCCGAACGCGAAGAAGGTCGGCTCGATCACGAAGGACCAGGTCAAGGCGATCGCGCAGGAGAAGATGGAGGACCTCAACTCGGGGACCATCGAATCTGCGATGCGCGTGATCGAGGGTACCGCCCGTTCCATGGGCATCACGGTGGCGGACTAAGGGAGGGCGTGGCCGTGGCAAAGATGAGCAAGCGAACCCGTGAGAACGAGAAGCTGATCCCGACGACGGCCCTGGAGCCGGCGGACGCGATGGCGGCTTTGAAGAAGTTCAAGGCTCCGAAGTTCGACCAGACGGTCGAGGTCGTGATGCACCTGGGCGTCGATGTGAAGCAGGCGGACCAGATGCTCCGCGGCTCGGTGAGCCTGCCCAAGGGCATCGGCAAGAGCAAGCGCGTCATCGCGTTCTGCTCGGACGACATGAAGCAGAAGGCGCTCGCTGCCGGCGCGATCAAGGCGGGCGGCGAGGACCTGATGCAGGAGGTCGAGGGCGGGTTCTTCGACTTCGATGTGGCGGTCGCGAGCCCGGACATGATGCGCGTGATCGCGAAGCTGGGCCGCGTGCTCGGGCCGAAGGGCCTGATGCCGAGCCCGAAGAACGGGACCGTGACCCCCAAGGTGGACGAGGCGGTCGCCGAGTTCGCGGCGGGCAAGGTGGAGTACCGCACCGACAAGGGCGGGAACATCCACGCGGTGATCGGCAAAATGAGCTTCCCGGAGGGCGACCTCCTGGCGAACTACTCGTACTTCCTCGAGACGATCGAGAAGGCGAAGCCGAACAGCGTCAAGGGCACCTACATCAAGAAGATCACGGTCAGCGGCACGCAGACGC
Organism: uncultured Phycisphaeraceae bacterium; assembly: GCA_964615815.1. Taxonomy (GTDB): domain Bacteria; phylum Planctomycetota; class Phycisphaerae; order Phycisphaerales; family UBA1924; genus DAIQNV01. The sequence continues at coordinate 2,277 of CAZTQV010000022.1, read as the reverse complement.
CGGGCGTTCAGGTCCGGTACGCGGTCGTTGAGGCGTAATTCGGTCGGAGACGGCGTAAGGAACGGAGCGAAGCGATGTCGAAGACCGTGAAGTCAATGCTGATGCGGGATTACGAGGAGCGTCTCGGCGATCTGACCGACGCGACCGTGATCAGCCTGCGTGGGATCGATTCGAACACGACGAACACGATCCGTCGTGGTCTCGAGAAGAAGTCGATCCGCGTGACGATCGTGCGGAACAACCTCTTCCTGAAGACCGTCGAGGGGACGAACCTCGAGGCGCTGGCCCCGATCATGAACGGCAGCAACGCGCTGGCGTACGGGGCGGAGTCTGTGGTCGAGGTGGCCCGCGAGATCGTGGACCTGCTGAAGACCTACCCGGACATCGAGCTCAAGGGCGCGGTGCTGGACGGGCAGCTGTTCTCGGGCGAGGAGGGCGTGAAGGCCCTGAGCAAGTTCCCGACGCGGGACGAGGCGATCGCCCAGACGGTCACCCTCATCCTCAGCCCGGCCCGGAAGCTGGTCGGTGCGGTCAAGGGCCCCGGCGGGCGGCTGCTCGGCGTCGTCAAGGCGATCGAGGAGAAGCTCGAGAAGGGCGAGGCGATCAGCAAGGTTGGGTAATCGGGCCTCGGGAGCCGGGCACTGGGCACCGGTGGCGGCGGAACGGGCTCTGCGAGACGAACATCGACGCTCGACTGGCCCTGGGGCGCGGGTGAACCGCGTCAGGGTTAAAGAGCCGGCACAGGGCCGGCCCCTCTCGGGTGCGTGTGGCTGGGCGGGTGACCCCGTCCTGAGATTCAGAAGGTTGGGACCGACATGAGTGACGAAGGCGCTGCTGCGACCAAAGAGTTCGACGCGAAGATCAAGGACCTCGGCGATCAGCTCGCGAACCTGACGCTGAAGGAAGCCGTCGACCTCGGCGACTACATGAAGGACACCTACGGCATCGAGGCGGCCGCCGGCGGCGCCGTCATGATGGCGGGCCCGGCGGCGGGTACCGCGGCTCCGGCCGAGGAAGAGAAGACCGAGTTCAATGTCATCCTGAAGGATGCCGGGGCTCAGAAGATCAAGGTGATCAAGGTCGTGCGCGAGGCGACGGGTCTGGGCCTCAAGGAGGCGAAGGACCTGGTCGACGCGGGCGGCAAGGCGGTCAAGGAGAACCTCCCCAAGGAGGAGGCGGACAAGCTTGCCGAGCAGCTCAAGGAAGTGGGCGCGACGGTCGAGCTGACCTGATCGGATTTCGATTGGGTATCCGACCCCGGCGGGAGCGTGCGGGGTGCTTTGATCGCAGTTTGATTGGTAGATCGAGTGGGGCGGGGCCTGTCAAGGCCTCGCTCCGCATTTTGCTGGATCGTGGTGGAACGGGCCCTCTGCCCGGTCTAGCGTTTTGTTCAGCCTCGGGAGTGGCATGAAGCTGATCGATCGCTGGTCCGCAGAGCAGTGCGCGGTTCGACCGCGGGGAAGTGGGGTCCCTGATGGGTCCTGTTCCGCGCTTTGTCATCGGCCTGGCGAGGCGGGCGAGTTGAGCTTCATGTGCGGGCAGACCCCGGGGCGGCTGAGGAGCACGATGGTGAACGACACGAGCACCGGCATGACGGGAGCGGGCGTGGGTGCGGGATCGCTCGGCGGCGGCTGGCGGGGTGAGGCCCGCGGCGGGCTGTCGGGCGATGGTCTCTTTTTCGGGGTTCGGGCGAGCTAACGGGCGGAGTGACGGGTGGTCGGACCCGCGGTGGCCCCGGTAGGGCGCTGTCGCGGGCGGCGATGACAACGGACAGATCGAGTCCCGGCGTGCCGCCGGGCTCTTAAGAGACGCGAGGTTCGCGGATGACGACACGGACGGTGCATGACAGCGGCGTGCTCCCGGTGACGGTTTCGGGCAAGAAGCGCACGGAGATCGAGGTCCGTCGCTTCACCAAGCGCGGCGACGCGATGGGTGTTCCCGACCTGACCGAGGTGCAGGGCAAGGCGTACGACCGCTTCCTGCAGTTCGGGGTGTCGACCGACGCTCGGGACACGCGGATGGGGCTCGAGGCCCTGCTCCGCGAGGTGTTCCCGATCGAGAGCTACGACGGGACGATGTTCCTCGACTACATCAGCTACGAGCTGGAGGAGCCGCGGTACACGCCGGACGAGTGCCGGGAGCTGCGGCTGACCTACGGGCGTCCGTTCCGCATCCGCGTGCGTCTGCGTCGGGAGACGCACCCGGACCTGCCCGAGGAGGACATCTACCTCGGCGAGTTCCCGATCATGATGGGCGGCGGCGAGTTCATCGTGAACG
>CAZTQV010000021.1:0-69331 GCA_964615815.1 uncultured Phycisphaeraceae bacterium | reverse complement strand
AAGAACTCGGCGGCGCCACCATGCACGCCGCCATCTCCGGCACCATCGACTTCAAGGAAAGGGACGACGAGGCCTGCCTCCACCGCCTCCGCGAAGTCCTCGGCAAGCGGGAAGAGACGAAGAGACCGAGAGACGAAGAGACAAAGCCCGGCGTCCCCGGCCCCGTCGCCGACCCCACCACCATCCTCGACACCTTCTCCGACACACCGGGCCAGCAGTACGACACCCTCGACATCATCGCCCGCATCGTCGACAGCCGAGCCGCCCCCAACGACCACGGCCACGAATCCCTCGCCCCCGACTTCGACGAGTACAAGGCCGACTACGGCCAATCCCTCGTCTGCGGCTACGCCCGCGTCGGCGGCTCACCCGTCGGCATCGTCGCCAACCAGGGCAAGCTCACCCAACGCCAGCAGCCCGGCGGCAAGTCCGGCCCCACCACCGCCGCCGCCATGCCCCGCGTCATCTACGACGACGCCGCCGACAAGGCCGCCCGCTTCATCATGGACTGCAACCAGCGCAAGATCCCCCTCGTCTTCCTCCACGACACCACCGGCTTCATGGTCGGCCGCGACTCCGAGCAGGCCGGCATCATCCGCGCCGGCGCCAAACTCGTCAACGCCATGTCCAACTCCGTCGTCCCCAAGATCGTTGTCATCATGGGCGGCAGCTACGGCGCCGGAAACTACGCCATGTGCGGCCGAGCCTTCGAGCCCTTCATCACCCTCGCCTGGCCCAACGCCAAGTGCTCCGTCATGGGCGCCGCCCAGGCCTCCGGCACCCTCGCCATGATCGAGGCCAAGAGCCGCGAGCGCAAGGGCGAGGAGATCGACGCCGAAACCCGCGACGCCATCCTCGCCGCCGTCCGTGCCGGCTACGAAGAACAGCAGGACATCCGCCACGCCGCCGCCAGAGGCTGGGTCGACCGCCTGATCGACCCCCGCGAGACACGCACCGAACTCATCGCCGCCCTCGAAGCCGCGAGCGGCTGGGACCTCACCCGCGACTTCAAAACCGGCGTCCTCCAGACCTGACCGCCACCACACCCGGCAAAGCCCCGGTCCAAGAAACTTCGCCCAGACCAACATCCGGCATCCGCCCCACCCCGTACTCCGGCGTGACACCCTCAACCGGAGACACACATGAACGACCAAGCAGTTGCTATGGACGGGCGCGATCGCCGTGGATTCCTGCAGATCGCTGGCGCCGGCGCCGCCGCGGCCGCCGCATTCACCATGCTCCCCCGCGGGGCCAAGGCCCAACGCGGCGGCCTCGACCTCGCCGTTCTGAACTTCGCCCTCAACCTCGAATACCTCGAGGCCGAGTACTACGCCTACGCCGCCTTCGGCATGGGCCTCGAAGACATGGGCGTTGGCGTCAACGGCACCGGCACACCCGGCCCCGTCACCATCAAGTCCAACCCCGCCGTCCCCTTCGCCACGCCCGCGATCCGCCAGTACGCCGAGGAAATCGCACGCGACGAGATCGCGCATGTCCAGTTCCTCCGCGCCGCCCTCGGACCGAAGGCCGTCGCCCGCCCCGCCATCGACCTCCAGAACAGCTTCAACGCCGCCGCCCAGGCCGCCGGCCTCGGCCCCTCCTTCGACCCCTTCGCCGACGAGGACAGCTTCCTCCTCGGGGCCTTCGTCTTCGAAGATGTCGGCGTCACCGCCTACAAGGGCGGGGCCCCCCTCATCGCCAACAAGACCTTCCTCGAAGCCGCCGCCGGCATCCTCGGCGTCGAGGCCTACCACGCCGCCACCGTCCGCACACTCCTCCTCCAGCGCGGCCTCACCGACGCCGTCCAGGCCATCTCCGACCTCCGCGACGCCGCCGACGGGCCCGACGAACTCGACCAGGGCATCCTCGTCGACGGCGTCGCCAACATCGTCCCCACCGACGAGAACTCCATCGCCTTCAGCCGCTCCCCGCAGCAGGTGCTGAACATCGTCTACCTCAACGGCAACGGCACCCCCGGCGGCTTCTTCCCAAATGGCCTCAACGGCCTCATCCGCTAAGCCCCGCCAACCAAGTCCGCGAGCACCCGCGTCGGCCCGCCCAAACGGGCCGTCGCCCATACCCCCACCGCGCACAACCCGGGAGAACCCACATGAAGACCAAGACCACCGCCCTCATCGGCCTCGCCGCCCTCACCTCCGGCGCCGCTGCCCAGCAGACCGCCTACGCCATCGCCAACGGCGGCTCCAGCCTCATCCGCTTCAACACCGCCGACCCGTCGAGCGTCCAGCTCGTCGCCGATTTCTCCGGCGACAACATCTTCCTCGACGCCATCGACTTCCGCCCCGCCACCGGCATGCTCTACGGCTACCTCGACTCCGCCGACTCCTTCTTCACCGTCAACACCCGCACCGGCGTCCTCACCATGGCGACCGACCCCATGAATGTCGCCCCCACCAACACCTTCGTCCTGGGCCTCGACTTCAACCCCACCATCGACCGCGCCCGCATCCTCACCGAGAGCGGCCAGAACATCGTCTACAACCCCAACGACGGCTCGACGACCGCCGTCACCAATGTCTTCTACGCCCCGGGCGACATGAACGCCGCTGCGGTGCCCAACCTCATCGACAACGCCTACACCCAGTCCTTCGCCGGCGCGACCAGCACCACCCAGTACGCCATCGACTACACCCTCGACACCCTCGTCACCGTCGCCAATAACGCGGGCACCCTGAACACTGTGGGCAGCCTCGGCGTCGACACCGACCAGTTCACCGGCTTCGACATCTTCACCGACGAGATGGGTAACGACACCGCCTACGCCATCCTCGCCGGCGTCAACGGCGCCGACCCCGCCTTCTACACCATCGACCTCTCCACCGGAGCCGCCACCCTCGTCGGCGGCCTCGGCTTCGGCTCCGCCGGCATCGGCGACGGCGTCTACAGCCTCGCCGTCATCCCCACCCCCGGCGCCTTCGCCGTCCTGGGCCTCGCCGGCATCATCTCAACCCGCCGCCGCCGCTAATCAGACCGCCCCAAGCCGCTCCCTCCAACGCCCCGAAGCGCCGCCCCCACTCCGGCGCCCGGGGCGTTGTCGTGCGCAGACCCAGAGACGATTGTCGTCATAACGATAGCGGCATAAAGTCATCATGTTGCTCGAAGCAACGAGCGGGCGCGATTGGCGGCACGGCTTGACGACTTGGGTCTGCACATGATGCGATGGCTGCGTCAACTTCTACCAAAGCAGCGCGTCTCAGTACAGTCAGCTCGGCTCGAAGACCTCCCGCGGATTGCCTTTGCCGAGAAGAAGCTCCGCACGCTCAACCGGGTCGCGTACGAGCAGATGCTCGCCATCCCGCCGCGAATGAGCAAGTCTCGTGGAGAGATACGCTGCTGCTCGGTCGAAACGCTACCGGGCGAACGCTTCGCCCGTGTTGTAGCCTGGGAAGCAGTGAACGGCGACCACCGGGTCCCGCCAACCTACTCGACTGTTGACGGAGAGTGGCGGCCGTCCGACTACGATTGGTTCATAGAAGCCGACGCGATTCAAGCGGTTCAGCCCAGCCCCTACGCGCTACCTCCGTCGATCGCAGGAGCCCTCGATGAACTGCCGGAGGTTGCGATGGGCTACCGCCCGTTCGTCGCTCATCTCCGCAACGGCTCCACGATCTCAATGAGCGTCGGCTTGGAGAGCAACTACATCGACTGGCCGGACGGTGTCCAGACAAGCGACATCGTTTCCGTACGGCGTTGGACAGACGCTGATGCCGCACCGAAATCCGCAGCGCAGTCAAATGACATTCGATGTCTTGTGTTCTTGCGTCCCGGCCCTGAACTCAGCTGAGACAAGCCCAAGTCGATGGTGCCGACCGCGCCCGCAGGCCGCCCCCATTGCCAATTGCCCACTGCCCATTGCCCCCCCTCACGGATACGCCGGAAACTCCACCCCCTCCATCCACGGCGCATAGTTCGCGTTCCGACCCGCGGAACTCGTATAAATCGGCCGGTTCACCTGGTCGTAGCTCAAGGTCCGCACCGTACGCCGCGTCTTGTAGAACTCCCGGCACGCGTCGTCCCACTCCAGCCCCAGGAACTCGATGATCCGCGGAAACTGCGTCTCGGGGTCCCGCACCAGCTCCTCGTACCGCACCTCGAGGATCGGCACCTCCAGCGTCTCCTCCCAGTGCCGCATCATCCGCCGGCTCTGCTCCCAGGCGGGCGCGATCCACTCGAACCGCGTCGTCCAAGGGTGCACCGCGTGGTTAAACCCCCCCATGAAGCAGCTCACCGCCACATCCCGAGGGTCCCGCACCGCATGGATGATCCGCGTCTTCGGGAACAGCCGAGCGATCAACCCCACCAGCTTGTTGTTTCCCAGCGCCTTGTTCACCACCCGCTCCGCGCCCGCCGGCGCCCGCTTCTCCAGGTCCTTCACATAGTCCCGGGCCACCTTCGTCCAGCGATGCTCATTGAACGACCCAAAGCACGCCGGCGGCTCCTTCTCCGGGTCATACGCCATGCTCAGCTGCTTCGCGAAATGCTCGATGAACGCCAGTTCCCCCACACCCGCCGCCTTCGGGTGCGCATCGATGATCTGATCGATCAAGCTCGTCCCCGACCGCGGCATCCCCGCCACGAACACCGGCAGCTTGCTGTCGCACTTCGCCAGCGGAAACCGCTCCATGTTCTCCTTCGACCAGATCTCGATCAGCGTGGATACCTGCTCCTCATAGATCTCCGGGCTGAACTCCAGCTCCCCGATCCCGTTCGCCCCCCGCGCCGCCTCCACGGCATCCCCGTACCTCTTGCTCCGGTCGCACGCCTTCGCCTTCAAATGCAGCGCCACCCGCCGCAAGTTCTCATCAGGCGACTGCGCCAACAGCGAATCCACCTGCTCGATCGCCGCGTCATACTCCTTCGCGTGCACCAGCAGCTTCGCCCACTCAAACCGCACCGGTGCCGGCGCCGGCTTCCCCTCCGCTGCGTACCGCTCCACCAATGGCCCGATCACCGCCCGAGCCTCATCAAACCGACCACCCTCCTCGAGCGCCCCCCCGCGGATCACCTTCGCCATCTCGATGTCCGGCCGCACCGCCAGCACCTTGTCACACGACGCGATGCACTCGTCCGTCTCCCCCCCGATCCGCTGCATCCGCGCCAGCAGCAGCCGCGCCTCCACATGGTCGAATACCCGAAGCGACCGCTTCGCCAGCTCCGTCGCCTTCACGATGTTCATCTGCCGCTCGGCGATCAGCCCCAGCAGAAACAACGCCTCCGGATCCTGCCGAGACCCCGAGCTCAACGGCTCCAGAAGCTCCGCCGCCTCCTTCAGCTTCTTCTCCGCGATCAGCCCCCGCGCATCGTTGATCGCCCGCTGACGCTTCTCCGTCATCCACGGTGCACGACGCCCCCCACCCCCACCCCCACTACCCACACCCCCCGGCCGTCCCGGCACCGCCGGCGCACGCCCAGCCCCACCAGCCCCACCCGCCCCACCCACCTGCCCGAGCAACCCCCCCGGCCCCATCGGCCTGCCAGCCCCCTGAGACCCACCCGCCGGCTTCTTCGCACCGTCCTTGCCCATGCACCACCTCATCCGCCAACCGGCAGCCCGGATCACCCCGAACCACCCTCAGTCCATCAAAAAACCGTGCCCGCGTCAACGGGCACGGTTGTATCGACCATAGGCCGCACGAACTGTGCGGAAATTACCGGCGACGACGCGTCGCGACCAGACCGGCAGCGCCGATCAGGCCCATCACGCCCGGGGCCGGAACCAGGTTCGCCGAGGCGAACGCCGAGGTGTCCGGGGCCGAGGTCGCGACCACATTGATGCCGTAGTTGATCCCGGCCATCAGGTTCACCGAAGCGGTGCCCGCGGTGAACGCGTCGGTCCCGAAGATCTCCACGCCGCCGTTGGTCCAGTCCACGATCGAGATCTCGCCGAGCGGCCCGAAGCCGCCCTCGCCCGTGAAGTCCCAGGCGAGGTTCAGCACAGCGTCCATCGTCACGCTCAGGTACCCGTAGGCCTGCGCGAACGCGCCGCCGAGGTAGTCCGTGTTGCCGATGCCGTTCGACATCGCGCTCAGCGAGGTGCTGGTGATCGAGGCCGAGCCGGCGCCGTACGCCGTCGACACCGAGTAGCTGTCGCCGAAGCCGCCGTTCAGGTTGTACCCGCCGACATTGCCGATGGTGTAGAAGTCATACACATACGCCTGCACGAGCGTGTCGGCGTAGGGCGGGATGTTCCCGGGGAGCGTGAACTCCTGAGCCATCGCGTTGCCCATACCAGCAGCCATCAGCGCACCACCGAACAGGCACTTCGTCGTCGTCTTCATATCGACTCTCCTCACTACTTTGCGGTTGTCTTGTCCCGCGAACCGTCTCCGGAACGCGGCCTTGTCTCTCACGGGCCCCGACGGACCCAAGGCGCAATCGCCAAGCCACCCACGCCCGGCAGTGCCGATGCGCGGCAACACCCGCCGGCCCGGTCAGGACCACGGGGGAACACCCGCCACGATGTCAGGGGAGGACCGTCTCTCTCTAGCCACTCCCAGACATCTTCACAATAGCGGCCACCGACCAGCCGGCAACCCCCGGAACCGGAATCGGACCGGTTTGACGCAGTTTCAAGCCCGTTTCAGCCCCCCGACCGTCCGATCAGCCGCCCCTCAAAGGGAACTCCCTGCGCCGATCCGACCATCCCGCGCACCACCAGCGTCCGATACCCTCTCACCATGCACCACAAGCACCGACTCACCTCCGCCGCGACCCTCGCCCTCCTCGCCGCCACCATGCCCGGCTGCATCGCCTGGGAAATCCGCGATCAGGTCACCGCCGTCAACGAACGCCTCGACCGCCTCGACACCCGCCTCAACACCGTCGACGAGATCAACGACAAGCTCGCCACCATCGACACCTCACTGAAGTCCGTCGACACCTCGCTCAAGTCGGTCGACCAATCCCTCCTCTCCGTCGACGAAACCCTCACGAGCGTCGACACCACGCTCGGCAGCATCGACCGCACCCTCGCCAGCCTCGACACACACCTCGCCGCGCTCCGCACCACACTGCGCAGCATCGACAAGACCATCCCCTTCCTCAAGCTGGGCGACGACGATACCGAGGAACCCACCACCGCCGCCGAACGCGCCGAACAGGAAGCCGCCGAAGCAGAGGCCGCCGGCGATCAATCCGCAGAGCCATCCGCGAGCGATCCGGCAACCGACCCGAACTGAATCACCAACCCCAGCTCCCCGCGATCCCCTTGAACGGACCGCTCACATCGCGCGTGATCCATCCGCTGTAAAACCCGCCGGGCTGCGGCACCACGCGCTCACCATCCACGAAGCACCCGTCCCCAGCATCCCCCCCGTCGCGCTCCATCGGCCCCGCGTAGAAACTCGGGCACCCCGCGATCGCCTCAAACCCGCGCGTCGGCTCGTCGTAGCAGAACGCAGCCGCCTGCGCGACCCGCTCACCCGCCACAACATCCCCCACCACGACATCCCCCACTACAACATCAAAGTACCGCGCCCACCCCTTCCACTCGCACGCCGTCGGCCGCTTCGCGCTCTCCACCAGCACCCCCGCCGCCACATCACCCATCGGCACGAACACCACCGGCGGGTGGCTCGTCTCAAGAACCCGATACGCCCCCACCGTCCGCACGATCTCACGACCCGCGAAGCGGATCACGACTTCTCGCGGCTCGCGCTCCAAAGCCGGCGGCCGAGGAAAGTCCCACACACTCCGCTGCCCGGGCCCGGGCTTCGCCGGCTTCGGTCGACCAAGGAATGACATGCCCCGGCTTCGACCCGCCCCGCCGGTAGGATGCGGGCCATGGGTGAACTCATCCGCATCACCGAGGTCTCCCCCCGCGACGGGCTCCAGAACGAGCCCGCCCGCGTACCCACCGACCGCAAGGCCGACCTTGTCCGCGCCTGCGCCGCCACCGGCGCCGACGAGATCGAGATCACCAGCTTCGTCAGCCCGAAATGGATCCCACAGCTCGGCGACGCCGCCGAACTCTGCGCCCTGCTCGCCGAGGACAAGCCCGGCCACACCGTCTACTCAGCACTCGTCCCCAACGACAAGGGCATGCAGCGACTGCTCGAAGCCAACGAAGCCGCCAGGGCGGCCGGGTTCGACACCCTCATCGACAAGGCCTCCGTCTTCACCGCCGCCAGCGAGTCCTTCAGCCAGAAGAACACCAACGCCTCCATCGCCGAGGCCATTGAACGCTTCCGCCCCGTCCAACAGATGACAGCCGACGCCGGCCTCCGCCTCCGGGCCTACATCTCCTGCGTCATCGCCTGCCCCTTCGAAGGCCCCATCGAGCCCGCCGCCGTCGCCGAGGTCGCCGCGAGACTCGTCGAACTCGGCGCCGACGAGATCGACCTGGGCGACACCATCGGTGCCGGCGATCCCGAAACCACCGCCGCCATGCTGGAGTATGTCCGCGCCGAGATCGGCCCTGAGTGGTTCACCCCCGACCGCCTCACCCTCCACCTCCACGACACCTTCGCCCGCGCCGCCGACTGCGTCCGCGCCGCCCTCACACTGGGCGTCCGCTCCTTCGACGCCTCCGCCGCAGGCCTGGGCGGCTGCCCCTACGCCGGCACCAGGGACAACCCCGCCCCCGGCAACATCGCCACCAGCACCCTCATGCGCACCCTCGAACAAGCCGGCTACGAAACCAACCTCGACCACGCCCACCTCAAACAAGCCGAAACCCTCGCCAACACCATCATCAACGAAGCAAGGACGCGCGAATAGAAGGTCGCACACCCATGGAGCCCCGAGCGTAAGCGAGCGGGCTGGCAAAACAACCACCCCGGGGTGCCGTGGCCGATCTCGCGCAAGCGAGCTAGACCACGAACGCCCAACCCCAGAAGGACAATGACCCACGCACCCCCGACGAGCCACGACTCACCCAGAGAACCACCACTCCAATCAGAGCCGCGATCGTGAGATCGCGGTCCCCCGCCCCCAACCCACCACCCGGCGCCACTGACCCGGCCCCGCGGGTCAGTGCGATGAACGGACAGCGCAGGCAACACCCCGAATCCCCATGATCCAAGTCACCGACGACAACACCCTCCGCACCGTCACGCTCGACCGCCCGGAGAAGCGCAACGCGCTCACCCCGGACATGCTCCACCAACTCGCCGCCGCCTTCGTCGTCACCGACGCCACCCGCGCCATCGCCGTCCTCGGCGCCGGCAAGTCCTTCTGCGCCGGCTTCGACCTCAAGTCCGAACCACCCACCGAAGACCACGCCCTCCTCCGCGCCCAACTCGACGCGCTCTCCAAGGCCATCATCGCCATGCGCACCTGCCCCGCCCCCGTCGTCATGGGCGTCCACGGCGCCGCCGTCGCCGGCGGCTGCGCCCTCCTCGGCGGCGCCGACATCGTCATCGCCGAGGACACGGCCAAGCTCGGCTACCCCGTCGTCAAGCTCGGCATCTCCCCCGCCGTGAGCTGCCCCTTCCTGCACGGCGCCCTCGCCGCGCGCGCACGGGCGGTCACCCTCGACCCCGCCCTCTTCACCGCCGAGCGTGCGCACGAAATGGGGTTAGTCCACGAGATCGTGCGCACAGCCGCGCCCGGCGCGCGCGCAGATCGCGCAGCCGTGCGCACGCTGGAGGTCGCCAAATCCATCGCCGACAAGCCCGGCGACGGTGCCCGCGCCACCAAGGCCTGGACCCTCCGCGTCGAAGATCTCGATGCCGGTACCATCGCGCAAGGTCTTTCAGCGTCACTCGATGCGCTCGGCCCCGACACCGTCGCCCGCATCCAGAAGGAGATCTTCGGATCATGACCGACGCCGCCACGCTCGATATCAACGGCCCCACCGCGAGGCTCACCCTCAATCGCCCCGACCAGCGCAACGCCTTATCCACAAGCATCTTAGAAGCACTCCACACCCGCCTCGACGAGCTCGAGAACCACCCCGAAGTGGTCGTCACAGTCCTCTCCGGCGCCGGCAAAGCCTTCTGCGCCGGCATGGACCTGAAGGAGATCGTCGTCGACGCCGAGGCCGGCGGCTCCGGCGATAAAGACTTGCCGCGCAGGCTGTTAACCTCCCTCGCCGAGCTCACCCTCCGCATCCGAAACCTCCCCAGCGTCACCGTCGCCTCGGTCAACGGCGCCGCCGTCGGCGGCGGCTGCGGCCTCGCGTGCGTCTGCGACCTCGCCGTCACCAACGCCGACGCTCGGCTCGGATTCCCAGAGGTTGACCTGGGGCTGTGCCCCGCCGTGGTGGCGCCGTGGCTGGTGCGGAAGCTCGGGCCGGGGCCGGCGCGGGCGGTTTTGCTCCGCGGCGGGGTGATGATGGGGTCGGAGGCGTACCAGCGGGGGATCGTGGACCACCTGGCCGAGGACCGCGAGCACCTCGATGCGGTCGTGAACGACCTCGTCGAGCGGCTGGAGACAGGCGGGCGGGAGGCGCTGGCGGCGACCAAGGGCTTGCTGAACCGCATCGACGGGTCGGAGGACCGGCGGATCGTGCTCGATGGGGCGGAGCTCAGCGCGCAGATGGTGCTCACGGAGCACGCGCAGGGCGTTCTCAGGGCTCGGCTGAAGTGACGGCGTAGGCTCGCGGCAGGAGGTCACGCATGGCGATCGAACCGTTGCCCGTGGAACAGACCGACGATGGCGTGTGCACCGTGCTGCTCGAGCAGCCGGGCAAGCCGGTGGTGGTGCTGGAGTTGGAGCTGATCCAGCGGCTGGAGGCGGCCCTGCGCTCGCTGCCCCGGGACGCGACGGGGATGGTGCTGGCGTCGGCCTCGGAGCGGGTGTTCGTCGCGGGGGCGGACCTGAAGTCGATCCAGGCGATGGGGGACAAGGAGCTCGACCACTACCTGGCGTACGGGTCGCTGGTCTTCGGGCTGATCGCGGATCTGCCCTACCCGACGGCGGCGGCGATCAACGGGGCCGCGCTCGGGGGTGGGCTCGAGCTCGCGATGCACTGCGACGGGCTGATCGGGGCGCCGAGCGCTTCGGGGAAGCCGTACCCGGTGGGGTTGCCCGAGGCGGGGCTCAGCATCTGCCCGGGGTGGGGCGGGACGAACCTGTTGCCGGCGCGGCTGGACGCGATGGAGGCGATCCGGCGGACGGCGACGGGGCGGCCGTACACCTTTGACGAGGCGAAGGACGCGGGGCTGTTCGACCGCGTCGCGGAGCCGGACAAGCTGCGGGCGGTAGCCCGGGCGTGGGTGCTTGAGCAGGACCGGGTGGGCGACCGGGGTCGGGACGGGCAGCCGAAGTGCTGGATCGGGCGGCCGAGCCGGGCGGCGAGCACGCTGACGGGGCTCGACGCGGTGCGCGGCGAGGTGCAGGGGACGGGCCCGGGGGACGCGGTGATCGAGTGCGTGGACGCGGGGCTGACCAAGGGTTGGTCCGAGGCGCTGGCGGCGGAGCGGCGGAATCTGGTCCGCTTGCGCGGGGAGCCGGCGGGGCGGGAGGCGATCGCGGCGTTCTTGAATAAGGGGAAGGGGTAAGGGGGCGACCCGCGGAGCGGGTTGGGGCATCAGGCGTCGGGCATCAGGCGTGAGGGGTCAGCGGTCGAGGAAGCGGCGTCGGTCGTTCGTGGCCTAGCTCGCTGGCGCTCGCGAGGCCACGGCACCCGGGGGTGGGGGCGCGCGGCGGTCGGGGATGGGCGGGGGTTGGGTTTGGGATTGCACTGACCGGCGGAGCCGGGTCAGTGGCACCGGGGGGGGCCACGGGATCCGGCGTCTGCGTCGGCCCAGCCCCGCGCTGACGCTTGGGGCTCCATTTTTCCGGACTCACGGGGTTGGGGGTGGGGCTGGGGTGGGGCTGGGGTGGGGCTGGGGTGGGGGGCGGAATGTGAAGAGGGGGTTTGGGGCATCCGGTTGGGCGGATGGGCGAAACTGTGGTGCTACAGTGTGCGTGCCGAGCCGGGAGTGGTCAGACTGTTGGTCTGATCGGAGCCGGCCGGCGGGATGGATCGATGGACCTGGCCCGGGGGCGTTGTTGGCTCTTCCCTTTGGGGAGCGGGCGGCGGACGGGGCTGATGACCTGGAAGGATCGGGGACGACGATGGCTGACCTGAAGTCGATCAAGGGTGTCTCGGAGCGCGACCGGAAGATGATCGAGGACGCGGAGACGCTGCTCGGTCCGGAGCCGGGTGAGCTGGGGCTGGTGAAGAACTACTTCTGGGGCCGTCTGCGGAGCGAGCTGCTGTTCCCGTACTTCGATGTGGCGAAGGAGCGGCCCGAGGAGACGGCGGAGTGCGACCGCCTCTTGGCGGAGCTCGAGGACTACCTGAAGAACGAGCACCCTTCGATCCAGATCGACCAGGAGCAGTACATCCCGGAGTGGGCGCTGAAGAAGCTGTTTGACTTGGGCGTCCTGGGGATGACGATCGGCAAGGAGTACGGTGGGCTGGGGATGGGGATCACCAGCTACAACCGCGTGCTGGAGCTGATCGGCAAGTACTGCGGGTCGACGGCGGTAGTGGTTTCGGCGCACCAGTCGATCGGGTGCAAGGCGCTGATGCTGTTCGGGACGGAGCAGCAGAAGAAGGAGTGGCTGCCGAAGCTGGCGCGGGAGTGGCTGAGCGCGTTCTGTCTGAGCGAGCCGAATGTCGGTTGCGACGCGGGCGGGCAGGAGACGCGGTGCGAGCTGACCGAGGACGGGGAGCACTTCATCCTGAACGGGGAGAAGAAGTGGGCGACCTCGGGGGCGATCTCGGGGCTGTTCACCGTGATGGCCAAGCAGAAGATGGCGGACGGGAAGGACAAGGTCACGGCGCTGGTCTGCACGCCGGACATGCCGGGGATCAACATCTTCTCGAAGAACCGGAGCAAGTGCGGCATCCGGGGGACCTGGCAGGCTCGGATCACCTTTGAGAATGTAAAGGTGCCGAAGAGCCACCTCCTGCACAAGGAGGGCAAGGGGCTGAATGTGGCGCTGACCTGCCTGAACTACGGGCGGTGCACGCTGTCGGCCGGCATGCTGGGCGGGGCGCGTCGGGCGATGGACCAGGGGATCAAGTGGGCGCGGACTCGGTACCAGTTCCAGCGGCCGCTGAGCGACTTCGAGCTGGTGAAGCAGAAGATTGCGCGGATGAGCGCGTACTGCTACGCGATGGACAGCATGCTGTACGCGACGACCGGGTTCCTTGACCGCGGGGACGAGGACATCATGGTCGAGACGGCGGTGTGCAAGACCTTCTGCAGCGAGATGGGCTGGCGGGTCGTGAACGACGCGATGCAGATCATGGGCGGCGAGTCGTACATGACGGAGAACGAGGTGGAGCGGATCTTCCGCGACAGCCGCATCAACACGATCGTCGAGGGCGCGAACGAGGTGATGCAGGCGTTCGTGTTCGCGTACGGCGGGAAGCAGCTTGCGGAGAAGCTGCTGGGCCTGAAGGACGCGGCGGAGAAGTTCCAGATCTCACTGAATGTCGTCCGGGCGGGTGTGCCCGTTGCGACGGAGGTGCTGCTCGGCATCCGGAAGCGTGCGCCGCAGATCTCGGGGCTGCACCCGAGCCTGGTGGGGCAGGGCGAGCGGATGGCGAAGCTGGTGAGCGAGCTGACTTACCAGTTCAAGGCGTCGAGCAAGCGGTTCGACGCGGAGATCGTGACGCGGCAGTGCGTGCAGGCGCGGATCGCGGACGCGGCGATCTACATCCACGCCTGGGCGTGCACGCTGAGCCGGCTGGACAAGGACATCCGGGACGGGCACGGCGGGGCCGAGTTCGAGCGGAACAAGGCGGCGGCGCTGCACTTCTTTGATATCGCTGAGCTCGAGATCAACAAGGCGTTCCGCGAGCTGTACGAGAACGCGGACGACAGCATGTTCAAGGCCGCGGAGGCGGCGATCGCGCTGAGCGATGCGCAGCCGGCGAGCGACTTCGTGATTCCGGAGCGGACGCCGACGGATCTGCGTGGGAAGGGCCACGAGCCGAACCAGGAGGCCATCAAGCAGTTCCCCGGGACCAGTGGTCGGTATGTCCACGGGGGGACTGGTCGCGAGCAGATGGAAGAGACGGCGCACGGGGGCTGATGGCCTGTGCGTCGCGTCGCGGGGAACCCCGCGTTGACCTAGAATAGTGCGGCCCGGGGCGCGGGCGTCCCGGGCCGTCTTTGTCTGCGGGCATCGCGTCCTGTTGGGTGCATCTCGCGGCAGGTGGAAGCAGAGGAGGCGGCATGCCGAGGCGGACGGTCTACGAGGCGAAGATCGAGCATCTCCAGATCCTGGACGAGCAGGGGAACCTGGACAAGGCGCTCGCGAAGGACACGCTGACCGACGATCAGGTGCTGTTCGCGTACGAGCAGATGTGGGTGTGCCGTCACCTGGACGAGATCGCGTTCAAGCTGCAGCGTTCTGGTCGGATGGGGACCTATCCGCAGAACAAGGGGCAGGAGGCGAACGCGGTAGGGTCGGCGCTGGCTTGCGTGAAGGGGACGGACTGGGTGGTGCCGTGCTACCGCGAAAACGCGGCGATGTTCCTGCATGGGATGCCGATGCACTATGTGCTTTTGCACTGGATGGGTGACGAGCGGGGGAACCAGATTCCGGACGGTGTGAAGATGACGCCCTTGTCGATCCCGATCGGCACGCACATGCTGCACGCGACGGGTGTGGCGTGGGCGATGAAGCTGCGGGGCGAGGAGGCGTGCGCGATCACCTACTTCGGCGATGGGGCGACGAGCGAGGGTGACTTCCACGGGGCGATGAACTTTGCGTCGACGCTGCAGGTGCCGGTGATTTTCTATTGCCAGAACAACCAGTGGGCGATCAGTGTGCCGCGGGAGGAGCAGATGAACTCCCCCACTGTTGCCCAGAAGGCGCTGGCGTACGAGATGCCGACGATCCAGGTGGACGGGAACGACCTGTTTGCCGTGTACAAGGCGACGAAGGAAGCGCGGGAGCGGGCGATCAAGGGCGGGGGGCCGACCTTCATCGAAGGCGTGACTTACCGGCTTGGGGATCACACGACGGCGGATGATGCTCGGCGGTATCGCGATCAGGCGGAGCTGGATGCGTGGCTGGAGAAGGACCCGCTCATCCGCACGCGGCGGTACCTCGAGGGGAAGAAGAAGTGGGACGAGAAGAAGCAGGTGGCGCTGCAGGAGAAGGCGGAGAAGATCGTTTCCGAGGTCGTGAAGACTGCGGAGGGGATCGAGGCGCCGCGGGCGGCGGACTTCTTTGACTCGATGTTCGCGGAGCTTCCCGAGGACCTGAAGCGTCAGCGGGACACGATGCGGACGAGTTCTCTTGGGTTGTACCCGGAGCAGGCCGGGCTGCGGTCGCCGGTGGGCCGGTAAGGGGGCGTGATGCGGGCGTTTGGCGCGACGGTGATCGGGCTTGCAAGCGTTTGCTGCGTTGTCGCGTTGAGCGGGTGCGCGCAGGGGCGACATCAGTTTGAGGGCGGGCTGCACTATGACAACCTGATCGAGGACTCGGTGAGGCCGACGATTCGGAACCGGGTGCGGACGGAGCTGCTTGCGCAGGCGGAAGAGTTCGGGCTGGTTCCGATGCGGGTGAACGATCGGACGATGACCTTCCGGATGGAGGCGCCGGAGTGGGACTTCCCGTTGCCGGGGGGCGGGGCGCAGCGGCGGGAGGACCCGCGGGTGCTGGAGGTCGTGGTCGATCTCGGGGGGCCGGGGGCGGGTGGGTACGCGTACTCGGCGACGATGATCGGGAAGGAGCCGAAGGGGTTTACTGATGTGGCGCGGGCGCGGCTGGGGATCGCGGTCTTGGCGGTGCGGGAGATCTTTGAGACTCCGATGGATACAGATTTCATCGATCGGCTGGATCTTGGGCGGATCTACCCGATCGATCCGAGCCTGATCGAGGTCGGGCGGCGGGGGGAGCTTCGGCCTCGGACCGGTCTTCTGCGGCTGGATGAGGCGATGCGGCTGGCGACGCGGGAGGCGGAGCGGCTGAACTTTGCTGTCGAGGTGCCGTCGGCCGGGGTGCTGGTGTTGCGGGATATGTATCGGCGGCCGCGGGGGGATGTGGCGGAGGTTTCGGCGGTGCTGACCTTCGAGACCGTGCCGGGGGGGCGTGCGGTGCGGCGGTTGGTGCTTGATTTGAAGGACGAGGCGGCGCAGGTGGACTCGGGCTACCGGACGCCGGAGGGTGCGACGATCACGACGAATGACCTGCTCGCCGAGCGGCTGGGGCGCGTGGCGCTCGCTGTGGCGGTCGAGGGCGAGTAAAGGGAAGGTTGCGATGGCAGAGCTGACTTTGGTGCAGGCGATCAACCAGGCGCTCGACCAGGAGATGGCGCGGGATGACCGCGTGGTGATCCTGGGCGAGGATGTGGGGATCAACGGCGGCGTCTTCCGCGTGACGGAGGGGCTGGCGCAGAAGCACGGGCAGCACCGCGTGCAGAACACGCCCTTGGACGAGTCGGGCATCCTGGGGACGGCTGTGGGGCTCGCGATGGCGGGGATGCGGCCGATCCCGGAGATCCAGTTCGAGGGGTTCTTGGGGCCGGCGTATGACCAGATCGTGAACCATGCGGCGCGGTTCCGGACGCGCACCCGTGGGGCGATCACGATCCCGATGGTGGTGCGGGTGCCGGTGGGCGGGGGGATTCATGCCCCGGAGCTGCACTCGGATTCGCCCGAGGCAATCTACACGCACTCGCCGGGGCTGAAGGTGGTGATGCCGGCGACGCCTTATGACGCGAAGGGGTTGCTGCTGAGCGCGATCCGCGACCCGGACCCGGTGATCTTCTTCGAGCCGAAGCGGGTGTACCGGAGCTACCGCGAGGAGGTGCCGGAGGAGGATTACACGATCCCGATCGGGCAGGCGAAGGTGGTGAACGAGGGGGATGATGTGACGGTCGTCACCTGGGGGGCGAGCCTGTTCCAGTGCCTGGAGGCGATGGACGAGCAGCCGGAGGATGTGAGCGTGGAGCTCATCGACCTGCGGACGATCGATCCGATCGACATCGACTGCATCACGGAATCGGTCAAGAAGACGGGTCGGTGCGTGGTGGTGCACGAGGCGCCGAAGACGGCGGGGCTGGGGGCGGAGATCGCGACCCTGATCCAGGAGCACTGCTTCCTGCATCTCGAGGCGCCGGTGCAGCGGGTGGCGGGGTTTGACACGATCATGCCGTATTACAAGCTGGAGCTTGACTACTTGCCCGATGCGAAGCGCATCGGGTTGGCGCTTGGGGAAGTTTTGGCGTATTGACATGCTGCTCGGCATCGTCATCACCGCGTGCGTGCTGATTGCGGCGGTGGCCGGGCTTCACTGGTTGGTTTCGCGAGCCCTGGGCGGCGAGCATGAGACGACCATCAATCCGCTGCTCGACCGCGTTGGTCGGATCCGGACGCGGGGGAGCATGGGCGGCGACGGTGATTGGGGCCTCTTCGGGGGCGACGGAGATGGTGGGGACGGCGGAGACTGAAGGACACTTTCACACGCTCGGCTCGCCGGGCGACTCAGACACGGAACTCGATCATGGCCCACGCGAAGACCAAGGACCCCAACATCTTCATCCTTCCCGACCTCGGCGAGGGCGTTCATGAGGCGGAGTTGATCGCCTGGAAGGTCAAGCCGGGTGACACGGTGAAGGAGCACGACATCCTCGCCGAGATGGAGACGGACAAGGCGCTGGTGGAGGTGCCGAGCCCGCGGGCGGGGACGATCAAGACCCTGCACGGGGGCGAGGGGGAGATCCTGCATGTGGGGAACCCGCTTGTGACCTATGAGGGTGGGGAGGCGGTTTCGCAGGGGCAGGAGCCGGCGAAGCCGGAGCAGCCGCAGCGGGTCGAGGACACGAAGACTCCGGCTTCGACACCGAAGGACAACGGGCAGGCGGACGAGGACGCGGGGACCGTGGTCGGGGCGATGACGGGGGAGATCGCTCGCGGGGGGAAGGGCAAGGCGCTCGCGGCTCCGGCGGTGCGGCGGCTGGCGCGGGACCTGGGCGTGGACATCAACGAGGTGCCCGGGACGGGGATCGCGGGTCGGGTGACGGACAAGGATGTGCGGGCGTTTGCGGAATCGGGCGGGGCGAAGAAGGCTTCGCAGGCTCAGCCCGAAGCTTCGCGGGGCTCAGCTTCGGCGTCCGGGAAGACGCAGCAGGCGGGTGGTGGTGCGTCGTCGGGTGGGCAGACGCGGCGGCCTTTGCCGCAGCAGCAGCAGCCGGGGTACCAGCCTCACTACCAGCAGCAGCCGTACTCGCAGCCGCAGTACCAGCCGCAGCAGGGGTATCCGCAGCCGATGATGGGGTATCCCGGAATGGGCATGGGAATGGGCATGGGCTATCCGATGCCGATGCCCATGATGATGATGCCGGTGCCGATGATGATGCCGGGGATGTATCCCGGCATGTACGGCATGCCTGGGATGCCCGGGATGGGCATGGGGCAGCAGGGCGGGGGCGTGCCGCATGCACCGGGGTTCGTGCCCGCGTCGAGTGGGCGGCCGATTCCGGATCCGGCGCAGGCTTCGAGCGGGGATGGGCGGGTGCCTTTCCGCGGGGTGCGGCGGACGATCGCGAACCGGCTTCGGTCGAGCGTGAACACGGCGGTGCACTTCACGGTGATGGACGAGGCGGATGTGACGGCGCTGGACGATGTGCGGCGGCGGCTGGCCGCATCGAGCGGGCAGAAGATCAGCTTCCTGCCGTTCGTGGCGGCGGCGGTGTGCCGGGCGATCTCGCCCGCGCTTGGTGGTCGCTTCGGGGCGCTGAACGCGACGGTGGACGAGGAGGCCGAGGAGATCGTGAACCACTCGGCGGTGCACTTGGGCATCGCGACGGACACGGACTCCGGGCTGATGGTGCCGGTGATCCCCGAGGCGCACGGGATGGATGTGGTGTCGCTCGCGAACGCGATCGCTTCGACGGCGAAGGCGGCGCGGGACCGGTCGATCGCGCGTGATCGGCTGATGGGCTCGACCTTCACGATCAGCAATGTGGGGAGCCACGCGGGCAAGTTCGCGACGCCGGTGATCAATGTGCCGGAGGTGGCGATTCTTGCGGTGGGCAAGGCGTACGACGGGGTCGTCGTGCGGGACGGGCAGGCGGTGGTCGGGAAGCTGATGCCGCTGAGCCTGGCGTGCGATCATCGCGTGGTGGATGGTGCTACGGCGGCGTTGTGTTTGGCGGAGATTGTGCGGGTTTTGCGGGATGAGGCGGACTCGCTCGCCTGATCAGCCTTCGCCTTCGAGGACTTCCTCGACGCGCTCGCTCCACGCGGTGGCACCGGTGATGGTGAGCATGGTTTGGTTGATCTGTTCGCGTTCCTCGGCTCTTGGTGCGAGGGCGAAGGCGTAGGGCTGGGGGGCGAAGGTGCCTTCGAGCATGCGGGCGTCGCGGGGGAAGTCGGTGGAGACGGTGTAGCTGAGGATGGCGTCGTCGTGGACGACGGCGTCGAGGCCGCCGGCCTTGAGTTCTTCGAGGGCGGTGTTGATGTTGTCGAAGGTGCGGACGGAGATGCCGCGGGTGCGCATGCGTTCCTCGGCGGAGGTGTTGTTGACGACGCCGACGCGTGCGGTGTCGAGGTCTTGTGGGCCTTGGACGCCTCCGGTGAGGGCGCTCGCGGTGAAGGCGGAGGCGATGGCGCCGGTGAAGAAGCTGATGACGATGATGGAGGCGAACATCCAGACGAGGGCGACGAGCTTGCCGGGGACGGTGATGGGGGCCTTGTCTCCGTAGCCGACGGTGGTCATGGTGACGGCGCTGAACCAGAAGCCGTTGCCGAGGCCCTTGACGACGCCGCCGCCGAATTGGTCTTGGTTTTTCCTGCGTTCGACGAGCCAGACGACGAGGCCGACGACGAGGAGGAGGACGGCGAGCGAGCCGACGCCGGAGAGGAAGGTGGGCGTGATGAGGGCCTTCATCGCGCCGAAGAAGGAGCCGGTGGTGCCGGAGGTGGGGACCGCGATGGCGAGGCCGCCGGTGTAGTAGGCGTGGGTGAAATCGACGCGGCGTTCGCGTTCGGCGGTGACGGTGGTGGCGCCGACGCCTGCGAAGTAGCGGCCGGACTCGACACCTTCGAAGAGGCCGTCGAGGTCGGTTTCTTCGAAGCGGTAGTCGATGCCGGTTTCATTGGCGACGCGGGACCAGAGCTCGACGGCGAGGCCGGACCATTCGCCGTCTTCGCCCTGCATGACGAAGGGGGCGGCTTTTTTGACTGCGACGATGCGTTGTTCGGGGGTTCGCTGTGCGCTGTCTTGGGCGAGGGCGAGGGTGGAGAGGGTGAGCGCGAGGAGGGCGGTCGTCGTCGTCAGGCGGGGCATCCGGTTCTCCCGTCGTTGGTGCCGTGAGGGGTGCAGGGCACCCTAGCGGGGTTCGGCGGGGATCACCAGTGGATGCGTGGGGGAAGGGCGGGGTGTGAAGCGGTGTTCATGCGGGGTTGATGGCTTTGCCGGAGGCACCTCCGGTGCGGGAGCGGCCCTTGCGTGCGACCACGGCTCCGAGGATGAGGAAGATGATGCCGAAGAGGGCGGGGCTGGCGATCATGGCGGCGGCGTAGTAGGGCTGGGGGCCGATGTCGGTTTCGAGGGTGGCTTCGGCGGGGTTGTCGGGATCGTAGTGGACGGTGACCTCGGCACCGACGGGGTAGCGGGCGACGACGGCGCTCGGGTCCTCGTGGCCGACACCGAGGATGTTGACGACCGGGCTGTAATACTCGGTGCCGTTGACTTCGTACTCGAACTCAACGATGGCGACGGACTGCGTGCTGCGTGGGACTGAACCGCCTCCGGTGGTGCTGGTGCCGACCTTGGAGCCGATGATGACGCCCGTGGTGGTGGGCCAGTTGGGGGCGCTCAGGGCCTTGTCGATTTCGCCGCCGATGAGCCAGCCGAGGCAGGTGGTGGGGACGAGCAGGAGGAAGACGCCGAGGGCGTAGCAGAGGCGGGCACCGGCGCGGTACTCCATTCGGGTGACCTTGACGCCGGTGGTGCTGGGTCTTGGGGGGCCTTTGTGGAGCATGGGTTGGCCTTTCGCTACGCGGTTGGTCGGGATCCGGCGTTGGCGATTTCTGCGGCGCGTTCAGCGTTCGGCGAATGGCTTGGCCACGAATACGCCCTTCGTGCAGACGAGCTCAAAGCCCAGTCGCCGGGCGTTGCGTTCGGTGGCGATGCCGGGTTTGCAGTCGAGGGTGGCGGTGCGGGCGCCGTGTTCGAAGCCCCAGCGGAGGCGTTCGAGCATGAGGGCGCGTTGGACGCCGCGGCCGCGGGCCCAGGGGACGGTGGAGCCGCCGTAGAGGTTGAGGTGCGGGCCGCAGAGCGGGTGTCGGTCCCAGATGCCGGCGCTGGAGCCGCCGACGGGCTGGCCGTCGATGTACGCGAGGCAGGTGACGCAGTCGGGGCAACTCGCGACCTGGTCGGCGATGGTGAGGCCGGGCCCGGTCGGCTCGTCGGGGCGGCTTTCCATGCCCATGGCGATGGTGCGTGCGGCGAGGGCGATGTCGGCGGGGTCGGACTTATCGACGAAGCGGACCTCGACGCCGGGGACGCGCTCGGCGGGCGGCGTGAGGATGTCGAGCCAGAAGATCTGCAGATAGTTGATGACGCCGTAGCCGCGCTGGCGGAGGTGGTCGAGCAGGGAGGTGTCTGAGTAGGGGGTGCACTCGATTTCTGGGACGCTGTCGCACTGGCGGAAGACTTCCTCGATCTCGTCGATGACCACGGCGGGGACGGGTTCGCCGTAGCCGAGGCCGAAGCAGTCGGTGATGACGGCGTCGCGTGGGCCGGCGATGACGGCACCGGGGGCGTCGTCGGTGCCCATGACGCGGCGGGCCTCGAAGCCGGCGTCTGGATGCCGAGCGCACCACGAACGCATCCAGCGGAGGTACTCGGCGGCGAGGGTCTGCTCGTAGACCCGGGTCTTCTCAGGGGGGGTGAGGGATGGGGCCGGATGGGCGGGGCTCATAC
The DNA here is from genome assembly GCA_964615815.1 of uncultured Phycisphaeraceae bacterium. Lineage (GTDB taxonomy): Bacteria > Planctomycetota > Phycisphaerae > Phycisphaerales > UBA1924 > DAIQNV01. The sequence goes on along the minus strand of CAZTQV010000021.1, from coordinate 47,482 downwards.
CGATACCATCGCCGTGATGCCCACGGAGAGCAACCCCGCCCAGAGTGCCCGTCCCGCCGCCCATGCCCCCTCGGCCGCGGATGCCGCCCGCGAGCGCGGCCCGCGTCGGGATCGGCAGCAGGCGCCGGCGGTGGCGCGGCCGGCGTACCGGTGGACGGTGCTGCGGGCGGGGCGGTTCCTGCTCGACGGGGGGGGCATGTTTGGGGTGATCCCGCGGGTGGTGTGGTCTCGGTCGGTGGAGCCGGATGACAAGAACCGGATCGAGCTGCACCACAACTGCCTGCTGCTGGAGCCGGTGCACCCCGAGGGCGGGCCGGTGGAGGGGACGCCCAAGCGGCTCCTGATCGAGGCGGGGACAGGGGACAAGCTGGACGCGAAGATGTCGGGCATCTTCGGGCTCGACGGGCGGACGGTGGAGACGGCCGTTCGGGACGAGGGCGTGGACCCGGCGGAGATCGAGGGCGTGATCGTGACCCACCTGCACTTTGATCACGCGGGGGGGCTGACGCGGCGGTGCCGGGAGGGGGAGGAGCCGGACTGGGTGGCGACCAAGCCCGGGGCGGCTTCGGGCGATGACCCGCGGGTGAAGCTGACCTTCCCGAACGCCGAGCTGGTGGTGCAGAAGCGGGAGTGGATCGACGCGCGGGCGAACGACGCGGTGATGACGCGGACCTACTACCGCGACCACCTGCTGCCGTTCGAGGACGACGGGCTCGACCTCGTGGACGCGGACGGGTCAAAGCGGCCTCGCTTGCGGACGGTGGAGTCAGAGCGGCCCTTCCCCCTGAACCGAAAGCCCTCTCGCGGGGAGCTGCCGAAGACGGATGTGATGTCGCGCCTGACCGAGGTGTATCCGGGTGTGTGGACCTTCCTCGTGCCCGGGCACACCTGGGGGCAGCAGGCGGTGATGTTCCACGATCCGGAGGGGAACACGGTAGTGTTCGTTCCGGATGTGATGCCGACGAAGTGGCACGCGGGGCAGACCTTTAGCCTGTCGTACGATGTCGAGCCGTACACCTCGATGATCACGAAGCACTGGCTGCTGCACGAGGCGGCGGAGCGGAACTGGCTCTTGGTGCTCGATCACGAGCCTGGGGACCCGGTGTGCCGGGTGCGGCGAAACGCGGAGACGGGCGAGAAGGCGTGGTTCGACCTGGTCGACCGGGATGCGCCGCCGCCCCCGCCGACGGAGGCCCCGCTGAGCCATCCGCAGAGCGACGAGGATGGGGATAGCGGCGCGGAGGGTGGGCGATGACCGTCGAGGCCCCGAAGCCTGCAGAGGCCGTCGATGATCGACGGAACGAGGACACCGACAACAGCGGCGACTCCATGGACCGCGCGGCGGCGGTGGCGGCGGCGTCGGCCCCAAAGCGGACGATGTTCGACCGGATGGAGGCCTTCGTGAGCCGGCTGAGCTCGCGGAACAACTTCTGGCACCGGCTGACGAGCCTGATCTGGCTGCCCTACGCGTTCCGCTCCGGGATCCGGATGCGGCGTGTGGACGCGTCGACCTTTGCGGCGACGCTGCCGTTCAGCCGGTTCAACAAGAACTGGTACAACGCGATGGCGGGGGCGGCGCTCCTTGGGAACTCGGAGATCGCGGGCGGGATGTATGTCTTCGGAGTGTGCGGCGGGGACTACACCGTCGTGTGCAAGAAGCTGGACTACCGGTTCCTGCGGCCCTGCTTCGGGCCGGCGGAGTATCGGATCGCGCCGAAGGATGACATCCACGCGTTGGTGGCGCAGGGCGGCGAGTTCAACATCACGATCGACATGGACATTGTGCAGATCGTGCCGACGGTGGTGTCGAACAAGGCGTCCCGCGAGTTGAAGAAGGCGCGGCGGAAGAGCCGGCGGACGGTCGAGAAGGCCGTGACCTCGGGGTCGGAGTCTCCGAACGCGCAGCTCTCGCGGGCGGAGCGGATGGAGCGGCTGAAGAAGCGCGAGAAGCGGGTGGGCAAGGCGAGCGCGACCTTCCATGTGACGCCGAAGGCGCACATCAAGGCGAAGGGGCGCGAGATCAGCCCCAAGATCCGGCGGGCCGACGGCGAGTGATCGCGGCGGTGAGTCGCGTTTCATAGTCCGGCGCGACTCCGGCTCATGCTGAGCTACGAAGCTACAACTTGAACAGGCTGCTGCGCACGACGGGTCGTTGCGGCGTGCGCGGTGGTGACAAGGGGAAGGCATGACGCTCGAGGCTTTGAATGCGCCGGTGGCTGTCGGTGCGCTCATTCTGCTGTGGTCGGCCGAGGCGTTGTGGCCGGCGCTGGCGCCGCATAGTGAGGCGCCGACGCAGCGGGTTCGGCATCTCGTGCTTGGATTGCTGAACGCGGGCGTGGCGGCAATCTCAGCGATCGGGCTATTGGCGGCGGTGCGGTGGGCGGCCGGGGCTGAATTTGGGCTGCTGCGGCTCGGGGAGATCCCGTGGTGGATGAGCCTGGCGGTCGGGTTTGTGGCGCTCGATCTGTGGCAATACCTGCTGCATGTGGCGATGCACAAGGTGCCGGTGCTGTGGCGTATGCACGCGGTGCACCACAACGCCGAGCGGCTGGAGGCGACGCTGGCGTGGCGGTTTCATGTGGGCGAGGCGCTGCTCGGCACGGCGAGCGTGATCCCGCTGGCCGTCGTGCTGGGGCTCGATATGACGCATGTGCTGCTGTACAACCTGGTGCTGCTGCCGGTGTCGCTGTTTCATCACGCGGATATCAACCTGCCGGCTCGGGTCGATCGCGTGCTGCGGCTGGTGGTGGTGACGCCGCGGATGCACTGGATCCACCACAGCCGGTGGCAGCCCGAGACGGACTCGAACTACGCGGCGGTCTTCCCATGGTGGGACTTTCTGTTCCGCACCTTCCGCTCGCGGCGGCACGCGGAGACGGTGGACATCGGGCTGGACAATCAGCCGGCGCACCTCACGCGGACGCTGCGGGGGATGCTGCTGGCGCCGTTCTCAAGGCATCGGCCGAGCCTGGGCGAGCGGCCAGCGCCTGAGTTGATCGCGCCGGACAGGCCGGTGTTTGCGCGTCGGCCGCGGCGGCAGGCGGAGCGGCGATCCGGGCGGGCGGACGCGACGGCGTGATGGGCGGGGTACGCTCGCGGCGTGCCGGATCGGGACCGCCAAGTCGAACTCGCGCAGGAGCGGCAGCGGGCGCGTTGGAACCGCATGGCGCGGACGGATGCGCGGTTCTTCATCGTCAGCGAGGGGCAGGCGGGGGAGACGCTCGACGAGGACGCGTTCTATGAGTCGGGGCGGGGGTTCGTGCGGTGGATTCTCTCCGTGCTCCCCCCCACTGCTGATGTCGGACGGGGTCGGGCACTCGATATCGGGTGCGGGCTGGGGCGGAACACCTTTGCGCTTGCGGAGCACTTCGGAGAGGCGGTGGGGCTCGACATCGCGGACGACATGGTCGGGGCGGCGAACGCGTCGGCCCGGCGGCCGGCGAACGCCCGGGCGGCGCTGATCGGTCCGGATGCGCGGTTCCCGGTCGATGACCGGAGCGTCGACTTCGCGTTGTCGGTGATCTGCTTTCAGCACATCCCGAGTTGGGGGGTTATCGAGCGGGCGCTGGCGGAGACGGGGCGGCTGCTGGTGCCGGGGGGCGTCGCGGCGTTGCACTTTGACACGCGGCCGGCGAGCCCGGCTCGGACGCTGTACATGGCCCTGCCCGACGCGGTGCTGCCGGCGGTGCACCGGCGGGGGATGCGGCGGGTGCCGCGGGCGGCGGGACGCGTGCGGGCGGCGCTGGAGCGGATTGGGCTGACGGTGCTCGGGGAGCGTGACCCCGACTCGGCGGCCCACTGGTTCTTTGTGCGACGGTGAGCGGGCGGCCGACGCTCGAGCGGCCGGGCCCACTACACTGCCCCCCTTATGCGAAGCCTCTCCTGGGCCCTGTATCTCGCCTGCTCGTGGACCTGGTGCATCGGGATGTACCTGCCGACGCTGCTCGTGCGCGACGCGGGCAAGGCGGGGTTCCTGGCGTTCCTGATCCCCAACGCGATCGGGGCGGCGTCGGTCGGGTGGGTGCTGGCGGGGCGGGCGGACCGGTTCCTGCAGACGAAGAAGCCGATCATCCTCGCGTTCACAGCGATCACGATCGCGTTCCACGGGTATTGGATCGCGTGGATGGCGGGCGATCGCATCGCAGAGTTTCCCGCGGAGTTTCTGGGTGGTCTGTTCTTCGGGGCGTCGGTGGTCGGCAACGCCATCGCGATCGCGGGCAAGCCGCGGGGTTTCGCGGCGTTGGTGACGCTGTTCTTCTCGCTGCTCGCCGCGGCGGGGCTGCTGGCGTTCCCGGCCGATGCGCCGTGGCTTTCGGACAGCCCGCTCGATCTTGCCGGGCTCGCGGCCGTCTGCGTGCTCGGGTTCGGACTGTGCCCGTATCTCGATCTGACCTTCAGCAAGGCGACGATCGAGTCGCGTCGGCCCCGGCTCATCTTCACGCTCGGGTTCCTGGTCTTCGCGGCGGCGTTGACCATGTTTACCCGCGGCCGGGTGCTCTGGTCAGAGAGTTCGCCGGTCGCGTTGAACCTCGACATCTGGACCTTCATGATTCTGCTGGGCGCTCACTTTGGTGCCCAGACGACCTTCACGATCGCGGCCCACGCCGAGGCGGTGCAGACGACGCTCCGCACGCGGCTGCGGTCGTTCTCAGGGCTGTGGTTGACGCTGCTGCCCGCGCTGCTCGGCCTCGCGATCGGCGTCGCGATCACCACGATCGATCTGACGCTGGGGCCGGTGTCGATCTTCGAGGTCAGCCTGCGCGAGGCGGGGTACCGGTCGTTCCTCGCCGCGTACGGGCTGGTGTTCCCGGCGTGGCTGCTGCTGAGCCTTGGGGACCGCGACCCGATGTCGAAACGGACGCTGACGGTCCTTGGCGTCACCTGCCTCCTCGCGCTGCCGTTCTTTGCCTACGGCTTCCTAGCGCTCAAGCAAGCGTGGATCCTCCCGGGGATCGCGATCGTGCTGATCGCGCCCGCGTTCAACCGCGCGACGCCCGCGATCCCCCGGTCCGCCTGAGAACGGCCCGGGCCGTCTCCCTCACCATGTCGTCTTCGTTCGCATCGGCGGCAATGTCTTCCAGCCTCGCCCGGGCCTTTGCACTCCACGCCTCGTCCCGGAGCCGGGCAAGCTCGTTGCCGATCACGATGAGGGCGTTGCGCTTCCACATGGTCAGCGTGGCCCGCTTCATGGCGGTGCGTTCGAGCGCCTTCGAGCGTGCTGGCGTGTCCCAGCCCAGCACCTCCAGCAGGTCGAAGCTGCCGGACAGGCCGCCGGACTCGAGGTCGCCGTACGCCTCGTTGGGCTCGGTGCCGACCCATGCCGGGTCCTTGGGCGAGTTGTGCGGGCAGACCTCCTGGCAGATGTCGCACCCGAAGAGCCACTCGCCGATGCCGTCAAACCACCGCTCCTCGATCGGGCTGCGTCTTTCGATCGTGAGGTAGCTGATGCACCGCGTCGCGTCGACGCTGTAGGGCGTGATCGCGTCGGTCGGGCATGCTTCGATGCATCGCGTGCAGGTGCCGCAGTGGTCGGTCACCGGTTCCTGCTCCGGCGGCGGGTGAAGCTCAAGGTTCGTCGCGAACCCGCCCAGCAGGAACCAGCTCCCGAGCCTCGGATGGATCGCGAGCGTGTGCTTGCCGATCCAGCCCAGGCCGGCGCGGGAGGCGAGCTCGCGCTCGGGGGCGGGGGCCGAGTCGGTGAACGCAACGAAGTCGGCGTCGGGAAACTCACGCCGCAGCCCGTCGGCGACGCGGTGCAGCCGCTTCTTGATGACCTTGTGGTAGTCGCGACCGCGCGCGTAGCGGGCGATGCGCCCTCGGCCGACGGGCAACTCCGCTTCACCGGCGTTGTCAGCGCGGGACGCGTACAGGTCGGCGACCATCACACACGACCGCGCCCCCTCCATCAGGAGCGCCGGCCTCGCCCGGATCGCCGCGGTCTCCGCGAGCCAGCCCATCTCGCCGTGCTTGCCGGCATTGAGCCACGCCCGGAGCTCCGCTTCGCGTTCGCTCGGCTCGACAGAGCACACACCGGCCGCCGCAAAGCCCGCCTCGCGGCAGCGCTCGATCACCAAGCGAGAAAGCTCGACCCCACGCATGCCGGACATTAGCGCCCGCCGCCGGCCCCGCCTCAGACGCCGACGGCCGTCCGACGCTGCCCCTGGGCGGCGCCCATCCAGCGGTAGACCGATGCCACGCTCTCGGTCACGGCGTGCTCGGGCTCGCCCGCGTCGGGCCACCAGAGCCGGTCAAACTCGACCGTCGCCCACCCGCGGTACCCGCGGCGAATCAACTCGCCCACCATCGGCTCCAGCGGAATCTCGCCGGTCCCGATCGCGACCGGGTGGCCCGCCTTCGCGTCCTTGAGCTTCACGATCGCGAGGCGGTTGCCGAGCGTCTTCACGCCCGCGGCCGGGTCCTCGCCCGCGGCCCAGGCGGCCAGCGGGTTGTAGCCGGCGACGAGCAGCGGATTCGCGATCGCGTCGATGATCTCCGCCAGGTCCTCGGCGAGGGGGAAGCTGCCGCCGTTCTCGAGAACCAGCTTCACGCCCGTGTGCCGGGCGGTGGTCAGGGCCATTTCCAGCCGCTCGCGGATCCGCCGCAGCCCGCTGGCCCGGCGCTCGCCCTTGGGCAGCTCGAAGCCGAAGACCCGCACCAGCCCGCATTCGATCGACGCCGCGACGCGGACCATCGACTTGGTCTGCTTCACGCTGCGCTCGAAGTCCTGAAGCAGCCGCCCCACGATCGGTGGGAAGACCGGCTCGTCGTAGCGGATCGAGGTCGCGAGGCACGCGTTTTCGAGGCCGTGGGCCCCCGTCAGGCGACGCACCTTGGCCGGGCCGACCAGGCAGGGGTCGTAGACCAGCCCCGTCGAGCCGTGCCCGAAGGTGCGGTGCTCGATTCCTTCGAATCCCGCGCCCTCGGCGAACGCCACGATCCGCTCCAGCGTCCAGTCCGTACAAGCCACCGTGCTCAGGGCGATCTTCATCGTTTGCTCTTCGTCCGGGTATAGGCCACACCCCGCACGGGATTCCACCGGGGAACCACGCTGAGGCTCGGAGAACGCATCCTAAGCCCGAAAGCCCCGCTGTGCCGACATAACGGACCCTCGGGCATCCCGAGGCCGCATATCTCACCCCGGATCCCCATCATCCGCTGGCACCCCGGCCCCCTGTACTGCACCGTCCTTTCCGCACGCCCGACCGTGAGTACGCCGGGCCCTTCGCGCTTGGCGAGGAGACGCATGGAACGACCCCCCGCACGACTTCGAAGCCCGCTTCTCCCGACCCTCGGGCTTCTGGCCGCGGCGCTCTGCCTCGGGGCCTGCGGCTCCAGCCCCCGGTCCGACTTCTACCGGGCCCGCTCGCTCGACTTCCGCCCCGTAGCCGGCACCTACGAGCCCCTCGGCGAGGAACTCGCCAGCGAGATCACGACCGAGGCCGCGTGGTACACCGACACGGCCCACGCTTTCTCCCGCTGAGCCGCCCCCCTCCTGCCCGCCGCCCATAACCTCCCCGTACATCCTCTACGGGAAGGCGACCCCATGGCGCAGCGCGACCTCGAACAGGGCATCCACACCGACCACGCCCACCGGATGACCTACTCGGGCTACCTCCAGCTCGACAAGCTCCTCGACTGCCAGCACGGCCTCTCCGACCCGCCCCACCACGACGAGCTGCTGTTCATCATCCAGCACCAGACCTCCGAGCTCTGGCTGAAGCTCATCATCCACGAGCTCCTCGCTGCCCTCGCGTCCGTCGCGCAGGACGAACTCGAGCCCGCGTTCAAAATTCTCGCCCGCGTCCGCAACATCCAGGACCAGCTCTTCGACCAGTGGGCCGTCCTCGCAACGCTCACGCCGAGCGAGTACACCCAATTCCGCGGCGTCCTCGGCTCATCGTCGGGTTTCCAGTCCGTGCAGTACCGCGCCGTCGAGTTCCTGCTCGGCAATAAGGACCGGCGCATGATCGAGATGCACCGCCACGACCCCGCCGCGGCCGCATCCTTAGAAACCTTCCTCAACACCCCGAGCCTCTACGACGAGTTCCTGCGTCACCTCGCCCGCCGCGGCCTGCCGGTCCCCCAGGAAGTGCTCGACCGCGACATCACCAAGCCCCACGAATCCCACCCCGGCGTCGTCGAGGCCTTCAAGATCATCTACCAGAACCCCGAGCAGCACTGGGACGCGTACGAAATGGCCGAGAAACTTGTCGATATCGAGGAACGCTTCAGCCTCTGGCGTTTCCGGCACATGCGGACGGTCGAGCGGATCATCGGCTTCAAGACGGGGACCGGGGGGTCATCGGGCGTGCCGTTCCTTAGGAAAATGATCGACCACACCTTCTTCCCTGAATTGTGGGAGGTGCGGACACATCTTTAGCCGCCCCCTTCCCGATACCAGACAATTTCCTTGAATCCGGGGTCGAAGGCGGATAGCTTGGCAACCTATGAATGCCAAGCTGAAGTGGGCGCTCGCCTTTGTCGTACTCGCGGTCGGCGTTGCCGTATTCAGCCTGGGCATGCAGTCGTTCGGCACGGCCCCCGCGAACTCCCTGGCACGGCGCGCCAACACGCAAAGCGTCGAGGATCGACCGGCGGTCCGCGCCGCAAAGGCCATTCCCCCGACCGTGCTCGATCCCGTCGCCGACGCGGCGGACAGGTCCACCGCCCGCGGCCCCGCGGAGGCCCCGCTCGGCTTGCCCGATGCCGCCCAGCTCGGCCGGACAATGCGTGACACGATCGCATCGCTCGACGCCGAGACTCCCGACGAGTTCTTTGCGGTCCTCGAAGCGCAGGGCGTGTCACCGCCTGTTGCACAGTCTCCTGAAGTCGCCCAGATCATGTGGCAAGTCCACCGGTCACTCATGGTCCACGCGGAGTTCGACCTCGATCGGCTCCGCGTCGTCAATGTCCGTCGCGAGGGGCGGTACGAGCCGCCTTTGCGGCCACACTTTGCCCGGTTGACCGCCGGCGGCGCAGAGCGACGCCCCTTCCTGAATGAACCGGGAGCGGACAACCTCCCCGCGGCCGAGTTCATTCTTCCCGGCCGTTTCACCGCGAGCGACGGGCAGGAGTTCGACGCCGACATGGTCTTCGGCTTCACCTACAACCGTGCCATCGACACCTGGGTGCTCACCGAGCGCCGACTCGTCAACTTCCCCACAGGGGTCCCGACTTCGGGACTACCGCTATGACGCGGCGGGCCTTCTCGATCATCGAGCTGATGGTCTCCATCGGCGTGATCGCGATCCTGCTCGGGCTGTTCCTTCCAACGCTCGCGGGCGCGCGAAATCAAGCCGCGCAGACGAAGAGCCTGTCGAATGTGAAGCAGCTCGCGACGATCATTGATCTGTACGCCGAGTCTTCAGACAGCATGTACCCCGCCGCCGAACCCGGTCGGTTCTACCCAAGGCCACCAGCCCCTTCTATGTTCTCGTACCCCTACTGGCAGATCTACGAAACCTGGCCCGGCGTCGTCTATGACATCCAGTCGTACGAAGAGTTCCCCGAGCTCTTTGTGTCGCCACTGAGCCAACGCTTTATCGACACACGATGGCCGTGGCCAACTTCCTATGAGTACAGCACATCCTTCGTCGCCCAGCCGATTCTGTGGACCGAGGATTGCATCCCGCAGGCGTCGATGCAGGTCGCGATGACAGTGGAGCGAGTCCGCTTCCCGTCGTCGAAGGCGCTCCTTTGGGACCGCGAGTTGCCCTGGATTCGCGATGAGGTACGAACGAACGAGGCGAAGGATCTTCTGTTCAGCACCCCGATGGCGATGGCGGACGGCTCTGCCGCCCTGAGGGTGCCGGCCGAGGCGACTCCCGCGATCCAGAACCCCATGTTCCCGATGAGCACGCCGAAGCGCCTGCGCGATACCCCAAACGGCGTCGAAGGCTGCGACTACTAGCCGCCTTGCGACCCTCGGGCCCCCTTCATCCCCTACCCCGCCAACAATCCCCCCTCCATGCCCCACCTCTACGCCATCGCGTTCGCTGTCGGTGCCCTCTTCGCCGGGGTCGTCGTGCTCTGGATGGCCCACGCCGCGTCCAAGCGCCGGATCGCCGAGGCCGTCGAGCGGGCCCGCGCCGCCGAGCGGGAGGCTCGGTCCGTCGAGCGGCTGGCCGAGCTGGGCTCCATGACCGCGGGCCTCGCCCACGAGATCAAGAACCCGCTCTCGACCATCACGCTCAACGCCCAGCTCCTCCGCGAGGCCATCGGCGACCTGCCCGCCGACGACGCCGAGCGGGCCCGACTCGCCCGGCGTTGCGACGGGCTGACCCGCGAGGCCGAGCGGCTCACGGGCATCCTGACCGACTTCCTCGAGTACGCGGGCGAGCTCAAGCTCGACCCCCGCCCCGCCGACCTCAACGCCCTCGTCGAGGAGCTGGGCGACTTCTACCTACCCCAGGCCGAGCAGAACGGCGTCCGCCTGCGCGTCGAGACCGCCCGCGTCCCGGTCGAGGCCGTCGTCGATGTGCCCCACCTGAAGCAGGCCGTGCTCAATCTCATGATCAACGCGGTCCAGGCCATGACCGCCGCCGGCGACCCCGCGACCGGGCGGGCCAAGGCACCCGCGAACGAACTCATCCTCCGCGTGCTCGGGCCCACCTCGGCAAAACCCGACGCCCCGACGCCCCCCACCATCCACATCATCGACACCGGCCCCGGCATCCCCGAGCACGCCCGCGACAAGATCTTCCACCCCTACTTCAGCACCAAGGCCGGCGGCACCGGCCTGGGCCTGCCAACCACCCGCCGCATCATCGAAGCCCACGCCGGCCGGCTCGAGCTCTTCACGGAGAAGGGCAAGGGGACGGACTTCGCCGTCATCCTGCCGCCACCGGCTCGCACGCTGTCAGCGGAACTGTGAACGCCCGGTCCCGCCCGAAGTCGGCTTGTGGCGACGGCGGGATTGTGCGATGCTGTCACACCAGCACGCATTGCTCAGTCCTCACTGCCCTCGGCGAAAAGATCCAAGTTGTCTGTTGAGACATTCTACTCGCAAGTGCTGCTTTTCCCGCTCGGCAACTGGAGCAAGAAATCGTCAGGCGTGTGGGGCCGGTGGAAGTTCGTGCGGTTTTATCGATTACGCCGCCAGTCGGCTGATGCACCTGATGAGCTCAGGCTGCGCGAGTCCTTAAATGTCGGGATGCTGCGCGTAGCCGGCATGTTCATATTCCTGTGTGCCACGGCCTCGCTTCTCGTGCGCTACAAGCTGTCGGCGTTGGACGAGGCCGGACCCGTAGAAACAGCCAAAGTCTGGACGCTGCTGTGCCTGACGATCGGCATGATCCCGTACTTGACGAGCTCACTTGTTCTATCGCTTTTTTCAAGTCGCTGCGTAACCCTCAATGCCACGAACCAGCAAGCATCGCTCTACACCAGCGTCTGGGGCCTGGACATGCTCGTCGACATGGACAGAACCACGAATCTGCGATGCATCGTATCTCGATCAATCGGTGAGACGGAACGGAACTTGTTCCGCCCTCGGAAATCGACTGATTCGATCACGATCGTCTTGTCCGACGATTCGCTGTATGGCGTGTTCCAGGCATCCACAGCCCGCTCGCCAGAGGCAACGCGGTCGCTCACAGAGTTTGCCAGACAATGCGATACAGACGACCTCACAGACCGAACCGAAAATGAACGAGAGGCGATCTACAGACGGGTGCTTAAGCTCGACGAGTAACCGTCTCGCGTTTACATGCGGCCGATCATCTTGTATTTGTTGAGATGTCTCCAAAGATCCCCGCCGCCCGCTCGATCTCCTCATCCCGCGTCAGAATGTCCGGGCACAGCCGCACCTGACCGCGCTTCATATCGCCCCGAGCCTGCGCGGGATCTGGTCGCCCGTCAGCATTCACCCCCCGCGCCTTCAACGCCGCGATCGACCCCTTCAAGTCCTCCGTCGGCACGAGCACGAACGCCCCGTGCGCCGGCAGCACCCGCGGCTCCACGCCGTGCGCACGCAGGGCCGCGATGAGCTTCTCCTGCTGAGACAGGTTGTACGCCCGCAGCCGCTCGACCCCGAGGCGGACCGTCAGCTCCAGCCCCGCGATCGCCTGGATGAACGCCAGCACCGGCGGCGTGCTCTCCACCCACCCGTCGCCACCCGCGGCGAACAGCGGCTCCTCGGGCCGCGACCAGTCGAAGGGGTCCGCCTTCGCGAACCACCCTGTATCGAGCGGGAAGAGCCCGTCCACCGACGCCGGGTGCGCCTTCTTCCGCAGGTGCCTCGGGTGCACCGCCAGCCACGCCGCCCCCGCCCCGCCCCGCGTGTACTTGTAGTTGCCACCGATAGCGAAGTCGGCCCCGAGCTCATCGAACCCGACCGGCATCGCCCCCGCCGCGTGGTAGGTGTCGATGATCACGACCGCGCCGTGCGCGTGCGCCGCCTCAACGAGCCGCGGCAGATCCTCCACCACCTGCCCGTTCGCGTAGATCACCTGGCTCACCACGACCGCGTCGATCTTCGGCGACAGCTTCGCGATGAGGTCGTCCACGCGGAACAGCCCGCCCTCCCCCGGCGGCACGAACTCCACCTCCGCCCTTCCCCGGTCCCGCCACGCCTTCAGGACGATCTCGATCGAGTCGAACTCCCCCGTCGTCGTCACGATCCGCGGCTTTGTCGTCGGCAGGCTCCCGAGCGCTGTCCGCAGTGCCTGCCCGGCGCTCGTCTTCGGGATGATCGCATCCGCACGCCCGCACCCGATGAGCCGCGCCATCAGCGACCGGTACTGGCCCAGCCGCTCCATCCACAGGCCCCACGCCCCGTCCATATCCGCGTACCACGCGTCGAGCGCGGCGCGGATGTCCTCCGCCATGCGGTCCAGGGGCCGCCCCAGCGAGTGATTCGCGAGGTAGATCTCCTCCCGCTTCAGCACGCGGGAGAACAACGGATCGATGTGCGCCCGCAGCCCATCGTGCGTTAGCGGGCCCTCGCCCAGGTTCGCAAGAGCCGCGGCGAATGGGTCGGTGGTCGGGGGCGTGGTCAGCGTTGTCATACCAGAAGGGTACGGGCCCGGCACCCCGACCGCGCCCGCTCACTCCTCGCGGATCGTCACCACCGCGTCCCCGAAGCCCGTGGTCGCCCGGCTGGTCTTCTGCGTCTCCGCGTGCTTCTTCGAAACGATCTTCGCATCACCAAACCCCGAAGCCGTCCGCACCCGCCCCGCAAACCCCGGCCCCGCCTCGATCCGGACATCGCCAAACCCCGAGTCCGCGTCGATCGGCCCCTCGTTCTCGTCCGTCAGCGTCAGGCGAATATCCCCGAACCCCGTATTGGCCTTCAGCGTCCCGGAAACGCCCGTCGCGCGGATGTCACCGAACCCGGTATCGAGCACCGACCGCTCCGCGTGCGGACCCACAAACTCGACCTCGATATCACCGAACCCCGTATCCGCATCCACCGGCGCCCGCTGCCCCATCAGCGTGATATCCCCGAACCCCGAGTCGATGTTGCAGAAACCCGTTGCCTCCCGCACGCTGATGTCGCCGAACCCGTTCTCCAGCCTCAACGCACCCACCGACGGCAGCCTGATCGCGTACTCCACCCCGTCACCATTGTCGTCCGAGATCGCGAGCGGCCAGCCCGCCTTCAGGTGCAGCGTTCCCGCCTCCACCCGCGGCTCGAGCGTCGCCTTCGCCACCCGGTCCTTCTTGTCCGACTGCACCACCGCGACGATCACCGCCGACGAGGAATCATCGAGCATCCCGCCACCCCCGGCGTTCCCGGCCCGATCCAGCTCCGCGAGCGCCCACCGCGGCAGTTCCGTCCCGTGCGGCGCGATATCGATCCGCCCCTTCTCTGAATCGATATCGATGGCCTCAAAGCTCGCCGCGTCGAGCACGAAGGTCCGCACCTCGCGGTGCTCGCTCACCACGCTCGAGTGCGAGCTGCACCCCCCGAGCACAACGATGGTCGAAACGGCGAGAGCGACGATGGCGGCAAGTCTGGTCACGGCAAGAGCCCTCCGGGTGGGAAGTCCTTTCGGAACCCCCGCCAACGGGTTTCATCCGCGACGCCCGCCGGACACTTACCGCCGCGGCGTACGGGCGTAGTTCCTACGGGCGACGACCACCTCGGGCTCCGCCTCCTCCATCCGCTCGACGCGCGTCGCCTTCCACCCGCGATCCGTGCGCTCGGCCGAGTACTTCACCTTGCACCCGTCGCGCAGCACACGGAACCCGTCACCCTCGATCACGGTGTAGTGAGCGAAGATGTCCTGGCCCTCGGGCCCGACGATGAAGCCGAAGCCCTTGCGAGGATCGAACCACTTCACCTCGCCCTCGATGGCGTCGATGTGGTCGCGGACGCTGCCGGAGTCGCTCGGGCTCACCATGGGTCGAGTCCTTTCGCGTCGGTCGGCGGCGGTTGGGGGCCGGTCACACTGGCCCGAGCCGCCGCCCGGGAACGCTCACAAAAGGGCCCCCGCCCGGCAACGACGCCGCAGCGGTCCACGCACTCTCCCCGCCACTCGACATCCCGCGCCTGATGGGCACGGGGAACTTCCCCAGCAAAGGCCTTTGGAGCACCGCGAACGCGACGCGTGACCCGGGCAGGCGCTCCCCGCATGCCCGAATAACCTCCGGCCTCGTTACCCAATCTACCAGAAGAGCGCGCGCATGCAAGAATGCGCCCAACAAAACGGGCCGGATGTACCAATCGTGCGGGTTGGGTGAGGGGGGAAACAAACGCGGCCCGGGGCTCTCGCCACGGGCCGCGTCGCTCGATAAGTCCTGTCCCCGCCAAAGGTTCTCGCGGCGTCGCCCGCTGTGATCCCTCAGCAGGATCCCAAGACCGCTTTACTCGGCCGCGCCGACCGTCTCGGCGTCTTCCTTCTTGCCACGACGACCGCCGGACTTGCGCTCGCCGGACTTCTTGTCGCCCGACTTCTTCTCGCCGCCGCCCTTGCGCTCGCCCTTGGGAGCCAGCGGGTCCTCACCCTCGATCGCCTGCTTGCGGCTCAGCTTGATGCGGCCCTGGTCGTCAACGAGGATCACCTTCACCTTGACGGCGTCCCCGACCTTCACGATGTCCGACACGCTCTCGACATACCCGTCGGCGAGCTCGGAGATGTGGCACATCCCGTCCGTACCCGGCGCGATCTCGATGAACGCACCGAAGTCCTTCACCGAGACGACCTTGCCGTTGTAGACCGTGCCCGGCTTAATCTCCTCGCAGATCGCCGAGATCTCGGCCTGCGCGTCCTTGATCATCTCGCCATTCGGGCTCGACACCAGCACCGTGCCGTCGTCGTCCACATCGATGTTCACGCCGTACTTGTCCTGCAGGGCGCGGATCGTCTTGCCGCCGGGGCCGATCAGCTTGCCGATCTTGTCCGGATGGATCTTGATCTCGATCATCCGCGGCGCGTACACCGAGATCTCCTCGCGGGGCTCGGGAATGACCGCCTCGATCTGCTCGATGATCTCGAGCCGCCCCTTCTTGGCCTGGGCAAAGATCGTCTCGATCTGCGCGATCGAAAGCCCGCGGGCCTTCAGGTCGAGCTGGATGCCCGTGATCCCGTCGACCGTGCCCGAGACCTTGAAGTCCATGTCGCCGAAGAAGTCTTCCTCACCGATGATGTCGGTGACGAACACTTCCTTCTCGCCGTTCTCATCGGTGAAGCGGCCCACCGAAATGCCAGCGCAGGTGTTCAGGATCGGCACGCCCGCGTCCATCAGCGCGAGGCACCCGCCGCACACCGAGGCCATCGAGCTCGAGCCGTTCGACTCGGTGATGTCGCTCACGAGACGCATCGTGTACGGGAAGTCCGACGGATCGGGCAGAATGCCCATCAGCGAACGCTCGGCCAGTGCCCCGTGGCCGATCTCGCGACGACCCGGGCCCATGATGCGACCGGCCTCGCCCACGCAGAAGGGCGGGAAGTTGTAGTGCAGCGTGAACTTCTTCGAGTACTCCGGCAGCAGCCCGTCGATGATCTGCTCGTCCTTGCCCGTGCCGAGCGTGCAGGAGACCAGGCTCTGCGTCTCGCCGCGCTGGAAGAGCGCCGACCCGTGCGTCCGGGCGAACTTGCCGACTTCCATGTACAGGGGGCGGATCTCGTCGAACGCTCGCCCGTCGGCCCGCAGCCCCTTCTCCACGATCAGCTTCCGCGTGATCTTCTTCTCGAGCGTGCGGAACGCCTCGCCGGCCTGGGCACGGGCCTTCTTGCTCGCCTCGTACTCGCCCGGCGTGCCGGTCTCGTTGATCTGGAAGTGGTTCTCGAGGAACGCCTTCTTCAGCTCGCGGACCTTGTTGCCCCGGTCGTGCTTGCCCTTGATCTGCCGGGCCGCGGTCAGGTCCTTCTCGCACACCTCGCGGCACTTGGCCATGATCTCGTCGGGCACGAGGTTCAGGAAGTCGCCCAGACGCTTCTCCTGGCCGACCTTCTTCACCAGCTCATCGATCAGCTCGAGCGTGTCCGCGATGTGCTTCTCGCCGAACTTGATGCACTCGATCAACTCGTCATCGGGGATCTCGGCCGCACCGACCTCGATCATGTTCAGCCCGTCCTTGTGCCCGGAGAGCACGAGGTCGACATCGGAGTACTCGAGCTGCGTCACCGTCGGGTTGATCACATGCGTAACCGTGTCGTCATCGTTGAAGATCCGCCCCACCCGCACCGTCGCGATCGGCCCCTCGAACGGGCAGTCCGAGATCGCGAGCGCGGCCGACGCCGCCGTGCCCGCGAGCACATCGGTGTCGTTCTCGCCGTCGTGGCTCATCACCCAGCACTGGATCTGCACTTCCTCGATGAACCCCTCGGGGAAGAGCGGACGGATCGGGCGGTCGATCATCCGCATCGTGAGGACTTCCTTCTCGTTCGGAGCGCCCTCACGCTTCCGGAAGCCGCCCGGGAACTTGCCCCCCGCGCTCAGCTTCTCGCGGTAGTCGACCTGCATCGGGAAGAAGTCGAGCCCCGGACGCGGATCCGCCCGCACCACGGTCGCAAGCACGGTCGAGCCGCCGTAGGTGACCAGGACCGCCGAGCTCGCCAGCTTCGCGACCTGGCCGGTCTCGATGCGGAGCGTCCGCCCGCCGATTTCCTTCTCGACGACCACAGGGGTGTTCTCTTTCGCCATGTATGTATCTGACCTTTCGGGCCGTTCTCTATGAACAGCCATGCCGCCGGGCCCGCCCGGAGGAGATTCGGGGCGGGAACGGATCGGCCTGTGTGGACCCGCGACGGGAACTCCGCCTCGGGCGTGGGATGCACCCGGGTCCACCTCGCACGGAAGGGCAGAAGGCGTGAGGCAGAAAAGTCTGCCCGGCGCCCACTGCCGCTCCTGGTCAGTGGCCCGAAACGACAAAGGCCCGCGTCGGAGGTGTCCGACGCGGGCCCCAAGGTCTTACTTACGCAGGCCGAGGGCCTGGATCGTCGCCAGATAGTTGTCCGGCCTCGTCCGCTTCAGGTAGCGCAGAAGCTTGTTCCGCTTCGCCACCATCTGCACCAGCCCACGCCGGTTGTGCTTGTCCTGCTTGTTGTCCTTGAGATGGGTCGCCACCTGCAGGATCCGACCCGTCAGGATCGCGATCTGCACCTCGGGCGAACCGGTGTCGCCCTGCGACCGGGCGAACTTTTCAATCGTCTCTTTCTTCACCTCAACGGGCATCGGCATGCGCACGGTCTCCGTACTTTTCCTGTCTCGGTCGCCGCTGCCGCCCACGCCGGGCAACAACCTTGGCGCCGTCGAGCCGGGAGCCGAAGCCCCCAGCAGTCCCCAAAGATAGGGCCGGCCCCCGGTCGGGGTCCACGAAAGCCCACCCCGCCCCGATCCGATTCGGTGTTCGGCAGGTATCAACCGACCCCCTTTCCGCCCCCGCCCGCCCCGCAATCTCGATAGCCTTCGCGCATGAGTGAACTCAGCCTCTCCCGTCGGGTCCGGGCCCTCAAGCCCTCCGTCACCGTCGCCGTCACCAACCGCGCCAAGGAAATGAAGCGCAAGGGCGTCGATGTCCTCGCCTTCGCCGCTGGCGAGCCCGACTTCGACACGCCCGACCCCATCAAGAACGCCGCCATCGACGCCCTCCGCGCCGGCCAGACCAAGTACATGCCCACCCTGGGCGACATGGACACCCGCGCCGCCATCGCCAACAAGCTCGTCATCGAGAACGCCATCGCCGGCCTCACCGGCGACCACATCGCCATCTCCGCAGGCGGCAAGCACGCCCTCTTCGTCTCCATGCACTGCCTCCTCGACGAGCCCGCCGAAGGCGAGCAACCCTGGGAGGTCCTCATCCCCGTCCCCGCGTGGGTCAGCTATCGACCCATCGCCGAAATGGCCGGCGCCAAGGTCGTCGAGATCGACAGCGGCCCCGACACCGACTTCAAGATTTCCCCCGAGCAGCTCGCCGCCGCCATCACCCCGCGCTCCCGCATCCTCGTCCTCAACAGCCCCAGCAATCCCTGCGGCACCATGTACACCGAGGCCGAACTCCGCGCCCTCGCCAAGGTCGTCGCCGACAAGGCCTCCGTCGCCCCCGAGCTCATCATCCTCTCCGACGAGATCTACGAGAAAATCGCCTACGGAGGCATCCCCCACTTCTCCATCGGCTCCGTCCCCGAGGTCGCCCACCGCACCATCACCCTCAACGGCCTCAGCAAGGCCTACGCCATGACCGGCTGGCGCATCGGCTACGCCGCCATGCCCGGAGACTTCGGCAAGAAGCTCATCAAGGCCATGGGCACCCTCCAGGGCCAGATGACCACCAACATCACAAGCTTCAACTACCCCGCCATCCGCTGCGCCCTCACCAATCCCGAGGTCGCCGCCTCCGTCGAATCCATGCGCGACGCCTTCGCCAAGCGTGCCGCCCTCACCCACGACCTCCTGGGACAAATCGAGGGCATCCAATGCCCCCGCCCCACCGGCGCCTTCTACGCCTTCCCCGACATCTCCGCCCTCTTCGGAATGATCACCCCCGGCGGCAAGCCCATCGGCTCCGCACTCGACCTCTGCGAAGCCCTCCTCGAAGAAGAGAAGGTCGCCTTCGTCCCCGGCGAAGACTTCGGCGGCTGTGGCCCCCACCATGTCCGCATCAGCTTCGCCTGCAGCGAGGCCGACATCGAACGCGGCCTCGGCAAGTTCAAGGACTGGGTCGCCAAGATGGGCTAAGCCCCCCGCCTTCCCAGTCCGCCCAACCCGTCGCGAAGCCATACCCCCGAACCGCAGATTCTGCGCGCACACCCCGGGTCACCCCTTGCAGCAAACCCCCGCCCCCGCTACCTTTGCGCAGAGAGACCGAGCGAGAAAAGGAGAGTCCCCATGCGTCAGGCCATCTTCACGGGCGCGATCGCCCTCTGCGGCTCCGCCGCCGTCGCCGCTCCCTTCACCGTCGACTACGACGGCTCCGTCGCCCCCAACCAGAACAACCCCGCCTTCGAGTTCGTCGTCTTCAGCGGCACCTCGTGGAACACCACCGGCGGCTCGCTCAACATGACCACCGCCAGCCGCGCCGGCATCTGGTTCGGCTCACGCGAGGTCAACAACCACCCCTGGCTCCCCGCCGATAACAGCGTCGGCAACTATGTCTCCGTCGACATCAAGATGGGCGCCGGTGCCACCGAGTGGAGCACCTACATCAACGACGGCACCCACTTCGCCGGCTTCGGCTTCAACCACGACAGCTTCACCTTCAGCACCGCCGACGGCTCGTTCACCGTCGTCACCGACCTCACCACCCGGTTCCACACCTTCGAGTTCCTCCTCCTCGACGGCAAGGTCAGCTACCGCTTCGACGGACAGCTCATCTTCGACCGTGTCGCCGCCGGCGGGACCGACGGCGGGAAGATCCTCCTCATCGGCGACGGCTCCGGCAGCACCCCCACCGGCACCGGCTCCATGAGCGTCGACAGCGCCACCTTCATCAGCGCCCCCGACTTCGACGCCATCCCCACCCCGGGCGCCGCCGCCACCCTCACCCTCGCCGGCCTCCTCGCCACCCGCCGCCGCCGCTGACTCAATCCGCGCCGTCCGCCGGCTCCCCCATCGGGACATCCGCGAACGGCAGCACATCGGGCCGCACCACCACCTCCGTGCTGAACACCAGGGGCAGCGGCACGCCGTCCACCGGCATCACCACCTCAACCAACCCCGCGACGAAGCCCGCCTCGGGCGTCGCGATCTCCGCAACGAACACCCCATCGCCCCCGTCCTCCAGCACCGTCGGCGTCCAAGACCGCCCGATCGTGTCCACGCGGAAGTCCCTCGCCCCCGCGTTGTGCGCCGTCCACAGCGTCACCGCCGTCGTCGCCGCGCCGGGTCTCACACGAAGCGTCGTCAGGCCGCCCTCGTCCTCGACCGACCAATCGAGCCCCGGTATCTCGACGCCCCGCGACGCCGCCTGGTGGAACGCGATCGCCGACAGGATCGAGCTCGGATCGCTGTTGATCCCGTGGTCCGCGTTCGGCACAAACCGCAGCCGCGTCTCGCCCGGCAGCTCCGGCGCGTAGAACCGCGTCGTATCCGGCAAAAAATACTGGTCCCCCGCCGCGTTCAGCAGGAACTTCGGCATCGCCAGCCGGTCGCGGTACAGGTACGGGTCCACCTGCTCCCGCACCAACCGAAACGCCGGGTCGTCGATCCATCGGAACAGCCCGCGCTCCGTGTAATCCTTGATCGCCCGCGAGAAGAACCCATACGCCCCCCAGTGGTGCCGCACCGTCGCCGGCAGGTTCAGGGTGTCGATCACCATCGGGATGATCCCGCGCACGCGATCGTCCACCGCCGCCGTCAGCCAGGTCGTCCACCCCCGCTTCGACGCACCCGTCACGACGAACCCGTCGACCCCCACCCCACCCGCCCCGCCCCCCGCCTCGCTCGCGAGAAACGCCTCCACCGCGTCCATCGCCGCGACGGCCGACTTCACCATCGCGTGCTGCAGCACCCAAGTCGCGTCGCCCGTCCGCCGCGCGATCACCCACGACTCCGCGATCAGGTCGTCCTCCCGCCGCTCCGCCCCGTCGCCGAGCAATTCCAGCGGCTGGTTCGGGATGTTGTCGACAATCGCCACGACCGTGCCCGCCTGGCGAGCGAGCATCACCGCGACATCCGCGTTCCCCTGCGAGGGCAAATCCCGCCGACGCCCACCCGTGATCACCAGCAGCGCCGTATCCGACGCCCGCACCCGCGGCACCGCCACCCGCACCCAGTGCGTCCACTCCGGGTGCGACACCTCGCCCTTGTCGCGCCACGCCTGGCTCGTCAGCCGCAGCGTGTGCACCGTGACGCCCGCCTCATCAGCCGTCCCCGCGTGCGACCAGGCAAACGCCGCGTCCTCCGCCGCGATCATCCGATCGAGCGCCGACCGCTCAACCACGCTCTGATCAACCCCCACCGCCGGACGATCCGGATCGCCCGCCCGAACCCAAATCACCATGACCGCGAGCGCGGCCACCGCAATCAGTCGTCGCACCGCGCTCATCGCCGTCCTCCGTTAAAGCCCGCTACGCGTCGTTCGCCGGCATCTCCGCGTTCCTTCGCTTCGCCGGGCTTCTCGCCTACGGCGCCAACGCCAATCTACCTACCAATCGGCGCTGTTCACGACTTGATCCCACGCGGTATTTGCCCACTCGTCGCCGGTGATCACGCTCTCGCGTGCGATCGTCCCGTCATCGGCCAGATACACGACGGCAATGCTGGAATCCCAGTCGAATCCTTCGAGCGGGAAGGTGAGCCGAAGTTTCTCAATTCCGGACTGATTGAAGTGGCGATGGACGCGAGCCTCGCTATGCGTCTCCATGACTTTCGTAGGACGGGCCTCAACGACATACCGGTAAGTTGCGGTGCGATCGTCGCCAAACTCAATGCGATGATCCGGCACCCCGTCCGAGTCCGTGTCCGACACAAGCCAGCGAACAGCACCGTCATCCATCGAGCGAACCATCAGCGTCGGGCCACCGATCGGCGGCGCGACAAGCAACTCAGCCGCACGATCCGAAGCAATCGGTACCACGACGGCAACCACGCCGCCGGACTCACCGAATGCCAAGTGAACGGCAGGCCGCCCGTCGGGGGACTTGACCGACACTTCCCTGTCGATACCGATCGCCGTACGCATGCCCGAACCGTCATCAGGAAGTTCGTTGGGCTCGATCGACAGGCCATGCGTGCGGGGCATGAGGTAGATCGCCACCCCAGCGCCGACAATGAGCAGATGCAGCAACACGAGATAGACGGAGATGAACTTCTTCACTAGGCCTCCGCGCTATCCGGGTCCCCGCCGTCATCAGCGACCTCCCGCAGCTCGATCACGATCTCCCCCCGCGTCCCCTCCGCGTCCTGCCCCTGCCGGAAGGTGATCCGCCGCTGACGCACAAGGTCCAGCATCGCTAGGAACAGCCCGATCATCGTGCTCCGCGCCTGCCCCTCGAACGCCTGACGAAGCGTCATCGGCCCGAGCAGGGCCTCGTTCACGCGCCGCTGCAAACGATCGACCAGGTCCTCCGCGTGCAGCTCGATCGGCGTGTCGTCCGACACCACCTCGTGCTCGCCCAGCCGATCCATGTTCACGCTCGCCGCGATCCGCGCGAACGCCTCGGCCAGGTCCGACAGGCTCAGGTCCTCGAGCTCGACCTCCTCGTCCTCCATCGCCGCCCGCAGCTCGTCCGCCGACACCCCCGCCGGCCGAGCCGCGAACCGCTTCGCCCACTCCTCCCGTCGCCGATCCAGCTGGTCCGCAGCCTCGCGGTACGCCCGGTACTCCAAGAGCTGCTGCACCAGCTCCGCCCGCGGGTCGATCTCGTCGTCCTTCCGCCGCGGGTCCTCCGCCTCGTCCACCTCTTCCTTCTGCTCCCCCTCCATCGCGATCACGCGGCTCTTGATCTCCATCAAGGTCGCCGCCATCACGAGGAACTCACCCGCCAGCTCGATGTCCACCCGCTCGAGGTCCGTCAGCGTCCCCATGTACTGATCCGCGATCGTCGCGATCGGGATGTCATGGATGTCCACCTCATCCCGACGGATCAAGAACAACAAGAGATCCAGCGGCCCCTCAAAGGCGCTCAGCCGGATGCGGTGGTCCGCACCCGGCGTCATCGCCGAGGCAGGGGCGGCAGAATTCGCAGAAGTCTCAGGGCTCACGCCGCCAGTCTACGATCCCCCGATGCCCATGACCGAGGCCCGCACCCCCGACAAATCCACCTCCCCCACGGCCTCCACTCCCGAGGTCGACCTCGCCCGCCGCGTGCTCATCGAGGAGGCGGACGCCGTCCGCGCCGCCGCCAAGCACATCGGCCCCGATCTCGCCCGTGCCGTCGACCTCATCGAGGGCTGCCAGAAGGCCCACGGCACCGTCCTCGTCTCGGGTCTGGGCAAATCCGGCCTCATCGGCGCAAAGATCGCCGCCACCCTCAGCTCCCTGGGCGTTGTCTCCCACTCCGTCCACCCCACCGAGGCCGCCCACGGCGACCTGGGCCGCTTCCGCCCGCAGGATGTCGCCATCTGCCTGAGCCACTCCGGCGAATCCGAGGAGGTCTGCGCCCTCGCCGCCACCCTCCGCCAGGACGCCATCCCCATCATCGCGATCGTGAAGAACCGCGAGAACACCCTCGCCCGCCTCGCCGCCGCCATCCTCGAAGACGGCGTCGCCCACGAGGCCGGCACCAACGGCCACGACGGCGCCCCGCCCGCCCCCACCTCCTCCACCACCGTCGCCCTCGCCCTGGGCGACGCCCTCGCCCTCGCCGTCGCCCGCCGGCTCCGCTTCACCGACACCGACTTCGCCCGCCGCCACCCCGGGGGACAGCTCGGGGGCCTCCTCCGCCCCGTCACCGACCTCCTCCGCTTCCGCGCCGGCGAGAACCTCCCCCTCGTCACCCCCGACCGCACCGTCACCGACGCCCTCCGCATCGCCTCCGAGGTCGTCCGCCGCCCCGGCGCCCTCCTCGTCGCCGACGCCACCACCGGCCGCCTCGCCGGCATCTTCACCGACTCCGACCTCCGCCGGCTCCTCCTCAAGCACCCCTCCGCCCTCGACGGCCCCATCGGCGAGGTCATGACCCGCGCCCCCCGGGCCCTCCCCAGCGCCGCCCTCGCCCGAGACGCCGTCGCCATGGTCCGCGAGCACCGCCAGGACGAGATCCCCGTCGTCGACCCCGAAGGCAAACCCGTCGGCCTCCTCGATGTCCAGGACCTCATCGCCATGAAGCTCGTCTCCGGGTAACCCCCACGGCTCACCCCACCCCCCGCTTCCCTAGACTCGCGCTATGCCAACGACTGCGCGACGCAACGCGATCCCCCACGCCCGCCCCGGCCTCGCCACCCGCACCCTCGGCCTCGCCCTCGCCCTCGTGCTGGGCGTCGCCGTCCTCGCCGCCGTCATCTTCTTCGCCACCCAGTCCGGCCCCAGCTCCCCCCAAACCCCCGACGCCGCCGACGACGCCCCCCCTGACATCACCGAACTCCTGAACGCCGAGGGCGAAACCGCCCAGGGCATGTACATCCAGCTCGTCGACCGCGACGACCCCACCAAGCTCGAGGGCGAGATCCTCGCCGACAGCTTCGAGCCCATCGACCAGTCCAACCGCGATGTCGTCCGCCCCCGAGCCTGGCTCTTCCTCGAAGACGGCCGCACCGCCTACATCGAGGCCGCCGAGGGCCGCTTCTTCATCCCCCCGGGCCAGAACCAGCCCGAGGAAGGCGTCCTCAGGGGCGATGTCCGCGTCCGCCTCTTCCCCCGCCAGACAAACGACCGCCGCCCCGACCCCGCCTCCGATCAGGCCGAGGTCACCGCCACCTTCTCCGAGCCCGTCCGCTTCGATCTCCGCCTGGGCGAGCTCTCCACCCGCGGCCGCATGCTCGTCGAAAGCGACGAACTCGTCTTCGCCGGCACCGATGTCCGAGCCGTCCTCAACCAGGCCCGCCAACGCATCACCCTCCTCGAAGTCGAGCGCGGCGAGAAACTCGTCTACACCCCGCCCCCCACCAAAACTGACACCGCCGAAGCCCACGCCCCCACGCCGGCCCCCTACACCCTCCTCCGCACCCAGACAAGCCAGCCCACCCGCCCCGAGCCCACCGAGACCGACACCCCCGCCATCGACCTCTACCGAGCCGTCTTCCTCGACGGCGTCGTCGCCACCCAGCTCGACCGTGAGATCCGCGCCGACCGCCTCGATGTCTGGGTCCGCCTCATCGACCGCCAACTCCCCCCCCGCAACCCCACCACCAACTCCGCCGCCGCTCCGCAGTCGTTCACCGGCACCCCCCTCGACCTCCTCATCGCAGCCGCAATCGCCCAAGCCGAAGCCCTCGACGACAACGCCCCCGTCACCCTCACCTGGTCCGGCCAACTCCGCCTCAACAGCCTCGACGACACCGCCGCACCCCCCGACCCCCTCACCGACGAGAACCTCACCCTCCGCTTCACCGCCGAACGCTCCGGCCTCGTCGAGTTCGCCGACGCCGAAACCAACGCCACCGGCACCGCCGTCGCCGCCGAGTACCGAGACTCCGCCCAGAAGCTCTTCCTCTCCGGCACCGCCGGCACCGTCCGCCTCGACAGCCCCGAAGCCGGACGCATCGAGGGCGTCAGCGCCCTCACCGTCGCCATGAACACCGGCCTCGTCTCCGTCCGCGGCCCCGGCATCCTCTACGCCAAGGACCACGAGGGCGACGACCCCGTCTCCGACCGCCGCCGAGCCGTCCGCTGGACCGACGCCGCCGACTTCGCCTTCGAACTCGAAGACGGCCGCATGACCGACCGCCTCTCCCGCGCCGACTTCGCCGGCCGCGTCGTCGCCATCGGCGACCAGAGCGAACTCCGCGGAGACACCCTCGCCGTCGAGATGGAACCCACCGACGCCAACGCCGACGACCCTGAGCTCCGCCTCGCACGCCTCCGCCTCACCCAGGCCGACGCCCGCGACGGACGGGGAGGCACCCTCCGCGGCGACGACATGCGCGTCTGGTTCGACACCGAGGCTACCGACATCGCGCCCACCCGCGTCCTCGTCACCGGCTCCGCCGACGGCCGCCGCGCCGACGGCGCATCCATCAAGTCGCAAACCCTCGACGCCGCCCTCGCCACCGAAGCCGGCCGCATCGTCGTCACCGAGGTCAACGCCGAGGGCGAGGTCCATTTCGGCGACGGCCAGGACATCACCGCCGCCGCCGACCGCCTCGAAGCCAACCCCCAGGCCGAGACCGCCATCCTCACCGGCGACAACGCCTATGTCGCCCGGGCCACCAGCGTCATCAACGGTGACCGCATCGAGCTCAACGGCCGCAACCGCACCGTCCGCGTCCCGGGCCCGGGCCGCCTCGCCGACGAGGCAACCAACCCCGACGATCCCGACATCCAGCGCCGCACCCTCGACCTCGCCTGGACCGACCTCATGTCCTTCGACGACCGCGCCGGCCGCGCGTTGGCCTCCGGACAGGTCACCGGCGAACTCCACACCACCGAACCCGGCGGCGCCCTCGCCATCGACCGCGTCGACGCCCGCCGCGTCGTCCTCGAGCTCACCCCCGCCAGCGAAGCCGGCACCACCACCGCCGATGCCGCCGACCCCCTCGCCGGCTCCACGGGCGACCGCATCCGCACCATCCTCGTCTACGGCGCCGAGGTCGGTGCCAGCGCGGAGGACCGCTTCGCCCGCCTCGAGGCCCGCCGCTACGCCCCGCCAGCAGACGCGAACGACGAAGACACCGACCGCGGCGACCTCCTCAGCGTCCTGGCCGTCGACGGCCAGCTTATCCGCGTCCTGCCCACCGAAGACCGCCTCGAAGTCCCGGGCCCAGGCCGCCTCGTCAGCCTCGACCGCGACGCCAACCCCGAGACAGACCCCGAAGCAAACGACGCCGACGCCTCCGGTCGCCTCCTCGTCGAGTGGCTCGGCTCTATGGCCGTCGACCGCGACACCTCCACCGCAGACCTCTCCCGCCGCGTCGCCCTCGTCCATGTCCGCCCCGACAACGACACCACCACCGAGCTCGAGGCCGAGCGCCTCACCATCGTCTTCCGCGAAGACGGCGATTCCGCCGGCCTCGAGGGCCAGCTCGCCAGCCTCGACGCCTCCGGCGCCGCCTGGCTCCGCTCAGGAGTGAGAGAGCTCCTCGCCGACCGCGTCCTTTATGACGCCGAACGCGGCATCGCCTTCGCCACCGCCGGCGCCGGCAATGTCGTCACCCTCTTCGAAGGCGAACGAGGCACCGCCATGCGAGCCGCCCGCCTCGAATGGGACCTCCTCCGCGACCGCATCCGCGTAGAAAGCCCCTCCCCCACCACCACCCCCCGCTGATCAACACCACCAACGCAGACCTGGAGCCCCGAGCGTCAGCGAGCGGGCTGGCAAACCAGCAGCGTCGGGCAAAGCACGAAGCTCGCCAACCGATCGCCTCGCAGGTCCAACCGCGGTGCCCCGAACCGCCGCGCAGCGGCGCTTCGGGCCTCTCCAAACGGTGCCACTATCCGCGCAGCGGGTAGTGCCGCCCTCGGGTCCCACGAAGGCCCGGGTGCCGTGCAGACATCGCGAAGCGATCTCTCCACGAACACAAGGTCACGCAACGCGAATCGCCCCCTTCCTCGCCCTAAAGGTGAGCCGGGGAAAGACTGCCGCGCACCGACAGGAGAGGGACTACCCAAGCGCAGCGCCTCCTCACCTCCATGCCTCGTTACCCACCATGTCTCGTCGCACGAAGATGCTGCGTCGCCCCGCACCTCTCGCCGTTTGCCGGTGCCACTGACCTGGCTCTGCAGGTCAGTGCCGCATCACCACAATCCCAACGCCCACAAACCCATTGCCCATTGCCCATTGCCCACTGCCCATTGCCCACTGCCCACTGCCCACTGCCCACTGCCCCTGACCCCTCTACCCCTCCCCAAAAAACAAAGCGGGCCGAGCAACCGCCCGGCCCGCCCAAATCACACTTCAACCAACCTCACTCCACATCACGCCCCTCAACCACATCCGTCACGGGCGGAGCCGCGTGGGCATCATCCCCACCAGCCTTCATCCGCTTGAAGTAGTCGTGGTACGCCCCCATCGCCTTCGCCCCGAAGATCCACATGATCGGGATGTTGGCGACCAGCATCACGCCGAGCCCGAGCGTCGTCCACATGTCCAACTCGACATCGGTGCCGATAATCGCCTTGTTCCCGTCAGGCCCGAACACCGGCATCGCCAGGGCGCAGGTCAGCAGGATCAGCAGCGAGTAGATCACCTTGTAGATCAGCACCGCCGGCCCCGCCGACTTCTCACCGTGCGTCCCGAAGAAGTAGTACACGCCCTGCTCGCCGTAATACGACCACGAGATCATCGTCGAGATCGCGAACAGCCACGCCGCACCGGTCACCAGCCACTTCCCGAGCCCGGGCGTCACCCGGTCAAACGCGTACGCCGTCATCGACGCACCGGAGTAGTCACCGTACATGCCGAGGTCCGGCGTCCCGTCCGCGTTCGCCCGGAACTGGGGCTCCATTGTGCTCGCGAGCGTCCCCCACGCCACCGTCCAGTCGCCGTCCTCCGTCTGCGACACCGTCCCCGTGATCTTCCGAAGATCGCGCCCCGTGTCCTCGTTCGGATCGGCCGCCACCACGAAGAAGATGGTCTCGCCGTTCCGCCAGCCCGACTCATCGGGCTTCGCCGAGCGGATCCGCTTCGCCTCAGAACTCATCTCCGGCAACGCCGGCGTCTCGAGCGTCCAAAGCGGCGTGCCGTCGTCATCCACGCCGGCATCAACGACCCGGACCTCCTCCGCGAGGAAACCCGCCTCCGCGTCGCGGTCGTACGCCCCCGTCGACAGGATCACCAGCGCCGTCAGCGTGCACACCACGATCGTGTCGATGAACGGCTCGAGACCGGCGACGACACCCTCGCGCACCGGCTCGTCGGTCTTCGCCGCCGAGTGCGCGATCGGGCTCGACCCCTGGCCCGCCTCCGAGCTGAACAGCGCTCGCTTGATACCCCACAACGCCGCGTACCCGAAAGTACCGCCCAGGAACGCCCCCGCCGGCTCCGCGTTCGCCCCACCGAGCCAGGTCGGAAGACCCGACCGGACGATCAGCATCAGCATGTCCGGCACCTGCCCGGCGTTCATCGCGAGCACATAGCCCGCCGCGAGCACATACAGCAGGCACATGAACGGAACGATCCGACCCGCCACCGCCCCGATCCGCTTGATGCCACCGATGATCACCAGCCCAACCACGATCGTCAGGATGATCCCCGAAACGATCTGCGGCACCGCGAAGTAGGTAAAGGTGATGTCCGCCACATTCCAGGCCTGGAACATGTTCCCGCCCGTGATCGCCGAGATGATCAGCGTCACCACGAAAATCCCGCCGATGATCGTCCCGATCGGCGCCAGACCCCACTCCTTGAACCCCTTCTTCACCACGAACATCGGCCCGCCGTGCGGGTTCTCCGGGTCGTCCGTGTTCCGGTACAGCATCGACTGCGTCACCTCGGTCATCTTGATCGCCATCCCCAGCACGCCGATCACCCACATCCAGAGCACCGCCCCGGGCCCACCCAGCGCCACCGCGATCGCCACACCCGCGATGTTCCCCAGCCCCACCGTCGCCGACAACGCCGCAGACAACGCCTGGAAGTGGTTGATCGCCCCAGCGTCGTTCTTGTCGTCGTACTTGCCCCGAACGACCGACACCCCGTGCGTCAACGCCCGGAACTGCCCGAACCCCGACCAGATCGTGAAGACCACCCCCGTCAGCAACAACGCGTACACCGTGTAGTCGCTGAACATGATCCCGTTGAGGGTGTTGATGATGTCGTTGAGTTGCTGCATGCGTGGTGGTCCCCGATGCTGGCCCGCGGGGCACGCCAAACCCGCCCGCATCCCGGGCGAGGGCTTGCCCCAAGTCTCTGATTGAGGGGATGATGCCCGAAGTGGACCCAGAGTGCAAACCCAACACCCAGACCCCCCACCCCCCCGAGCTCATCGACCCGGGCGACCTCGCCGACATCCTCGCCCAGTCCATCGCTGAGGCCGACGCCCAGGCCACCCTCGAACAGGCCTACCTCGGCCCCGACGCCCTCGACGAAACCGCCCTCCACCCCCTCATCGCCGCCGCCCTCCAAGCCGCCGGCTGGACCGCCCACCGCGAAGTCCCCTACCCCAAGGACCCCGGCGGAACCCCCCACCCCCGAGACCGCGAACGCTGCGACCTCGTCATCCCCGCCCGCACCCTCGGCCCCCTCCTCGACCCCGTCCGCGAACGCATCACCCTCGACGAAGCCCAGTCCACCCTCTTCGCCCCCGCCGCCGAAACCATCGCCAGCCAACACCGCCCCCAGAACGCCGCCGCCCCCGCCGACGCCGCCTGGCTCGAAATCAAAACCACCGGCACCGTTGTCTACCGCCAAGGCGTTCCCACCCCCAACACCGCCTACGCCAACGAACTCATCGCCGGAGCCGTCGGCGACGCCACCAAGCTCGCCCGCTGCCCCGCCCTCGGCGCCCGCTACGCCGCCCTCATCGTCTTCACCCACGACCCCGCCGCCATCGAACGCGACCTCGTCACCGCCACCCACCGCGTCCTCGACCACGCCATCGACGCCCGCTCACCCATCCTCCGCACCACCCCCATCACCGACCGCGCCGGCAACACCGCCTGCACCATCGGCCTCATCCCCGTCGAAGAACTCCCACCCGACCCCCACTAACGCCCCAGTGGGATGGCCTTCCAGGCCGTCTCCCCCTACGCCGCCTCCACAGCCCCACCACCATCACCAACCCCCGCCCCCGCCGGCTTCAAACCCGCGATCCGCTCGATCTGGTCCGCCGCCGCCACCGCCGCGTTCTTCCCCGCAAACTTCCGCGTGATCTCCTCCAGCGCCGCCACCTGCGCCCCCCGCACCCCCTCATCATCCAAAAGCTTCCGCGCCTCAGCCGTGATCTCCTCGTGCCCCTCAAAGTGCGGCACAAACTCCGGCACCGCCGCCCGACCCGCCACCAAGTTCGGCAGCGTGAAGAAAGGCGTCCGCACGATCCACCGCCCCACAAGCTGGAACAAGACCTTGTTCGCCTTGTATACCAGCACCATCGGCTTCTTCTGCCGAGCGATCTGCAGCGACACCGTCCCGCTGCACACCAAGGCGATATCGCACCAACGCACCACCGCGTCCGTCTGCGTCACCGCCATCTCCAGCCGCTCCGGCCACCCCCCCATCTCCTGCGCAATCCGCCGAAGCGCCCCCTCCGCCTCCTCACCCGCCGCCGCCACCACACCCACCAACCCAGGCCGCTCCGCCGCCAGCGTCTTGAAACTCTCGAACAAGAGCGGCGCATTCCGCCGAATCTCCGAAGGCCGAGACCCCGGCATCAGCGCCACCCGCGGCCGCCCCTCCGTCCACACCCGCGCCTTCTCATCCAGCACCGCATAGTCCAGCGGCTCATCAAACAACGGATGCCCCACAAACGCCCCTAGCACCCCCCGCTCGCGAAAGTACCCCTCCTCAAACGGCAGCAGGCAGCACACGAAGTCCGTCAGCCGCCGCAGTTTCTTGATCCGCCAGGGCCCCCACGCCCACACCTGCGGCGCCACCAAGTGCACCACCTTCACCCCCCGAGCCTTCGCCGCCGCGCAGATCGGAAAGTTCGCCGCCGGCGCATCCACCGGCACATGCACCCGCACCGAATGGGCATCCATCCACTCCACGATCCGCCGGTTCATCGCCCGCTGATCAAGGATCTTCCGAAGCCCCGGCACCCCCACCACCGAGTCATGCCCCGTCCGCTCAACGATCTCCGCCCCCGCCCGCTCCATGTTCGGCCCGCCCCACGCCGCGATCCGAACCGAAGGGTGCCGACGCTTCAACTCCGCAATCACAGCCGCCGCGTGATCATCACCGGAAGGCTCAAACCCCGTAAACAAAATGACCGGACCCGCCTCGCTCACGCCGCCAGTCTACGACCCCACCACTCCCACCGCCCCGCTCCCTACGGTGCCACTATCCGCAAAGCGGGTAGTGCCTCCCCCCCCTCTGCCCCTTTCCCCCTTTCCCCCTCTGCCCCTCTGCCCCCTCTGCCCCTCCGGCCATTTGGCTCTTTGGCCATTTCCAAATGTGGCTATTTGCCCTCCATCACCCTCAAAACCCCCGCCGCCGCCGCCACCCGCACCTGCCCCGCCGGATCCTCCAGCATCGCGACCAAAGGCCCGATCCCATCGGGCTCCAGCGTCCACCCGTACACATGCGCCGCCTGCTCCCGCACCGCCGCCGACGGGTGCCCCGCGTACTCCGCCGCCAGAAAATCCCCCTCCGTCCGCCCCATCTTCGCCAGCGACTGCGCCACCGCCAGCCGCACCTCCGGCGGCAGGTACCGGCTCCCATCCCGGAACGCCGTCAGGTAGATCAGCTGCCCCGCCGACGCCTTATCGTCGATCGTCCCGATGATCTGCACCGCCAGCGCCGTCAGCTCCAGGTCCTCGGGCCGAGACGGGTACAGCGCCGCGCGCACCCCCTGCAACGGCTCCGTATCCCCAAGCTTCACCATCGCCTCCGCGATCTGAAGCCGCATCACCCGCACCTCCGCCGCCTCCGCCCGCTCCATCGAGGCAGCCGCCGCCTGCCGCAACATCGGCAGCGCCGTCCGCTCCCCGAGCTCCCCGAGCACAAACGCCGCGTGCGCCCGCACCCGGGGCGAATCACTCCCAAGCAGCATCCCGGACAAAGGCGTCGGATCGACCGAAGCCCCGTTCGCCCGAAGCGCGTAGATCACCGCGGCCCGCACGAACGCCGACGGATCATCCCGCCGCGTCCGAAGCTCCGGCACAAGCCGCTCCATCCCCCCCCGCCCCGCGACCATCGCCGCAACCGTCCGCACCCCCTCGTTCTCATCCTGCAACCCACGCCGCACCAGGGGCAGCGCCCGCGAAGGCACGATCTCCAGCCCCTCGAGCGCATTCGCCCGCAACACCGCCTCATCCCCCACCGCCGCCGACTCCAGAATCGAAAGCGCCCGCTCCCGAAGCGCCGCCCGCTCCACCACCCCCGGCGTCACCTCAGCCCGCGAAGCCTCCCCAGCCCCCGGCGCCGCACACCCACCGACCCCAACGAGCCCCATCAACCCCACCAAAACGAGCCCGAAGCGCAAGCGAGGCTCCCCCTTCTTCTCCCCCACGGGGAGAAGGTGGCCCGAAGGGCCGGATGAGGGGCTTCCCGTCTCTCCGGTGCCACTATCCGCGAAGCGGGTAGTGCTCCCTCTCCTCAAGGGGGAGAGGATGTCGCGAAGCGACAGGAGAGGGGCTACCCAAGCGCAGCGCCTCCCCCCCTCCAAGCCTCCTCGCCCAACCAATGCCCGCCCGCCTTCAACCGTCCGCATCACAACCCCCTCCGCCTCTTCCCAACCGGCACCACACACGCCGCCAAACCCAGAACCCCAACCACATACGAAGGCCACAACCCGACGAACTTCCCAAACACCGTCCCCCCCGCATACATCGGCACCTCGCCGACCAGAACGCCATCCACCCGCGCCGCCCCACCCGCCCCGCCTTCAACGCCAGAGGCGACGACCCGCCCCCGCGCATCAACGATCGCCGACACCCCCGTGTTCGCCGCCCTGGCCATCCCCCGCCCCAGCTCCACGCACCGCCACCGCGCGGCCTGCAGGTGCTGCCACCGCCCCGCGTCCCAATCCCCGAACCACCCGTCGTTCGTCAGGACCACGATCAGATCCGTATCGGACCCCCCGTACACCAGCTCCCGCACCGTCCCCGCCATCGTCGACTCAAAGCAGATCGGCGTCGCCACGCGGAAGTCACCCTCCCGCCCCTGCACATCCAGCGTCACCGCCCGCTCCCCCGGCCGCAAGTCAAAACGCATCCCCCTTGCCCCAAGGTTCAAGAGCTGCGACTCCAACCAGGGCCACGCCGAGATGTAGGGCATCACCTCCCCGAACGGCGTCAGCGAGATCTTGCTGTACCACCCCTCCCGCACCCGCCCCCGCTCGATCAGAAACGCGCTGTTCCGCCGCGCATCCCAGTCGTACCGCAGCCCCCGCTCATCCTCGAGCACCCGCAGATCCTCGAAGCTCGACGACCCCACGATCATCGGCACCCCGAGCCGCGCCTGAAGCTCAAGGAGCCCCTCCCGCGCCGCCCAAGCCGGGATCTGCCGCCGCGTCCCGTCCGCCTCCGTCACCGTCCACGCCAGCCGCGCCGCCCGCTCCGCCTCCACGCTCGCATCATCGAGCGCCGTCCCCGGGAACATCGTCTCGGGCCACACGATCACCTCCGGCTCGCCCTCCGCCGCCGCGATCGTGAGGTCCACCATCCGCAGAAAGTCCGCCCACCGCGCCGTCGGATCCCACGCTCCACGCACACTCTGCGGTACATCCGTCTGCACCAGCCCCACCCGCACCGACCCCGTCACCCGCGGCGCAAACACCCCCACCATTCCCACCACAGGCCACGCCACAACCAAGCCAAGCGCGGCAGCCGCCCACTTCCGCCGCCCGCTCACCCAATCACACGCCGCCGCCACCGGCAGCGCTGTGAACACGCTCACCGCGTACGCCCCCGCGATCGCCGCCGGCCAGACGAACAGCCCCCACCCCTCGATCATCGGATGCCCGACCAGGTACCACGGGTACCCGTCGAACCCCCACTCACCCCGCACCACCTCCAGCCCCACCCACGCCACCGGCACCAGCACCACCGACGGCACCCCCCGCCACCGCCGCCGCACCCGCCCGGCCCCCCACACAAACAGCCCCGCGTACAGCGACAGGTACACCACCAGCGGCACAAACCCGGCCTCGGTGTTCCGGAAGGTCCACACCATCGCGAGCGCCCACCACGCCGCCGACCCCACGCCCGCCCCCACCGCCGCGCGGACCAATCCGCGCCGCAGCGTGCCCCCGATCTCCGCGAGCGCCGCGAGCGGGCCGAGCGCGATCAGCGCCGCCGGCCACACCCCGCCGGGGGTCAGACCCGGGAAACTGAGCGCCATCAGCCCTGAGAACAACACCCCCGCGGCAACACCGGAAACCAGCGGCCGCGCGCGCACGGCTGCACGCAGCGTGCGCACACCCCACGCACCCGTGCGCACACTATTTACCGGCAAAGTCGATCACCCGCGCGATCTCCGACCGGAGCTCCGGCCGCGGCACCACACGGTCCACCATCCCCGCCGACACCAGGAATTCCGCGGTCTGGAACCCCTCGGGCAGGTCCTGGCGGATCGTCTGCTTGATCACCCGCGGCCCCGCGAACCCGATCAACGCCCCGGGCTCCGCGAAGATCACATCCCCCAGCATCGCAAAGCTCGCCGTCACCCCCCCCGTCGTCGGATCCGTCAAAACGCTGATAAACAGCCCGCCGGCGTCATCGAAGCGTGCGAGGGCGGCCGAGGTCTTGGCCATCTGCATCAGGCTCAGCCCCGCCTCCTGCATGCGGGCGCCGCCCGAGCAGCTCACCACGACCAGCGGCTTGTCGGTCTCCGTCGCGTACTCGATCGCGCGGGTCAGCGTCTCGCCGACCACCGAGCCCATCGAGCCCATCATGAAGGTGAGGTCGAGGCACGCCAGGACCGCCGAGCGGCCCTTGATGAAGCCCTCGCCCGCGACGATGCCCTCCGGCCGCCCCGTTTTTTCCTGCTCTTTCGCGAGCCTCTCGGGGTAGCCGATGCGGTCGGTGAACTCGAGCGGGTCGGCCGACCGCAGGTTCTCGAACATCGGCGTGAAGGTGCCCTGGTCGGTCAGCTGGCGGACGCGTTCGACCGCGCCGATGCGGTAGTGGTGCCCGCACTCGGGGCAGCAGTGCAGGTTGGCCTCCATGGCCCGCCGGTAGATCATCTGCGTGCAGCCGGGGCAGCGCAGCCAGAGTCCTTCGGGGATCGAGGGGCCCCGCCGCGCCGGCTTCAGCTCCGCCCAAGTGCGAACGGCCGTCTGCGTCGACATCAGAGTCCTTTCTTCCTCACCCGCCCGCCGGCTCACGCCTGCGCGGGCGTCTTCTCCGTCAGCTCTGACAGTTGTCCGGTGATGCAGCCGAGCGATTCCATCGCCGGGCCCTCACGGGACACCTCCCAGCACTCCGCGAGCGGCCGGCCCAAGAGCCGGCACCGCAGCAACCCCCAGGCGAACGGCCGGAGCACGACCGCCACCGTGTCCCCGGCATCGCAGCACTTGTCGATCGCCTTGACGATCGCGGCGCGGAGCCGGGCGTCGGCCTCGAGGACGGGCTCGCCCTCGGGAACGCTGACGGCGGTCGGGTCTTCCAGCCACCGGGCGTACACGGTGGGGTATCGGTCTTCCAGGTCGGATTTGAGCAACCCTTCCCAGAGGCCCATGTCCACCTCCGCCAGCCCGTCCTTCTCCCGGAGCTTGGCCCCGGCGGCCTGGCCGATCCTTTTCGCCGTCTCGGTGCTCGCCTCGTCGGCGGCGTGGAGGACGGCGACCAGCGAGCCCTTCTGGACCCCCTCGGCGAGCGCGTCGAGGCTGGCGACGCCCGCTTCACTGAGCGGGTGGTCGGCCGAACCGGACAGGCGGCCCGTCTCGTCCCACGCGGTGGGCCCCGAGCGGATCAGCAGGAGATGCACTTCTTTCGATTTGGCCATACGCGATATCGCTCTGGAGCGCTCCGCTCCGGCGGTCCCACCCTGGGCCCGGCCGCCGGGTCGAGTTCCGCGGGCAACGCCCCGCGTCCGTCGACGGCGGGGAGTCTAGCGGCGCTGATCGCCCTGCCGTCCACGCCGATCCACTCAAAGCCGTCGATTCTTCGACGACCTTGTTCGCATTCTATACAGTATATCACGGCCTACACGCCGCGAAGGGCTTTCACCACACCCGCTCGATCCGGGGGATCGACCGAGAACAAGGCAGAGGCGGCCACGAGGTGGTTGCACCCGGCGGCCCGGACGCGGTCGGCGACGGCCGGGCCGATGCCCCCGTCGATGGACACCCACTTCGGGCGGTCGGGCCGGTCGGCGATGGCCCGGACGCGGTCGAGGGCGATCGGCATGAAGGACTGCCCAGAGAAGCCGGGCTCGACGGACATGACGAGGGCGAGGTCGAACTTGCCGAAGAGCGGCAGCCACGCGTCGAGGGGCGTGCCGGGCTTGACGGAGAGGCCCGCGGTCATGCCGGCGGCGCGGATCTTTTCCGCGAGGGCGAGGGTCGCGTCGGCGTCCTGGGTCTCGGCGTGGAAGGTGATGTGGTCGGCCCCGGCGTCGCGGAAGGGGGCGATGTAGTCGGCGGGGTCGGTGACCATCAGGTGGACATCGATGGTCGTTTCAGGGCATGCGCGGCGGAGGCCGGCGCAGACGAGGGGGCCCATCGAGATGTTGGGGACGAAGTGCCCGTCCATGACATCGAAGTGAACCATGTCGGCCCCGGCGTCGAGGGCGGCTCGGGTGTCCTCGCCCAGGCGGGCGAAATCGGCGCCGAAGACGGACGCCCCGACGAGCGGGGTGTCGGCGGGGCCGCGGAGCAGGCTGGTCGGTGCTGGCGATTCAGGCATAGTCGGCGCGACTGTAGCCCGGCCCGGGTTTGCCTTGTTGCGTGTCGATCCGGGGCGTGGCGAGAAATAGCATGCGGTCCGGCGTTTTGCCCCGTCCCCCGGCGTCACGCCGGCGCTTTGCAGGAGCTTGTCATGCCCGATGTTGCCGCGATCAGGAATCGTCTCGAGACCGTCCAGCAGGGGCACCTGCTGAAGTTCTACGACGAGCTGCCGGAAGAGCGGCGTGCGGCGCTTCTGGACCAGATCGAGGCGATCGAACTGGAGGCGGTGCCGGCGTTGGTGAGCCAGTATGTGAAGTCGGAGACTCCGTTTGCGCTCCCGAAGAGCCTGGAGCCGGCCCCCTACTACCCGCGGGACCCGCACTCGCCGATCCGGTCGTGGGACGCTGCGGCGGCGAAGGCGGCTGGCGAAGAGATCATCAGCGCGGGCAAGGTGGCGGCGTTCGTCGTGGCGGGCGGGCAGGGGACGCGGCTTGGGTACGACGGGCCGAAGGGGTGCTACCCGACGGCGTGCGTGTCGGAGAAGCCGCTGTTCGAGCTGTTCGCCGAGCAGATCCTGGCGTCGAGCCGGACCTACGGATCGGTGATCCCGTGGTACATCATGACGAGCCCTCTCAACCACAAGGCGACGGTGGCGGCGTTCGAGGAAAACGACTACTACGGGCTGAACAAGAGCAATGTGATGTTCTTTCAGCAGGGGACGATGCCGGCCTTCGACCTGAAGACGGGGCGGATCCTGCTCGCGGCGAAGGACCAGGTCGCGACGAGCCCCGATGGGCACGGGGGGTCGCTGCTGGCGCTCGTGAAGAGCGGCGCGGCGAAGGACATGCGGAATCGGGGCGTCGAACACATCAGCTACTTCCAGGTGGACAACCCGCATGTGCGGGTGATCGACCCGGTGTTCCTCGGTCTGCACGCGGCGGGCGAGGACTCGTCGGGCGAGATGTCGAGCAAGATGCTGCCGAAGGCCGAGGCGAAGGAGAAGGTGGGCGTCTTCACGCGGGCGAACGGGAAGACGACGGTGATCGAGTACTCGGACATGCCGGACCAGCTCGCCGAGGCGCGCGACGCGGACGGGAACCTGAAGTATCTGGCCGGATCGATCGCGATCCACGCGATCTCGGTGGCGTTCGTGGAGAAGGTGGTGGGCGACCCGACGATGCAGCTGCCGTATCACCGGGCGGTGAAGAAGGTGCCGCATATTGATCTCGAGACGGGCGAGGCGGTGCAGCCGGCGGAGCCGAACGGGGTGAAGCTG
The DNA here is from genome assembly GCA_964615815.1 of uncultured Phycisphaeraceae bacterium. Classification (GTDB taxonomy): domain Bacteria; phylum Planctomycetota; class Phycisphaerae; order Phycisphaerales; family UBA1924; genus DAIQNV01. The sequence goes on along the minus strand of CAZTQV010000021.1, from coordinate 8,793 downwards.
GAGCGGTTCGTGTTCGACGCGATCCCGATGGCGGGGGCTTCGATCGTGTACGAGACGGACCGGGTGGAGGAGTTCGCGCCGGTGAAGAACGCCGAGGGCGTTGACTCGATCGTGACGAGCAAGGAATTGCAGACGGAACGGGCGGCGCGGTGGCTGGAGGCGGCGGGCGTGGAGATCCCGCGGACACGGGACGGGAAGCCGGACTGCGTGATCGAGATCAGCCCGCTGACGGCGCTGAGCTCGCAGCAGCTGCGGAAGCGCGCGGAGGCGGACCCGAGCCTGCTGCCGGCGAAGATCGAACGCGGGGCCCGGGTGGTGCTGTGACGATCGCGTTCCGCGAGCTACCCGAGGGGACGCTGACGAAGTCGCTGGCGGAGCGGTCGCGGCTGGCGACTTTGCCCGTGGGGGACGGGGTGCCGGCGCTGTTGTGTCATCCGGGGGAGGGGCCGGCGCCGGTCCTGATCTGGATGCACGGGCGGACGGTGGACAAGTTTTTGGATCCGGGGCGGTACAGCCGGCTGGTGCGGGCGGGGATCGCGGTGTGCGCGATCGACCTGCCGGGGCACGGGGAGCGGGCGGGGCCTCGGATGCACGACCCGCGGCACTCGCTTGAGGTGATCGAGCGGGCCTCGGGGGAGATCGATGAGATCGTCGGGTGTCTTGGTTCGCCCGAAGTTGCGGGGGCGATCGGGGGGGCGATCGATACCGAGCGGGCGGCGATCGGGGGGATGTCGCTGGGGGGGATGGTGACGCTGAACCGGCTGACGCGGCCGCATGGGTTCCGGTGCGCGAGCGTGGAGGCGACGAGCGGGAATCTGAAGGGGCTGTACTTCGGAGAGGGGGGGACGGACCCGGCGGATTGGCCTGTGAGCCATGAGCCGGGGGCGGTGGCGCCGGTGGACCCGATGGAGCATCTGGCCGGGTTCGCGCCGATTCCCTTGCTGGTGCTGCACTCGGAGACGGACGCGATGGTGCCGTGGCGGGTGCAAGAGGTGTTTCTGGAGGGGCTTCGGGCGCGGTACCGCGAGGCGGGGGCGGATCCTGCGCTTGTATCCGTACGGACCTGGCCCGAGACGGGGGCGCCGTCGGAGCATGTGGGCTTCGGACGCGTGAGCGCGGAGGCGAAGAGCCTGCAGGGGGCGTTCCTCGTGGAACATCTGGTGGGGGATGCCGGTTCGGGTGTAGAGTTTTGAGTTGGCGGGGCCCGGGGGTTCCGCTTGGGTAGATTGATCTGGAAGACGCGGAGGTTGGCATGCGTGTGCGCACGGTGATGGCGGCGGCGGTCCTGGGGCTGGCCCCGGTTGGGGTTTGGGCTCAGGAGGCCGGTGAGGGTGCGCGGGCGGTGGCTTCTGCGGATGAGATCGCGGTGTACCGGGGGATCGAGCAGAGTTTCCGGGAGTGGATCCAGTCGGTACCTCGCGAGGAGGCGATGGCGCAGGCTGGGGCGAAGGTCGCTGAGCTTTTCCGCGACAACAACATCAGCGTGGGGACGATGTCGGCGGCGGGGTTTGACATCCTGGGGCCGATGCTGCAGTTCAGCCCGGAGCTGATGGGGCCGGCGAAGGAGCGGCTGGCAGCGCTGGCGCCGCGTCAGGACGCGGCGGGGGCGACGGCGGCGAACATGCTGCTGCTCTTGAACTTTGCGGAGAGCCGGCAGATGCCGGCGCCGGGGCAGGTGGAGAAGGTTTTGAACCACCCGGGGCTGCTGGATGCGCTCAAGCAGGGGCAGGCGGTGGCGGTGCTGGAGATCGTGGCGCAGCAGGACATGCCGGTGATCGGGGTGTTCAAGGACCGGCTGCTCGAGCTCGGGTCGGCGTACCGGATGGCGGAGCCGCCGGCGGAGCTGGCGATGTCGGGCGTGGCGTACCTGTCGGCGATGGGTCAGGTGATGACGGGGCCGGCGGAGAAGGAGCCGCTCGCGGAGATGCGCCAGATGATCGTGTCGTCGATCCAGCGTTCGCTGGCGGCGATCGATCGTGACGAGCGGCCCGAGGCGGCGGACCAGCTGGAGTTGATGCTCGCGGGCGTGGATGGGGCGCACGCTCGCGGGGAGCTGCTGGATCACGAGGCGCCGGATATCCGGTTCCTTTGGAAGTCTTCGGACAGCCTGCCGGACCGGCTGAGCGGGCTGGAGGGGCGCGTGGTCGTGGTCGACTTCTGGGCGACCTGGTGCATGCCCTGCGTCATGAGCTTCCCGAAGGTGCAGGAGCTGGTCGAGCATTACGAGGGCTCGGCGGTGACGGTGCTCGGGGCGACGCACCTGCAGCGGGTGCACTACCGGACGCCTGAGGATCGCGTGAGCACGGCGGGTAAGCCGGAGCTCGAGCACGAGCTGATGGCGGAGTTCATCGAAGAAAACGACATGACCTGGCCGGTCGTGTTTACGCCCGAGGCGGTGTGGCTGGAGTACGGGGTCGAGGCGATCCCGCACATCGTGATCATCGACCCGAAGGGCGTGGTGCGGTACCGGGGGTTGAGCCCGTTCATGCCCAAGGCGGAGAAGATCGAGATGATCGACGGGCTTCTCAAGGAGTTCGGGCTGGATACTCCCGGCGAGGGGTGAGCGGTCGCTTGCGCGTTACACCGGCTGCTTGCCTCGGACCATGTCGAGGACAGCGGCTGGGTTGAGGTTGCGGGCGTTGGCCTCGATCTGTGGGCGGTAGTCGGCGTAGAGGGTCTTGCCCTGGGCGAGGTCACGCTGGAACATGCTCCGCAGGTCGACCGCGCTGAGCTTGCGGCCGCCGGCGTAGTAGGCCTTGGCGACGCGTCCTATGGCGTAGGTGCTGGCGAAGGTCATCATGGGTCCGGTGGCGGCCTTGACGACTTTGCCTGCGGTTTTGCCGAGGGTTTTCTTGGCGAGCTTGCCGAGGGCCTTTCTGGCGAAGTTTTCGAGCATCTGCGAGGTGGCACCGAGGCCGAGGGTGGCGATGAACTCCTTGATGTGACCCGGGCCGAGGGCGTGTCCATAGCGCTTGCCGACGGCATAGACCATGCGTGTCTGGAGGGGGAGGATGGCCATGGTGGCGAGGTTCTGCGGGAGGAGCTCGAGGGCGCCGTTGAGCAGGGCGTAGCGGAGGACGATGCCGTCGACTTCCTTTGAGACGGGGTCTTCGGCGGCGGGTTGCTGCGTGGGGGCCTTGGGCGCTGCGGCGAGGGGAATTGGCGGGCGGATGTCGGCGGGCTTGGCGGCGTCGGGGCCGAGGAGGACGGCGGGGTCGAGGCGGTCGTCGGCGGCTTCGGCGGGGGCGAGGGCGATGGTCTCGGCCTCGTGCTCGAAGGAGAGGGCCTCGTCGTGGGTGAAGCCGAGGCGGTCTTCGAGGGCGTCAAGAAACGCTTGCTCGCGGTCGGTGGTCTTGCCGTCGGCATCGGCGACGCAGACGGCGATTTCGAAGGCCATGCGCTTGGCGTCGGGCGAGGTGATCTGATCGGCGGCCTGGCCCGGGGTGACCTGCTTGAGCACGACGCGTTGGTGGATCTGGCTCAGCGCGGGCAGGTCGTGTTCGGCGGCGAGCGTCTCGAGCAAGGAGCGGACCTGCTCGCGTTCGGCGTTGTCGGATCGCCCGTCGGCGATGGCGGCGAAGAGGGCGAGGGTGACGATGGCTTCGGCTTCGGCGGGTGTCAGTTCGGCGGGCATGCGGGGATGGTAAACAGGGTGCCGCTCGCGGGCGTTGCTGAAAGGGCGGGCGGGCGCTTCGGAAGTTAGTAGTCGCTACAGTGTTCGGAGCAGCGCGTCGGTGGTTCCGGCGCTGCGGGAGCGTGCGCTTGAAGCTGAACCCGTTTGCCGGTCTGGAGAAGCCGCGCGAGGTGCTCGCGTGGGGGCTGTATGACCTGGCGAACCAGTCATTCACGCTGATCATCATCACGCTGTTGTTCAGCGTGTATGTGCAGCAGGTGGTGACGCCGCGGCCGGCGCTCTCGGAGGGGCAGGCGGAGGCGATCCGCGAGGTGCAGCTCGGGGAGGCGGAAGCCTCGGACGAGTTGGCGCTCGTGATCGAGGAGCAGGCGCGGGCGGATCGGGCGGGGGCGCGGAACTGGTCGCTCCTGCACGGGGGGAGTCTCCTGATCGTGGTCGTGGTGAGCCCGATTCTCGGGGCGCTCGGCGATGCGCGGGGGTGGCGGAAGCAGCTGTTGATGGGCACGGGGGTGGTGTGCGCGCTGTTAACTTGTGTGCTGGGGTTCGTGGGGCCGGGGATGGTGCTGCTGGCGGCTGCGATCTACATACCGGCGAACATCTCGTACCAGGTTGGGGAGAACTTCCTGGCCAGTTTCTTGCCCGATGTCTCGACGCCGCGGACGATGGGGCGGGTGAGCGCGACGGGGTGGACGATGGGGTATGTGGGGGCGCTCGTGCTGCTGGTGATTGCGCTGGCGGCGATGCTGGCGTTTGATTGGCGGGAGCCGACGAAGTGGGCGCCGTTCTTCGTGTTCAGCGGGGTGTGGTTTCTTGTCGGGATCATCCCGGCTCAGGTGGTGCTCAAGAACGACGAGCCGGTGCCGGGCGTGGGGCGGCGGGGGATCATCCCGGAGAGCTTCGGGCGGCTTGCGGAGACGGTGAAGCACGCGGGGGAGTACCGCGAGGTGGTGCGGTTCCTGCTGGCGTTCTTGGTGTACGGGTTCGGGGTGCAGGTGATCGTGGGGTTCGCGTCGATCATCGCGCGGGACTTTGGGTTCCGGGATACGGACCTCGTGCTGTTCGTGGCGCAGCTGACGATCGTCGCGGGGGTGACGGCGGCGCTGACGGCGAAGTTCCAGGATCGGCTGGGCGCGAAGAACACGGTGCTGGCGTACCTGGTGGTGTGGCTGGCGAGCTCGGCGTGCCTGGTGGCGCTGAAGGCGATCTGGCCGCACGGGGGGCCGCAGTGGCCGGTGTGGCTGGTGGGCAACGGGCTCGGGATCGGGCTGGGTGGGATCGGGACGGCGAGCCGGACGATGCTGGCGCGGTTTACCCCCCACCACCGCCGGGCGGAGTTCTTCGGGCTTTGGGGGATGACCTACAAGCTGGCGGCGGCGGTCGGGGTTTTGAGCTTCGGGATCGTGGCGGACCAGCTTGGGAAGCTGGCGTCGCTGGTGCTGCTGGCGTCGTTCTTTGCGGTGGGGCTGGTCCTGATGCTGCGGGTGAACGAGGTGGCGGGGATGTGCGCGGCGCGGCGGGTGGAGCGGCGGGAGCCGGGGTTTGTCCGTGGCGAGCGGAGACGGGCGGGTCCGGGAATCGCGGAAGATCCGTGCGCCGACTCGTGAATCGTGCATCGCCGGGGGGGCCGGCGGCTAATCTCTCGGCATGACAACGATCGATGGCCGGGGGGATGTGCGTGCGCGGCTGAGCGAGGCTCCGAGCGTGGAGGGTCGGTTCGGGCGGTTCGGTGGGCGGTATGTGCCCGAGACCTTGATCGCGGCGCTGGGGGAGCTCGAGGAGGTGTACCGCTCGGTGCGGGATGACCGGCGGTTCTGGGATGAGCTGAGCGCTTTGCACCGGGACTACACGGGCCGGCCGACGCCGCTTGACCTCGCGGGGGGGCTGACGCGGGAGGCGCGGCGGGTGGCTCGGGAGGCGGGGCGGAACGGGGCGGGGGCTTCGATCTGGCTGAAGCGGGAGGACCTGGCGCACACGGGGGCGCACAAGATCAACAACACGCTGGGTCAGGCGCTGCTCACAAAGAAGATGGGCAAGCAGCGGATCATCGCGGAGACGGGGGCGGGGCAGCACGGGGTGGCGAGCGCGACGGCGGCGGCGAAGCTCGGGCTGTCGTGCGATGTGTACATGGGGGCTGAGGATGTGCGTCGGCAGCGGCTGAATGTCGTGCGGATGCAGATGCTCGGGGCGCGGGTGGTGCCGGTGGAGGGTGGGAGCCGGACCCTCAAGGACGCGACGAACGAGGCGATGCGGGACTGGATGGGCAGCGTCGAGAAGACGCACTACATCATCGGGAGTGTCGTGGGGCCGCACCCGTTCCCGATGATCGTGCGGGACTTTCAGAGCATCATCGGGCGGGAGTGCAAGGCGCAGTGCCTGCGGCGGATCGGGCGGCTGCCCGAGGCGGTGGTGGCGTGCGTGGGGGGCGGGTCGAACGCGGCGGGGATCTTCTACCCGTTCATCGATGATGTGGGCGTGGAGCTGCACGGCGTGGAGGCCGGGGGGCGGGCGCAGACGGCGGGGGATCACGCGGCGCCGTTGAGCTACGGGAAGCCGGGGGTGCTGCACGGGTCGCTCAGCTATGTGCTGCAGGACGAGGACGGGCAGACGAGCGATGTGCACTCGTGCTCGGCGGGGCTCGATTATCCGGGTGTGGGGCCGGAGCACAGCTACTGGAAGGACGCGGGGCGCGTCGTGTACGGCGCGGTGACGGACGAGGAGGCGTTGGAGTCTTTCCTGTTGTGCGCGCGCACGGACGGGATCATCCCGGCGCTCGAGACTTCGCACGCGGTCGCGTACGCGGTGGAGCTGGCGTCGAAGATGGACCAGGACGCGGTGGTCGTGGTGAACCTCTCGGGGCGCGGGGACAAGGATGTGGAGGAGGCGCTGCGGCTGATGGGGGGCGAGGTGCCGGAGCCGCGGGAGGCGGCGGCGCCGAAGAAGCGGCGGAAGCGGAAGAAGGATGGGGAGGGGGAGTGAGCGGGGTCTCGCGGCACTGGCAAGCAAGCCGCCAGTGGCACCCGAGGATGTGGCAACGGCGTTGATCAGCGGCGCTTGGCGGCCGGGCGCGTGGGGCGGGTGACGAAGCCGGTGAAGAAGCGGGAGAAGCCCAGCGCCGTGCGGAGGACCGCGACGGTGGCGGTGCGGGCGCTACTCAGCCAGAGGCTGAGGCGGAGGCGGCGGAGGTGCGGGTCGTCGGGGGTGAGCTTGTGGGCTTGGCCCAGCCAGTAGCGGGCGCGGAGCCATTCGCTGCGGCGGAGGTGGGCGAGGGCGAGGTTGTGCATCGCGGGGACGAAGCGGGGGTCGAGGCGGAGGGCCTCGCGGGCGAGGTCCATGGCCTCGGTGGTGTGGCCCAGCTCGAAGAGGGCGACGGCGAGGTTGTGGCGGCTCGGGGCGTCGGCGGAGCGGCGGGCGACCGCCTCGCGGAAGAAGGGGACGGCGAGCTCGGGCTGGCCGGCGTCGAGCAGGAGGTGGGCGAGGTCCTCGAGGTCGTCGATGTTCTGCTTGGCGTGGTCCTTGCGGACGCGGGTGGCTTGGTCTCTCAGGAGTTCGCGGGCGCGGGCGGCGTCGCCCGGGCGGTCGCGGTCGAGCAGGGCCTCGGCGAGGCGCTGGCGGACGACGGGGAAGGCGGGGTCGAGGCGGAGGACGACATCGAAGCCGGTGACGGCGTCGTCGAAGCGGCGGGCGCGGACGGCGAGCTCTGCCAACGCGAAGTGGGCGTCGGCGGATTCGGGTTGGAGCTCAAGGACGCGGCGGTACTTCTCGGCGGCTTCCTCGGGCCGGTTCATGTCGGCGAGGAGGTCGCCCAGGTCGAGCAGGGTGTCGGTGTCGCCCGGGTTCAGGCGGAGCTCGCGGACATAGAGCTGGCGGGCGCGTTCGTGGCGGCCGGTGGCGGCGTAGGCCTCGGCGAGGCGGGCCTGGAGGCCCGGGAGGTCGGGCTCGAGTCGGGCGGCTTCGCGGAGACACCAGACGGCCTTTTCGTAGCGGCGGCGGTTGAGCAGGGCGTCGGCCATGGCGACATAGAGGTCGGCGCAGTCGGGGTCGCGCTCCTGGCCCATGTAGAAGGCGAGCTCGGCCTCGTCGTGGCGGTCGAGGTCGGCGAAGGCGCCGATGCGGTGGACATAGATGTCGATGTTGGAGGGCTCGATCTGCTCGGCGCGCTCGAGCCATTGGAGGGCGGGGCCGGCTCGTTCGGCGCGGAGGAGGTTGGCGGCGATCATCACGGCGGCGTTGGCGTCGCCCTGCTGGAGCTCGAAGGCGTCCTCGAAGGCCTTGGCGGCGTCGAGGTGACGGCCGGCGGCTTCGAGGGTCAGGCCCAGGTTGAAATGCCACTCGCCTTGGTAGGGATTCAGAGAAAGAGCGGTCCGTAATTCGGATTCGGCTTCATCCCAGCGCCCGAGTTCGTATAACTCGTGAGCGCGTTCGACATGGCGTTCGGCGTCGAGCCAATCGTTCACAGCCGCTCCCGTCGCGCGGGGTACCCCGCCGATGCATGGTATCTCGGAGCCGGGGAGGCATCAATGCAGGCCTTCGCCCCACAGACAGCACAGATTCTCGGTCGCCCGGGGCGTCCCCGGGGTGACATGGGGGTGCGGGCCGGGGCGCGGGTGGCCGTGGGCGTGGTGCTGGCGCTCGCGGGGTGTTCGGTGGCGGGGCAGCCGAACGCCGGGGCGAACGGGGAGGCGAGCCCGGGGCGGGCGACGGTGGCGGAGCGGGTGGCGGCGGGCTCGGAGCCCGAGATCAGCCCCGCGGAGCGGCTTCGGGCGCGGCTGAAGGATGTGTACCGGCGGCTGTATGTGCAGGAGTCGGCGGAGGGGCGGTCGGCGATATTGCGGGAGCTGATCACGGACCCGGAGACGGGGCTCCGGGAGCTGGGGTTCGAGCTGGCGCAGCGGGAGCTGTCCGCGGGGAACCGGGTGGGGCCGGAGGTCGGGGAGGCGGCGCTGAAGCAGCTGCGCGCGGAGGACCCCGCGACGCGGGCGCGGGCGGCGTTGTTGGTTTCGCGGCTGGCGCCGGAGCACGCGGGGGAGGAAGTGGCCGCGGCGATCGAGCGGGAGACGGACCCCGCGGCGGCGGCGGGGCTGCTGCGGGCTGGGGTGCGGTGGCCCGAGCGGCTGCCGGTGGAGGCGGTGGTGCGTTGGGCGGACCCGCGGCGGGGGTCG
>CAZTQV010000020.1:0-76871 GCA_964615815.1 uncultured Phycisphaeraceae bacterium | reverse complement strand
CGAACAGCCCGTCGGTCATCGGGGGCAGTCTACGGGCGCTCGCCGCCCGCGCCCACGGACCGCGCCAGCCGGCGCAGCCGCGGGCCCCAGGGCTCGCCCCCGAGCTCGGGATCGATCAGGCGCAGCCGCGTCACATGGGCCCCGATCGCGGGCCCCGTGCCCTCGTCCGTGTTCTTCGAGACGAGCTCGAGCCACAGCGTGGTCGCGTGCCAGAAGGCCTCGGGCGGGTCGGGCGACTCCAGCCGCTCGGAGAGGGCCCGCAGGAGCTTGGCGGCGTCGGCGTCGCGTCCCAGCGTCACCAGCGCCCGGGCGTGGCCGAGGGTCAGCCGGGGCTCGCCGCCCGGGACGGGCAGGCCCGAAGCGAGCAGACCGCGGAACAAGTTTTCTGCTTCGGCGGGGTCCGCAGCGAGCAGCCGCTCGGCCAGATCTGTGCGCCTGGCCGCGAGATCCGTGCGCTCAAGGGCCGCGGCCGTGCGCACGGATCGCCTGAAAAGCTCGACCTCCGCCGCGTCGGTTTCGTCGCTCTCCAGAAGCGCGTCAACGATCGCGAGCTGCAGCTCGAGCGCCGGCCGGGCCAGGTCGCCCTCGCCATCGACCTCATCCAGCAGCACGAGCGACGCCCGATCCATCCGCAGCGCCGCCAGCCGGATCCGCCACGCGTCGGCCGCGGGCGAATCGGCGTGCCGCTCCAGCCCCAGCGACAGGAACGCCTCGGCCTCGGCGTCGCCCGCGTCCTCGATCGCCGCCGCGATCGCGGCCGGGGCGGAGGGGTGCTCGGGCAGGTCGCGTGCGAGGCGGGCGAGCAGGCGGGCGGATTCGGCCGGGCCGAGTTGCTCGGCGTCGCGGGCGAGCCTGGCGGCCTCGATCAGCGCGTCGCCCGCGAGGGTGTCGTCGACGCCGTCGCGATCGGCGAGGCGGGTGAGGAGGGTGACGGCTCGCTCGGCCTGGCCCCGCTGGCCCTCGACGAGCCCGACCGCGTACAGCGCTTCTCCGGGAATGCGGTCGAGGATCGTGTCGTCGCGCGTCGCCATCGCCCGCTCGACGGCCCGTGCGATGCGCGGGTAGACCAGCCCGCGGCGCTCGGCGCGGGTCCGCAGCAAGTCTTTGCGGTCGACGAGATCGAGCAGCGGGCGGAGCGAGGCGGCCACTGGCACGCCGGCGTCGAGCGCCCCGCGCGTCACGGCCTCGGCGTGCAGCATCGTCCACGACGGGTTAGCCTCGCGCCGGTCGGGGTCGAAGAAAGGCAGTTCCTCCGGCGCTGCGATCGGTTCATTCGCCGCGACGCTCATCGACGCACCGCGGGCGAGGGCCCGCTCGAGCTCCAGCTCGCCTCGCAAGCCCGCGGGCACGCCGGGCAGCACGGGGGAGTTCGCCAGCCGCCCCGTCGCCTCGGCCGCGTCATTGACGCGCCCCAGCAGTCGGTACGCGGTGATCTGCGTGAGCGCACGCGCGACACCGGCTTCGTCGACGACGCTGTCGAGTTCGCCCAGCTCGCGGAGTGCCTCCTCGGCGGAGCCGCGCCCCGCCCGCGGGTTCGCGCTGTCGGCGAGCGCCGCCCCGAGGATCGCGAGCGCCCGGGACCGCGTGGCCCGCACACGCGGGTCGTCCTTAGGGAGCCGCTGGTCGGCGGAGATCGTCTGCAGCGTCGCCTCGGCGGCCGTGATCGTCTCGTCAAGGTCCTCGGGCTTCGCGAGCCCGTAGAGCGCCCGCAGGGCCGCGCCCGATCGCTCGACGCGTGACAGGGCCCCGGTCGCCTCGCGCAGGGCGAGCGATGTGCGGTCGACGCCGGCAAAGCGGCCCTCGACGCCCGGGATATCGGGCAGCGCGTCCCGCGCGTCCTCGCCCGGCCCGGTCAGCCGGCGCAGCTCGTCGACGCCCACGACCCGCGTGTCGCCGGCGCCGTCGCCGTGCAGGCCCGCGATCGCATCGAGCAGGCCCGTCGGGTCGCGCTCGATGAACTGCACGGTCTTGATCACCGCCTCGCGCTTGCCGGTGCGCGGGTCGCGCGGGTTCAGCTCTTCGAGCGCCCGCATCGTCGCGGCCCGGCCCGCGCCCCAGCTCGTGTCGGGCCCGCTGCGCCGGATGCTGCGTGCGAGGACGAAGATGAGGTCGGGCTCAAGCTCGAGCGCCGCCTGCATGCCTTCGAGAGGGTCCGACGGCCCGCGGGGGAAGGCGTCCCGCGCCCAGGCGATCGTCTCCTCTTTCGCGTCGCCGGTCGCCGCCCGCAGGCCCGCGTCCGCATCCACGCCCGGCGAGACACGGACGCCCCCGCCGAAGAGCACGACGCCGAAGCGTTGCCCCGGGCTCAGCCGGTCGATCGACGCGACGAGCTCGTCGATGACGAAGGGCAGCGCGGTCACCATCGCGCCCGACGCGTCAACGACATAGACGATCCGCCGGGCCGCCTTGACGCTCAGCCCCGCGAAGCTCGCCGAGGCACCGCCCGTGGGGTTCTCCTCGACGAACGCCGTGACGACGCCCGCGCCCATCGGCTCCACGCGTGCCGCCCGTTCGGCCCCGGCGAAGTCGGCCGCCCCGCTGGAGCCCGCCGCCCGCAATGCGCCGGCGGCCCCCGAGCTCGCGGCCCGGGCAGCGGCGGTCGCGCCGGGGATCGCGGATCGGCTCGGCGTCGCGGCGGCGCTGGCGCGGGGTGTCTGCGAGCCGGGTGCTGCGGAGCGGTCCGCGCCGACGCTCAGGTCGAGCGTGATCTCGCCGAGGGCGGTGTCGTCGGTGTCGACCGGTCGCGTGACGGTCACGGTCACCGCGAGCACGCCGGCGAGGAGCCCCGCGTGTACGAGCAGGCTCGTCGCGCTCGGCACGAGGTACCTCGTCACGCGCCGGGAGCGGGGCGATGGGGCGACCGGGGCGGATGGGTCGGCGGCGTCCATGCCGGGGGGTTAGTCGTCGTCTTCGTCGTGCAGGCGCTTGCGCTTGCGGCCGATGGCGTCGAGCGCCAGCGCGCCGGAGCCACTGAAGACGAGCGCGAGCCCCGCGCACAGGATCAGGAACTGGTACATGAACTTCTGCCACGCCATGCCGTCGAGCAGCCCGTGCGTAGGCAGGAAGCCCAGGAACGCGCCGCCGGTCTGCATCGCCGGCCCGCACTGCGTGAGCCAAAGGGCGACAAGCATGATCCACGCGACGGCGAGCCCGCTGATCCGCGTGAGGAAGCCGATCAGGAGGAACAGCCCCGCGAGGAGCTCGGTCACCGCGGCCGCCCAGGCGAGGACGATCGGCCACGGGCCCGTCGACGCCCACGCGGGCCAGATCGGCTTGGGCGCCGTGCCGTCCTCGGCCATCGGCGGGTTGGCGGCGGTGTTGATCATGAGCGCGAGGTTGTAGAGGCTGCGGACCTCGACGGGTTCCGGGAAGTCCGACGGGACATAGAGGGGCCCCGTCGGGTTCTGCACGCGCACGATCGCCGGGGTCGTCGGGTCGAAGAGCGAGCCCTGGACTTCGCCGTCGCCCTCGATCACCGGCTCGTCGACATCGGGCGTGGCTGGGGTGGGGGCCGGGGCCGGCGTCGCGGGCGCAGGAGCGGGTGCCGGCGCACTCGCCGGCGGGATGGCGAGGCCCATGTTGGCCAGCGTCGCGGCCTGCTCGCCCTCGACCGCGGTGGTCGTCAGCACCTTGGCGAGGCCGGCCTGGAGGAAGATGATCGCCAGGGCGATGCGGAGGAAGATCGGCGGGATCGCCAAGGCCGTTCGGTCTGCAAAGCCCATCGCGTCGGTCCTTTCCGTCGGGGTGGCGCTCGGGGCGCGGGTCGTCCGTGAACGATCCATACTATGGGTCCGTCCGGGAGGGAGCCCAGAGGGCCCCGACCCAACCCGGCACGCCGCGGGTGTGGCGGAACTGGCAGACGCGCGGGATTTAGGTTCCCGTGGCCCTAGGCCGTGCAGGTTCGAGTCCTGTCACCCGCATTGAGCGCCGCCCCGTTCTTCTTGGAGAGCGGGGCGGCGGCGTTTCGGGGCCGGTCGCGGGACCATCGATGAGGAACGCTTAACGCTCGACCCGCAGGACCACCAGCGTCTCGTCGTCCACCTGCCGGCGCAGGCCGACGAAGCGGCGGACGGTCCAGAAGACCTGCTCGAGGATGTGCGACGCGGTCGCGTCGGGTGTTTCCGTCAGTGTGTCGAGGACACTCTGCACGAGCCGCGTCCAGCCGAACTTCTCCCCCGAGAAGTCGCGGGCGTCGGTCATGCCGTCGGTGAGCGCGATGAGGACATCGCCGGGCCGCAGCTCGTGGACGAACTTGGGGTAGGTCTGCGTGGCGTCGATCCCGAGGACGAGCCCGCCGATCGCGAGGGGGTGCACATCGTCGTGCGTCGGGGCCTTGCCGGGCTCGGTGCGCACGATGAAGGGCGGGTCGTGCCCGGCGGAGGCGTAGGTGAGGCGGAAGGTGTTGGGCTCGACGACGCCGTACCAGAGCGTGGCGAACTCGTTGTCGAGCGTGTCGGCGCACATCGCGCGGTTGACGCGGGCGACGACCTCGTCGATGTCGTAGACATTCTGCACATGGGCCCGCAGGCTGGCGCGGACGGCGGACATGAGGAGCGCAGCCGCGACGCCCTTGCCGACGACATCGCCCACGACCATCCCGAGCGCGCCCCCGACCTCGAAGAGGTCGTAGAAGTCGCCCGCGAGCTCGTAGGTCGGCTCGGATCTTGCGGCGACATCGAGGCGCGGGACGCGGGGAAAGTCCCGCGGGAGCATGCGGCGCTGCACATCGCTCGCGAGGCGGAGCTGCCGCTCCATCGCCCGCTCGTGCTTCTGCGCCTCGAGCAGGCGGGCCTGGTGCACCGCCGCGGCGCCCTGCTCGCCGATGGAGCGGAGCAGGCGTTGCTCGGCGGCGCTGAAGCGGCGGAGCGTGCTGGAGTACAGGCGGATGAGCCCCATGGGCCGCCCGTGCATGATCATCGGGGCGCCGATGAAGGATCGCAGGCCCTCGCGTTCGGAGCGTTCGGGCTGCAGGACGCGGGCGTCGCTCAGCAGGTCCTCGACGATCAGGACTTCACCATTCAGGAGGATGCGGTCGAACAGGCGTCCGCGGCTCAGGGGGATCGGGCTCTCGACCCATTCCTTCGACAGATTCATGCTGGCCTTGACGACGAGGTCCGCCTCGTCGTTGGAGACCGCGACGCCGTCGGCGTCCTCGGGCAGCAGCACGATCGAGCCGGCGTCGAGCCCGAGGGCGGAGATCGCCGCTTCGAGGGCCGCGTCGAGCATCGAGTCCATCGGCGTGCGGGCGGCGAGCATCGCGCTCAGGCGGTACAGCACCGCCAGCTCCTTCACGCGGTGCCGCAACTCCAGGACATCACGGCAGAGTTCGGTGCCCGTCGCGCCTAGCAGCTCGAGCACACTCCGCACGCGGGCGCGGATCTCTTCGGCGTCGTTGGGCGCACCCTCCGGCCCGCCCGGCCGCAGGACGAGCGTCGCGATCGTCTGATCCTCGATCCGCATGGGCAGCGTGTCCGCGCCCTCCGGGATCGGGCCGGATTCGGCCTCATCCAGCACGCGCCAGGCGTCGCCGTCACTCGGGGCGGGCGTGATCGGGACGATCAGCCGCCCGCGCTCATCGCGCAGCTCGACCTCGAGCCCGGTCAGCTCGCCCAGCTCGGCGCACAGCCGGCTGAGCGAGCCGTCGGTCAGGAACTCGTGGATGCTCAGCCCCGCGGCCGAGGCAGACTCGGGGTCCACGGGCTCCGCCCCGCCCACCCCAGCGACCCCACCGGCCACCCCACCGCCCACGCCACCGCCCGCGCCCTGCGGCGCATGGACAGTCGGCGGCGGCGGCTCGGCCTGCGTCATCCGCCGCCGTCCTCCGCGCCCTGCGCCTCGCCTTCGTCCTTCAGCCAGATCGCCCGCAGGAAGGCGGCGAGCCGCACATCGCTCGTGGCGGCGTCGCCCGTCGGCACGGCGTCCGTCTCGATCGAGCCGAACGCCCGCTCGACCAGCGCCCGGTCCTCCGTCTGGTAGCCGAGGTAGGCCGCGAGCAGCGCGCCGACACGCCGCACCGTCGAGCCCGGCGCATCCTCCATCATCCGTCCCAGATCGGCCTCGATCGCTTCCTGCCGCGCCGGCGTCGGCAGCAGGCTGTCCCCGTACCGCGTGCCCGCGAGCTCGGGGTTCGCCAGCAACAGGTCCCGCAGGTTCACCGCCGCCGAGGTGTACAGCCCCGCGCCGAGCTGCGCGTGCACGCGCCCGATCTGCGCCGTCACATCGCCCGGCTTCTGCGAGAGCGCCTGCGCGAAGCGCTCCTCCGCGTCGAAGTACCGGCCCCGGGCCATCAGCCGCTCGCCGGTCATGATCTGCTCGCCGTAGGCGCTCCCGGTCGCGCGATCCTCATTGATCAGGGCCCGCACCTTCTCCTCGCCGCCCAGCGCCTCGACCAGCTTCGGATCGAGCCCCAGCATCCGCTGCCGCACGGCCCGTTCACGGGCGCTGACCGACGAACCGCTCTCGGCGGCGCCGGTCGTACCCGCCCCACCCGCCCCACCCGCCCCACCTCCGGGCATCGACGGGTCCTGCGTCTCCGCGTCGTCGCCCTCTTCGGGCATCGGCGCGAGCGGGGCCTCGCCCGTGAGCCGCTTGCGCAGGAGCTCGATCCGCGCCCGCTGGCTCACGGCAGGGTCATCGTCCTCGCGCCCGGTGAGCCGCTCGAGCACCCGGTCGTGCACGGTCCCGAGGTTCCCGCCGACCTGCGTCGTCTGCCGCGTGTCCACCGGCTGCTGCGCACCGCCGGCGTTCATCTGCCGATCAATCTGATCGTTCACGCGGGCAGGATTCGTGCCGCTGTCGTCCTGCCGCGGACGCGAGCCGCGACCGTCCGGCGTTGTCGTCGGACCCGGGTCGCCCTCGAGCGCCGAGATCCGCACCGACCGCAGGCCCGAAGCCGTCAGCCCCAGCTTCCGCCCGTTGTGCTCGCTCTGGCGGAAGGTCGCCAAGATCGTCGAGTGGAACCCGTCGTTGGCGACATACGCCGAGGGCGACCGCAGCGACCACAGCAGGGTCCCCCGATCGTCGAGCGCGGTGTCCGGGTTCCGCTGGATGATCTCGGGCGTCGCGTCCGGGTTCGCTCCCCGAGGGATGAAGCCCGTCGGCGTCTCGTTGTTCACATTGAACCCGCCGCGACCCACGGTGTAGTTCCCGATCAGGTCCTGCGGGGGCCTCGACCCCGTCGTCAGCGCGAACTGGTACTGGAGCCCCGCCGTCCCGCGGATGCCCGCGCCCGCCAGCCCGCTCGTGAGCGAGTCCCGCCGGAAGGGGAACAACTCGTCCGACCCCAGGTCGCCCCGGAACTCGCCCGAGCCCGAGTACCCCACATCGCCGCGGAAGCTCAGCCCGTTCGGCGCGTTCCCGGTCACGATCGCGTTGCGGAAACGGATCTCGGCGTTCAGGTCGCGCACCGGCGTGTTCGCCCGCCCCTGCGTGCTCAGGTTGTTGTCCAGCGCCCGCCCGTCGCCCAGGGCGTTCTGCCCGAACGCGGGCATCGACCACGCCAGGCCCGCAACGAGGCCCACAACGGCGGCGGTTCGGCTCATCGGCTGCATCTCGGGGCTCCTTCCCGTCTCACCATCCATCGTACACGGGCCGGGTTCATGCCCGGCCCACCCCACCGCCTGCCCCCCACTCTCATACGGATCACTCCGCCCCCGGGATCGCCCCTCGGTTGCCCGGGTGGTCCTGTCTCGGCACAAGACAGCCCCGGCTTCAGCCCCCCATGCGGGGGAAAGCCGGGGTTACCCGAAAGTCCGAAAATCCCTCGCGTCTCCGCCGCGACTCGTCAATCAGCTCAGAGCTCGGCCGCCGGCGGGGGCACGCCCATCGCCGTCAACACCGCGTCGCACCCCGGGGCGTCGGGCACCCGGGCGACCATCACATACACCAGCCCCTCCCGCGACCAGACATAGATCGACTTGCCCTCGACCCCGCAGGTCTCCGTCTTCATCTTGTAGGTCACGCCCTCGGAGAGCTGCATCTCGCCCGCGTCCCGCTTCACGAACACGCTCACCGGCACCTCATGCGACACACCCTGCGCGTCCGGCAGGTTCACCAGGAACCGCAGGTGCGTGCTCTGCCCCGTCCCCGGCACGGCGCAGGGCGCCCCGCCCCCGAAGACCAGCTTGCCCTCCCCGCAATGCGGGATCTCCGGGGCATGTCCCAAGACCTCGGCCGCACGCTGGGCCGCCACCAGCTCGTCGTGGATCTGGAACTTCCGCTCCGCCGCCGCCGGCGACGCGCTGATCCGCTCGTGCTCATCGGCCACGAACTGCGCCAGCCGCACGCGGTAGGGGTTCTCCTCCTGCGCGATCGGGATCGATCCGTTGCCCCCGCCCGACAGCGACGAGCTCAGGTACACCCCCGCCACCGCCAGCACCAGGACCGCCGCCAGCCCGGCAACCGCCCGGCCCGTGCCCGTCTGCCAGAAGCTCCGCTCGCGGGTCTCGCTCGACCGGGCCGCGATGCCCGAGGCGTACGCCGCGTCCTCATCAGCCTGAATGCGGGCATCCCGCTCCACCGCCGCCCGCACGCGATCGGCCAGGCCCGCCGGCGCGCTCACGCCCGACATCGCCCGTCCGCACGCCCCGCGCAGACCCGCGTCGAACGCGATCCCACGCTCCGCCCCCGGGTGGCTCGACAGGTGCTCGCCCAGCCGGGCCTCACCCTCGGCGTCCAGCTCGCCGTCCGCCGCGGCGCGCAGCAGCGACGCCGCCGGCACGCGGCTGAAATCCACGCTCTCGCGATCCGACCCAGAGGGTGATCCGGAACGCGAACCAGATTGGCGGAACCCATCGCTCATCGGTCAACCCTGCCCGCCCGCGGCTCACCGCCGCCGGCCACACATTGGGCGAGGCCCCACGGCCAGCACCCGTATCCCCGGAACGAGACTCGGCCCCGCGGGGCAACACACAGCCCCGCCGAAGCACTCCAGAACACCGATCGACCGGCCTCAACCGCGCCGTCAGCTCTCCGATTCCGCCGGCCCCCGCCGAGACCTGCCACAGGCCCGAACCACGCCTGCGCAGCCCGCACAGCCCCGTCCATCGCGTCTTCCCGGCCTTGATGATCGGCTTTCGCCGACCCGAGAACCCGCTCAGCACCCCGCCTTATTCCGCCGCGGGGCACGCAAACGCCCGATTTCGCCCACACTTGCGGCTCGATCGCGCCCCCGCCTACTCCCCGGCCTCCTCCGCCTCCGAAGCGGCGGGCGTTTCGGGTCGCAGGCCCAGGGCGTCGACCGCCTTCTCATCCCCTAACAGCTTGTCCGCAAGCAGCTTACGCGCCCGGTGCAGGCGGCTCATCACCGTCCCGATCGGGACCTCCAGAATGGTCGCGATCTCGCGGTACTTCAGCCCCTCGACCCCCCACATCAGGAGCACCTCGCGGTACTCCGGCTTCAGGTCCGCGATCGCGTCCTTCAGCGTCCCGTCTACCTGCTCCCAGTCCAGGCGTTCCCCGTCCCACTGCGGCGGCGGCTCGTCGGGCGGGGTCTCGCTCGACTCCTCGCTGTGGAACCCCTCGACCGCGATCGGCGCCCGGCTCTGCTTCTTGATGCGGCTGTAGAAGACATTGTGGGCGATCGCGAACAGCCACGCCCGCATCCCCCCGCCCGTCCCCTCGGCCGCGGTGTCCTGGAACCGCTCGATCGTCCTGGGCCGCATCGCGCGGAGGTAGACCTCCTGCACGATCTCCTCGGCCTCGTCCGGCTTGCGGGCGAGGTGGTACGCCATGCGGTACACCGCGTCGAGGTGCTCCAGCGCGAGCTTCTCGAACTCCGCACGCTCCATCGGGCGAATCCCTCGCGACCCCTCTCGTGCCCGGGCCGTCCGATTCGGCACCAGCGCTCCCGCCAGCATAGCCCCAACCCCGATCAAGCCGGGCCGGGGCCGCAGCGCCCGAGCCGGACCGACCCCCGCCCCGCCCCTCTACGATCGCGGCATGTCAGACACGACCCGCCGGCCCTACTTCGTCACGACGCCGATTTACTATGTCAACGACCGCCCCCACATCGGGCACTGCTACACGACCACCCTCGCCGATGTCGTCGCCCGGGCCCAAAGGCTCATCGGGCGGGATGTCTTCTTCCTGACCGGGACCGACGAGCACGCCGACAAGGTGAGCCGCGCCGCCCACGAGCGGGGCCTGACCCCGCAGGCCTGGGCCGACCAGAACGCCGCCCGCTTCCGCGACGCCTTCGCCTTCATGCGGATCGATTGCAACGACTTCGTCCGCACCACCGAGCCCCGCCACAAGGACCGCGCCTCGGCCTACATCGCGAGGCTGGTCGAGCAGGGCGACATCGCGCTGGGCGACTACGAGGGCTGGTACGACCCCGGGCAGGAGGAGTATGTCACCGAGTCGACCGCGAAGGAGCACAACTACAACAGCCCCGTGACCGGCCGCCCCCTCGAGAAACGGACCGAGCAGAACTACTTCTTTGATTTGCCCAAGTACGCCGACTGGCTGCAGGGGGAGATCGAGTCGGGCCGCTTGAAGGTCCTGCCCGAGGCGAGAAAGAACGAGGTCCTGGGCCGCATCAAGCAGGGCCTGAACAAGGTCCCGGTCTCCCGCCGCATCAACCCCGAGGACCCGCCCCATGTCCGCGACTGGGGCATCCGCATGCCGGGCGACCCCGAGCACCGCGTGTATGTGTGGATCGAGGCGCTGTGCAACTACCTCAGCGTCATGGACAACGAGCTCGCGCCCGCGACCGCGGACGAGGAGGGCGGCCCGCGCCGCAAGTGGTGGCCCAAAGCCGAGGACAACGACCCGGACGCGCCCGCCGAGATCGTCCACCTGATGGCGAAGGACATCCTCTGGTTCCACGCCGTCATCTGGCCCTGCATGCTCCACGCCCTCGAAGAGAAGGTCCCCGACGCCGTCTACGCCCACGCCTACTTCATCGCCGAGGGCCGGAAAATGTCCAAGAGCCTCGGCAACTTCATCGAGATCGACGACCTCAAGGCCTACGCCGACCGGTACAGCGTCGACGCCGTGCGGTGGTACCTCGCGACCCAGGGCCCGGGCGGCTCCACCGACGCCGACTTCGCGTACCAGCGCTTCGTCGAGGTCTACAACGCCGACCTCGCCAACGGCATCGGCAACGCCACGAGCCGCGTAGCGAACATGATCGAGAAGTACTTCGAGGGGTTTGTGCCGGATCCGAAGAACATCGTCGGGCTTGGAGCAGCGCGCGTTGATAAGTCTGAGGAACGACCGGTGCTTGTGCAAGAATCACTCGCCCAATACCGCGCGGATGTGCGGGAGCATCGCGAGGTCTATTCAGATATCTTCGAGTTTGACTGGGAACTACTGGCGAAGTCGTACAGTGACCGTCATCTGAACAACTTTGAGCTCGCGCACTATCTCGGTTTTGGCAGTCGCCTCGCAGCACGCGTAGATTCATATATCAATGAGACGCGACCGTTCTCCATCGCGAAGGCTTTAGATGACGAGCCTATCGCAGGGGGCATTCCCAATCGCGTTTGGCTTGGTGCCATCCTCTACCACTGCGCCGAGGCCCTCCGCATCGCCTCCCTCTTCCTCTACCCCGCCATGCCCGACAAAATGGCCGAGCTCTGGCGCGACTGGGGCTGCAACCACCTCACCGACCCCACCGACGCCGACTCCAGCTTCAAAGCCCCCCTCCACGAACTCGCGAAGTGGGCCGGCGACTACAGCCTCAAGCCCGGCGAACGCCTCTGCAAGGGCGACGCCCTCTTCATGCGCGCCGACCCCAAGCTCGACCCACCCGCCATGCTCAAGCCGGCCGAGTAACGCCGAGCGCAGAAGAGCCCACCCGCCAAGCGGCCCTACACCCCCACCGTCTGCCCAAGCAGCCGCCCCGCCACCGCCGCCCCGGACAGGTACGCCCCCTCGACCCGCGCGCCGTGCGCCCAGTCACCGCACGCCCCGATTGCCAGCTCCGCGTCGAAGACGCACCCCTCACCGAGCGGCGCCGCCGGGAGCGCGAACCGCCACCGGTGCGCCTTCGCGAAGACCGGTTCGCGCCGCTCCACACCCACCGCGTCGAAGAACGCGTCCAGCAGCTTGCCCGGCACCTCGTCCTTGTCGAGCTCGATGTTCCGCGCCGACCAGCGGTGATCCGCGTGCGCGACCCACGACGCCCCCTCGGGCCGACCGGGCTTCGACGAATCCCGCGCCACCCAGCTCAGCATCCCGTCGTACGCCTCCGACTGCCGGTTGATGAACGCCCCGTCGAAGCCCGCATCAAGCGGTGCATCGAACGCCAGCATCACCGCCCAGTTCGGCCGCATCTCGACCCGCCCACACTTCGCACGCAGGTCCGGCACATCGGTCAACAGCTCGGCCGCCTGCGGCGCGGGGACCGCCACGATCACCGCGTCGAAGTCGCCCAGGCTCGTGCCGTCCTCCGCATCCAGCCGCCAGTGGCCACCCCACTGGCTCCCCACCCCGGACCCATTCCCGGCGCTGTTCCCCACACGGCGCAGCCCACCGACGCGCGTCCCGAACCGCGCCTCGGCGTTCTCGGGCAGCGTCTCGGCCAGGTGCTTCACCACCGCGTTCATCCCGGGCACGCCCACATACCGCACCGGCCCGCACACCTTCGGCACCACCTGCCGCTCACCCTCGGGCCCGCGCTCGACCGACACCAGCGTGCAGTCCCAGGGGGCAACGACGCCATCCTCCACCCAGCTCTCGACGACGCGGACAAATCGCTCGTCCCGCGCCGTGAAGTACTGCGCCCCATGGTCGAAGTGCAGCTCGGTCCCGTCGCTCAGCGTCTCGCGCCGCCGGGCCGCCCGCCCCCCGGGCCCACGACCCTTGTCGAAGACGCTGACGCGCCACCCCGCGTCCGCGAGCGTGCGTGCCGCGACCAGCCCCGAGATGCCGCCGCCGATGACCCCCACATGCATGACTGACCCCCGAATCTGCGCCGCCGGAGAACCCGACGGTTGGCCGTCACCGCCCGACGCCCCCTTCAGCGCCGCGGGCCGCGTGACCAGGTCCTGATATCGAGCGATATCGAGCCGCTCTGCGTGATCATCCGTGGATCGGGGTCGGATGGTTCCGAGGACCGCCCGCTCCGGGGGAAATGGCCGATCAAAGACCCCGAGGCACCAAAGAAGACCCCCATAACTGTTGGGGTCGTTGCCGTCGAGCGCGAAGCGATGGTTCAGATCGATCAGCCGATCAAGCGTGTGCTGCGCCCCGCGGGACCAGCCGATAAGGGCTTTGCCCCAGGTCATTCTCAGGTTGTTGTGCAGCTCACCGTGCCGCACCAGTGACCGCTGCGCCAGATCCCACAACCGATCGCCAGTTCTCCCCCTTGCCAAGGTCTCCCAGCTCAACACCGTCCGCGGGTCGCCCGCGTGCTCCGCGAGCGTTTGGCGGGCCCAATCCGGCAGCACCGCGGTCGACTCAAGCTCCCGCCATCGATGAAAGCACAGGTTGTGAGCCATCTCGCGCCACACCCACAGTTCATCGAGAAACTTCGCCGCCCCGTCCCCGCCCGCTTGCGACGGCGGCGCGTCGATCACCGCCTGCACCTCCCGCGCGATGCGGAACGGGCTCACATGCCCGTGGTGCAGGTACGGGCTCAGACGGCTCACGCCGAAGTCGTCGCGATCGATCGCCGCGTCGTTCCGCCGCTTGTGATACCGCGCGAGGCCGACCTCCTTGAACCGCTCCCACCGCGCGTAGCCGGCCGTGCTGCCGCCCGGCGTATGCGCCACCGGCGCGACCGTGTGATCGATCGCGCAGCGCGCGATCATCTCCGGAATCGGCTCGGCCCAGTCGACCGGCGCGAAGGGCAGATCGATCCCAAAGGCGGCCTCTGCGTGCGCACAGCCGCGTGCGTCGTGCGCATACGGCCTGCACGCGCGCGCACGCAGAAGCTTCTCCGTCTTCGACCGGAACTTGAACGCGCGATCGATCGGCTTGTCGATCAACCGCATCGGAACGACGCAGCAGCAGTCCACCGCCCACCACGCCCCGCCCACGCGCTCGACCAGCCGCTCGGTCCACGCGGGCATCGGCGGGGCCGGGAAGTCCTCGGTGACCACAAGCGCCGCCCGGCGCGCAAGTTCCCGCAGCGGCGAGGGTTCGGCCGGGTCCTCGGGCAGGTGCATGACATGCCGCACACCCCGCGCCTCGAGCTCGGCCGCCGCGTCGCGGGCGCCCTTGAGGATGAACGCGTGGTGCCGGTCGGAGTTGAACCGGTGCTTTCCCGCGAGCCCCTGGTACACAAGCACCGGCAGGCCAAGCACTTCGGCCGCGCACAGCGCCGCGTCCACCGCCGGGTTCTCGTGCCCGCGCACCGCGTGGTGCAGCCAGACCAGGACAAACTCGCCCTCGCCGGCCATCGCGTCGCCCAGCACGCGCGTCCGCTCGGCGAGGTCACTCGGCAGGTCGGCGGCGATGTCGGAGAGGAGGTTCACGCGTCAGGTTTCGCCCGGGCTGGGCGGGTCGATGCTTTCGGCAAATCACGGCCGTCGGGCAGGTTGCGGTCCTCGGGGCCGCCTCGGTATGGGGGGTGGGTGGGGTCGGTGGGGTGGCGGCGGGAGCCGTGCTTGAGGTAGACGCGCTTCGACTCGGCGCGGGCGGCGGCGGTCTTGCGGACAGCGAAGAGCCGCTGCTGTGCGAGCTTGTACGCCTGGGCGTGGTCGACGATGGGGGCGGGGTAGGGCGAGCCGGGGCCGAGGGTGCCCGCGTCGGGCGGTGCGGGCGCCGGGTCGTCGAGGGCGAAGAGGGAGCCGGGGTCGGCCGGGGCGAGGTGTTTCCAGGGTTCGTGGATGTGCTCCGCTGGCAGGTGTCGCAGTTCGGGCACCCAGCGGCGGATGAAGAGGCCGGCGGGGTCCTGGTCCTTGCCCTGCTTGATGGGGTTGTAGATGCGGACGGTGTTGATGCCGGTGGTGCCCGATTGCATCTGGAACTGGCTGAAGTGGATGCCGGGCTCGAAGTCGAGGAAGTGCCTCGCGAGGAAGATCGCGGTGGGTCGCCAGTGCAGCCAGAGGTGGTGGCTGGCGAAGCTGACGAGCATGGAGCGCATGCGGAAGTTCATCCAGCTCTCGGCGTGCAGGGCCCGCATGCAGGCGTCGACGAAGGGGTAGCCGGTGCGGCCCGTGGCCCATGCCTGGAAGCGGCGGCGCTCGTCGTCGGACCAGTCGCGCTCGTCCTCGGTGCGGAGGCCGTCGTAAGCGCGGTGCATGTTGCGGAACTCGATCGCGGGCTCGTCCTCGAGTTTCTGGATGAAGTGGCAGTGCCAGCGGAGCCGGCCCTGGAAGCTGCGAAGAGAGTCGACCCAGCGTTTGCGGGTTTCGCCCCGGGGGAGGTCCGATGCCCGGGCGAGGGCTTCGCGCTGCGCGTGGTGGACGGTGCGGACGGAGACGGAGCCCCAGGCGAGGTGGGCGCTCAGGCGGCTGCAGCCGGCCCAGCCGGTGATCGGGCTGGCCATGTCGGCGCGATAGTTCTGGCCGCGAGTGGTCAGGAAGCCCTCGAGGACGCGCCGGGCCTCGGTCTCGCCGCCGGGCTGGAGGGTCTTCGTCGAGTCGGGCAGGCCGAGGGCGGAGTGGGCGGGGTTGGTCGGGATCGAGCCGAAGTCGAGCGTCGGGGCGACTGTCGAGATGCAGCGGATGCGGGCGGGGGCTGGGGCCTCGGGCTCGTTCATGCGCTTCGCCCAGCGGGCGGCCCAGCCGTCGCGGGAGCGGAGCGGGCGGAAGACGCCGTGGTTGGGCAGTTCGGTCCAGGGGATGGCGTTCGCGGCGCACCAGCGTTTGACGCGTTTGTCGCGCTCAAAGGTGAGGGCGTTGCCGGTTTCCTCGTGGCTCCAGAGGTGGGCGATGGTGTGGGGAGACAGGTCGCGGGCGAGGCGGCCCAACACCTGCGGGAAGTCGCCGACGCGGGTCAGCAGGCGCGAGCCGCGGGCGCGGAGGGCGGCATCGAGCTCGACGAGGCAGTCGCGGATGAAGGCGGCGTGCGACGGGTCCCACTCGGGGCTGTGCAGCAGCTCGGGCTCGAAGGCGTAGAGGCAGAGGACGGGTCGGCCAGTCTGCGCGGCGCGGGCCAGGGGCGCGTGGTCGTGCACGCGGAGGTCGCGCTTGAACCAGACGATGTCGATGCCCCCAACGGGAACGCCCTCGGCCATGAGCGAGGGTTCGCGGGCCGAGGGCGGTTGGATGACGGGGATGCTGTGCCCCGGGGGGGCCTTGTCAGAAGAGGAGCTGGACCATGATCCGGGCGTTCCACTGGGAGTCATCGGAGGCGAGGATGCCCTGGCGGTTGCTGGTGGGGACGATGCTGTCGGACTGGCCCGTCGGGAAGTAGCTGAGCTCGGCGACGACGCGGAAGGCGTGGCTCTCCGGGACGAGGAAGTGGTTGACGCCGACGGTGAAGTCGTGGAAGAGATCGTCGTTGGCGCGGTCGGTATCGGGGATGACGACGCCGTAGCGTGCGTAGCCCTCGGTGTTCTCGTTGAAGAAGTAGCCGCCCTGGACCTGGAAGCCGTAGTCGGTGGGGGTCATGGTGCCGGTAGTGGCGTGGTTGAGGTAGAACGCGCCGTGGATGTTGGCGCCGCTGGTTTCGTAGCTGATGTCGGCGGTGGCGCGGAGGAGGTCGGGGCGGCCGCCCTGGTCGTCGTCGAAGTGGACGGCGGCGCCGACGAGCAGCGCGTCTTCGTTGCCGACCCAGCTGCTGAAGTCGCTGAACTGCTTGAAGGACTTGCCGATGAGGAGCTGCTCGACGCGGGCGGTGAGGCCGAAGTTGGCCTCGGAGGTGCTGTTGAAGGCGGTGTTCTTGGAGTTGGCGCCGTCGGAGAAGGCGAAGTAGAGCTTGGTCTGCTCCTTGGTGATCGTGAGCTGGATCATCTGCGCGCGGTCGGCGGTGAAGGTCTTGTTGACGATCGAGCGGTCGACGCCCTGCTGGCAGAAGATCGAGGCCATGAACTCGCGGGAGAAGGGCAGACGCTGCTGTCCGATGCGGAGGACGATGCCCTCGTCGAGCGTGAGGTCCACCCAGGCGTCGAGGAGCTTGAAAGTCTCGGAGCTGGCGTCGAACTGGACCGCGGTGCGGACCTTGTCCGTCGGGCGGAAGTCGAAGATGAGGCGTGTGCGGACGGTCTCGAAGCCGGTGTTGGTCGCGTCGGTGGGCTGGCCGTCGGTGTGATTGGCCTGGAAGAGGGTCTGGAGCGTGCCGCTGACATCCAGCTTGCTCTCGTCCCAGCCCTCGGTGAGCGGGCTCTGAGCGCGGCGCGAGGCGGCCTCGACCTCGCTCAGGCGGGCGAGACGCTCCTGCTCGGCGGCGTTGTTCTGGGCCGCGAGCTCGGCGGTGGTGGCGAGCGCGAGGCGGGGGCTGAGGTCGAGGCCCGGGGTCTGGCTCGGCTGTTGGCCCTGGCCCTGGGCGAGGGCTGGGCCGGCCGCGGTGAGCGCGGCCAGTGCGGCGAGGGTGAGCGGGGTGTGCATGCGCGACTCCCAATCCGTGCAGAACGATCGCGGCGCGGGCCGGGCCCGGTTGATCGTGTGTGCGTGCTGACCCGCTCACGCCCTGTGCGCGGCGGCGGGGCTGGGTCGGCACGCAGGAGGAGGCGTGCTGAGCGCGGGGATGGCTTGGGGGGCGATTTCCCGGCCTGACCTTGGGGGAACCGCCAGTGTCCCCTTGTAACGGGGGATCCAATAACGGTGTTCCCGAGTCGGATAGGCGTATTCGCCGGAAGGACTTAGAACTGCAGCTGCATCTGCACGCGGGCGGCGTACTGGGCGTCGGTGGAGGAGATGAGGGCGACGCGGGCGGAGGGGGAGACGATGGAGTCGGCCTCGTCGTAGGGGTAGGCGATGAGCTCGACGGTGAGCTTGATGGCGTGGCTCTGGGGGATGAAGTAGTGGTTGAGCCCGAGGGTGAACTCGTGGAAGTCGCCGTCGTTCGCGCGGTCGGCGTCGGGCAGGATCACCGACCAGCGGGCGAAGAGCTCGGTCTTCTCCTGGACGAAGTAGCCGCCCTGGAGGATGAAGCCGAGGTCGGTGGGGCTGCCCTGGGTGGTCAGGTCGTTGACGACATGGAAGGCGCCGAAGAGGTTGGCGCCGTCGGTCTCGAAGCTGAGGTCGCCGGTGACGCGGAGGATGTCGGGGCGGCCGTTGTCGTCGTCCTCGTAGTTCACGGCGAGTGCGCCCATGAGGCTGGTCTCGGTGCCGGGCTGGCCCGCGAAATCGCGGAAGGGTCGGAAGCTGTCGCCCATGAGGAGCTGCTCGACGCGGGCGGTGAGGGAGACATTGGCCTCGCGGGGGCTGTTGAAGGAGGTGTTCTGCGAGCGGACGCCGTCGGCGATGAAGAGCTCGAGGCGGGTGCTGTCGGCGTGGAAGCGGAAGTTGATGAACTCGCCGCGGCGGACGCCGAGCGTGCGGTCGACGATGGTGCGGTCCATGCCCTGCTGGCGTGTGGAGCTGAGGGCGTACTCGCGGGAGTAGTAGATCTTGCCCTGGCCGAAGCGGACGGAGACGCCATCGGCGAGCTCGTACTCGACGAGGAGATCGAGGAGGGAGACCTCGGTGGTGCCGCCGCCGGCGTCGAGCTGGATCTCGGCCTCGAGGCGTTCGGTGGGGTTCCAGCGGGTGCGGAGCCGGATGCGGGAGTTCTCGAAGCCGGTGGTGAGGTCGTCGGTGGGCTGGCCGTTGGTGATGTTGGCCTGGTAGCGGGTCTGGACCATGCCGTCGAAGCGAAGGCTGGCGGCGTCCCAGGTCAGGGGGGTGGAGGCGGGGGCGTCGGAGTAGATGTCCTGGGTGGCCTCGGCGGGCTGGGCGTGTTCAAAGGCGAGGCCGGACCCCATGAGGTGCAGGTCGGCCATGGCCGGGGCGGCGAGAGCGGCGCAGGCGGCGAGGGCGATGGGGCGATTGGGGCAGGGCTGCATCGCGAAACCATACACAATCTTTGCGCAACCGGGCGTGGCGCGGGCTCAGGGGCGGGCCCAGTGCTTGTCCCAGCCCGCGGGCGTGCGCACGAACCGGGCCCGGGCGTGGCCCTTGGCCCCCAGCCTGAGCCAGTCGATGGTGTCGATCGTGGTGGTGACGATCGCGAAGTGCTGGCGGCCCCGCTCGGCCCGCTCGGGGTCGGGGTTGTGGTCGATCAGGTCGTCCGGGAGGTTGGGGTCGGGCTCGGTGGCGCCCTCCGCGAGGGAGCCGGGGGCGTGGGGGGCGAGGTAGCAGCGGCGGGAGAAGAGGCGGGTGTCGGCCCAGGCCTGGTCGACCTCGGGGCCCTCCGTGAGGGCACGGGTGCCGCCGGCGATGCGGAGCTGGACGCGGGCGCGGGGGTCGTAGAAGAGCCAGGCGGCGCGGGGGGTGCGGGCGAGGTGGGCGAGCTTGGGCGAGCGGGCGTCGGTGTGGCAGCGGAGGGTGGCGGCGTCGCGGTCGACTCCGCGGAGGACGACGGTGCGGGCGTCGGGGTAACCCTCGGTGTCGGTCGTGGCGAGGACGGGCTGGTGATAGGGGTGGCGGCGATCCTGTTTGCCGCGGATGAGCGCGTCGAAGGCCGCGACGAGGATGCCGTCGAGACCGGTGGTCGCGTCGAGGTGTTGGTCGGGCGGGGAGCCCTGAGCGGGCGGGTTCATGGTGCAGGTGCTCGTCCGGACTTTCTCGTCCTTATGGAACTCACGGTGCGCGCGCCGATTGCGTTGAAGGGAACCACCGGTCTGATCGATAGGGGCGCTACAGTCGCGCCCGCGGAGGGTGTGTCGTCCGAGAATATCCCGCGGATCCCCGGTGTGCGGGGGCACGCGGCGGCGAAAACACGCCGGTGTCGCCCGCGGCAACGCCCGAGGGCGTGGGAGGTCGGGCAGTGCTGCTGGGCTCGGTGATCGTACTTGCGGCTCTGGCGATCGTCGCACCGTTTGCGCAGAAGGCGCTTGGGCGATGGGCCGGGGTGGCGCTCGCGGCGGGCCCGGCGGGCGTGTTCGCGTGGTTCGCTTCGCAACTGGGGACGGTGGCGTCGGGGGCCGCGGTGACGCAGAGCGTGCCGTGGGTGCCGGGGCTGGGGATGGAGCTGTCGTTCCACCTCGACGGGCTTGCGCTGCTGTTCGGACTGCTGATTTCCGGGATCGGGACGCTGATCGTTCTGTACGCGGGCGAGTACCTGAAGGGGCACCCCTTGCAGGGGCGTTTCTACAGCTACCTGCTCGCCTTCATGATGAGCATGCTGGGGCTGGTGACGGCGGACAATGTGCTCTTGCTCTTCGTCTTCTGGGAGCTCACGAGCATCACCAGCTACCTCCTGATCGGCTTCGACCACGACAAGCCCGAGGCTCGCAAGAGCGCCCTGCAGGCCCTGGTGATCACCGGGCTGGGCGGGCTGTCGCTGATGGCGGGCGTGATCCTGCTCGCGATCATGGCGGGCGGGCAGTGGAACCTGAGCGAGATTTTGGCGACCCCGGGCCTCACCGAGCACCACCTGTGGCCGGCGGCGCTGGCGTGCCTGCTGGCGGCGGCGGTGACGAAGAGCGCGCAGTTCCCCTTCCACTTCTGGCTGCCCAACGCGATGGCGGCCCCGACGCCGGTCTCGGCCTACCTGCACAGCTCGACGATGGTGAAGGCGGGCGTGTACCTCGTGATGCGGCTGAACCCCGCCTTCCTCGATGACCCGGCGTGGAGCTGGGCCTTGGTGGGCTTCGGCGGGACGACGATGGTGGTGGGCGCGATCCTGGCGACGCGGGAGACGCAGTTCAAGAAGGTGCTGGCGTACTCGACGGTCTCCAGCCTCGGGATCATGGTGCTCTTCACCGGGCTCTCGTCGGGCGACGGGGACTACGGGAAGTACCCGGCGATCGCGGGCGTGGCCTACCTCTTCGCGCACGCTCTCTTCAAGGCCTGCCTCTTCCTGGTCGCGGGCACCGTGACGCACGAGACGGGCGTGAAAGATGTCGAGAAGCTCGGCGGGCTGTTCGACAGCATGAAGCTGACGGCGATCTGCGGGCTGGTCGGCGGGCTGAGCATGGCGGGCTTCCCGCCGCTCATGGGCTTCGTGGGCAAGGAGTACACGCTCAAGGCCTCGCAGCACCCCATGGGCATCGGGGAGGGGTACGCGGGGCTGGTGACCGCGGCGGTGTTCATCGCCGCGGCGCTGACGGTGATGGTGAGCCTGATGGTCGGGTGGCGGCCCTTCTTCAGCCGCCGTTCGCCCGACGCGGAAGAGGTGCACGGGCACGAGCCCGGCTGGTCGATGAAGCTCGGCCCGGCGGTCCTCGCGGGGCTGACGCTGGTGCTGCCCTGGATGCCCGGGGCGTTCCCGAACGATCTCGTGGGCTCGGCGGTGAAGAGCGTGTCGGGCGTCGTGGAGCACGCCGAGGGCTACGGCTCGCACGCGATGACGGGCGGCGTGGTGACGCTGGTCGCCGAGACCGCGAGCGGCGAGGCGCCGCACAGCAAGGCCGAGGGCGCGGGCCACGGCGGCGTGCACCTTGGTATCTGGGATGTCCTCGACCCCACGGCGCTTCCGTTCTGGCTGAGCCTCTTGGCGATCGGCCTCGGCACCGCCCTGTACGCCAACCGCGCCTGGTGGCGTGCCGGCTGCCAGAAGGTCACGGGGCTGATCCATCCGATCGGGCCGGAGCGCAACTACGAGCGGCTGTTCGCGGGCACGATGTCGTTCGCGGACTTCCAGACGAAGCTGCTGCAGAACGGCCTGCTGCGTGTGTACATCAAGGTGACGCTGCTGGCGACGACGATCCTGCTCGGCGCGACGCTGTGGCGGGCGTGGAGCGAGGGGCACTTCGCGATCACCGGGCCGATGCAGGGTGACTTCGCGTTCCTCGAGGTCGTGCTGCTCGGGATGACCGGGGTGGCCGCGATCATCTGCACGCAGTACCGCTCGCGGCTGGCGACGGTCGCGGCGCTCGGCGTCGTGGGCTACGGCGTCGCGCTGACCTTCGTCCTGCTGGGCGTGCCGGACATCGCGATGACGCAGTTCTCGATCGAGACGCTGACGGTCGTGATCTTCGTCCTCGTCGTGTACCACCTCCCGCGGTTCAACCTGTACAGCTCGGGCGCGACGCGCCTGGGCGACGCGGTGACCGCGCTCGCGTTCGGCACGGCGGCGGCGCTGCTCGTGCTGCTGGCGGCGGACGAGGAGGTGCCGTTCGACCGCATCTCGAAGTGGATGGGCGAGAACAGCTACACCGAGGCGTACGGGCGGAATGTGGTCAATGTGATTCTGGTGGACTTCCGTGGTCTTGACACCATGGGCGAGATCACGGTCCTCGGGATCGCGGCACTCGGCGTGTACACGCTGCTGCGGCTGCGTCGGGGCGAGGTGGCGCCGGCGGGGGCGGACCCCAAGCCGGACCCCGCCAACTTCGAGGATGTGACCGGGACGGGGGGCAAGGCGTGAATTCGTCGATCATCTTCCGCACCGCCGCCCGCGTTCTCCTCCCGCTGCTCGCGCTGTTCAGCGTCGTGGTGCTCCTGCGTGGGCACAACGAGCCGGGCGGCGGCTTCGTGGGGGGCCTGCTGATCGCGGCGGCGTTCGCGCTCTACTCGATGGCGTTCGGCGTGGCCGAGGCGCGGGCGATGGTCCGCTGGCCCTGGGGCACGCCGGCGAGCCTGCCGACGCTGATCGCGACGGGGCTGACCTGCTCTCTCAGCTCGGGGTGCGTGGGGCTGCTCCTGGGCAACGCGCCCTTCGAGGCGTGGTGGAACAACGGGGGCGAGGGCTGGGACTTCTCGGCGATCGACCTCGGAACGATCAAGTTCGGGACGGTGCTGCTGTTCGATGTGGGCGTGTACCTGACGGTGCTCGGGGTGGTGCTGACCTTCATCTTCGAGCTCGAGGAGTCGAACCTATGACCCTGATGCTGGCGGTCATCATCGGGCTGCTCTTCGCGACCGGGGCGTACATGATGCTGCGTCGCAGCTTCGTGAAGCTGATCATCGGGCTGGGCTTGCTCGGGCACGCCGCGAACCTGCTGATCATCACCGGCGCGGGGGTGTTCAGCGATATCACCGGGGCGCGGGGCACGCCGCCGCTCATCCGCATCGGCGACAAGGCGCTCGAGCCCGGCTCGGCCGACCCGCTGCCGCCGGCCCTGATCCTGACGGCGATCGTGATCAGCTTCGCGATCGTGAGCTTCACGATCGTCCTCGTGAAGCGTACCTACCAGGAGGTCGCGACCGACGACCTCGACCAGATGAGGACGACGGACATCCCGGAAGGGGAGGGGTCATGAACGGTCTGGTGTTCGCGCCGATCCTGATCCCCTTCGCGACGGCGATCGCCTGCCTCGCGTGCTACCGGTCGCTGCGCATCCAGCGGGTGCTGAGCGTGGCCGGGGCGGGCGGGCTGCTCGCGTCGGCCGTGACGCTTCTCTTCGCGCACATGAACGGCGAGATCTCGCCCGTCTACATGGGCGGGTGGGAGGCCCCCTACGGCATCACGCTCGTGTGCGACGGGTTCAGCGCGATCATGGTGCTGCTCAACGGCATCACCGGGCTGGCCTGCGTGATCTACGGGCTCGGTGCGACCGACTCGGTGCGCGAGCGGCACGGGTACCACTTCACCACGCACACGCTGCTGACGGCCGTCTCCGGGGCGTTCCTTGCGGGCGACCTCTTCAACATGTTCGTGTGGTTCGAGGTGATGCTGATCAGCTCGTTCGTGCTCATCACGCTGGGCGGGACGCGCGGGCAGCTCGAGGGCGGCATCAAGTATGTCACGCTCAACCTCATCGCCTCGACGATCTTCCTGAGCGCCTGCGGGCTGCTCTACGGCGTCGCGGGCACGCTGAACATGGCCGACCTCGCCTTCAAGCTGCGGGTGTACGACAACCCGGGCGTGGTGAGCGCGATCGCGGTGCTGTTCGTCGTCTGCTTCGGCATCAAGGCGGGCACCTTCCCGTTCTTCTTCTGGCTGCCGGCGAGCTACCACACCCCGCCCTTCGCGGTGTCGGCCCTCTTCAGCGGGCTGCTCACCAAGGTGGGCGTGTACGCGATGGTGCGTGTCTTCACGACCGTCTTCGGCACGACCGACTCGTTCATCAGCGAGGTGCTGATCTGGACGGCCGGGCTGACGATGCTGACGGGCGTCCTCGGGGCGGCGGCGCAGTACGAGGTGCGCCGGATCCTGAGCTTCCACATCATCAGCCAGATCGGCTACATGGTCATGGGCCTGGCCGTCGCGGGCGTCGCGATGAACCGGGCGGCCGTCGCCGAGAGCGCGGGCAACCTCGCCGACGCGGAGCTGATGAAGGCGGCCGCGGCGATCAGCCTGGTGGGCGCGGTGTTCTACATCCTGCACCACATCATCGTGAAGACCAACCTCTTCCTGATCGCGGGCATCATCCACAAGCTCAAGGGCTCGAACGAGCTGAAGAAGATCGGCGGGCTGTACAAGAGCCACCCCCTGCTGGGCCTGCTCTTCCTGATCCCCGCGCTCAGCCTCTCGGGCATCCCGATCCTCTCGGGCTTCTGGAGCAAGCTGGTGCTGGTCCGCGGAGGGCTGGAGGCCGAGACCTACGGGATCGTCGCGACCAGCCTCTTCGTAAGCGTCCTGACGCTGTACAGCATGACCAAGATCTGGGCCGAGGCGTTCTGGAAGAACGACCCCAGGACCGAGGCCGAGCAGGCCGAGGCCGTCGCGAAGGCCAACCACGGCGAGTTCGGCTTCAAGCGCCGCACCAGGCTGGCCTTCATGGTCGGGCCGGCGATCGGCCTGGCGAGCCTGACGCTGGTGATCGGCTTCGGCGCGGGGCCGGCGTTCGAGCTGAGCGAGCGGGCCGCCCTGCAGCTGCTCGACCCCGAGCAGTACATCGAAGCGGTCCTGCCCGAGGAGTACCTGGGCAAGCTGCGTGAGCTGGAGACCGCCATCCGCCTCGAGCGGGGCGAGCTGGGCCCCGTCATGCTCGATTACGAGTCCTTCGCCGCCGGTCTCGGAAACGGCACCGGCCACCGGGCGCACGGGCTCGGCCCGACGCCGCCCCCGGACGGGTACGCTTCGGTGATGGAGGTGACGCCGTGAGCCTTCTGGTCGCCAATGTGCTGCTGGCCCTGGTCTGGAGCCTGATGCTGGGCTCCTTCACGCCGGCGAACTTCCTGGTGGGGTTCGCCTTGGGGTACGCGGTGCTGCGCCTCGCCTCGCTGCGAAGCAACCGCAGCCCCTACTTCCGCAAGGTCGGCACGACGATCGGGTTCTTCTTCTACTTCGTCTGGGAGCTCATCAAGGCCAACATCAAGATGGCCATCTACACCGTCAGCCCGCTGAAGACCCTCCGCCCGGGCATCATCGCCATCCCGCTCGAGCCGGGCATGACCGAATTCGAGCTGACGACGCTCGCCAATGTTGTCACGCTGACGCCGGGCACGCTCAGTCTCGATATCTCCGAGGATCACTCGACCCTCTTCGTGCACTTCATGGATGTTGACGATCCCGAGGAGGCCGTCCGCGAGGTCAAGGAAGGCTTCGAACGACGGCTGTTGCAGGTCACGCGGTAAAGGATCCGGACACACGCGGGCCACGGCCCGAGGAAGACCGAGAAAGAACGACCAGTGCTCACGCCCGACATCCACAACCCGGTGCTGCAGCTCTTCCTGATGATCTCGGCGATCGCGCTGGGCGTCAGCATGCTCGGCGCATTCCTCCGCCTCTGGCGGGGCCCGAGCCTGCCCGACCGCGTCGTCGCGCTCGACCTCATCGGGTTCTTCTGCGTCGGCATCATCTGCGTCTTCTCGATCGCCGTGGGCCGGCCCGTGCTGCTGAGCGTCGGGCTCGTCATGGCGCTGATCCTGTTCCTCGGAACCGCCGCCTTCGCGCTGTTCCTCGAGCGGAGGGCTCGCCCGTGACCGGTGCACTCGCGGCCTTCCTCTCGAGCGTCCTCGCCGCAGACGCGCCGTATGTCTCCGAGCCCGCACCCGACGGCATCGCCGCCATGGGCCCGCCGCCGCCCGCCCCGGAGACCTTCGCCGAAGGGCTGGCGCAGCTCGCGATCGGCGACTACATCGCCATCCTGCTGCTCCTCTGCGGCACCGCGCTCTGCGTGCTGTCCTCCGTCGGCATCCTCCGCATGCCCGACCTCTACACCCGCATGCAGGCCGCCGCCAAGGCCGGCACGCTGGGCGTCGCCTGCATCATCCTCGCGACGGCCTTCCACTTCGGGTCCGTCGCGGTGGCCGTCAAGGTCATCATGATCATGGTGTTCATCTTCCTGACCTCCCCCGCCGCCGCGCACCTCATCGCGCGGGCCGCCTACTTCGTCGAGGTCCCCATCTGGAAGCGCACCGCCTACGACGACCTGCACGGCTGCTACACCGACGATCACCGCCTGATCAACCTGCCCGCCAACGCCGGCCCCCGCTCGCGGACGGTCGTCGAGGCCACCGCGACCGAGGGCGAACCCCAGCCCGCCGCAGACGACAAGCCGCCCCGGCGCGCCACCGGCTGACGCCAGCCTCTACCGCTCGATCCGCAGGCTGAAGCCCGACCAGCTCGTCGCGCCCGCGTCATCGATCACGACCGTGCTCCGCCCCTTGGGCAGGTCGATCGTCTCGGGCAGGCCCTGCGTGTCGCCGCCGGCCATGACCTCGATCTTCACCGGGTCGAAGGGGTCGATCCCCTTGGCGAGCCACTCGACAGAACTCCCGGGCGCGACCGTCCCCGCACCCAGCGTCCGCACCGGGCTCAGCAACGGGTTGTGCGTCATCCGCGCCCGCACCGTCCGGCTGCCATCGTTCCGCACCGTCACCTCGTAGGTCGACCCGCACCCGACGAGCAGCAGCGCCGCCGCCGTCAGCACCATTGCCATCGGCCGCGAACGGATCAGTGTGTGCTTCATGCGTGCGCGTGCTCCGCGTGGGGGCTGCTTGGATGGCTACCGGCCTCGGAATCGCCGGTGTCGTCCCGGCGAGCGACGAGCCCATCGTACCCCCGCTTCGCGAGCGCCCCGAGCAAGAGCACCGCCAGCACCGCGCCCCCCACCCCCGCCGCGACCGACACCGCCGCGTGGTCGTGTCCCGCGTGCGTGTCCGCGACCGCCGAGCGGATCACATCGAGCGCCAATGCATCGAGCAGCAGCCCCGCCCCGAGCGCCACGCCCGCGATCGAGACGAGGTAGATCGCCGTCGCCTTCACGCCCAGGTCCCGCAGCGTCCACGCCATCGTCGCGAAGTTCGTCGCCGGCCCCGCCAGCAGCAGCACCAGGGCCGCCCCCGGGCTCAGCCCCGCCGCCACCAGGGTGTACACCAGGGGCGTCGAGCTCGTCGCGCAGATGTACAGGGGCAGCCCCACCACCAGCATCGCCAGCATCGGCACGATCCCCGTCCCGATGTTCGACTCGATCCATCCCTCCGGCACCCCCGCCGCGATCAGCGCCGACAGCAGGAACCCCACCGCCAGCCACGGCGCCAGGTCCACCGGCAGCGTCACCAGCCCGTACCGCAGCGCCGACCGCAGCTTCGCCCCGATCCCCGCCTTCGCCGCCACCGACTCCTCGTGCGAGCAGCACGAATGCGACTTCGCCGGCTCCGGAGCCGGGACAGCCTCGGCCTTCTCCCCACCACCCCCACCACCGCAGCAACTCGCCACGCCCAGGCTCACCGTCTTCGGCGCCTCGATCACCTTCGCCCCGCCCCCGCAGCACGCCTTCGGCGCCGGACCAGCCCCGCCCGGCTCCGACGCCGGCTTCTTCGTGTCCCCCGCCAGCCCATCAATCAAGACCCCCGCCACCAGCGCCGTCAGGATCGCCACGATCGGCCGCACAATCGCGAACACCGGCCCCAGCAACGCCCAGGTCAGGGGGATCGACTCCTCGCCCGTCTGCGGCGTCGAGATCGCGAACGCCGCCGACGCCCCCTTGCTCGCCCCGCCCCGCCGCAGCCCCGCCGCGACCGGGATCACCGAGCACGAGCACAGCGGCATCACGATCCCCGCGGCCGACGCCTTCGCAACCGACCCCAGCCCCCGCTTGCCCAGGTGCTTGCTCAGCCAGCCCGTCGGGAAGAACGCGTGCACCGCCCCCGCGAACAGCAGCCCCGCGAGCAGCCACCAGCCCGTGTCGACCAGCAGCGACCACAGCTCATTCATGTACCGGACAAGGAAGTCCATGGAAGACTGTACGGCGCCCGACCTCTTTCAGGTCGCCCCCTCCCTTCGTCACCCCCTGCCCTGCGTCCACCCGCCCGGATCGCGAGAATCGATACCGGGGCCCGCGCCCCGCTACCATTCCGCCCAACAGACGGGATCAAACACATGCCGTACACGCTCAAGCCGGACGAGGGGTACACCACCGAGGTCGAGACCACGGGGTACCTGAAGCAGCATGTCGACACGGGCGACCGCTGGGTCCTCAACTTCGGCCCCCAGCACCCCGCGACGCACACCACGCTCCGCCTCGTGCTCGAGCTCGACGGCGAGCGCATCGCCCGCTGCACGCCGCACATCGGCTACCTGCACTCGGGCTTCGAGAAGCTGGGCGAGCACCTCGACTACAACCAGTATGTGACCATCGTGTCACGCATGAACTACCTCAGCCCGATCGCCAACGACATCACCTGGCACCACGCGGTCGAGACCCTCTTCGGCATCGAGATCACCCCGCGCTGCAAGGTCGTCCGCACGATCATGGCGGAGCTCGCCCGCATCCAGGACCACCTGCTCTGCCTCGGCGCCGCCGCTCTTGACCTCGGCGCCTTCACCGGCTTCCTCTACGGCTTCAACCCCCGCGAGAAGATCTACGACATCTGCGACTACATCTCCGGCCAGCGCTACCACCCCGACTGGTCCCGCGTCGGCGGCGCCAGCCAGGACCTGCCCGACGAGGAAACCTTCAAGAAGCTCATCAAGAACTTCATCCACGACGACCTCTCCGTCGCCCTCAAGGACATCGACGGCCTCCTGAGCCGCAACCGCATCTTCATCGACCGCACCCAGGGCGTCGGCGTCCTCACCAAGGAGAACGCCATGGGCTGGAGCGCCACCGGCCCCATCGCCCGCGCCTCCGGCGTCAAGCGCGATGTTAGAAAGGACGAGCCCTACCTCTGCTACGCCGAGAACTGGGACGGCGACGGCGCCGAGGCCGTCAAGTTCGGCGTGCCCATCGCCAACGAGGGCGATGTCTACGCCCGCTTCCAGGTCCGCCTCGAAGAGGCCAAGCAGTCCATCCGCATCATCGAGCAGCTCATCGACAAGATCCCGGGCGGGCCCATGGATGTCTTCGCCGACTCCAAGATGGTCAAGCCCAAGAAGGGCGATGTCTACGGCTCCATCGAGGGCCTCATCCAGCACTTCGAGCTCATCATGAGCAACCGCGGCTGGGAGCCCCCGATCGCCGAGGCCTACGGCGCCAACGAGACCGCCAACGGCGAGCTCGGCTACTACATCGTCTCCGACGGCGGCCCCCGCGCCTGGCGCGTCAAGACCCGCCCCCCGAGCTTCATCAACTACCAGCTCATGCCACAGCTCATCGAGGGCCACATGCTCGCCGACATTGTCGCCGTGCTCGGCTCGCTCAACATCGTCGCGGCCGAGCTCGATCGCTAAAACCTACGGCACTCCAGAATCACGGATGTCAGCGGTGCTGGACGCCTTTGCCTATATGTGCATCTACACATCCGATGGTCGGTTCCTTCCAATGGCCTTCCACGCCCGCGCGATCGTGCGTATTGGGGTGATTACCCCGTAGTGTTGTACCGCCGCGCCTAGGAAATCCCCGAAAGTCGACGCCGCCCTTGTCGATAGCGCTTCGCACAGAGCTGAGGCAATCACTCGGAGCGAAGCATGAACCTGACCATCCGCGCCCGCCTGCTCGCGGGCTTCGCGTTCCTCATCGCCGTCTGCACCATCATCAGCAGCGCCTCCGTCTTCGGGCTCGTCCGGAGTGCGGGCGCCACCGCGAACCTCAGCGAGATGAGCGGCGACCTTGTCGTCGGCGCCGACAGCATGGAGGCCATGCTCCGCGCCCGGATGAAGGTCAAGGACTTCCTCATCACGAACGACCCGGCCGACGCCAGCGCCTTCGAAGAGGACGCCGAACTCTTCCGCGATGCCATCGAGGCCTCGAAGCAGAGCTTCCAGAACCCCCACCGCCGCGAGCTCGTCACCCGCATCGCCGAGGACTTCGCCCGCTACGAGGAAACCTTTGCCCGCGTGAAGGGCGTGATCGAGCAGCGCAACACGCACATCACAACCATGAACGAAGCGGGCAAGGACACGCGCTCCGTCCTCACCGGCGTCATGGCGAGCGCCGTCCAGACCAACGACATCCAGACCCTCGCCCTCGCGGCCGAGGCGCAGCAGAACCTCATGCTCGCCCGGCTCTACGCGCTCGCGTACGCCAAAACCTCAAACCCCGAGGATGCCCAGCAGGCCACGCGCTGGATCACGGCACTCGATGAAGTTCTCGCCGACAGGCCCCTCACGGGACCCCACGCCGCTGCCTTCGCACAGGCCGCACGCAACCGAGAGGCCTTCGAGAGCGAGTTCGCCCTCGTGCGTTCCCTTTGCGACGAACGCAACACCCTCGTCCTGGGCACGCTCGATGTCCTCGGCCCCAAGATCATGGCCCTGGGCGAGGAAGTCCAGCAATCGCTCATCGCCGACACCCACACCGTCCAGGACGAGGCCGCCACCCTCGCCACCTCCATCAAGTCCACCGTCATCGGGCTCGCCGGAGCCGGCATCGTGATCGGCACCATCGTCGCCCTCTTCCTCTCGCGCAGCATTGTCCGCTCCATCACCGTCGTCGTCGAACGCCTCCGCGAGATCGCCGACGGTGACGGCGACCTCACCGTCCGACTCCGCGACATCGGCAAGGACGAGTTCGCCGAGCTCGGCCGCTGCTTCAACCGCTTCGTCGTCAAGCTCAGCGAGGTCATCGGCTCGGCCAAGGAAGTCAGCCTCTCCGTCGCGAGCGCGTCGCAGCAGGTCGCCGCCTCCGCGCACGAGATCGCCGCCAACCTCGACCGCCAGGAAGCCCAGGCCATGCAGATCTCCTCCGCCGCCGAGGAGATGAGCCACACCGTCACCGATGTCGCCAAGAACGCCGCCAACGCCTCGCACGCCAGCAGCCAGAACAAGGACACCGCCGCCAAGGGCGGAGAGGTCGTCGGCTCCACCGTCCGCGAGATGGAAGCCATCGCCAGCGAGGTCCAGAGCACCGCCGAGATCGTCGCCAAGCTCGGCGAACGCGGCGATCAGATCGGGGAGATCATCGAGGTCATCAACGACATCGCCGAGCAGACCAACCTCCTCGCCCTCAACGCCGCCATCGAGGCCGCCCGCGCCGGGGAGCACGGCCGAGGCTTCGCCGTCGTCGCCGACGAGGTCAGGAAGCTCGCCGAACGCACCACCGGCGCCACCCAGCAGGTCGCCCAGAGCATCGGCGAGATCCAGCGCGACACCAAGGTCGCCGTCGAACGCATCGAGTCCGGCTCCGCCCGCGCCACCCAGGGCGTCAACCTCGCCAAGGAAGCCGGCACCTCGCTCAGCACCGTCCTCGACTCCAGCGAGAGCGTCCGCGACATGGTCACCTCCATCGCCGCCGCCACCGAGGAGCAGTCCGCCACCAGCCAGGAGATCGCCCGCGTCATCTCCGAGATGTCGCAGATGTCCCGCGAAACCTCGGCCGGTGCCCGCCAGTCCAGCGAAGCCGCCGCCCTGCTGAGCGAACAGGCCGAGCTCCTCCAGTCGACCGTCTCCCGCTTCAAGCTCGGCTGACCATCGACGCCGAACCAGCACGACACAACGGACCGGCCCGCACCCGCGGCCGGTCCGTTTCTTTACGCGCGCTGCGCACCGCGCCCTTACTGCCCGTCCATCCGCGCCACCGCCTCCGCCGCGAGCCGCGCCCCGAACCCCGTCGGACCCGCGATGAACGGACCCTTGTCCTTGTCCGTCGCGTGCGTCCCAGCGATATCGATGTGCGCCCAAGGCACCCCGTCCGCACAGAAGTAGCTCAGGAACGCCGCCCCCTGGATCGGATGAGCCTCCCGCACCGGCGCCGAGTTCACGATGTCCGCGATCGGGCTCTTCATCATGTCCCGGTACGCCTGGTCGTGCGGCAGCCGCCACACCCGCTCCCCCGTCTCGCACCCCGCCGCCTCGATCACCCCCCGCAGCTCGTCGTCATCGCACCAGATCCCCGCGAACACCGACCCGAGCGCCACCACGACCCCCCCCGTCAAGGTCGCCATGTCGATCATGCACCGCGGGTCCTCCTTGTCGCACGCCCAGCACATCGCGTCGGCCAGCACCAGCCGGCCCTCCGCGTCCGTGTTCGTCACCTCCACCGTCACACCATTCCGGAAGGTGATCACATCGTCCGGCCGGTACGCCTCGTCCGAGATCGAGTTCTCCGCGCAGCTCAGGAGCGCCACCACCGGGAACCGCGGCTTGATCACCTTCCCGATGATCTCCATCGCCCCGAACACGCCGCACCCACCATCCTTGTCCCGCTTCATCCCCTTCATCCCACCGCCGACCTTGATCGACAGCCCGCCCGAGTCATAAGTCATCGTCTTGCCGATCAACACCACCGGCTGCTCACCCGCCCGCGCCCCCTTCCCCGTCGGCGTGTAGCTCAGCCGGATCAGGCAAGGCTCGTTCTCGCTCGCCTTCCCCACATTGATCAACCCCTGCAGCCCCTCCGACTCGAGCCGCGACCCCTTGATCACCTCGCACTTCAGCCCCGCCCGCTTCGCCATCTTCTGCGCCTCGCCCGCGATCCACATCGGCGTCGCGATGTTCGGCGGCGTCTGGCTCAGCGTCCGCGCCGTGTTGCACC
The DNA here is from genome assembly GCA_964615815.1 of uncultured Phycisphaeraceae bacterium. Taxonomy (GTDB): domain Bacteria; phylum Planctomycetota; class Phycisphaerae; order Phycisphaerales; family UBA1924; genus DAIQNV01. Next base: position 44,149 of record CAZTQV010000020.1, on the reverse strand, counting down.
CCTCCGCAAACCCCAGCCCCCGCTGAATCCCCGCCGACATCCCCTTGTCATCCACCCGCACCGAGAGCGCCCCCCGCTCCGGCTCGGGCGTCGCCGTCCCCCGCAGCCCGTCGTAGTTCCACGAGATCAGCCCCAGCCCCTCCCCGATGGCCCGCCCGCACGCCTCCGCGCTGAAAACGCCCTTCCCATACCCCGCCAGCGACTTCAACGCATCCGTGATCGCCAGGTGAACAGCATCGATCCTCGCCCCCGCGCAGTACCGCCCCAGCCCCGCCGCCGCATTCCGCAAAGCATCCGCCCCAAACGACTCGCGGGAGCCCAGCCCGAGGATCAGCACCCGCTCCGGCCCCTCCGGGCAATACACCGAGACCACCCGCCCCGCGTCCCCCGTCGCCTCCGCCTGCGTCGCCGCCCAGGCCGCCCAATTCGCCGGGTCCACGGCCGCAGACCGGGCGTCCAGCCCCTCGTCCTTGAACTGCCCAACAACAACGACCCGGGGAGTGCTACGCGACGACAGAGTGATGGTGGTGAACATGCCCCAAGATTAGCGGGGCACACCCCGCCGCGTCAGCTTCCGGCACGCCGTCGCCGCATCATCCACGCCCCCCCAAGGCCGCACACCACCCCCACGCCCGGTGTGGGCACGACACGGACGGTCGAATCGACGAACTCGATATCGGTGTAGCTGATCGGACGAAGAAAGATCGCCGTAGGTTCCCCGTAAAGCACGGGTCCGTAGGAGCCGTCCACGGTGCCGATGTCGAGCGACAGGCCGATCACGCCCTCTTCCTGGGCGACCACCTCGAAGGTAAAGAGCGTCGCGCCCGACGGCGCGAAGTCAAACACAAAGGCGTTCGACCCACCCGACACCTCGAACAACGCCCCCTGCGCCGAAAACACGGTCTGGATGAAGTCAAGCGGCGAAACCCGCCCCACGCCCGAGGCATCGAACCCGATCGCAGCCCCATCGGACTCTACGCGGATGTTGTACCCGATGATGTCGAACCCAGTCGGCGAGGTCACATCCGCGATCACGGAGTACGACACCGTCTCACCCACCCGAACCGTTGCCCGATCCGGCACGATTCGCACGATGTTCTGCTGGCCAAACGCGCCGCCACACGACGCAGCGACCACCAGCGCCACAAGACCCTTCATGTCCCTGTCTCCTCATCCTGACCACATCACCGAACCGAACACGCCTCCGCAGGCTTCAAACGCACACAGACCGTGTCACATCCGCCGCCGGCGTCCAACCCAGAGCATCCCGACACCGGCGACCACCCCGACGCCCGGCGTCGGCACAACACGGACCGTCGAGTGGACATACTCAATGTCCGTGTAGTTCACAGACAAAAGGAAGAATGTACGAGGATCGCCGTAGGTCACCGGCCCAAACGCGCCGCCCCCGTCAACCGTCCCGTCGGCAAGCGAGAGCGTGAACTCTCCCTCGGCCTGCGCCACCACATCAAAGGTGAACAGCGTCGAGCCGGAAGGAGCAAAGTTGAACGCGAAGGTGTTCGCCCCACCGGAAACCTCGAACAACGCCCCAGGGGACGCGAACACACTCTGCGCAAAGTCCAGCGGCGCCACACGTCCCACCGATGAAGCGTCAAACCCGACCGCCGCCCCATCCGCCTCGACGCGGATGTTATACCCCGTGATGTCAAAGCCCGTCGGCGAGGTCACATCGGCGATCACCGAGTACGACACCGTCTCGCCCACCTGCACAACATCCCGATCCGCAACCAGCCGAACGATGTTCTGCTGACCGAACGCCCCGCCGCACACCGCGGCCACAACCACAATCGAAACCCGGTTCATATCCGTCTCTCCTGAAAGCTCAGCCGCGCCCACCGCGACCGCACCACGATCGATCAACAACACCCCGGCACTCAACGCCGACGGCGCACGGCGACGGACACACCGGTCAGCACGAGCGGCACGAGCGCTCCCGCACCGGGCACTACGCGGATCCTCGCCCCCTCAAAGACGATGTCGTCATACACGACCGGCAACAAGAAGAACGGCCTCGGATCGCCGTAGGTCAACGGCGAGAAAGCCCCTCCCCCATCCACCGTGCCATCCCCCAGGGACAGCTCGAACACACCGGCTTCCTGCCCGGCGACGATGTCAAAGCTGAAAAGCGTCGCACCAGACGAGCCGAAGTCGAACGCAAACGCGTTCACGCTCGCCGAGAACTCGAACAACGCCCCGGGCGATGAGAACAGCGTGCTCACGAAGTCAAAGGGCGGCGCCGTCGTCACGGACCCAAGATCGACGCTCGCCTCAACACCGCTGCCCTCCACGCGAAGGTTGTACGAGGTGATATCAAAGCCGGTCGGCGCCATCACATCCGCGATGACGGACACGCTCACCACCTCGCCGGGCAGCACCGCCGCCCGGTCCGGCACCAGCCGAACGGTGTTCGCTACCGCCGATGCCGTCGCAAGACCAACAACACACACACCGACCACTTGGGCATTCACTTCTCGTCCTCCTTCCGGCCTTGCTCGCACTCACCGACGCCGACGCGCGCACACCAGGCATCCCGCCGCCAACGCGACGAACCCCCCAGGCCCCGGCACCACCCGCACCACGCCCGTCGTGTACAGCTCGCTGAAGTCCCACTGCAGCCCGCCCGACAACGCTGCCGCATCGATCGACCCGAAGGTCCCCGCGATCGGCCCGTCGATCAGATCAAAGCTGTCACCCCACGACGCCGAGAACCCGTCGAGGAACGCCAGCTCCAGCACCGCGGCCGAGTCGATCCGAACGATGCCGCCCGAAAGCTTCCCGACGCCGCTCAGGGGGTCCGTACCCGAGATCCCGAACCGAAGCGTCCCCCGGCTCGTGATATCGATGTCCGCCGCCGTCACCACGCCGCCGGACTCGATCACCAACGCCCCGTCACCAAACGATGCGCCGCCCGGCTGACCGATCCGCAGCACCGCCCCCGCCTCCACCCGACTCCCGCCTCCCCTCACCACGACCTCGCCCGCCCCCTCGCCGGCGCCGAACGAACCGATGAACAAGCCCGTGTTGACCGTCCGTCCGGTCTCGAGCAGCCCGCCATCCTCGACGAGGACCCGCGCCCGCCCCCCCTGCGACACCGCCATGTCCTGGCTGTACACGCTCGACCCCGCGCCCGCCACGCGGAACGAAGTAAACCGCCCCGTCCCCAGCCCGATCCGCGTCTGGCCCCGCACATTCATCGTGGCGCCATCGATCACCTCGATCGCGACATCGCCCGCCGCGGACGCCCCGATGTTGAACACATCAACGCTCGACCCCACGCCCGAAACCGAAAGCAACCCAGTCGAGCCGAACCCCACGCCCATCAGCACCGTCCCGCCGCCGGTCGCCGTGCGCACCGTGAGCGAGCTCCCGCCATCGACCCCGAGCGCCCCCGCACCCGTCCGCCCGATCGTCAGTGCCGTGACCGTCAGCGGGTCCGCCACCGGGTTCACCAGCGGCACACCGTCCGAGCCGAGCACATCGCTCGCCCCCACGCCATCGGGATCAACAACGATATCTGCAACACAGAGGCCGGCTACGGACGCACCGATAGCCGCACCCGCGAGAAAAGTAACGCGCATGCCGGGTTCCCTTCTTTCTCCCGCCGACCGAAAGTCGGCGCACGCATACCAATACCACGGCCGCCCGGGTCAGTTGCAAGCGAACTTCTATTTTTCTTCCAAGCTTAAGAGTTCGTCACACCCGCCCCGAACCCGCCGATCACGGACACCCCGCCTGGAACGCCACAAGGAACGCCGAGATGTCCGCGAAGGTCCACTGCCCGAACGGCTCCGCGAAGTCCACATCAGGCGAACTCGCCGCAAACCCAGCCAGGAACGCGCTGATATCCGCGAAGGTCAACGCCCCACCCGGCGACGCCAGGTCCGCGATGTTGCAGGGGGGCACGATCACCGACAGGTTCTTCACGATCACCGAGGTCGAGGTGTACTCCACATCAAACTCAAGATCCCCCGTCCGCACATTCCGCGCGACAGTCCCCGACAGCGGCACCGCGTTCGTGAAGTAATCACCAAAGACGCCCGTCACGAAGTCCGCCTCGAGGATCGTGAACTCCTCGCTGCCGTCCGGCTCGAAGTCACCAAACCGCTCGATCTCGATCATCCCCCCAATGTCATACACCCCGAGCACCGTCAGCTTGCCCGCGAGCGAACCCACCTGCGTGCGGAAGAGCGCGGTGTCATCGTTCTGAATGAACGGCACATCCAGCGTCAGCCCGCCAGGATTGACCGCGGGATCAAAGGGCGCCGGGATCAACGCCCCCCGATTGAACAACGCTGACGCTGAGCCGAAGTCCAGCCTCCCGACTCCCGAAACGATCACAGACTCCTCAAAGAGCTCTGGCTCTTCATAGGAAATCGTCACCGACCCCCCGGTGAGCAGGATCTCGCCGCGATTCTCAAACTCAAACCTGATTGTCGAGTTCGACCCCGCACCAGGGCCGATCAGCACCGCCCCCGTCTCATTGACAAGGAGGTCGTCGTCCCCGCTCCCGTTGAACGCGGTCCCGGGAACGAGGTTCGCCGACGAACCCGCAGTATTGATCCAGGTCACAGCAGCATTTGACCCGCTCACACTGCTGACCAGGGTCACATCCGTCTCGTTCCGCATCACCGCTTCGACATTGCTCCCGATATCGAGTTCCACCGGCGTCGCGAACACCACCGCACCCGTGCCACGGACGCTGTTGAGATTCACACGACCCGTTCCGCTCACATTCAGCGGAACATCCGCACCACCCGCAAGAGTGACGCCGGACAACGAGAACAACCCCTCTTCCACAAACGACACATTCAGATCGCCCGTGAAGTCGAGGCTAGAAAGCGTGACAGAACCGCCGTTGACCTCGATGAGGCCATCGTTTACGAGGTCAAAGCGGATGGTCGAGCTCGAGCCCGCCCCCGGGCCGACCAGCACCGCACCCGCCTCGTTGATCAGCAAGTCATCGTCGCCGCTCTCGTTGAACGAGGTCCCAGAAGAGAGGTTCAGCGACGAACCCGAAGTGTTGATCCAGGTCACAGCCGCGTTGATACCGCTCACGCTGCTCACAAGCGTCACATCCGTCTCGTTCCGCAGCACCGTTTCGACGCCGGTCCCGATGTCGAGCGCAACGGGCGTCGTAAACACGAGCGCACCCGTGCCACGGACGCTGTTGAGATTCACACGCCCCACACCGCTCACATTCAGCGGAACATCAGCACCCCCCGCAAGAGTGACACTGGACAACGAGAACAATCCCTCCTCCTCAAACGACACATTCAGATCACCCGTGAAGTCCAAACCGGACAGCGTCACCGAACCGCCGTTGACCTCGATGACGCCATCGTTCACGAGATCAAAGCGGATGGTCGAGCTCGAGCCCACACCCGGGCCGACCAGCACCGCACCCGCCTCGTTGATCAGCAAGTCATCGTCGCCGCTCTCGTTGAACGAGGTCCCAGAAGAGAGGTTCAGCGACGAACCCGAAGTGTTGATCCAGGTCACAGCCGCGTTGATACCGCTCACGCTGCTCACAAGCGTCACATCCGTCTCGTTCCGCATCACCGCTTCGACGCCGCTCCCGATGTCGAGCCCAACAGGAGTGGTGAACACCAACGCACCCGTACCACTGACGCTGTTGAGATTCACACGCCCGGCACCGCTCACATTGAGCGGAACATCAGCACCGCCCGCAAGAGTGACACTGGACAACGAGAACAATCCCTCCTCCACAAACGACACATTCAGATCGCCCGTGAAGTCCAATCCGGACAGCGTCACCGAACCACCGTTCACCTCGATGACGCCATCGTTCACGAGATCAAAGCGGATGGTCGAGCTCGAGCCCGCCCCCGGGCCGATCAGAACCGCGCCCGCCTCGTTGATCAGCAGGTCATCGTTGCCGCTCTCACTGAACGAGGTACCGGAATTAAGGCTCACCGATGAACCCGCAGTGTTGACCCAGGTCACCTCAGCATTCAGGCCACTCACGCCGCCAACAAGCGCCGTGTCCGTCTCGTTCCGAACTTCCGCGACGCCTCGGAAAGAAACCGACGGCAGAACACTCCCGTTCCGCAGCACCAGCCGCCCACGCCCATCCCCGGAACTCCCGATCGTCAGCGGCCCGTTCCACACCGCGTTGTCCAGTGTCAGCGTGGCGACCGTCCCACCGGGATCGGGATACCCCGCCGGCACGCCCGACCCGATCTCCCCCGTCGCCGAGTAGGTCGCGTCCTGCACCGTGAAGAAGGTGTCCACCCCGTTCGCCATCTTCAGCCGAGGGTTCTGGTAGTCGCTCCGCAGAACCGCAGGACCCAACGGCAAGGCCCAGTTGTCGAACGCCCCGTTGAGAAACAACGCCTGCGGTCCGAAGTAAATCTCGAGCTGGGGATTCGGCGCCGGGATCCCGATGCAGGTGTCCCAATTCGCGCTCACCAGAAAGTCATCGCTCACCCCGCCGATCCAACTGAACCCCTGCACGCTGCAGGTGAAGTCAGACGCCGAAGCAACACGCGAGACACCAAGACACGCCCCAGCCACGGACACAAGCGCGGCCACAGATCGAGAATAAAACAATGCAGCACCCTCCACTTTCCGCGAAAAGCGTAAATGGGTGCCGACGGTCACACAACGAATGATCCGAAAAGAAAGCAAGTACCGGAAAGGGACTAGGGGTTAACCCTCGTCCACCTTCGCGATCTGCCACTCCTCGAGCTCGATCGGAGCCTGACGACCGAAGATCGTCACCAAGACACGCACGAGACCCTTCTCAGGCAGCAGCTCGTCCACCGTGCCCTCGTAGTTCTCGAACGGGCCTTCCTTGATAATGACGCTCTCGCCCTTCTCGAAGGTCATCTTGACGATCGGCTCTTCCTCGGGCCGCTTCGAGTCGCGCAGCATCTTCTCGATCTCGTGCTCCGCCATCGGCGTCGGACGCCCGGCCGTGCCCACGAAATCCCCCACCCCCGTCGTCTCCTTGATCAGGAAGAACACATCCTGCGGGATCCGGCCATCATCCTCCAGCCGCATCTCCACGAAGACATACCCGGGGTACAGCTTCGTCTCCGTGATCTTCTGCTTCCCACCCTTGATCGTCTTCGTCTTCTCCGTCGGCACGAGAATCCGCGACACCAGGTGCTGCATGTTCTCGATCTGCACCTTGCGCAGCAAGGTCGCCTGCACGCTCGACTCCTTGTTCGAAGCCACGCGCAAGACGAACCAGTTCATCCCCTCCTGGCGGACCGTGTCCGTGTCATCCAGGATGTCCACCTTCTCATTCGGCCGCCCGTCCATCGCGTCGGTCGACACCTCGACCGGCTCCGCCGGGATCGGCGCACCGGGAGCGGACTGACCGTTCGTCACTGCGGCATCGGCTTCGCTCGGCACACCATTCTCCGTCGGATCTGCGGCCCCGTCTTGGGAGTCATCCCGGGCCTGGTCTTCGGGCTGCGAACCTTCCCCGTCCTCGGGGCGAGGGTCCTGCGGCTGGTCTTCGTTCCGATCCTCGGCCATGCGTTCCACCAATCCTGAGAGTCGTGCGGGCGAGCCGTGAAGCCGTATCAGACCTCGAGGACGCCGATGAAGCTGAAGAATTCCTTGAACACGATGTCGATCCCGAACAGGATCGCCGCGATCAGGAACGCCGCCACCACCACCACCTGCGTGTTGTTGATGATCTCCCGACGCGTCGACCAGTTCACCTTCTTCATCTCGCCATCGGTCGCGATCAGGAAGTCCACGCTCTTGCGGTTCAGCCCCACGAACCAGTACACCAGGACCGCACCGATCAGGATCAGCCCCGCCGCCACGCCCGCCTGCACATAGATCAGCGGCAGCACCGGGTTCGGCCGGCGAGCACGCACCTGCGCACTGAACGCCTGCTGACCCCCCGCCGTCGCCATCCGCACACCGACGATGTCGCCCTCGTCAAACCCGTCCGCCGTCACGACCACGCCGCCCACCCGCAGCTCACCGGCCGTCTGGCTCAGGGGCGAGTACGCCTCCACAACGCCGTCGCCGATGTCGATCGGCGTCTCCGCCTCATCCTTCGTGATGCTCATCAGGTCCACGGTCTGCCCGACCGCCGGAGCCTCGCCGCGCACCACACCCAAGTCGAGCGAATACGACGCCACCGGAAGCTGCACCGCACCCGCCTGGTTCCAGCCCCAGGCAGCACCCGCGAGGAAAATCGCCCCCGCAAGCACAGCCGTCAGAGACCGAACCCAGTACCCCTGGCTCGCCTTGTAGATGCCGACATTCATCGGAAGACCGCCCCGCCCTCTCGGGCATCGCTCGCCGACCGACGCGCCCAAACACGCACGCCAACGATCGGCCCGGCCGGAAAGACCCGGCCCCTCCGCGTCGCGAGCCGGCCCACCGGCCCGCCGCCGGGCGCCGCGAGCGCCGCCCGCACCAAGCACGCCAGGAGGGACTCGAACCCCCAACCTGCGGATTTGGAATCCGCTGCTCTACCAATTGAGCTACTGGCGTATCCGCGGCCAAGCCGCCAAACCAACGACCGGAGACCCAGAACCAACCGCCGCTCCACCAAGGGCTTCCCCCCGATGGCCGATCGCCGATCCCAAGTCCCCTCCGCTCACTTCCGCTTGATCTTGTGCAGCGTGTGCTTCCGAAGCCGAGGGCAGTACTTCTGGAAGCCCTCCTTCAGCTTGTCCTGGATGCCGCCCTTCACATTGATCGAAGTCCGGTAGTTCAAATCGCCCGTCTCGCTGCATTGCAGCCAGACATATTCACGGGCCATCGCCTTCTTCTTGGCCATATCCGCCGCTCCGTTGCGAGGCCTCGGTCCAAACGCCGCTGTCTCGAATGCCCCGCCCGACGCTTCCGCCGGACGGGACGACTCTCATCACCGGGCAAAGGCCCGGATCAGTCTCACTCGATGATCTCGGTCACGGTCCCCGAGCCGATCGTTCGGCCACCCTCGCGGACGGCGAAACGAAGACCCGGCTCCATCGCCACCGGCTTGCCCATCAGGTCGACCTCGACCTCGATGTTGTCGCCCGGCATGCACATCTCGGCCCCGCCGAGAAGCTTGATCGACCCCGTCACATCCGTCGTGCGGAAGTAGAACTGCGGGCGATAGTTGTTGAAGAACGGCGTGTGGCGCCCGCCCTCCTCCTTGCTCAGCACATACACCTGGCCCTTGAACCGCAGGTGCGGCTTGATCGAGCCCGGCTTGCAGATGACCTGCCCGCGCTGAACCTGGTCCTTCTCGATACCACGCACCAGGATGCCGACATTGTCGCCCGCCTGGCCCTGGTCCAGCGTCTTGTTGAACATCTCGACGCCCGTGATGGTCGTCGAGAGGTTCTCCTTCTTCAGGCCCACGATCTCAGCGGGGTCGCCGACCTTCACCACGCCACGCTCGATACGACCCGTCGCGACCGTACCGCGGCCCTTGATGCTGAACACGTCCTCGACCGAAACCAGGAACGGCTTGTCGATCTCGCGCTCAGGCTCCGGGATCGCGCTGTCGAGAGCCGCCAGCAGCTCGTCGATGCTCTTGCACTTCTCGTCATCCTTCGGGTTCTCGAGGGCCACATTCGCCTGGCCCTTGATCACCGGGATGTCGTCGCCCGGGAAGTCGTACTTGCTCAGAAGCTCGCGGACCTCCATCTCGACGAGCTCAAGCAGCTCCTCGTCGTCCACGAGGTCCACCTTGTTCATGAACACCACGATGTGCGGCACACCCACCTGACGCGCGAGCAGCACATGCTCGCGAGTCTGCGGCATCGGGCCATCGGCCGCAGACACCACCAGGATCGCCCCGTCCATCTGGGCCGCACCCGTGATCATGTTCTTCACGAAGTCGGCGTGGCCCGGGCAGTCCACGTGGGCGTAGTGACGGTTGTCCGTCTCGTACTCCACATGGCTCGACGCGATCGTCACCGTCTTGTTGGCGTCACGAACCGTGCCGCCCTTGGTGATCTCCGCGTAGCTCTTGATCTCACCGCCGAAGCGAGCGGCCGAACGAGCCACGAGAGCAGCCGTCAGCGTGCTCTTCCCGTGGTCGATGTGACCGATCGTCCCGGTGTTCACATGCGGCTTGGTCCGCTCGAAAGTACCCTTCGCCATCTCGTAACCCTTCTGACCAGTCCGCCCGACCCGACGAATCTCGCGGGCCGAAGGCGATGCTCCGGACTTCGCCGGGCCCCCGGGGGCACGGGGCACGCACCCCGCAGCCGGACGACCCTGGCCACTCGTTCCGATCGGCCCAGGCTCGCGGTACCTCCGCGTGGACCGAAACACAGCAAGCTTCACCGGCACCGTCCGTCCTCCCTCAGGCCGAACGAGCCGAACCAACTCTAGACGCCCCGACAGACACACTCCCAAAGAAGCATGCCCAATCAAGGCGAAACAGCCGCTGGCGGGATTTGAACCCGCGACCTCACCCTTACCAAGGGTGCGCTCTACCACTGAGCTACAGCGGCACAAGGGCCGGTCACCCCCAAACCCGCCGCTCGCGGCGAGCCCAGACGCGACAACCGCCCGGCGCTATCGCCGAGCGGGGTCACGATCGTAGACCCCCCCACCCCAAGGTCAAACCCCGCGCCACTCCCTCCACCCCCACCACCCCCCACATCCCCCCCGCCCTCACCCCTCCGTGCCTCCGTGCCTCCATGCCTCCGTGCCTTCTCCCTTGGGCCAAACACCTATACCGGGTATCCTGCCGCTCCACGGAGGACCAGGACCATGACCACCAATCGCATTCCGTTCGGTACACCCACCCTCGTCACGGCCCTCGCCGCCCTCGCCGGCACCGCCGCACCAGCCTCCGCCACCTGGTCCATCCTCATCGCCGACACACGCACCGGCGAGATCGCCGTCGGCTCCGCCACCTGCCTCACCAACATCGACCTCCGCGAGAACACCCCCGTCCTCATCACCGGTCGCGGCGCCCTCACCGCCCAGTCCGCCGTCGATACCGAGGGCTTCAACCGCGGCCTCGCCCGCGACCTCATCCTCGACGGACTCACCCCCGCCGACATCCTCACCGAGCTCGAGGCTTTCGACCCCAACCACCAGACCCGCCAATACGGCTTCGTCGACGCCCGCGGACTCGCCGCCACCTTCTCCGGCCTCCAGGCCTCCGAGTGGAAGGGCGGCGTCACCGGACGCATCGAGCGCGGCCGCCCCGGCCCCGACGACGACATCGTCTACGCCGTGCAGGGCAACATCCTCACCGGCGCCCCCGTCGTCCTCATGGCCGAGCAAGCCATCATCGACGCCCTCCCCGCCAGCACCGACGAGGGAGACCTCGCCGAGGCCCTCATGCTCTCCATGGAAGCCGCCTACGCCTTCGGAGGCGACGGCCGCTGCTCCTGCGACAACGGCCCCACCGCCTGCGGCTCACCCCCCGTCGACTTCAACCCCGCCACCGACAAGACCGCCGATGTCGGCTACATGCTCGTCGGACGCCCGGGCGATGTCGAGGGCGGCACCATCCGCATCCCGACGATCGACCGCTCCCGCGCCATCGACGCCGCCGACCTCGACAACGACGGCCGCCTCGACCTCGCCGTCGGCCTCCAGAACGCAGGCGACATCCTCCTCTTCCGAAACACCACCGAGCCCGCCCCCACCGGACGAGGCTTCACCGAGCTCGACCCCGCCGGCACCCTCTCCCCCGGCTACCGCATCAACGCCCTCTTCCTCGCCGACACCAACGCCGACGGACTCCAGGACATCATCAGCGTCGGCCGCACCGCCCTCGCCACCGTCTACCCGGGCCAAGGCGGCTTCAGCTTCGCCCCGGGCACCGATTTCCCCATCGTCAACGACGCCTTCGACGCCGTCCTCGCCGACGCCTTCCCCGCCAACCCCGGCCCCGAGCTCATCGTCGTGGGCCGCAACACCCGGACCGCCCAGGTCTACGCCTTCACCCCAGCCCCCACGCCGCTCGGCTCGCCGATCAGCCTCCCCGGCGCGGGCCAGAACGCCAAGAAGGTTGAAGGCCCCCTCGGCGACGGCTTCGTCGCCGCCTCCGAATCCACGAACCAGCTCGTCTGGTACGCCTCCGACGGCTCCGCCCTCACCCTCGCCGCCACCGTCAACACCGTCGCCGCCCCGAGAGGCGTCGCCTCCGCCGACTTCAATAACGATGGCCTCCCCGACTTCGCCGCCGCCGCCTTCAGCGCAGGCCAGGTCGCCATCCACCTCCAGGTCCCGGGCTCGAACCCCCCCACCTTCACCACCACCACCATCCAGACCGACCTCCCGGGCTACGACATCGTCGCCACCGACCTCGACAACGACGGAGACCAGGACCTCGCCGTCGCCGTCGGCGAAGAAGCCCAGGACGCCCGCGACATGCTCGCCCTCTACAACGACGGCGCCGGCGCCTTCCCCGACATCCAGCGCCGCGCTGCCACCCGCGACGCACGCCGCTACTTCCCCATCGACACCACCGGCGACGGCCTCCCCGACCTCGTCGGCGGCGGCATCAATGTCCTCTCCGTCGGCGACAACCGCGGCGCCGGCCCCAACCCCGCCCCCGGCTTCGCCGGCGGCGACTACCACCTCACCTTCAACATCCCCTTCGTCCAGTCCTCCGACCCCGACCCCGTCCTCTGGCTCCGCGACATGTACACCACCTGGCGCGCCGCCAAGGCCGCCCAGCCCGACGCCCTCCGCTCCACCCTCCAGCTCCCCCCCATCCTCGAAGCAGGCCAGCCCATCACCCTCCGCCTCTTCGCAAACGACCTCGACAACAACCCCACCACCATCGACCCAGCCGATGTCCGGATCGCCTTCGACACCGACGCCCCACCCCTCGTCACCCTCGACTCGGTCAACCCCAACTCCTTCGGTGCCCGCCTGAACCTCCAGGTCGCAAACGCGTACGGAGAGGCCCCCGCCCGGATCCGTATCGCCCGAGCCGGCGAACGCGACATCGAGCTCCTCCCCACGCCCACCATCCGCGTCGGCCTCAACGAAGCCGACTACACCCTCGACGGCAAAAACACCTTCGCTGACATCATCGTCTTCCTCAACGCCTTCGTCGCCGTCGACCCGATCGCCGACATCTCCCTCGACGGACTCGTCGACATGGCCGACCTCAACAGGTTCATCACCGCCTTCCAACCCTGATCACAACGCCGCGAGTACCTATGACTCCACAACCTCGTGGCACGGGCGTCGCGCCCGTGTCTACTTAGCCGTCTTTATTCCAAGCAGAACTGAAACAACGGTCTTGGTCATCCCCGCGCTCCGGAGTACGCTGACCCGAGCCGCCGCACCGTGGGGCGTCGGCCCGCCCTGGAGGCCCACTATGGGAATCGTCGCCGCCCTCATCGCCCTTTCCGCCCTCTCCCTCAACACCCTCGCTGAGCCCGAGCAGACCGATGCCGACGCCACGCCGGACGACGAGATCATCGGTTCCACCGCCCGCGAAGTCCTCGGCTGGAGCCTCACCCCAGTCGTCGACACCAAGGGCCGCGTCGTCGCCCTCTTCGGCGAGTTCGAATCGGACAGCCGCCTCGGCGCCAATATCCACCTGCTCTACCTCGAACGCACCGCCGACCGCAACCACTGGAAGCTTGCCGGTTGGCCCGCCGCTACCGACCGCGACACCGCCGCTTCCTGGGTCACCGCCCGCCATGGCAACGAATGCCTCCGCTTCCACCTCGACGCCGACGCGATCGAGGCGACCCGCGCGAACCCGCCCGCCCCAGCGCCCCTCCGGTCCGTCCTCTTCGCCGACGACCCCATCGCGCCCGACCTCGAAGCGCATCCGAGCCGCCTCCAGATCGCCCGCGCCCTCGCCGCGACGGGCTACCCGATCGTCCCCAATCTCATCCTGATGACCGGGGGCCTGTTCCAGGTCAAGGACCAGTGCGCCGCCGACCCCACCCCCGAAGCCCTTGCCATCTTCGGCGACGACCTCTCCCCCGAAGACCCCTTCACCATCTCCATGCTCGCCAACCACATCGTCTGGAACAGCGAGCCGGTCCTCATCCGCAGCACCGAGCACGCCGCGGCCCGCTGACACGAGCCCCGGCGTGGGTCGCCGGGCGTGCCCGGTTGGGGGCCCGACGGCGTCCGCAGGGACCACGCTCGATCACCCCAGACGAACCCGGGAATCCGCCGCGGCCGTGCGCGCGCGTGCGTGAGGCGTGCGCGCACCCGCCGCGAGTGTGCGCGCTCCATTTCCTGCGCGCCGCCGGCGCACAATCCACGCACCGCGCCGGCGCACAAACAGCTCTATTCCGCCGGCACGCACCGGTCCTTCGCCCACGCCCGCAGCTGTGCCACCTTCTCCGCCATCGTCACGCTCAGGGGCGGGCTGTCGGCGAGGGCCCGCTCGATCGACTCGGTCGTCGCCTCCCCCTTCGTCGCGAACGCCCCGTGCAGCGCCGAGATCACCGCCTGCTCGATCTCCGCCCCGCTGTACCCGTCGCTCGCCCCCGCTAACCGCCCCAGATCAAAGCCTTTAGGATCACGCTTCCGCTTCCTGAGGTGAATCTCAAAGATCCGCGCCCGCGCCTCCGCCCCCGGCAGATCGACAAAGAAGATCTCATCGAACCGGCCCTTGCGAAGCAGTTCCGGCGGCAGCGCCTCGATGTTGTTCGCGGTCGCCACGAGGAAGACGGGCGCGGTGTGGTCCTGCATCCAGGTCAGCAGCGTTCCGAACATCCGCTGGCTCAACCCCCCGTCCGTGCTCTGGGCCGCCGCCGACGCGAAGCCCTTCTCGATCTCGTCGATCCACAAAACGATCGGTGCCATCGCCTCGGCTTGGCGGAACGCGGCGCGAAGGCGCCGCTCGCTCTCGCCGACATACCGATCGTAAAGCACGCCAGGATCGAGCCTTAGAAGCGGCCGCCCCCACGCTGTCGCGATCGCCTTCGCGCAGAGACTCTTGCCCGCCCCCTGCACACCCAGCAGCAACACGCCCCGCGGCGGCGTCAGCCCGTACTCCGCCGCGTCGTCGTCGAAGGCCCGTTCGCGCTGCCGCAGCCAGCCCTTGAGCCGGTCCAGGCCGCCGATTTCGTCGAGGTTGGCGGGGCTCTCAACATACTCGAGCACGCCCTCGCCCGCGACGAGCTGGCGCTTGAGGGCCATGATGTGGTTGAGGTCGTCGCCCGTGAAGCGGCGGTCCTCGCAGACGACATCGCGGATCACCTGCTCGGCCTGGCGTCTCGGGAGGCCGCGCAAGTTCTTGATGATCATGCGGTAATCGCTGCCCTTGAGGTCGATCTCGATCGGGGCAATGCGGTGCAGCTCCTTGAGCGTGCGGCGGATGATGGTCTCGAGCTCGTCGTCGGCCGGGAAGCTCAGCTCGAACGGGGTGGCGTGGGCGCGGACGACACCTGGTTTGGGCTGCGAATGGTCGATCATCACGACGCACGCGTTGGCGTCCTTCGCCCGGCTGATGAGCTTGCGCAGGGCCCGCAGCGCGTGCGGGTCCTCGAGGTGGGCGCCCGCGTCGAAGAGCACATGGATCGCCGGGAGGCCCTGCTGGCTCAGCCAGTACCAGGCGGCGGCGGGATGCTCAGTGTTGTCGATGGGCTCCATCGCGGGGTTGCCGGCGTCGCGGACGCCCTCGACGGCGGACCAGGTCCAGGTGTGCGAGCCGTCCTCGGCGGCGACCTGCATGACGAGCTCGCGGGCGTCGGCCTCCTCGGGCGTGACGATCGAGATGAGCCGGTGGCCGGCCTTGAGCAGGCGGCGCAGGCGGTCGGCGTCGGAGGGGTGGGTCTTTGCTGCGGGGGTCGCGTCGGTCATGCGGGCCGTCCTCTGCTCGCGGGTCCGCCGTGGGGGGGTGGGGGGGTGGGGCGGGGTTGAGCGGTCCGAGATTTCCCGGATGGGCCAGATCCGCCGGGGCGGGGCCCGCGTACACGACAAGGTACGGGATTCTGAAGAGTGTGCCGCCCGCGTTCGTCGGGCGGTTGGTTTAACGACAACCCGCGTGTTTATGAGCCGTTTCCGGTGTGGATGGGCGTTTCGACGCTTGCCGGGCGGTTACGCGGGGCTTGATTGGCCGCGAGCGGTTCAACCGATGGATCAAGCGTGACTGGCGCGCGGAACTCTCGTTTATCAGCACGGACGGCGGGGGATCACCCGTCGGCCTTGTGTGACTTAGCGGACGCGGCGGCGGACCTTGTGAGGCCGCAGTCGTCATAGCCCGCGAACACGGCCCAGCTTCCCGGCAAGGACACCGGGTTCGTCGGGGCGAACGAGAGAGGCCTTTGTACTGTTCCGAATCGGAACGACAGTGCAGGGGCGTGACGGAAGAGAACCCCCCGGCCCCACCCCCACCCAGCCCGGGCCGGGGTCCGGGAAAGCAAGGACCGAGCCTGCCATGACGATGCACGGGAACGAGAACCAGGTGAGCACGCGTCCGACCCTCCGTCCCGGGGGCGGTGGTGGGCGCGGGTTTGTTTCGGGCCGTCCGCCGCTCCAGGGGGGCGTTGCTGTGTTGGCGACCCTTGCGCTCGCCCTGGGGACGGCGGCGGCCCAACCCCTGGACCTGCCGGTGGACGACGACTTCGAGACGCCGGGCCTGGACCCGGCGATCTGGGGCCCGACCTCCGGGTTCGTGAGCCTGAGCACGAACGGCGTGAACGAGCCGAGCCCGGCGGTGTCGGTGAACTTCAAGGGCATCGGGACGCTGCAGAGCCAGCCGATGGACGCGTTCCAGCTCTTCGCGAACTTCGGGCCGGTGGGGACGGTCTCGTTCTGGAGCCAGCACCGCGGGGTGGAGGCGGGCAAGACGCTCGTGATCGACTACAAGAACAGCGCGGGGAACTGGGTGCCGCTGGGAACCCTGACCTCGAACGGGGTGACGCAGAGCAACTTCGAGTTCAACCAGTTCGCGTTGCCGACGACGGCATACCACGAGAACCTCGTGATCCGCTTCACGGCGAACGGGACGCAGCTGAACGACGACTGGTTCATCGACAATGTGCGGGTGGGTCCGTTCGGCGGGAACGCGGTTCCGTGGTTCGACGACTTCGAGACGGGGCTCGGGTTCGGTGTGCAGTGGGGCGTGGTGTTCAACGCGGACATCGCGACGGGCGTGGGCAACGAGCCCTCGGGCGCGAGCGTGCTGCGGATGAACTCGAACGACCGCATGGAGAGCGTGAACCAGCTCATGGGCGTGGCGAGCGTGGTGGACCAGCAGTTCTACCTGCGGTTCTGGGTGCGCGAGTCGGGCGTCGAGGCGGGCGAGGTGCTTCGGGTCGAGTACTTCGACCCGGACGCGAACGACGACGGCGTCTTCGATGACGAGGTGTACCGCCTGCTCGACGAGATCGTGGCGACCGGCGTCTCGCGGCCCTGCTTCCAGGCACGGCAGTACACGATCCCGATCGAGGACAACACGGACACCTTCCGCGTGCGGCTGACGGCGGTCGGCGACGAGGCGAACGACAACTGGTTCATCGACGACCTCGTGCTGAGCCCGGTGGCGATCACGACGGACGGGGACTGCCGGTCGGCGGACTTCGCGGCGCCGTGCGGGTCGCTGACCTTCGCGGACATCAACCAGTTCCTCGCGTGGTTCAACGGGTCGGACCCGCGGGCGAACCTGGTCGCGCCGTCGAACCTGACCTTCGCGGATATCACGGCGTTCCTGAGCGGGTTCAGCGGTGGCTGCTCGGAGCCCTACGGAAACTGACCGAACCCGCCCGCGGGTGACCCCGGGAGGCATCCGCCCGCGGGACGCGGGCGTACAAACGGGTCCGGCGGCTCGATCGCGAGCGGCCGTCGGGCCGGCATCTCGATTGCCCCGTGCAAGCCCGGGCCGGCGTCGGCCCCGGTGATCCCGGCGGGGCCGCGTGACAGGGACCTTTCCGTGCGTCTTTCCGGCCAGCCCCAGTCCACCTGCCCACATTCCACCTTCATGGCGATCGGTGTCCTCGTGGCGATGGCGGGCGGCGTCCCGGTGGCCGCTGCGCAGGATGATGGCCCGCGGCGGGTGAGCGGGCCGGACGCGGGTGCGGTGCGGCTGATCGATGGGCCGGGGGGGCCGCGGCTGTATCGGTTCCAGGACGCGGGCGACGGGGCGCTGAAGGCGACGCGGCTTGGGCTGCGGGACGCGGGGGACGAGGGGGAGGTGACCGTCACGGGGCGGGTGGTGGTGCGGGCGCAGGGCGAGCGTGGGGCGGAGCGGGTGCGGGCGTGGCTGGCGTTCCGCGGGCTGTCGGCGCGGGGGATCGACGGGTTGCCGGGGGCGCTGGTCGTGGACGCGGGCGGGGCGCTGGCGGCGGTGGACCTGGCGGAGGCGATGAAGGTCGCGGGGGGTGCGATCGGCGTTGCGGAAGCGTCGGCGGAGATCGCTCAGGCGGTGGGGCCGCGGGTGCCGAGTGACTTCGGGTTGGGGGAGCAGTGGTACCTGATCAACACGCTGCCGGGCGAGGAGTTGTTTGATCTGAATGTCGAGCCGGCGTGGGACGCGGGGTGGACGGGCGCGGGGGTGACGGTCGGGATCATCGACCAGGGGATCGAGCTGACGAACTTTGATCTGATGGCGAACATCGACCCGGAGCCGGCGCACTCGCAGCAGGGTGTGGGCGTGGACGCGCACGCGACCTCTGTTGCGGGGCTCGTCGCGATGACGGCGAACAATGTGCTGGGCGGGGCGGGGGTGGCGTACAACGCGCTCCTGACGAACCACATCTACGGGGACCCGACGGTGACGGCGGCGTCGCTGCTGCGTGCAAACGGGGCGAACGACATCAAGAACAACTCCTGGGGACCTGCGGACATCGGGCGGATCTTCTACCCGCCTTCGGTGGTGATGGACTCGATCGAGCGGGCGACGCTGGAGGGGCGCGGGGGGCTCGGGACGATCCTGGTGTGGGCGGGGGGGAACGGGGCGCTTCGGAAGGACCGGGTGGAGTACGACCCGTACGCCTCGAGCCGGTACACGATCGCGGTGGGGGCGTACGACGACACGGGGAAGCGGGCGATTTATTCGGAGCCGGGGTCGGGGCTGTTCTGCGTGGCGCCGTCGTCGGGGGGATCGAAGGCGATCTTTACGACGGCCGTCGCCGGGTGGACGAGCACCTTCGGGTTCACGAGCGCGGCGGCGCCGCAGGCGGCGGGGGTGGTGGCGCTGATGCTCGAGGCGAACCCGGGGCTGTCCTGGCGGGATGTGCAGCATGTGCTGCGGGCGAGCTCGTGGCGGATCGACCCGGCGAACCCGACCTGGGCGGAGAACGGGGCGGGGGTGTGGTTCAGCGATGACTACGGGTTCGGGGCGCTCGACGCGGCGGCGGCGGTGTCGCTGGCGCACGGGTGGACGGGCGTGGGGCCCGAGGTGTCGGCGGCGTCGGGCGTGGTGAGCGTGGAGAGCGATGTGCCGAACGCGGACGCGACGGGGCTAAGCCGCACGGCGATGATCGACGCGGATGTGACGATCGAGTCGGTGGAGGTGGTGGTGAACATCCAGACGCCGACGGTGGGCGACCTGGATGTCGAGCTGATCTCTCCGTCGGGGACGGTCTCGACGCTGGCGACGAGCCGGAGCGACGGGACGGACGACTACACGGGCTGGGTGTTTACCTCGCTCCGGCACTGGGGCGAGGCGTCGCGCGGGGCGTGGACCGTGCGGGTCGCGGACCGCAGCACGCTGTGGGCGACCTACTGGCAGGACTTCGAGGTGCGGGTGTACGGCACGGCGGGGGGGCCCGGGCCCTGCGATCCGGCGGATCTGGCCGAGCCCTTTGGGCAGCGGACCTTCGCGGATGTGGCGGCGTACCTCTCTGCCTTCCAGGCGCAGGACGCGGCGGCGGACTTTGCGGCGCCGTTTGGCACCTTCGACCTGGCGGACATCCTGAGCTTCGTCACGGCGTTTCAGGACGGGTGCCCGTAGGCGACGGGCAGGATGCCCATCCCACCGGGGTAGCCGGAGGCCTCTACAGTCGGCGGCATGTCGTCGTTGCCCCTGCCGCGGAAGCTGGCCCTTGCGGCCTCGGATATCAAGCTGGCGCACTCGGTGTTCGCGCTGCCTTTCGCGCTGCTCGCGGCGTTCCTGGCGGTGCGGGTGGAGGGGCCGGGGACGGTTGTGGATTGGGGGCGGTTCGCGGGGCAGCTCGGGCTGATCGTGGTGTGCATGGTCGCGGCGCGGACCTGGGCGATGCTGGTGAACCGTGTGGCGGACCGGCGGTTTGACGCGGCGAACCCGCGGACGGCGAAGCGGGCGTTCGCGTCGGGAGAACTGAGCCCGCGGGACGGGGCGGTGCTGCTCGGCGGGAGCGCGGGGGTGTTCGTCGTCGCGACGGGGCTGTTCGGCGTGTTCTATGGGAACTGGGCACCGGCGGCGTTCAGCCCGGCGATCCTGGCGTGGCTGGCGTTCTACTCGTTCACGAAGCGGTTCACGGCGTTGTGCCACATCGTGCTGGGGGTGGCGCTGGCGCTGAGCCCCTTGGCGGCGGGCGTGGCCGTCGCGGGGCTCGGGGCGCTCGGGCCGCATGAGAACGCGGCGGCGCTGTGGTGGCTGGCGGGGATGATCACGGTGTGGGTCGCAGGGTTCGATGTGATCTACGCGCTCGCGGACCGGGACTTTGATCGGGGGCGGGGGCTGCGGTCGATCCCGGCGGCGCTGGGCTGGTCGGGGGCGGCGTGGGTGAGCCGGGGGCTGCATGTGCTGGCCATCGTGGCGCTGGTGCTGGTGTGGGCGGAGAGCGCGAGCCTGGGCGGGCTCTTCCTGCTCGGCGTGGGGCTGACGGCGGGGCTCTTGGTGACCGAGCACGCGGTGCTGGCGGTGCGGCGGGAGCGGGGGCTGAATGTCGCGTTTTTCACGCTGAACGGCGTGGTGAGCGTGGCGCTGGGGCTGCTCGGGATCGCGGACACGCTTCGGGCGTGACCCGAGTAAACCCCGGCTGTATTCTTTGATTTGCTGATACGGATAGTTGCAATTGGGTCGGGGGGTGGTGTAGCATCTGCCTCGGAGACAGGGGGTCTTTACCCCATATCAAGCCCCCGGAACGGCGGCGAGTGTGCTTCGGCCGCTCGCCGCCTTCTCCTTTTTTGGGGTCGAGCCGGCCGTTTTGGCTTGCGGGGGTTTTCAATCATTTCTGAAATCATGGTGGACCCCAGGCGCGGAAATGCGATACTTGAGGGATGCCCAGGCCCCCGGCCCAGCCCGATCCCGCTGCCCAGACGACGCCCGAGGTGGCAGCGGGTGGGGAGCCCGCGGCGGTGGACCGGTTCATTGAGGCGTGGGGGCGGATGGGGTCGGTGTGGGGGATCAGCCGGACGATGGCGGAGGTGCACGCGCTCCTCTACATCACCGGGGAGCCGATGTGCACGGACGATGTGATGGCGCGGCTCGAGATCTCGCGGGGGAACGCGAGCATGTCTCTGCGGGCGCTGCTCGATTGGGGCGTGATCGCGCGGGTGCACCGGCGGGGGGACCGCAAGGAGTACTTCCAGGCCGAGCAGGATGTGTGGACAGTGTTCCGCGCGATCGTGCGGGAGCGGATCAAGCGGGAGGTGGACCCGTTGCTCGTGAACCTGCACGAGATCCGCGACCACACGCGGGCCGGGGTGGCGAGCGGGAAGGGCGAGCCGAGCCAGGCGGAGATCGACGAGCGGCTGGACGCGATGATCGATTTCTTCGAGATGGCGACGAAGCTGGGGAACCGGTTCATCGGGCCGACGGGGCCCGGGCTGCGGCTGGCGGCGACGCTCTTGAGCAAGACGCCGACGCTGGGGCGGGGCGAAGGGAAGGCGGGGGGTGGGGCGAAGGGCGACCCGGCGGTGAGGAGCGACGCGGTATGACGAGGGCGGCGCCGCACAGTTCGACCAACGGCTCGCACGCGGGTAATGGCTTCACGCGGATGGCGGGGAGCGGGGCGCGGGGTGCGCGCGAGCATGCGCGGTCCTCGACGGCCTTTGGGCCGGAGGGTGTGTCGCGGTGCCGGGTGCGGTTCGAGCTGGGGCGGACGGCGTTGTCGCGCGTGATCGCGGACCTGCGGCCGGCGGCGAAGGCTTCGCCCGAGCTGGTGATCGACCTCACGCCGAACGGCACGGGGTGGGACGCGCGGGTGCTGGTGTGCGACCCGGCGTCGGACCTGCGGCTGGACCTGTCGCCCGCGGCGAACGACCGGGCGGAGTGGCAGCACGACGCGGCGAGCTCGCTGTGGCACATCGAGTCGGCGGACCTGCGGGCGACGCTGGACCTGTCGGGCGATGCGCCGCGGGTGCTGTACGCGGCGACCCCGCGGCTGGCGGAGATGGGGCTGAAGGGTGGGCGGTATGAGGTGGCGGGGGTGAGTGTGGAGCGGGGGTAAGTGTCGGTCTTTCGTGGAAAAATCCGCTGCGCGGATGTTTCCACGGCACCCGGTTTGGTGTGGCTCGGTTGTCGTTGGTCAACCCGAAGCTTCGCAGAGCCTCAGCTTCGGCGTCCCTTCTCGATCTTGAATTCGTAGACGACCGACCCGACGCGCCCTTTGGGCGGGTCGGGGCACCGGTTGAGGTTGCCTGGGTGGCATGCCCACGCGGAGCGCGGGCATGAGGGAAGCATCGACACGCCCGCGCTGCGCGTGGGCGTGCCACCCTTGCTTCGGATAGCGCTCGGTTCTTAGCTGCGGCGGAGCAGGACCCAGCCGATGAGGGCGGCGAGCAGCATGAGGACGGCGCCGCCGCCGGCGATGCCGTAGACGACGGTCATGGTGACGCTGTCGATCAGGGCCGGGGCGCCGCCGAAGAGGCTGAGGATGGCGATGGTCGCGGCGGCGAGGAGGACGACGATCATGCCGAGGGCGAGGCCCCCGACGAGGCCGGAGCCCGGGCCGTCGTAGGCCTCGGCGCCGGCGAACATCATCTGCTGGGGGGCGGCGGGGGCGAGTTCTTCCTCGCCACCGGTGGGCTCGAAGAGGTCGCCGCCGGCGTCGGCCATGCCGCTGGCGCCGAGGGCGCTCTGCCCGCCGCCGGACATGCCGGCCGAGCCCGCGCCGCTCGCGGCGGCCCCGCTGGCGCCCGCGCCGGAGCCGTAGACATCGTCGAGGAGGTCGGCGCCGAGGCTGGTGTCGTCGGACTCGAGGGCGATGTTGGCCAGGCCCGAGCCGGAGGCGGCCGCGTCCATGTCGAAGTCGGGCGTGGCGACGCCGCCGGTGATCTGGGTGGCGGCGGAGGGGTCGGCCTCTTCCCCGGCTTCGGGGTCGAAGATGCTGATGCCGGTGGCCTCCATCGGGTTCTCGGCGCCGAAGACCGAGCCGCTGCCGGAGCTGCCCGGGCTCATGGGCTCGAGCTCGCCCGACTCGGAGAGGGGGATAAGGTCGCCGCCGCCGTCTTCGTCGTCGTCGACGCCGGCGAGCAGGTCGACCTGCTCGACCTTCAGCATGATCTGGTCGCGGTCGCGGAATTCCTGGAGCTGGCCGCTCTCGGTGAGCCCGCGGACATCGTCCTCGCTCATGCCGAGCTTCGCGGCGGCTTCCGGGAGCGTGTAGAACATCTTGGCCATGACCGATCTCCGAATTGCTGCTGGTCGCGTCCGATGCCTGGGGTTCGTCCCGCGGGTGTTGCTGCGCGGGCGGGGCGGGCGGGGTGGGAGGCTTTGGGGCCCGGCGGCTCCCTTTCGCGGCCGTCGCGGGGGATGGTCCGCATGAACCACCGTCGCGGATCCGACGCCGCTGTGCCCGCGGGCTCCTCCCGGTCGCCCGCGGCCGAACAGTCTAGAGGCTTTTCCGGCGCGTCGCCCACCGGGGGGCCTGATGGGGGGGCGGGCGGCGATCTGGGGCCGGTCGAGCGGCATGAGCTGGCCCACCCCGACCTTCCCCCGGGGCTGGACGGGCTGACGCTGGTGCACATCACGGACACGCACGCCCGGGACCACGGGCAGGGGTTGCTGGGGGCGATCCTGCCCTTCAAGCGGGGCGGGGCGGTGCGGCGGCTGCCGGGGGTCCTGGCGAAGATCGACGCGGACCTGGTGCTGCTGACCGGGGACTACATGGACCACCCGGGGGACGAGAAGGTGGGGCTGGCGTGCCTGAAGGACCAGGCCCGGGCGTGGCGGGCGCGGTTCGGGGCGTTCGGGGTCTTTGGGAACCACGACACGGCGGCGTTTCAGGAGATGGCGCGGGAGGGGGTGCCCGGAGTCAGGTGGCTGGAGAACCGGGGGACGACGGTTGAGATCCGGGGGGAGCGGGTCAGGATCCTGGGGGCGAGCGAGCCGGAGGACATGCTGGGGGCGGGGCTGAGCTGCGAAGACGGCCCCGCGGCGTTCACGATCGCGCTCGCCCATTTCCCGACGCAGGTGTACCCGGCGGCCCAGCTCGGGGTCCACCTGGTGCTGGCGGGGCACACGCACGGGGGGCAGGTGCGGCTGAAGACCGAGCGGCCCCTGCACACCTCGTGCGACCTGCCGGGGGAGCTGGCGTCGGGCGTGGTGCGGCTGGGGCGGACGCTGTGCGCGATCGGGCGGGGGCTGGGGGAGACGGTGATCGATTTCCGGCTGAATTGCCCGCCTCAGCTCGGGGTGTACACGCTGCGGCGGGGGGCGTTTGCGGGCGGGGATGAGGATGGGGGGCTGACGCGGGTGGTGGTGTGGTGAGGCGTTGGCGTGCCCGCTGGGTAAGGATGCAGCGAAGGAGCCCCGCGTGTCGCACACCCCCGAGCCGAAAGTCCTGCACCTCTACAACACGCTGACGCGGTCGGTGGAGCCGTTTGAGCCGGCGGACCCGGAGCGGGTGACCTTCTACACCTGCGGCCCGACGGTGTACGACGATGCGCATATCGGGAACTTTCGGGCGTTTCTCTTCGCGGACCTCTTGCGGCGGTTCCTGGAGAGCCCGCTGTGCCGGGTGAAGCGGGGGGAGGGGGTGCACGAGGGGCCAAGGACCGTCCGGCATGTGATGAACATTACGGATGTCGGGCACATGACCGACGACGCGAGCGCGGACGGGGGGGGCGAAGACAAGATGGCGCTCGCGGGGGAGCGGCTCCTTGAGGCGAAGAAGGCGGGGAAGCTGCCGGCGGACGCGTCGATCGACCCGAAGGACCCGCGGGCGATCGCGGACTTCTATGCGCAGCGGTTCATCGAGGACGGGCGGAAGCTGGGGCTGAAGGTGGCGGAGGAGTACGCGGCGGCGAAGAAGCCGCAGGAGCGGGACGGGCTGATGCCGCGGGCGTCGGCGCATGTGGAGGGGATGAAGCGGGTCATCGAGGCGTTGGGCGAGAAGGGGTACGCGTATGTCGCGGGGGAGGCGGGGCGGCGGGCGGTGTACTTCGATGTGCAGAAGTTCGAGCGGTACGGGCAGCTGAGCGGGAACAGCCTCGACCAGCTGCGCGGCGGCGCGGGCGGGCGGGTGACGGACACGACGCAGCGGGAGAAGCACCACCCGGCGGACTTTCTCCTCTGGAAGGAGGACGCGTCGCACCTGATGAAGTGGCCCGGTCCGACCGTCGGCGGCGTGACGCTGGGGGAGGGGTACCCGGGGTGGCACATCGAGTGCACGGCGATGAGCCTCCAGGCGCTGGTGCCGGGGGGACTGGGGCGGGTGATCGGCGGGGGCGGGGCAGCGGGGACGATCGATCTGCACTCGGGGGGCGAGGACAACATCTTCCCGCACCACGAGTGCGAGATCGCGCAGAGCTGTTGTTTGACGGGGGCGAACCGCTTCGCCCGGCACTGGGTGCACGCCCGCTACCTGTTCTTCGAGGGCGGGAAGATGAGCAAGAGCAAGGGGACCTTCTACACGGCCCGGCAGCTCTTCGAGATGGGGCACGAGCCGGCGGCGGTGCGGCTGGAGCTGATCAAGACGCACTATCGGAAGAACGCGGACTTTGGGCTTTCAAGTCTGAAGCAGGCTGGTGATCGGGTACAAAGCTATCGCGATGCGGCTCGGGAAATACAGTTTGCGCTAGCCATGGAATCGACGATCGAGACGGCTTTGGCTGACCCCATCAATGGCACATTGAGTGAAGTGTCTGGTGCCTTGGCCGCCGACCTCAACATATCCGGCGCCTTTGCCGCGTTGGACCGTGCCCTGAACACCCGCGAGAACACAGATGTGCTTGGGCGCACGAAGCTAGAGAGCGGCCACTTTGCGGGCTCCGGAGTCGGTGATAGATCAAAGTTTATGCAATTGCTAGATGCATACGCCACTCGCAGCTTCTTGCAGGACCCTCTACCCACGGCGCCCTTTGCCGCCAACTATGCGGCTCGCCTCCTGGACTCAGACCGTTCGACAGTTCGTGCTTGGGGCAGTCTCCACCTCATCGACAACATCCTCGGCGTCATCTTTCGGCCTGAGGCCAATGGACAGGTCCGCGAAACCTCTATCGGCCTCTTCAAGGGCGTCGACCCCGACGCCGAGGTCGAGGCGTTGCTCGCCGAGCGGGCCGAGGCTCGCAAGGCCAAGGACTTCGCCCGGGCGGACGCGATCCGCGACGAGCTCGCGGCGAAGGGGCTGGCGATCAAGGATGCGGCGGGGGGTAAGGTCGAGGTGACGCGTGGCTAGCCCGTCGGGCAACCGGTCGGAACATGTGCCGGGCAGCGCATTTGAGCTCGTCATGACGCTGATCCGCAAGGTTCGGCCGAGGTGGCTTGCGACCGCACTGGAATGGCTCGTGGGCTGGGGCTCCGTCGTGATCGTTGCCGCGGCGGTAGTCACCTCACTTGTCGCCGTGTTCGGTCCGCGACACTCGGCAGGGCCCGTGCCCTCGCCCGCGTCGCTGCTCGCGATCGAGTCAGAGGTGTGGATCGATGTTCTTGTCAGCGATGCTCGCCAGGACGCGATTCAGAACGGGTTCCTTGTCGGGCTCGCCCCGCCCGTCGATACAGAACGGACTGTTCGTCTCGATCGTGACGTGGTGCCGTTCGTAGCTGCACGCCAGCAGGGGGTCTTGGCCGAAGTTCAAAATGCAGAAGCAGACGAACCTTCGCGTTGGCGGCGCACATACCGCGTGCGCTCCACGCTGCGGGAAGATGTATCGGAGTCGGTCGGTGTAGGGGACCTGGGGACTCCTGGGGTGCTCATCGCCACAACCCGCGCGGATGAGCCCGTGACCCTGCGAGTCAGCCCCGCCGGTGCGTGCGTCGTGTACGGCGTGTACTCGAACGGCTCACGGGCCATCCTATTTGTCACCAGCGACCTGAACGATGCATGGGAATCACGGCGATTCGAGTGGCCCGGGTATGACGGCACCAGCCTTGTCATAGAACCCAAGTCATTCCGCCCGCTCGATCCCGCGGCGGTCTACACGCCATCCGCCACGGTTGCCCCGAGCCCCTAACGCTCTCGGGCGGCCGGCCCGGGCCTGACCCCTGACTATCCTTGCACCCATGCCCCTCATCCTCTGGCGGCACATGACGCTCGAGCTCTGGCGGCTCGTCCTGCTCTCCGCGAGTGTGCTCGTCACCGTCATCGCGTTCGCGGCGGCCGTGAAGCCCCTGGCGGACGGGGCGCTCACGCCCGGCGGGGCGATGAAGTTCATGCTGCTGGCGATCCCGCCGATGTTGGCGTACGCCCTGCCCTTCGCCGCCAGCTTTGGCACCACCCTCGCCTACCACCGCATGGCCCAGGACAACGAGATCACCGCGGCCCAGGCCGGGGGGCTGAGCCACCGGACGCTGGTCGTTCCCGCCCTGGTCTCGGGCCTCCTGATGGCCGGGGCGCTCGCGGCCCTGAACGAGCAGGTGATCCCCCGGTTCCTCCGCGGGATGGAGCGGATGGTGACGCTGGATGTCGCGCAGATGCTGGTGAGCCGCATCGAGCGGGGGCAGCCGGCGACGCTCGGGAACATGACCGTGTACGCCGACGCGATCCGGCGCGTGCCGCCCGAGCCGGGGTCGGGCGTCCTGGATCAGCTGCTGCTGCTGGGGGTTGCCGCGGTCGAGACGACGGGCGAGGGCGAGGTCCTGACCGACGCGACGGCGGAGCGGGCGTGGGTGATCCTGCTGCCCGGGGCGATGGCGGGGTTCGACGAGGGGTCGATCGCGGGCGTCATCCAGCTCGAGCGGGGCGTGGGATCGACCGAGGGCGAGCTGCGGGTGATCGACCGCGTGCGGACGCGGCCCTTCCGCGTGCCGGACGCTTTCGAGGACGACCCGAAGTTCCTCACCTTCGGCGAGCTCCGCGAGCTGCGGCACCACCCCGAGCGGATGAACTTCATCGAGTCGACGCGGGTCGAGCTCGCCCGGCAGCTCGCGGCCCGGGAAGGCCTTGAGAAGCTGGCCCAGCAGGTGCAGGCCGAGGGGGACCTGCGGATGATCGGCCCGGGGGGGCTGTCGGTGGTCATCACCTCGGGCGGCATCGGGCCCGATCGCGGGTGGCGTTTCGCCCCGGTGACGCCTGGTGGGCGTGTGATCGTCGATCTCTACCGGCCCGGGCCGAACGGCGAGCCCGGCGGGGGCGGGGTGGACCGGCTGGAGGCCGAGGACGCGGTGATCAACCTCGAGGGCCGGAGCGCGAGCGCCGACGACGCCCTGGGCACGACGCCCGACGAGCGCGGCCTGACCTTTGAACTGATCCTCGACGGCGTGCACCTCTCGGCGCGGTCGAGCGTGGACGGAGCGTCGAGCACCGTCGAGACCGAGCAGCGCCGGCGGAAGATCGGGGGCCTGCGGCTCCGCGTCGATCCCCTCGAGCGGCTGCTGACGCTGGACGCCGGGCAGATGGTGGCGGAGTCGAAGTCGCGCACAGATCCGCAGAACGCCTACCCGGGCATCGCCGAGCAGACGCAGCGGCTGGAGTGGCTGCTCGGCAAGCTGCAGCGGGAGATCACGAGCAAGCAGCACGAGCGGATGGCGATGGCGGCGAGCTGCCTGGTGATGGTGCTGACCGGGGCGATCACGGCGCTCCTACTCAAGAACAGCCCGCCCTTGGTCGTGTACCTCTGGAGCTTCTTCCCCGCCGTCGTCACGATCATCCTGATCTCGACCGGGCAGCAGACGACCCACTCGGACGGGGCGGCCCTCGGCGTGCCCCTGACCTGGTCGGGCGTCGCGGCCCTCGCGGCGTACGCCGCCGCGGGGCTGGCGTGGGTGAGCCGGCGGTGACGGGGTTGGAACAGGAACGAGAGCCGCTGCGCTGGGCCCGGGGCTGGTGGCCCACGGTCGCGATCGTGCTGCTCTTCGCGGCGGCACGGCTCGTGTACCTCGCGTTCTTCAGCCCCTACACGCTGATCGAGGATGAGGCCCACTACTGGGAATGGTCCCGCCACATCGACTGGTCGTACTACTCCAAGGGGCCGGGCGTGGCGTGGGTGATCTGGCTCGGGACGGCCCTCTTCGGCGACACCGAGCTGGGCGTCCGCACGCCCGCGGTCCTCGCGTCGGTCGTCGGGGCCTTGGCCGTGGCGGGGCTGGCGCGGGCGACCTTCCGCGACGGGCGGGTCGCGTTCCTCGGGGCGCTCGCGCTGATGAGCATGCCGGGGCACCACGCGGTCAGCCTGCTGATGACGATCGACGGGCCGTATCTCGCCTGCTGGGCGCTCGCGGCGTTGTGCGGGTGGCTCGCCGTGACGCGGGAGACGGGGCGCGGGCGGTACTGGGCGGGCCTCGGGCTCGCGATCGGCGTGGGGTTCCTCTTCAAGTACACGATCGCGATCTTCCCGGTGGGGTTCGTCGTGTACCTGCTGGTCAGCCGGAAGCGTCGGCCGAGGGTGCGGGCGAAGGAGCTGGGGCTCGCGACGGCGTGTGCGCTCGCGGGGCTGCTGCCGGTCATCATCTGGAACGGGCTGAACGACTGGGTGACCGTCCGCCACCTGCTGGGGCACCTGGGCCTGCGCGGGGGCGACACGGTGAAGGCCCAGACCGGCACGCACGAGCCCTACGACCCGATGTGGACGCTGGAGTTCATCGGGCTGCAGTTCGCGGTGGCGGGGCCGATGCTGATCGCAGCGATCCTGGGGCTGATCAACCTCGCCCGGGCGCGGAAGCGGAATGCGGGCGATAGAGACTGGGAGCCTGCCTGGGCCCCCACCGCCCCGGCGTACCTCGCGTGCCTCGCGCTCCCGATGTTCGTGCTCTACCTCCTCGTCACGCTCGCGACGAATGTCGAGGCGAACTGGACCATCGCGGGCTTCGTCACGCTCGCCCCGGTCGCGGGGTGGGCCGCGCTCGACGCCTACCAGCGGCGGGACAACCCGGTGAAATTCGCGTGGCACGCGGCCCTCGTCTGCCTCGTCGGTTTCGTCATCGCGGTGCCCCTGGCGGGGTGGCTCGGAACGGCCTTCGGGCGGGGGGTCGTCCCCGGGCTGAGCCGCAGCTTCGGGGCGCGGGCGCTGGCAGAACAGGTCGAGGAGCGTGCGGACGAGGTGCGGGCGGAGACGGGCGCGGAGCCCCTGTACATGGCGATCCACTACGGGCGGGCGAGTTTGCTGGCGTTCTACCTGCCGGGCCACCCGCGCGTCTTCGCCGCCCAGAGCCTCTTCGAGGGTCGGAAGACGCAGTACGACCTCTGGCCCGAGACCGACCTGCGGAACGACCAAACGCGCGCCGAGCTCGTCGGCCGGCCCGGCGTCCTGATGGGCGGCGAGGTCGCGATGTGGTCGGAGATGTTCGAGGGCGTGACCGAGATCGGCCGGCTGCCCGCGGAGCCGAAGCGGGACCGGCGGGCGTTCACGGGGCTTCGGTTTACGGGCGACTTGCCCAAGCCGCGAGATCCGGAGACGCCCTGATGCTGGAGCGCACCTACCACAGCCGATCCGAGCGCCGGCGCCGGCTGGTCCGGCGGCTGGCAGCGCTCGCGGTGGTCACCGCGGCCCTCCTGCTGATGGAGCCGATCGACCGGGCGCTGTACCCCCTGTGGCTCATCGAGGATGTCGAGCGGCAGGACTGGCACCAGATCCTCCGCCAGTTCGGCGACCTGATGACCTGGCTCATCATCGCGGTGGTCGTCTCCCTCATCGACCGCCGGCGACAGGGGCAGACCGACCTCGAGATCGCCCCCGCCTGGCCCCCGCGCCCGGCCCACCACCGTGCCGGGCTGATTCTGCTCTCCGCGATCGGGGCGGGGATCGTCGCCGAGATCGCCAAGCTCCTGATCGGGCGGTCGCGGCCCAACCCGCTCGCCGACCCCCCGGGGGCGATGGTCTGGCTGGAGCGCCCGCTGGTGCTCATCGCCGACCACGGGGGCATCGGCTACGGCATCCCCAGCTCGCACACCTCGACCGCGTTCGGCGGGGCGGTGATGCTCGCCCTGCTGATCCCCGCGATCCGCTGGCCCATGGTCCTGCTGGCGATCGGCTGCGGGATGAGCCGGCTGAACGCGGGGGCCCACGCGACGAGCGATGTGCTGGCGGGGGCCCTCATCGGGTGGGTGGTCGCCCTGCTGCTCTTCCGGGCGGGCCAGGGCGTCCGCCGCGGGCCCGCGGGGGGCTTCCGACCGCTCTGACCCGTCCCGCTTCGATCCCGCCCGATCTGACCCAGTCCCGAAGGGCGGGCCGATCCCGCCGCGATAGAGTGATCCCGCCGTATGTCCCTGCTCGACCGCTACATCGCGAGGCAGTACCTGCTCAACATCGTGGTGCTGCTGGTCATCCTGTTTTGCTTCGTGGTGGCGGTCGATGTCTCGATCAACCTCGACAAGTTCGTCGATGTCGCGACCGAGCTGGGCCAGCAGGCCGACACGCCCCCCTCGGGCGTCCGCAAGGGCCTCGTGACGGTCCTCGTCATCGCCGACCTCTGGTGGCCCCGGCTCGTCCAGCTCTTCAACTTCCTCGTGGGCATGGTGCTGGTCGGGGCGATGGGGTTCACCTGCTCGCAGCTCGTCCGGGCCCGCGAGTTCATCGCGATGCTGAGCGCGGGCCAGTCGCTGTACCGCGTCGCCCGCCCGCTGCTCCTGGTCGCGGTCGCGGTGACGCTCGTGCAGGCCGTGAACCAGGAGTTCTTCGTTCCGAAGATCGCGCCCCTGCTCGTCCGCGAGCACAAGCAGGCGGGCTCCCGGGATATCGCGAGCGCCGAGGTCCCCCTCATCGCCGACGGCGCGGGGCGGGTCCTGCGGGCCGGCTCCTTCGACCCGACGACCGGCGTCCTCGAGGACCTCTTCATCATCGAACGCGACGACCGCGGGCGGGCCAGCCGGGTCATCCGGGCCGACCGGGCGACCTATGACAACGGCGGCTGGGTCCTCGACGGGGGCCTCGCCGAGCCCCGGGCGAGCGTCCTCGATGCCGCCGGGCCGAACGCGCAGGTCGTCCCGGGGACGCCGAAGGCCGGCCTGACGCCCGTGGACCGCGTCGAGACCTCGATCGACCCGACCCGCCTCAGAATGGAACGGTTCCGGTCGTTCCAGCACGCCCTGAGCTTCCGCCAGGTCTCCGACATGCTGAGCCGCGAGGGCCTGCTCGACGAGCAGAGCGAGGCCCAGCTCGAGCGCATCCGCTGGGGCCGTTTCGCGGTCATGCTCTCCAATGTCCTCACCCTGCTGATCGCGATGCCGTTCTTCGTCACCCGCGTGCCCGAGAACATGCTCGTCCAGAGCCTGAAATGCGCCCCGGTCGCGGTCATCGCCCTCATGGGCGGGGTTCTGGGCGCTTCGGCCGAGCTCCCGGGCCTGCCGCCCGCCCTGGGCGTCTTTGTGCCCACACTCATCCTGATCCCAGTCGCGATCGCGACCCTGACCTCCGTCCGCACCTGACGCGAGAAATCCCGTGGGCGAGAGCGCCCGATCCGGGGCCTATCCCGCTATTCTGATTCCACTTGCATGCCGGGGGCCCGGCCCGCGATCGAAGCCGCCGATCGCGCCGACGCCCCGCCCGTGCGAAGGGAGGCCGCCGTGGCGTCGATCGTCTTCTACTTCCAGGTCCACCAGCCGCACCGGCTCCGCCGCTACTCGGTCTTCGACGCCGACCCCTTCTACTTCGAGGACGCGAAGAACGGCGCGATCCTGCAGAAGGTCGCCGACAAGTGCTATCGCCCCACCACCGCGCTCATCCTCGACCTCGTGAAGCGGCACAAGGGCAACTTCCGCGTCAGCTACGCCATCACCGGCACCGTGCTCGACCAGCTGCAGCGCTTCGCGCCCGATGTCATCGACCTCTTCAAGCAGCTCGCCGAAACGGGCTGCTGCGAGTTCGTGGGCGAGACCTACTACCACTCGCTCAGCTTCCTCTACTCCCGCAAGGAGTTCGAGGAGCAGGTGCAGATGCAGACCCGCAAGGTGCAGGAGCTCTTCGGCCAGACGCCCCGCGTCTTCCGCAACACCGAGCTCATCTACTCCAACCAGCTCGCCGCCGCCCTCGCCTCGATGCGCAACGAGGACGGCTCGCCCCGCTTCCTGGGCACCCTCTGCGAGGGCACCGACAGCCACCTCGGCTTCCGCAGCCCCAACTATGTCTACCGCCCGCCCGCGTTCGACCCGATCTTCCAGCAGGACCGCGAGAAGCCCTTCGGCCTGCTCTTGAAGAACTACCGCCTCTCCGACGATGTCGCCTTCCGCTTCAGCAACAAGGGCTGGGAGGAATGGCCACTCACCGCCGAGAAGTTCGCCAAGTGGGTTCACCACATCAACGGCAACGGCTACCTCTGCAACCTCTTCATGGACTACGAGACCTTCGGCGAGCACCAGTGGGCCGACACCGGCATCTTCAACTTCCTCGACAAGCTCCCCGAAGCCATCTTCGATGTCGCCAAGAAGCCCGACGGCACCACCGAGAACCACTTCATCACCCCCACCGAAGCGTTCGAACGATTCGAACCCGTCGGCGAATACGATGTCCCCGAGTTCATCAGCTGGGCCGACACCGAACGCGACCTCACGGCCTGGCGCGGCAACGCCATCCAGTGGAACGCCCTGGAGGAGTGCTACCGCCTCGAGCCCCAGCTCAAGGACCGCGTCATCGAGGCCAAGGGCTCGGGCGACCCCGAGCGCGCCCGCAACGCCGACTACCTCCTCGAGGACTGGCGCAAGCTCACCACCTCCGACCACTTCTACTACATGTGCACCAAGTTCTGGGCCGACGGCGATGTCCACAAGTACTTCAGCCCCTACGACTCGCCCTACGACGCGTACATCAACTTCATGAATGTCCTCGACAATGTCCGCACCCGCATCGCGCGGGTCTAAGTCCTGCCCCGTCACGAGCCACGGGCACCGGAGCACCGCTGTGCGCCACAGACGCCGCATGTCCACATCGTTCTTCCCCACCCCCGCCCCCTGCTGATACACTCAGGAAACCGCCCGCCACACCCGGGCCCTCCCACCACACGCGGACCGCTGCGGTGAACCAGACTCCTGACCCAACTTCACCCGCCCCCACCCCCCGCGCGGTGCCTACGCGCCCCGCCGCCCCCGCCTTCAGCCTCGTCGAGCTCGTCATCTCCGTCGCCGTCGTCGCCGTCCTCATCGGCCTCCTCCTCCCCCTCCTCACCCTCGCCCGCTCCACCTCGCTCACCACCGTCTGCCAGAACAACCTCCGCCAGATCGGCATCGGCTACCAGGGCTACCTGCAGGACCACGAACGATTCCCCTCGCCCACCGGCGCCCGCTTCGGCGGACCCGAGTGGGGCTACGGCGGCGTCGACTTCGTCGGGGAGCAACGCGTCCCCGTCGTCTCCGCCAGCCGCCCCATCAACGCCTACCTCTCCACACCCGCCCTCGAGGACCGCGAACGCGTCGCCCAGGTCTTCCACTGCCCGGCCGACCGCGGCGTCGCCCCCGGCACCCCCCTGCCCGGCCAGCCCCTCACCTGGGACCAAGACCTCGCCCACATCCCCCTCTTCGACCGCTTCGGCACCAGCTACCTCGCCAACCCCACGCTCGCCGACCGCTCCCGCACCCTGGGCCCCCTCGCCCCGCGCGAGCCCGTCCGCCTCGCCGAGCTGGCCGTGTCCACCAGCCGACTCCTCGTCGCGGGCGACCCCGTCTGGCACCTCGCCACCCGCGAGATCCGCGACACGAACGACCCCGCCCTCGCCGACCTCTCCTGGCACGCCGAGAAGGCCACCGGCAACATGCTCGCCGCCGACGGCTCCGTGCGCTTCGTCACCTACGACGGGCCGGAGGGGCCGGGGTACACGCTGACCCCGTTCCCCGCCGACCGCGCACCGTAAAGCAGCGCCACGCTCAGAACAAGAACCGCAGCCCCGCCACCACGCCGAACTCCACCGGCGCCCGGTACCGCACATCCTCGCTCACCGGCACCCGCACGCCGATCTCCCCCGCCCACACCCGTCCCTCCCAAAGCAGCCCGGGCGTCAGCAGGATCTCGGTATCGCCGTTCGTCTCGTAGAAGCCCTCGAGCTCCGTCGTCAGGTACAGCCCGCCCGCCGAGTCCGCCTCGAACTCGTCGGGGTACAGCCTCCACAGCACCGCCGAGTCGAACTCCACGAGGTCCGCCCGGCTCTGCCCCACGCCGATCGCGAAGCGGTCCGTCCCCGTGTTCACCTGGTACCGCACCGCCTGGTTGAACCCCAGGCGCCCGCGCACCAGCGTGAAGACGCCGCCGACAAACGGATCGACCGAGTGGCTCGACAGGTCCGCGTGCCCGGTGGGCAGCTCGGTCCCGCCGATCAGCGCGAGCCGCGTCGTGTCCAGCCCGCCCGTGTCCTTCTGCCAGAACCGCCACTTCAGGCTCAGGCTGAGATCGCCCAGCCCGTCGTCCCCGTCCGCGCCGCCCCGCGCGAGGTCATCGCGGATCATCACCGGCACATCGGCCACCACCGAGAGCGTCCGCGACACGCCGTAGCTCAGCCGGCTCGTCGTCGTCAGCTCGAAGACATCGCGCCCGTTGCCCTCTAGCCGTGTCGCGAAGGTCCGGACACGCAGCGCCCACAGCCCCTTGCTGGGCTGCGTCGCCGCCTCGGTCACGATCGCCTCCTGCGCCGACGCCTCGGGCACGGGGCACATGCACGCAAGTGCCGCCGCACCGACCGCGAGCGCCCCCGGGCGCTTGCAAGACATGCTCAGCATCGCCCACCCCCCTTACCGCGGCTCGATCGTCGTGAGCGTGAACCCGCTGTCGTGCACCGCCTGCGCGAGCCGCCGCTTGCTGGGCCGGTCCGCGCCCGCAAGCGTGACGAGAACGCCGCTCTTGCCGAGATCGACCTCGGCCCGCTCCACGCCTTCGAGGCCCTCGAGCACGAGGTCCACGCCCGACGCGCACATGGGGCAGCCCATGCCGTCCACGCCGAGCCACACCGTGTCCGCCGTCACCGGCTCCGCAGGCCACGACGAGACCGACTTGCCCGTGGGCGCGTCGTGCTCGTGCGCGCCACCCGCCATATCCCCGCTCGAGGCGCACCCGCCCCCAACCAAGCCAATCACACCGAGACCCATCGCCGCAGCAAACAACTTCATGCCGTTCCGCATCGCGTATTCCTTCCGTGTCGTGTTTCAGAAATGACCGCCAAGACCGGCACAACGCCGGCCCTTGAGCGCAACACCCGCAATCAGCGCTGCAAGCACATAGAGGCTCGAGCGGCTACGCCGCAGGCGTAGCGAAGCGGGTGACCTCAGGCCCGCCGGATGAATACCGGCGAGGCCGCACCAGAGCGCGTGTGCGCCCGGAGGGCGCTACGAAGCGCAACAACTGGCTCTAAGTCATCCAGCGACACAGAACAGAACACACCCCGGGCGGCCCGCGGACCATGACCGGCCCCACGCCCGCGCGCGGAGCCCACGGCATAGCCACCACGGGCTCCGTCCACCCCGTGAACACCTCCGGCCCGCCGACGGCCACCCGCTCCGGGCCCGCCATCTGCGGGTCCCGGTCCGGGCTCGTCGGCAGCCGATCACTCGGCGTCACCGAGCACCCGCAGAAACACGCGTCCATCGCCGGGCACAAGGGGCAGCACGAAGCATCCGCCGACGCGACGCCCGCACCCAACGCAAATGAACCCCCCACACCATCCGATGACCGGGCCACCGGCAACGACAGCGCCCAGGTCGGGCTCGCGAGCACGACCGCCAGCAGCACCGATATCCAGCGAAGGCGGGCCATCACCAGCAGAATACCGGGCACTCGCCCGCTATTCCACGCCGATCCGATCCAGCAGCATCCCCCGCACCGCCGCCGCGTCGGCGCTGCCCCCGCTCTTCTTCATCACCTCGCCGATCAGCCGCCCCACCGCCTGCTGCTTGCCGCCGCGGATCTGCTCCACGATCGCGCCGTGCTCGGCGATCACCTCGTCGCACCACTTCGCGAGCGCACCCTCGTCGCTCACCGTGAGCCAGCCCTCGTACTCCGCCACCCCTTCCGCGTCTCGCCCGCGGTAGCTTTCTTCGCACAGCTTCTCGAAGAGCTTGCCCGCCTGGCTCGAGCCCAGCTTGCCCGCCTCGCGCAGCTTCGCGATGCCCGCAACCGCGTTCGCGTCGATCCCCAGTTCCGCGATCGTCACCTGGTGCTCCGCCGTCGACCGCTCCTTGCTCAGTCGCCCGCCGTGCTGCACGAGCAGGTTCGCGACCGCCTTCGCCGCCTTCACCCGGCTCACGCCCGACTCCACGACCATCTCGACCGCCGCGTCGAACAGCTCCGCGACCGCCCGCTCCTCGGCGAGCTGCTGCGCCTCGCCCGCGGGCAGCTCCAGCCGCTGGGCGTACCGCTTCGTCCGCGTCGCGGGCAGCTCCCCCACCGCCGCCCACGCCTTCTCACGCCACGCCGAATCGACCCGCACCGGCGGGAGGTCGGGATCCGGGAAGTACCGGTAGTCGTGCGCGTCCTCTTTCTCGCGCTGCAGCACGGTCACACCCCGCCCGTCGTCCCACCCGCGCGTCGCCTTCGCGCCGGGGCCCATCTCGCGCCCGTCCTCGCGCCACCGCTTCGGCTGCTCGCTGAGCTCGTAGTCGATCGCGCCCTGCACAGCGCGGTAGCTGTTGAGGTTCTTCACCTCCACGATCGGCGTGCGGACGAAGCGCCCGTCCTTGAACCTGACCTCGCAGTTGATGTTCGGCTCGAACCGCATGTGCCCCCGCTGCAGCACCGCCTCGCTCGCCCCCACATGCCGCACGATCGCCCGCAGCATCCGGCAGAACACGACGCACTGGGCCGCGCTCGTGAAGTCGGGCGCGGTCACGATCTCCAGCAGCGGCGTCCCCGCCCGGTTCAGGTCCACGATCGAAAAGTCGATCGCCGCCCCGCCCGGCGCCTCGTGCAAGAGCTTGCCCGCGTCCTCTTCCAGGTGCGCCCGGATGATGCCAATCCGCGTCCCGTCCCGCCCCGTCACACCCGCCCAATCGGGCTCGCCGTCATCGTCGAGCGCCGGCACATCGACCTGACCGTCGAAGCACAGGGGCAAGGGGTACTGGCTGATCTGGTACCCCTTGGGCAGGTCCGGGTACGAGTACCCCTTGCGGTCCCATCGCGTCAGCTCCGCGATGCGGCAACCCAGCGCCAGCCCGACCCGCATCGAGAGCTCGACCGCCGTGCGGTTGATCACCGGCAGCGTTCCCGGGAGCGCGAGCACCACCGGATCGAGCAGCGTGTTGGGGCGGGCGTCCTCGAAGTCCGGGTGCGCCCCGTTCGGCGCGGCCGTGAACATCTTGCTGCGGGTCTTCAGCTCGACATGCACCTCGAGCCCGATGATCGCCCGCACCGAGTCGATCTCGACCGACCCCCGCTCCTCCGCCGACAGGTTCAGCGCCATGGGGCCATCCTAACCACCCCCGCCGCCAGCCTTTGAAGCGGGCGACACCGGCTGCTGGCGAGCCAGCGCGGCGCGGATCGCCGCCCGCTCGCGCTTGGCCGCCCGCATGCGGGTCGTGCCGAGGGCCTCGGCCAGCTCTTCCAGCGTCAGGGCCGGCCCCTGCCCGTCCCACCCCAGCCGCCGCGCAAGCACCGCCCCGGCCTCGTCTTGCAGCACACCACCCACCCACGCCTCCCGCACCGCGTACCGCGGCCAAAGCACGCACCGCTCCGTCACCCCCACCCCCGCCCACCACGCGTCCACCCCCACCTCCCCCGACGCGATCCGCCGGCGGGCGCGGCCCTCGGCGGCGGCGGCGGCGGTGGGGCGGCCGGCGATGTGGCGGGAGACGGCGAGGGTGACGGGGGCGGCGAGGCGGCCGCCTCGCCAGGGGGCGAAGCGTTCGGCGGCGCGGGCGGCGGTCGCGCAACCGGTTGTGAGTAAAGCTCTTGCGACGCTTGCGCTGAGGGCGTCCAGGGGGCCGGCGACGCCCTCGATGGTGCGGAGGATCGAGCCGAGCTGGTCGGCGACGAGGGCGCCGCGGAGCAGGCTGGCTGTGCGCAGGTCGGTGGTGATCGCGTCGAGGGTGGTCGCGGAAGTGGTGCGGCCGTCGATGGTTGCGAGGGTTCGGCGGGCGCGCCAGCGGAGGTAGGCGAGGGCGGCGGCGCGCGCGCGCTCGGCCTCCGCGGGCCCCGGCCTTTGTGCGCGCGCGTGCTCGAGCTGTGCGCTCAGTTCGCGCGGCTGTGCGCACGCGGTGCCCGCGTTGCGGACCGCGGCGGGTTCGAGCAGGACCGCCTCGGCGTCGTCGCGCTCGAAGACCGGGCTGGTCGCGGCGTCGAGGTCGAGGCGGCGGAGGAGATCGAGGCGGAGCCCGGCGACGAGGCGCTGGGCGGCGCGGGGGTCGGCGCCGGTGTTCTGGTCGAGGTTGGCCGAGAGGTCGGCGGGCTCGGCGCCGTCGCGGGCGGCGCGGAGGAGGGCGAAGCGGGTGGCTCGGTCGCGGGCGCGGGGGGCGGGGAAGATGGCGGGGCGGCCGGCGGCGCGTTCGTGCTCGTCGTGGCGGAGGAGGAGCTGGCGGACGCCCTCGTGGCTCATGTCGAACCTGGTCGCGAGTCGCTGGGCGGCGGCGCTGAGTGAGCAGCGGAAGCGGGCGCGGTAGCGCGCGGCGCGGCGGAGGAGGCGCTGGGTGTCCGTGCGGTCGGTGCGGGTGAAGGCGCGGGCTCGTGTGAGGCGGTCGGCGGAGCGGGCCTCGGCGGCGGCGACGGCCGCGGGGCTGAAGGCGAGGCGGGTGCGGCGGCCCGCTTCGACGCGGCGGGCGATGAGGCCCTGGCGGCGGAGGCGGTCGACGGTCTTGCGGCTGACGCCCCAGCGGGCGGCGAGGTCGTCGGCGTTCACGCTGCCCTCGGGCAGGTCGGCGTCGGTGAGGTTGGCGGCCTTGCAGAGGTGCTCGACGAGGGCGGAGAGGTCGCCCAGGAGGGCCTCGCCCGTGACGAGTTCGTCGGTCGTGCCCTCGCGGCGGTAGCCGGTGAGGCGGAAGACGAGCCAGTCGAGGGGGTAGCTGGCTTCGGGGTCGAGGTCGGCGGCGATGGACTCGGCGCGGTCGATCTGCTCGAGGAGGCGGGCGCGGGGCGTGCGGCCCAGCTCGGCGGCGAGGCGGGCGAGGGCGGGTGTTCGCACGCGGGGGAGCGGCGGCATGGGGGGAAGGTATGTGGGGAAGGGGCGGAGGGGCGAAGGGGCAGAGGGGCAGAGGGGCAGAGGGTTTTTGCTATGTGAAGTTGAGCCAGTCGAGGGTGGGGGTTGCTGTGTTGGGGAGGAGGGCTTCGCGGTGGGCGAGGGTGATGAAGTTCTCGGCGGCGGTTCTGGCTTCGGGGGTGACCTCGAAGCGGAGGAGTTGGCCCAGGTAGTGGCGGGCGAGGTCGCCGGGCCAGCGCTTCTCCTTGGCGCGGCGGGCGACGACCCAGTCGAGTCTTGCGGCGTTGCGGCGGCGCTGGCGGTCGAGGACGGTGGCGGCGGTGGTGATCTCGGGGCGGCCCTTGTCCTCGCGGCGGCAGGCCCAGCAGGCGTACATGAAGGGGAGGCCGGTGAGGGCCTTCCAGGCCTCGCCCAGGTCGAGCTGGTGGGGGTAGCGGACGGCGGGGGGCGAGTCGGTGACGACCTTGTCGCCGATGAGGAGGAGGGTTTCGGGCCAGGCTTCGTTCGGGTCGGTGGTGGGGTCTGTCGTGACGCCGTCGCCCTCGGCGACGCGTTCGCGGGCGTCGAAGGCGACGACGGGTGGGCGGACGCCGAAGCGTTCGGCGAGGAGGACGCGGGCGAGGGCGACGGAGGTGTGGGAGTCGGTATCGGCGTGGACGCGTTGGACTTGGTCGAACGGGACGCGGCTGAAGAGGCGGACGGTGAGGGTGGGCCCGTCGCAGCCGATCATGCCGGCGGGGATGAGGGTGAGGGGGACGGGGCTGGCGGCGGCGTCGATGACGGAGATGAGACCGATGTCGACGGCGGGCTCTTTGGGCGGGGGGCCGATGAGCAGGTCGATGATGCGCGCGGGGACGGCGGCGTCGAGCTGGAAGCCCCGGGCGCGTTCGAGGCCCTCGATGAGCGGGACGGTGTTGAGGTATCGGACGCAGCCGACGCGGAGCTGTGCCCTGTTGTGGGCACGGTCTAATGCTCGGTTTGCCGCGTTCATTCGGTGAGTGCCCGGGTTTGTGTGGGTGTCTAGGTGGTGTTTGGCTTGAACGATTCGCAAAAAAACGAGAGGGCGACGCTGGAAGAGACTGGCCGATCTTCGCAGGTCGGGTACCTTATGGACGGAGACGCCGGGTCGTCGGGCGTGTGCGGTAAGCACACGCGATCGACGGGCGGTGCTGGGGATTCCGGCGGCCGGAGAGACACCTTGTGTCGTTCTGTGCGGTTGGAGCCCTGGGAAAAGGCCCGGGTCTGTTGTCGTTCCTGATCGGGATCAGGAATGGAGCACCCGAACCCGAGGTCTTCCGTCTGGGTAGGACGGGACCAACGAAAGAACCCCAGCGGTGTGCTGGGGTCGATCGCGGGACGCAGGCTACCTACCCACCTGGCGTCGGGCTACGCCACGGCCCGGCGTCACTTCCCTCTCCACCACGGCGATTGCGTCGTGTGTGTGCGGGCGTTGACCCGCGATCTCATTCCATCCACGCCTTTTTGTCCCGGCTTCGGATGCACCCGGCTTGGTGTCGTGCGCGTGTGCTTGTGCATGAGCGTCGTTCGGGGGGGTTGCTCACGCGCGGGATGGGGTGGTGTTGGGCGATTGGGTTGGTTTGTCAGCCCGCTCGCTTACGCTCGGGGCTCCGTGGGTGCCTGCGTGGAGGACGAGGGCGGAACGATCACCGCTGCGCCTGTTGCCCACTTTGCCCAGCTTGATCAGCTTGTACTGGGGCGATCGTGGGTGCGCTTTGAACTGCCGATTTGCTGTCCTGCGAGACCAGTGAGACCAGCTTTGAGTCATCGTCGGACGACCAACGCCGGCGGCCTTGACCTGTGACCGCCGACGCCGGTTCGTCCGGCGACCACCGCCGGGGAACACAAGCGGTGGTGTCGTCAAGTACGCAGCCGTCGGCGTCGCGGGTGCAGCGCGTGCGGTATATGAGGGCACATTTCCGGGGGCGTAAGCCCCGGGGCAGCTTGGGCTTGTCACACTTTGCAGCTGATCAGTCGGCGCTTGCGCCGAGCCGGGCGCGGGTGGCGCGGGCTCGGCGGATGAGGTCTTCCTCGAGCTCGTCGGGGGCGAGGTAGGTCTCGGGCGCGGGGGTCAGATCGAAGTGGAACTCGGCGGTGTGGTCGAAGGGGATGGGGAGGATCTCGGCGGCGAGATCGAGGCCGGGCCACTCCCAGATGGGGGCGACGGCTTCGCGCTCGGTCATGAGGGGCTCGTAGCCGGGGCGTTCGAGGCGGATGTCGTACCAGCCGTAGAAGGTGAACTCGGTCTCGGCGGGTGTGGTGCCGATCTCGACATCGTTGACCCAGACGCGGGCGCCGGGTGGTTCGGAGGTGATGCGGAGCTTGCGCTGGACGCAGCCGGGGAGGGCGAGGGCGGCGGCGAGGGCGATGGCGGTCGCGGTCGTCGCGCGGCGGTTCATCGGCGGGCTTCCTCGGTGGGACGGGGCGTTTCGGTGGGTGCGGGCGTGGCCGGGGCGATGTTGGGCGCCGGGGTGCCGTTGCGGTGGGAAGTTGGCGGTGTCGGGAGGTCGTCGAACTCGTCTCCTCGGAAGAGGGAGCCGAGGTAGACGCGGCGGACCATGGGGTCGTTGATGAGTTCCTTGGGCGTGCCGTCTTTCAGGACTTTGCCGGAGTCGATGATGTAGGCGCGGTCGCAGACGCGGAGGGTCTGCTGGACATTGTGGTCGGTGATGAGGACGGCGATGCCTTCGGCGGCGAGGCGGCGGATCTCGGTCTGGAGGTCTTCGACGGCGATGGGGTCGACGCCGGAGAAGGGCTCGTCGAAGAGGACGAGTTTGGGCTCGGTGATGAGTGATCTTGCGATTTCGAGTTTGCGTCGCTCGCCGCCGGAGCAGGTGCGGGCGAGGTCCTTGGTCTTCTTGGTGAGGCCGAACTGGGCGAGGAGGTCGCGGGCCCTTTGCTTGCGTTGGCGTTGGGTGAGGTCGCGGCGGGTCTCGAGGATGGCGAGGAGGTTCTGCTCGCAGGTGAGGCGCTGGAAGGCGGAGGGCTCCTGGGAGAGGTAGCCGATGCCGAGGCGGGCGTGCTTGTACATCGGGAGGCCGGTGACTTCGCGGCCGTCGAAGAAGACCTTGCCCTCGTCGGCCTCGATCATGCCGATGGTCATGCGGAAGCTGG
Source organism: uncultured Phycisphaeraceae bacterium (assembly GCA_964615815.1). Taxonomy (GTDB): domain Bacteria; phylum Planctomycetota; class Phycisphaerae; order Phycisphaerales; family UBA1924; genus DAIQNV01. The sequence continues at coordinate 777 of CAZTQV010000020.1, read as the reverse complement.
TGGTTTTGCCGGCGCCGTTTCTTCCGAGGAGTCCGACGATTTCGGAGGGGTTGACCTCGAAGGAGACGCCGTCGACGACGCGTCGTCCTGAGTAGGTCTTGCAGAGTGCTTGTGTGCGGAGGAGGGCCACTGGCGGAGTTTAGCCGTGCGTGGGGGTGGTGCTTGTCGTGCGTTTACGGTTCGCTAACATTTGGGATGCCGAGAACCGTTGGTCTTGATCGTCGGGCGATGGTGGGTGTGGGGGCGAGAGAGAGCGGCGGGGCGGCGGGGCGTTGGTGGACGAGCCAGGGCGCTTGGTTCATCGTGCCGGTGCTGGCGGCGGTGGTGGGGGCAGCGATCGCGTGGTTTGGTTCGATCGAGATGCTGCGCGAAGGGGGGCCGGTGGAGCGGCTGCAGATCGTGGGTTGGGGGGCGGCGGCGTGGGTGGGGTGGTTCGGTGGCGGGCGGCTTCGGAGCGTGCAGACGCGGCTTTGGCTGGTGGGGATGGGGATGGTGGCTTCGGCGGCATTGGCTCGGGAGCTTGACCTGCACATCGCGCTGAACCCGGAGACGATCGGGGCGTGGGGGGTGCGGTATCGGATCGATTGGTGGACGGATGGGGGGGTGCCGATCGGGGCGAAGCTTGGGTGGGGGGCGTTCTTTGCGTGCGCGACGGTGGCGTTGTTTGGGCCGCTGATGGGGTCGCATTTGCCTTGGAGTCGGCGGTTTCGTGGGGGGTGGGTGGTGAATGCGTTGCTGGGGCTGGCGGTTGCGGGGTTGTTTCTTGGGTGGGCGGCG
>CAZTQV010000019.1:0-77264 GCA_964615815.1 uncultured Phycisphaeraceae bacterium | reverse complement strand
CCGCCGCCGCCCGCCGCCGCGGCGCCCGCGCCGCCGCCCTCCGCACCCTGCGGGCCAAGGGCGTCGCCCCCGCCATCCGCTCCTTCGTGGGCCGCCGCTTCGACCTCGCCACCAAGGCCGTCACCGCCACCGACTGCCGCGAGCACGCCGAACGCACCGACAGCGACGCCGGCCGCGAACTCGCCCGCCTCCTCGCCCGCGCCGAGGCCGCCGCCCTCACCGGCCAATCCCTCGACCGCGCCGACCGCACCGAAGCCGCGCGACTCATCCGAGCGTTTGACCGCGACGCGAGCGCCCACTCACCAGCAACGAAGCTCAACACCCGACAGGGAGTGCCCGCGTGACCCGCCTCCTCGCCCTCATCCTGCTCGCCCTCGCCGCGACCCAAACGCTCGCGCAGGCCCCGACCCCCGCCGACCTCCTCGCCCGCGCCGAGGCCGCCTACCAACGCGCCGTCGAACTCACCGCCACCGACCGCACCGCCGCCCGCGCCGCCTTCGCCGAGTCCGCCGCCGCCTACGCCGAACTCGTCGAAGCAGGCGTCGACAACGCGAAGATCCAGCGCAACCTCGGCAACACCCTCATGGCCGCCGGCGACCTCGGCCCCGCCATCGCCGCCCTCAAGCGCGCCGAACGACTCAACCCCTCCGACCCCCGCACCGCCGACGCCCTCGCCGCCGCCCGCGCCCAGGTCCGCTCCTCCGTCGAGCCCGGCCTCCGCACCCGCGCCGAGTCCGCCCTCCTCTGGTGGCGAGGCCTCATCCCCCGCCCCGCCCTCGCTTGGACCGGTGCCGCCGCGTGGGCGACCGTCTTCATCGCCCTCGCCCTCGGCGCCTGGAAAGCCGCCGCCACCCGCTGGCTCGTCGCAGGAGCCGCCCTTCTCGCCCTCGTCGGCCTCGGCTCACTCGCCGCCGAGTGGACCCTCATCCGCTCCGGCGCCGAAGCAGTCGTCGTCCAGGACAACATCACCGCCCGCCTCGGGCCCTCCGAAGCCGTCTACGAGCCCGCCTTCACCACCCCCGTCCGCGAAGGCGTCGAAGCCCGCATCCTCGAACAACGCGACGGCTGGTCCAGAGTCCGCCTCCGCTCCGGCCAACAAGCCTGGCTCCCCAACTGGTCCCTCGAACGAGTCTGATCCCCAACCCCACGACCGGGTGCCACTGGCCGCTAGCCGGCCAGTGCTTCCTCTCCCCCACGGGGAGAGGATGTCGCGCAGCGACAGGAGAGGGGCTACCCAAGCGCAGCGCCTTCCCCCCTCCATGCCTCATATCTCAGCGCCGTCCGATCAACGCGATACGGGACTCAAATCCGCTCCAGCGCCCCATCCACCGCCGCGATCAAGTCCCCCACATCCTCGATCCCCACGCTGAACCGGATCATCGAATCAGAGATCCCGAGCTTCGCCCGATCCTCCGCCGGGATACTCGCGTGCGTCATAATCGCCGGGTGCTCCACCAGCGACTCCACGCCCCCAAGCGACTCCGCCAGACTGAAGATCTCCAGGTGCTTTAGGAACCGCTTCGACTCCTCCAGCCCGCCCTTCAGGTACATCGTGATCATCCCGCCAAACCCGCACATCTGCTTCGCCGCAAGACCGTGCTGCGGGTGATCCTTCAGCCCCGGGTACACCACCTTCTCCACCTTCGCGTGCCCCACCAGGTGCTCAGCCAGCTTCCCCGCGTTCTCGCAGTGCCGCTGCATCCGCACATGCAGCGTCTTCGTCGACCGCAGGATCAGGAAGCAATCCATCGGCCCAGGCGTCGCCCCCACCGAGAGCTGGATGAACCGAAGCCGCTCCAGCAACTCGTCATCGTTCATCGCCAGGAACCCGCCGATCAGATCCGCATGCCCCCCGAGGTACTTCGTCGTCGAGTGACACACCAAATCCGCCCCCAGCGACAACGGCGTCTGCAGGTAAGGCGTCGCAAAGGTGTTGTCCACCGCGCACAGCGCCCCCTGCTTGTGCGCCATCTCCGCCAACGCCGCGATATCCACCACCTTCAGCGTCGGGTTGCTGGGCGTCTCCAACCACACCAGCTTCGTCTCCGGCGTCATCGCCTTCTGCACCGCGTCGTGGTCCGTCATGTCCACCCGCGACACCCGCACCCCCACCGGCTCGAACACCCGCTTGAACAGCCGGTAAGTCCCCCCGTACACATCATCGCTCAGAAGCGCGTGATCCCCCGCCCGCAGCAAATGCAGCACCGCATCGATGCTCGCCACCCCCGAGCTGAACGCCAGCCCGTGCTTCGCCCCCTCCAGCGACGCGATGTTCGCCTCGAGCGCCGTCCGCGTCGGGTTCGCCGCCCGCGAATAGTCGTACCGCTCCACGAACTCACCCGGCGCACTCTGCACATAGGTGCTCGTCATGTACACCGGCGTCGTGATCGCCCCCGTCGAAGGATCCGGCTTCTGCCCGGCGTGAATACAGCGTGTCGCAAACGAAGCGTCGTCGTGCATGTCGTGTCCCAGTCTCGAAAGCCTGCCCGGCTCAAACTCCCAATCCCTCGGCGCTGTGCTCGCCGCCGCCCACATTTGGCCCTTTGGCCCTTTGCAATTTGGCTATTTGCTGGAGAGATACTCCACCAGATCAATCTTGCTGATCACCCCCACCAGCTTCGCCGCATCCACCACCATCGCCGTGTGATCCGACTCCAGGATGTGGAACAACTCCTCCACCCGCGCCTTCGGATACACCAGCCCCCCGATCGGCGACGCGATCGCCGACACCGGCGAATCCCCCCGCACCTTCTTCGTGTGCAGTCCCCGCAAAAGATCGATCTCATGCACGATCGTCTTGGGTAGCGCCTGCAGATCATCGTCCGCGATCAAGGGCACCTGGCTCACCCCGTGCTCGCGCATCATCGTCGCGACCGAAGCCACCGACTCCGACGCCCGCGCCGTCAGCACCTTCACATCCTTCCCCGCCAGCAGATCCTCCACAAGCCCAAGGTCCGGCCCCTCCTCCATGAACCCGTTCGCCCGCATCCAGTCGTCCGCCAGGTACTTCGAGATATACCGCCCCGCGTTGTCGCAAAGCGTCACCACGATCACCTTGTCCGGCCCCAGCTTCTTGCCGATCTCGACCGCCGCGTGCACGATCGACCCCGACGACCCCCCGCAGAACAGCCCCTCCTCGCGCACCAGCCGCCGAGCCATGATGAAGCTGTCCTTGTCGTTCACCTGCACCATGTCATCCACATGGTCAAACTTCATCGCCCCGCACTCGATGTCCTCCCCGATCCCCTCCACCTTGTACACATAGGGCGTCGGCATCGTCCCCGTGTGAAACAGGTGGTAATGCACGCTCCCCAGGATGTCGACCCCGATCACCTTCTTCGTCGGGTCCTTCTCCTTCAGGTACCGGCTCACCCCCGAGACCGTCCCCCCCGTCCCCGTCGCCCCCATGAACACATCAAACTTCCCCTCCGTCTGCTCCCAGATCTCCCGCCCCGTCGAGTGATAGTGAGCATCAACATTCAGCGCCGTGTGGTACTGGTTCAGGTAGAACGCACCCGGAGTCTCCTCCGCGATCCGCTTCGCCGTGTTCACATAGTGCTCCGGAGAATCACCAGGAACATCCGTCGGCGTGATGATCACCTCCGCACCGAACGCACGCATCGAGTTGATCTTCTCCTGGCTCATCTTGTCCGGCATCGTGAAGACGCACTTGTACCCCTTCACCGCCGCCGTCATCGCCACGCCCATCCCCGTGTTCCCGCTCGTGTTCTCCACGATCGTCCCGCCGGGCTTCAGCAACCCCTGCTTCTCCGCCTGCTCGATGATGTAGCTCGCCATCCGGTCCTTGATAGACCCCGCCGGATTCATGAACTCACACTTCGCGTAGATCTGCGCACACCCCTCCGGCACCACCCGGTTCAGCCGAACCAAGGGCGTCCGCCCGATCGCCTCCAGGATGTTCGCCTTCGCGTTCGGCACAGTGACAGGACGGGCGGCGGTGTCGGTCGTGGTCATGGTCATCTCGTGCCTGCTCGCAATCGATCAAGGGTCTTCACGGGGCGCGCCGGCCCGGCTCTTCCGGACCCGACGGGAGCGTAGGGAACCCCCCGCCCAACGGCCCCAAATCCACGCCCATTCGGTTCTCGGACGGGTCAAATGAGTGTTCCGAGCCAACGCTCGGCTCTCTGGGGCACTACAGGTATACTCGCCCCGATGCCCCAACGCGCAAGCCAACGCCCCATCTACCTCGACAACGCCGCCACGAGCTGGCCCAAGCCGCCCCAGGTCGGCGACGCCATCGCCCGTTTCCTCGCCGACAGCGCCGGCAACCCGGGCCGTGGCGGCCACACCCTCGCCCGCGCCGCCGGAGAAACCGTCGAAGACGCACGCCAGCGCCTCGCCAAGCTCATCGGCGCCTCCTGCGAGCGACGCGTCATCCTCACCCACGGCTGCACCGACTCGGTCAACATGGCCATCCACGGCGTCCTCCGCGCCGCCCTCCGCCGCTTCGGCGCCTGGGCCCGCCCCCGCGTCGTCGTCTCCGCCACCGAGCACAACGCCGTCCTCCGCACCATCCACTGCTACGCCGACGACGGACTCATCGACCTCAAGGTCGCACCCTGCGACGGCTGCGGCCGCGTCGACCCCGAGAGCGTCGCCAACCTCTGCACGCCCGCCACCGTCCTCGTCTGCGTCTCCCACGCCTCCAACGCCTGCGGCACCATCCAGGATGTCGCCGCCATCGGCCGCGCCGTCCGCGACCGCGCCCCCGAGGCCCTCACCCTCATCGACGCCGCTCAGACCGTCGGCCACATCGACATCAATGTCGACCGCGACGAGATCGACCTCCTCGCCGTCGCCGGACACAAAGGACTACGAGGCCCGACCGGCACCGGCGCCCTCTTCGTCGGCCCAAGAGCCTTCTCCGAGAAAGCCGAAGAAAACCGCCTCTTCTGCCTCCGCCGGGGCGGCACCGGCATGATCGGCGAAGGTTTCGACATGCCCCCCTTGCTCCCGGACGCCCTCGAGGCCGGCACCACCAACGCCGCCGGCTTCGCCGGACTCCTCGCCGCCATGGACGCCGCCACACCCGCCTGGCACGAACGCGAGATGCAGCTCACCCAGCGCCTCATCGACGCCCTCACCGCAATGCCCGGCATCCGCGTCTACGGCAAACGCTCCTGCGAAGCCCGCACCCCCGTCGTCCTCTTCACCGTCAAGGGCAAGGCCTCCCGCGAGGTCGCCGCCAAGCTCGATAACGACCACGCCATCTGCGTCCGAGGCGGCACCCACTGCGCCCCCCTCCTCCACGAAGCCATGGGCACCGCCCCCGACGGCGCCGTCCGCGCCAGCCCCGGCGCCGACACCACCGACGAAGACCTCGACACCTTCCTCGCCGCCATCGACTCCCTCACCCCCGCCCGCGTCTAACCACAACCAACGCACCCGGGTGCCGTGGAAACATCGCGAAGCGATCTTTCCACGGCCATCCGGGCGCCCGGTGCCCCGAACCGCCGCAAAGCGGCGCTTCGGGCCATACCCACGCCCAATACCCGATACACCGGTGTCACCATGCGACGCCCCGCGTCGCGTAGTGCAATCGGCTGCGATTCCCCCGGGTGTCACCGACCGCTAGCCGGCCAGTGCTTCCTCTCCCCAGCGGGGAGAGGATGTCGCGAAGCGACAGGAGAGGGGCTACACCAAGCGCAGCGCCTCCCCACCTCCAAGCCTCCCACCAAGTCCACCGCCCGAATGCCCCAAACCTCCGCCCCGCATAATCATCCGCCGACGCCTGATCCTCACCCCGCGAAGATCAACTCTACTCCACCACCACAAAACCCCCATCGCCAAACACACCCACCGGGTTCTCAAACGAGCACCCCCGGAACACATACGAAGCCCGGTACCCGTCAAACAACCCGCCTACCGCCACAGACCACACCCGCACCGTCGTGAACGACGAATCCCGGATCACCGCCGACCGCGCCGGCCCCAGCGTCACCAACGCATCAAACCTCGACCCCGAAACAACCAGCCCCAGCACGCGCTCGAACGCGCTCACCGAATCGCTGATGCAATCGATCACCTCCACCCCGTCGATGGACCCGCCGCGCACGAGAAACCCATTCCGGCTCACCCCCTCCGCCCGGCACCGAACGAACCGAACCTTGCTCGTCGTAGAGACTCCATTCCCGACGCAGAACCCGTTACCCCCCGCGTTCCGCACCACGCTGTCGATCACCTCAACGCCGTGCGACCCGTCCCCGATCGCCCAGGCACGACCGCGGTTCCCCGGCAGCCCCCCGTGCCCCTCATCAGGACTGTCCTCCGCAATACACCGCACGAAACGAACCCCCGACGCCCCGCCCGAATACCCCTCCCCCGTCACCGCGTACGCGTCGCCGTACCACCGCGTCACCACGCAGTCCCGCGCCTCGCTCCCGCGCGTCCCGACCCCAAAGCTCAAACCCACAAACGCCCGATCGATCCGCACCGAATCAATCAACACGCCGCTCGCATGAGCAACATCGATCCCCCGCGGGTCGTACGACCCCGTCTGCGTCCAGTAGTTCGCATCCAGCGTCAACCCCCGCACAACCACGCCCTCGACCGGGTCCTCCGGAGTACCCCGAATCTCAATCAGATCAACGACCCGCCCCGCGATCGCCCCGTCCGCCAGCGCGATCGTCGCCCCCGGCCCGATCAGCCGCACCCCGTCCGCCGTAATGCGAAGCCCCGTCCCCACCAGGTACGCCCGCGACGCCGCCGGCAGCACCACCTCGCCCCCGGTGTCGCTCACCGCATCGATCGCCGCCTGGATCGCCCCCGCGCTGTCCGTCCGCCCGTCGGCGACCGCCCCGAACTCGGTCACCGTCACCCGCCGGACCTCCTGGGCCGCCACAGGAGCCGATAACCACAGAACCCCAAGGATTCCGAGCGCGATCGGGGCCAGCGTCCGATGCAACATCGAACGAGTGTACCGGTGCCGGGAACGCCGGTGGGTGCACCGGATGCGGGGGCAAAAAGCCCCCAATTTACCAACAATCCGCTTTCCCTACGGGCAACGCCCGCTATGTTGGGTAAGGTAGGATTCTCAAAGGCATTCATTTTCCCGTTTCAGGGAACCACGAATCACTCTCTACTCTCCTCGAGAAGGTGCCGCCCTAGCGGGCGGCGCCTTCGTTGCGCGCTGTAACGGCTTCCCGCCGCCCGGCTTACGCCGCGGCCAGCTCCGGCCCGCTGTGCTCGGCAAACCGCGTCGCCTCCTCGATCGAGTCGCTCGTCAGCTTCCGCGGATCGACCAGCAGGACCAGCCGGTCCTCCAGCTTGGCGACGCCGTCCAGGAAGTCGCTGGTGCGGCTGCCGAGCTGGGGGGCGGGGCTGATGCTGGCCTCGTCGATCTTGAGGACCTGGCGGACCTTGCTGACCAGAAAGCCGACCTGGGACTGGCCGATGTCGAGGACGATGATGCGTTCGTCGTCCTTATCTCCTTGCTCGGCCGTGGGTTGGAGCTCGAGGCGGGCGTCCATGCGGACGACGGGGATGATCTGGCCGCGGAGGTTGATGATGCCCTCGATCCCGGGCCCCGAGCAGGGGATGGTGGTGGGCTGGACCCAACGGATGATCTCACGGACCGATAAAATCGGCACTGCCAGCTCCTCACCCGAGACTTCGAAGGTGACGACCTGGCGGGTGGGGCCGTTGCCGGCGCTGCGGTTGGACTGGACGGTGGTCATGTGCTCTCTCCCCCGGCACTCGCCGGTATCGGTGAGATCGGCGGCGGTGTGGGCGGGCTGAACCCCGGGTCAGGGTCACCGGTGGTGGGGGGTAGGGACGCGCAGGGTGTGCGGTTTGAAGAGGGTTATTCGGGCGCACGGCCGCGGGCGGCGCGCGCACGGCCGGTGCATGCGTGCGCACGGGTGCGGCCGGCGCGCGCACGGTTCTGGCGGGTGTGCGCACGAAAACGCCCCGGTGCAGGCACCGGGGCGCTTCCCTGGAGTGAGTTGAGTCGATCGCGGATCAGTCCTTGGAGGCGAGGAACTTGATCATGTCGACGCAGCGGTTGGCGTAGCCGGCCTCGTTGTCGTACCAGCTGACGACCTTGAAGAAGGTCTCGGAGAGCTGGATGCCGGCCTTGGCGTCGTAGATGGAGCTGTGGGGGTCGCCGATGAAGTCGGAGGAGACGACCTCTTCCTCGGTGTAGCCGAGGACGCCCTTCATCGGGCCTTCGGCGGCGGCCTTCATGGCGGCGTTGATGGCGTCGAGGGTAGTGGGCTTCTCGGTGCGGAAGGTGAGGTCGACGCAGGAGACATCGGCGGTGGGGACGCGGAAGGCCATGCCGGTGAGCTTGCCCTTGACGGCGGGGATGCAGAGGCCGACGGCCTTGGCGGCGCCGGTGCTGGAGGGGATGATGTTCATGTAGGCGTTGCGGCCGCCGCGCCAGTCCTTCTTGGACGGGCCGTCCTGGGTGGGCTGGGTGGCGGTGGCGGCGTGGATGGTGGTCATGAGGCCTTCGGTGAGTCCGAAGGAGTCGTTGATGACCTTGGCGACGGGGGCGAGGCAGTTGGTGGTGCAGCTCGCGTTGGAGATGATCTTGTCGGCCTGAGGGTCGTAGTCCTCGTGGTTGACCTTGTAGGCCATGGTCTTGACCTTGTCGGGGCTCTTCGTGGGCGCCGAGATGACGACGCGCTTGGCGCCGGCCTCGAGGTGCTTGGCGGCGCCGTCGGCGTCGGTGAAGAGGCCGGTGGACTCCAGGACATAGTCGACGCCCATGTCCTTCCAGGGGAGCTCGGCGGGGTTCTTGATGGCGGTGCACTTGGTGGTGTAGCCGTTGACGGTGAAGCTGTCCTCGGTGGCAGAGACCTGCGCGGGCTTGCCGTCGATGGTGAAGCGGCCGTGCATGGTGTCGTACTTCAGGAGGTACGCGAGGTTGTCGGCGGGGACGAGGTCGTTGATGCCGACGACCTCGACCTCGGTGTTCTGAGCCGCGAGGCGGTAGACGAGGCGGCCGATGCGTCCGAATCCGTTGATGCCGATTTTGATCGCCATCGAGGCGTCCTTTCTCACTCTTTCGCCGGTTTGGTCGGCGGGGGTTCGTGCCGGTCTTGCCTCGGGCGTGTGGGCCCTTGGCGTGAACGGGGGATCGTAGACCTTTGGGTGTGTTTGTTGGAGTGGGGCGGGGCGGGGTTTTCGGGTGGGTGTGCGCTACAGGGGGGATTTTCGAGGTCGGATCGGCGGGGGTGGCGTGTGGGGGAGGGAGCGGTAGGACGCGTGCGGCGATGCGTTTGCGTGCGGATCACCCGAAGCGCCGCTTCGCGGCGGTTCGGGGCACCGGGCGGGTCCCTGATCTTCGCGGGGCGAAGATCAGGCGTCCCGGGTCTTGCGTGGTGATGAGCGTTGGTGGTTGATCGACCCGAAGCTTCGCAGGGCCTCAGCTTCGGCGTCGGGCTGAATCTCAGATTTTAGATCTGAGATCTCAGAGATGCATGGAGTGGGCGTGGATCGCGGTCAGAGGCATGGGCGTTCATCACGGGCATCCTGCGCTGAAGGCGGCGAGGAAGGCGCTGATGTCGGCGAAAGTGAATGCGCCGAGGGGGGCGGCGAGGTCGGCGGCGGGGTCCTGCTGGTTGAAGGCGGCGAGGAAGGTGGTGATGTCGGCGAAGGTGAGCTCTGCGAATGGTGGGGCGAGGTCGGCTGCGTTACAGGGCATGGCTTCGGCGATCTCGATGATCTGGTCGGGGAGGATGGAGAGGTCGAAGCGCTGGCCGTTGACGACGACCGCGACATCGGCGGGGAGGGCGTTCGGGATGACGGTGCCCCAGGCTCGGTAGGGGGTGAGGGAGGGGAGCGGCGTCGCGGGCTGGCCCGTGAAGGCGGCTTCGGAGCCGCGGGTGGCGAGGGGGATGGGTGTCAGGGATGCGACGGTGGTGTCTCCGACGGCGATGGCGGGGGCGATGACGGGGTTTCGGGTGGCGTTGATGACGAAGAGGTAGTCCATGGGGCCGTCGGCGGTGGCGAGGGGTTGGAGGCTGCCGTCGATGTCGTTGACGGGCCCGGCGACGCGGACGAGCCAGAGGCTTTCCGGGAGGAGGGGGACATACTCGTAGATGTCGAAGTTGTCGACGAGGCCGAAGTGGTCGGGGCCGGTGCTGGTGGTGGGGAGGAGGGGTGTCGTGGGGTTGCCGGCGATGTAGGGGTTGGTGGTGTAGGTGGGGCCTGCGGTGGGGTCGAGGTAGCCGATGGACGCGATCTGGATCGACGGTACTGGCCCGGCGAGCACGGTCGATGATGCGAGGATCTTGAAGCCGCCGGCCTGGCCGGGGAGGCCCGGGCCGGGGCCTCCCGCGAGATCGAAGATGGTGCCGTTGAGGTAGGCGGTGGTGGCGCGGATTCGGATGGTGCCCCCGGCTCCGCCGCCCCCGCCTCCGCCGATTCCGCCGAGGCCGCCGGTGGCACCGGGAGCGCCGTGGCCGCCGGTTCCGCCGTTGCCGCCGGAGCCTGCGAGGTCGAGGACAAATCCGCCGGCTTGGCCTGGGTTTCCGGGGCTTCCGGGGCCGCCTGGTGTGCGGCCTGCGCCTGGTTCTCCGGGCTGGCCTTCGAGTCCCTTGGAGGCGAATCGGCCCTCGACGCGCGCGGGGCCGTAGATGAGGAAGTCGATGGCACCGTTGCCGGGTCCACCGTTTCCGCCTCGTCCGCCGGTGTCACCGGTTCCGCCGTTTCCGCCCGTGCCTCCTCGTCCGCCGGCGCCGCCGACCCCTCCCTTGATGATGCCTTTCTCGCCTCCGCCTCCGCCTCCGCCGCCTCCGCCTCCGGTTCCTGGCATTCCGCTGCCGCCCCCGCCTCCGCCTCCGCCGCCGGCGCCGCCTCCGCCTCCGCCGAAGTAATTGGGGTCGCTCGGGTAGCGGCCGCCCTCGCCGGGCGCGCCGTTGTCGCCTCGGAACGATGAGAGCGGGGTGATGGACTGCAGCGAGGGCGCGGCGTTGCCTGGGCTTCCGCTGACATAGGTGAATGGGTTGTTGTCATCGCCTCCTCTGCCGCCGCTGCCGCCCGGGACGAATCTTTGGAACTGATCGGGCGGGGCGCCGGCGCCGCCGTTGCCTCCGGTTGCGGGTGGTGCGAAGGGGCTTGTGTTGCCGTTGGCTCCCTTGACGCCGTTCGCTCCTCCGTTTCTCGAGATGGTGACGAAACCTTCGTCGCCGCGCTGACCGTCGTCTCCGCCTTCGCCGTCGGGTGCTCCGACGATGGTGACGCTTCCGCCGTCGCCGCCGGCTCCACCGCCGAGGCCGATGATCCCGGGTATTCCGGCGCCGCCGGCACCCCCGATGCCTCCTTGACCTCCGAGGAATCCTCCGAGGCCGAAGACTGCCTCGATGTTCCAGGACGGGGCGAAGTCGGCGCTTCCGTGGACGATGATTCGGGCGGGCACGGTGCCGAAGGCGATGACGGATTCGGTGAAGACGGCGTCGCCGACGAGGACGACCTCGAAGAAGCCGTCGGTGGGGTTGTAGCGCTTGGCCCGGATCGGGAGGCCGGCGAAGTGGGTCGCGGAGACGGCGGGGTCTACGCCGACATCGACGACATCGGGGAAGGGGGGTGTCGTGATGATGGCGAGTGAGCCGGAGGCGAGGGCGGCCGGGGCGATGAGGGCGATGCCGGCGAGGGTGGCGAGGGTGGTGTGGAGGGGGCGGGGCGACATGGCTTGGGTCCTCTGGTGGTGCGGCTTGTTTGTCGTGTTGTGGTTTGCTTGGGTTATGGGCATCCTGCGCTGAAGGCGACGAGGAATGCGGAGATGTCTGCGAATGTGAATGCGCCGAGTGGTGCGGCGAGGTCTGCTGTGGGGTCTTGCTGGTTGAAGGCGGCGAGGAAGGCCGTGATGTCGGCGAAGGTGAGCGACGCGAAGGGCGGGGCGAGGTCGGCTGCGTTGCAGGGGGGGACGGGGAAGTCGAGGTTGATCGTTTGGCCCGGGGTGATCTGGAGGTCGAAGCGCTGGCCGTTGGCTTCGATCGCGAGGTCCGCGGGGAAGGAGGCTGGGAGGGTGGTGGCCCAGACGGTGTTGGGGGCGAGCTGTGCGAGGGGGATGCTTGGGAGGCCCTGGAAGGCGAGCATGGAGCCTCGGGTGGCGAGGGGGAGGGGTGTGAGGGGGCCTGCGTTGAGGTCGCCGATGGCGAGGGCGGGTGTGTTGATGGGTTCGTCGGTGGTGTTGGCGATGATGAGGTAGTCGGCGGGGCCTTCGCTGGCGTTGAGGGCGCGGAGGATGTTGTTGGAGCCGGGGATGGGCCCGCTGATGCGTGTGATGGTGACGGCGTCGGTGACGCCCGGGATGAGGGCGGCGAGGTCGATGATGTCGACCAGGCCGAAGGCGTCGGGACCGGTTGTCGTTGAGGCGAGGAGTGGGGCGTCGCTTCCGCCCGCGACATAGGGGTTGGGGCCGTAGGTGGGGCCGGCGCTGGTGCTCTGGTAGATGCTGCCGTTGGTCGAGGCTTGGGCGTCGCCGACGACGGTGGAGGAGGTGAGGAGTTTGAGGCCTCCATTTTGGCCTGGGTTTGCGGGTGAGGCGCCTCCGGCGAGGTTGAAGAAGATGGTGCTCAGGTCGAGGTTGGTGGCGCGGACGCGGATGGTTCCGCCGGCGCCGCCTCCGCCGTGGCCGCCGGGGGCGGCGGTGGCACCGTCTCTCGCGCGGGCTCCGTCTCCGCCGGATCCTCCGTTTCCGCCGCGTCCGGCGAGGTTTGGCTTCTGCTGGCCCGGCGATCCTGCTTGCCCGGGCGTGCCGTTGCCGCCGAGACCGGGTGCGGTCGGTGGGCTGGCGGCGAGCCCGTCGTCGCCGCGGGCCGTCATGTTTCCGTTGATGGTGGCGGGTCCGAAGACGACGAGGTCGATGATGCCTCCGCCGTTCCCTCCGCGTCCGCCGTTTCCGCCATCTCCGCCGTCGCCCGCGCGGCCGCCGTCTCCGCCCTTCCCTCCGTTTCCGCCGCGTCCGCCGGAGTCGAAGGAGCCGCCTTCTCCGCCACCGCCACCCCCCCCTCCACCGCCTCCGATGCCGGGGTATCCGGAGGTTCCTCCGCCTCCTCCTCCTCCGCCGCCTCCGCCGGTGCCGCCTACGGGCTGGTCGAGGTTGTTGGCGTATCCGCCCGCAGCCCCATCGATTCCCGGTTCGCCACGGGCTTGCGGGAAGGTCATCACGAAGCCGTTGATGCCCGCGCGGCCCTCGGTGCCCGGTGCCAAGGTGAACCCATTGGTGTCGTCGCCACCGAAGCCCCCGATTCCGCCCGGGAGGACGAGGGGCATGTTCACGCCGTCGCCGCCGCGTCCGCCGGTGCCGCCGGGCGCGGGGGTGTTGGCGTAGCCGGGCGTTCCGCCGGCACCGGGCTCGCCGTGTGCTCCGGGTGTGTTGAAGTAGAGTTGGACATTGAATCCGACGCCGTCGCCGCCTGTGGCTCCGGGCCCCCCGTCGACGAACAAGAAGCCGCCCGGTGCGCCGCCGACGCCGCCTTGGCCGCCGTCGCGTCCAGCGAGGCCTGGAGGTCCTTCGCCGCCGGGTCCGCCGTTGCCTCCGTTGCCTCCGGCGCCGCCGCCCGCGTGTCCCGGGGCGACGATGACATTGAATGTCGGCGTGGCGTTGACGCTGCCGTGCACGATGATGCGGGCGGGCGCTGCGCCGATGACGATGTAGGTCTCACTGAGCGCGGCGTCGCCGACGAGGACGAGCTCGAAGAAGCCGTCGACGGGGTTGAAGCGTTCGGCGCGGACCTGCACTCCGCCCAGGAAGTTGGCGGGCACGGGCGGGTCGAGCAACGACAGCACGGCGCCGCGATCGGTGTCGATCCAGACGGTCGCGTTCGCGGTCGCTTCGGTGGGAGCGAGCAGGGCGGTGCCGGCGACGGCGCAGAGGGTGGCCGGGAGCTTCGGTGAGAGCATGGTTGGTCGTTCCTGCGTGTTGCTGGCGACGGCGGCGGAATGGCCGGCGTGGCGTGGGGACGGCTCCCGGCCGGGGGTCCCGTGGTGCGATGGGACAGCGTACCCGGAAGAAGCCGGGGCTCCTACGGGGTTTGAGTGATAACGCCTTTGGGCGGTTGGGGTTGTTCGGCCCGTTGGTTGTCGACGAAGCGCGGATGGCGTCAGACGCTCACGCCGCGGCAGATGGTCTTTACGGCGCGGCCCTTGAGCGTGCGGTGCATGAAGGGGGTGTTGGTGGATTTGCCGGCGAGGGTTTCGGGGGTGACCTGCCACTCGGCGTTGGGGTCGATGAGGGTGATGTCGGCGGGGCCGCCCTTGGTGAGTTGGCCAAGGTGGGGGTGGTGGGGGGTTTGGCGGTTGAGGTTGCAGAGTTTGGCGGGCTCGGTGGTGAGGAGGGCGATGAGTCTTGGCCAGTCGATGAGGCCGGTGTGGACGAGGGCCTCGGCGTAGAGGGGGAGGGCGGTTTCGAGGCCGATGATGCCGAAGGGGGCGTCGGCGAAGGGGGCGTTCTTTTCGTCGGCGGTGTGGGGGGCGTGGTCCGTGGCGAGGACGGTGATGATGCCTTCGGCGATGGCGTTTCGCAGGGCTTCGATGTCGGACTGCTCGCGGAGCGGGGGGTTCATCTTGGCGGCGGTGGTGGGGGCGTGTTGGTCGGGGCCGGCGCAGGCTTCGTGGGTGAGGTGGAGGTGGTGGGGGCTGGCTTCTCCGGTGACCTTGGCGCCGCGCTGTTGCCAGCGCCTCAGGATCTCGACGGTGCCGGCGGAGGAGATGTGCTGGCAGTGGTAGCGGGTGCCGGTGATCATGGCGAGGCGGCAGTCGCGCTCGACGATGATCTCTTCGGCTTCGCGGGGCCAGCCGGTGAGGCCGAGGCGGAGGGCGACGGTGCCGGCGTGCATGGCGGCGCCCTTGGTGAGGGTCGTTTCCTGGGCGTGCTGCATGACGACGAGATCGGCATGGGCTGCTTCGGTGAGGACGGCCTTCATCATGGCGGCGGAGGCGATGACATCGCCGTCGTCGGAGACGGCGACGGCGCCGTGCTTGGCGCCGAGCTGGATCTCGGTGAGGGCTTCGCCCTTGCGGGCTTGGGTGGCGGCCATGACGGGGAAGACGCGGCAGGCGGCGGTTTCGCTTGCGCGGTGTCGGATCCAGTCGAGCATCTCGGGGGTGTCGAGGGCCGGGGCGGTGTTGGGCATGCAGCAGACGGAGGTGAAGCCGCCGGCGAGGGCTGCTCGGGCGCCGGTGGCGATGGTTTCCTTGTGCTCTTGGCCGGGCTCCCTGAGGTGGACATGGGGGTCGATGAGGCCGGGTGCGAGGATGAGGTTGGTGGCGTCGATGACCTCGTCGCCGGGGGCGGGGGCGAGGTTGGGGGCGATTTCGGCGATGGTGTCGCCCTGGGTGCGGAGATCGAGCGTGGCGTCGGTGTTGGAGGCGGGGTCGATGAGGCGGGCGTTCTTGATGAGCAGGGGCATGGGGGGAAGGTAGCGATTGGGGAGGGGATCGGGGATCTGGGATCGGCCATCGGGGGGGAGGCGGGGGAGGCGGGTGAGGCGAAGAAGGGATGTTGGGGTCGGGTGGGCGGCGGGGGGTTGGGGGCGTATTCTTTGGGCCCGGGCTGGGCCGATGGGTCTGGCTTGGGGTGAACCTGTCCGGGGTGTAGCGCAGCTTGGTTAGCGCGCTTGACTGGGGGTCAAGAGGTCGGGAGTTCGAATCTCCCCACCCCGATTGGACTGGTCCGAAGCCCTCGGGAAGCCGGGGGCTTCGGGTCGTTTTGGGGGTGGTGGTGGCGGGCGGTTCAGGTACCGAAGAGGCTGAACTGGCCCGAGGTGTCGGGGCGGCGGAAGTGGGCTGCTGAGAGGGGGCGGATGTCGCGGTTGAGGCCGTGGCGGCGGGTGAAGATGTCGAACGATTGGGCGATCTGCTGGGCGAGGTGGCCCTGGCCTCGGTGTCGCTTGCGGGTGGCGTCGTAGAGCTTTCCGCCGCGGGTGTCTCGGATGAAGGCTTCGACCTTGCCGGCGCGTTCGGGGTGGACATGGCGCTGGAGCCAGTCGAGGAAGAGGTCTTTGACCTGGTAGGGGAGGCGGAGGAGGACCCAGGCGGCTCGCTTTGCGCCGGCTTCGGCGACGGCTTCGAGGATTTTGGGGACTTCGGTGTCGGTGAGGCCCGGGATGATGGGGGCGATGTTGACGGTGACGGGGACGCCGGCGGCGGTGAGCTCGCGGATGATGCGGAGGCGGCCTGCGGGGAGGGTGGCGCGGGGCTCGAGGGTCTTGGCGAGTTCGGGGTCGAGCGTGACGAGGGTGACGGTGACGCGGCCCGCGTTGCGCTCGGCGAGGCGGGCCCAGAGGTCGGTGTCTCGGAGGACGAGGGCGCTCTTGGTCATGGTGGAGACGGGCTGGAAGGGGGTGGCCATGACTTCGAGGCAGCGGCGGGTGAGGCGGTGGTCGTGCTCGATGGGCTGGTAGACATCGGTGATGGCGGACATGACGATGGGCTCGGGCTTCCAGCGTGGGTTTGCGAGTTCGCGTTCGAGGAGTTCGGGGGCTTCGAGCTTGGCGACGAGCTTGGTTTCGAAATCGAGGCCGCAGGAGAAGCCGAGGTACTCGTGGTAGGGGCGGGCGAAGCAGTAGATGCAGCCGTGCTCGCAGCCTCGGTAGGGGTTGACGGTCCAGTCGAAGGGGACATCGGAGGTGCGGGCGACGCGGTTGATGATGGTTTTGGTGTTGTCGGCGTAGACGCGGCGTTCGACGCGGACGGGTGGGGCGGGGGAGTTTGGGTCGGCGTCTTCGGTGCGTTCGATGAGGCGGCGGTCGAGTTCCTCGCCCAGGACATGGAGGTGGACGGGCTCGAAGCGGTTTCCAGGGTTGAGGCCGGCGGCTCGGCGGTGGGCGGGGCCGTCGGGGAGGGCGTCGCGGTGGGTGTGGTCTTCGGATGCGAACACGGCCCTAGCATATGGGGGCGGAGAGGTGTGTCAAGTCTTTGGTTGGGTTTGGCTGATGGAACTGGGCGTAGGCTTGGGGTGGCCGCGCCTGCGGGGGTGGATTGGGCGAACGGAGAGCGATGGACCGGGGTCGAGCGTTCACGCTGATCGAGTTGCTGGTGGTGATCGCGGTGATTGCGCTCTTGATCGGGCTGCTGCTGCCCGGGCTGGGGGCGGCGCGGCGGTCGGCGGTGAATGTGAAGTGCCAGGCGAATCTGCGGAGCGTGCACCAGCTCGTGACGCTGTACGCGAACGACTTCGATGACTTCATGCCGCTGGGGTATCGCGGGGGGCGGGTGCAGTGGAACACGATGGTGTACTCGGGGTTTGGGGATGGGACGCTTGTGCTGTTCGGGCGGCTGTATGCGCACGGGCTTCTGGAGTCGGGGGAGGCGCTGTACTGCCCGGCGGAATTGGCCCCTGAGCAGGCGTTTGACACCGCGGAGAACCCGTGGCCGCCCGGGACTCCGGGGGTGAATGTGCAGGGGGGGTACGCGTCGGCGCCTTTCGTGGACTGGGGGTTCAGCGGGGTGATCGCGGAGATGCCTCGGTTGAGCGATCTGATGCCGGGTGAGCCGTTGCTGGGGGACGGGGTGGGGCTGCCGGAGCGGCTGGACTCGCGGCACAAGACGGGCGTGCATGTGCTGTACGCGGATTCCGGGGTGCGGTGGGTGGACCGAGAACGGTTCGATGAGCCGTTGTCGCGGTGTGAGGGTCTGGAGCCTTCGAACAATCCTGACCAGATGCTGGTTTGGCAGTCCCTCAGTCGGCGTTAGACTGCGGTCGTCCGTGGGGAAACGGAAGGGCCCGTGATGCTTCGAGTGCTGTCGGTGTGTGCGTTGGGTTTGGTCGCGGGCTCTGTGGTTGCTGCTCAGGACAGGTATCCGGAGGGGGCGGCGACGCCTCGGTCGCTGACGGAGGCGGAGCGGGCGGTGCTTGCTGATGCGCCGCTGGTGGCGCCGGAGACGGCGGGGGCACCGACGGGGGTAGTGCGGGCGGTTGCTGAGTATGAGCCGATGGAGGGCATCCTCGTGGCGTACGAGGGGCCGTCGTCTTGGCTTTCGATCCTGCGGGAGATGGGGCGGCACATCACGACGACGGGGGACGCGAACCTGTATGTGGTGTGTGACACGACGACCGAGGCGGCGAGCGCGCGGTCGGCGTTCATCGCGGCGGGGGCGGACGCGTCGCGGGTGTTCACGACGGTGCGGCGGACGGACTCGATCTGGATCCGCGACTACGGGCCGCGGTACATCTACGAGAACGGGATCCGGGCGATCGTGGATCACACCTACAACCGGCCGCGGCCGAACGACAATCTGCTGACTTCGTTCTGGGGGCCGCAGCGTGGGGAGGCTGTGTACACGATCCCGCTGGTGCACGGGGGCGGGAATTATCACTTGGACGCGCTCGGGGGCGGGGCGTCGACGCGGCTGATCGTGAACGAGAACCCGGGGCTGTCGGGGAGCGCGATCGTTGATCTCTGGCGGGAGTTCCAGGGGATCGAGACGACGCTGTTCGACCCGTTCCCGACCTTTGTCGATGCGACGCAGCACATCGATATGTGGATGCAGATCGTTGCCGATGACGCGATCGTGATCTCGGATTGGCCTCTCGAACCGGGGTCGGCTTGGGACAGCGTGTGCGATTCGGCGGCGGCGGACTTTGCGGCGGCGGGGTGGACCGTGACGCGGACGCCGGCGGTGCGGCAGGGCGGGACGCACTACACCTTTACGAATGTGGTGATGTGCAACGGTCTTGTGCTGATCCCGGAGTACGACAACATCGGATCGACCTATTCGCAGCAGGCGCTCGCGGCGTGGCAGGCTGCGGCACCGGACAAGACGGTGGTGCAGGTCGACTGCGACGGGATCGTGACGGCTTCGGGGGTGATGCACTGCATTGTGATGCATGTTCCCGAGAACTCGGGCGGCGCTGACCCGGTCGCATGGTTGACGGGGCCGAACGAGGGTTCGTTCGCGGCGGGGGAGAGCGTGAACCTTGAGTGGCGGACGGATGATGATGAGGGCGTGGTGGAGGTTGACCTGCTCTTTAGCAGTGGGCGGGGGCAGCCTTTCGAGGTGATCGCGGAGGGGATCGCGGACACCGGGTCGTTCGCGTGGACGGTGCCGAACGCGGCGAGTGAGGAAGGGACCCTTCGGGTCGTGGCACGGGACGCGGATGGGCGGACGGGCTTCGATGATTCGGACGGGCCGATCGCGATCTCGGGGGCGGGGTGCTCGGCCGCGGACTTTGCGGAGCCGTTCGGGTCGCTGACCTTTGCCGATGTGTCGGCGTTCCTGGCGGCTTTCAGCGGTGGGGACTCGGCGGCGGATCTGGCTGCGCCCGCGGGGCAACTGACCTTCGCGGATGTGTCGGCGTTCCTGGCGGCGTTCGCGGCGGGGTGTCCGTAGCGGCGATTCGGGCCGGTTGTTCGGTGGGTGAGGGGTAGCGCGGTCGTGTTTTTCTTCCCGGATCGGGCGGTTTGCTGTACCTTCGGAGACGGGGTCTGCGAATCGGATGCCCGGGGAAGAGTGACGGTGCGGGTCCGTCTCGGTCCGCTCGCTGGTCCTCACTGTGTTATTGCTTGCGTCGGTGCGGCGGCCGTTCGATCGCCGGCGTCGATGCTGAGGAGGTCTCGATGACGATGGGTGCACGCGGGAAGTTTGGTCGGTCCGGGGTTTCGCCGCTCGGGGTGGTGGCGGCGTGCGGGCTGGCCTTGGCGGCGGGCTTGGCGGTGGGTCAGGAGCGCGTGGTGCTGCCGGCGTCGGCGGTGCGGGCGACGCTCGGCCAGATCGCGGTGCAGCCGGGCGATGCGGAGGCGTTCGCGCAGGTGGACGCGGTGGAGCGGAAGTGGGTGAGCCGGCCCGGGGTGGCGGAACTCACCGGGACCGTGCAGGTGCGGCCCGTGGGGGCGACGATGCGGGGCGAGCGGCTCCGCGGGACGGCGGCGAAGCGGGCGAAGCTGACGGCGGCGAAGGCACGGGCGGAGCGGCGCGTGTCGCCCTTGATCGTCGATCGGGCGGACGAGGTGGGGACGCTGCTCGTGCGTGTGCCGGCGGGGCTGGACGAGAACCAGTTCGCGGCGATGCTGATGGCGACGGGCGACTACGAGTGGGTGGAGCCGAACCGGCGTGTGTTCGTGGACGCGACGGTGCCGAACGATCCGTCGTTCAACTCGGCGTGGCAGCACACCCGTTTGCAGTCGACGCTGGCGTGGGACATCACGGTCGGTTCGCCGGACATCGTGGTGGCGGTGGTGGACTCGGGCGTGGACACGAACCACCCGGACCTCGCTGGGAGCATCGTGCGCGGGTTCGACGCGATGCAGGACCTGGCGTCGGACGAGGGGGGGAGCATCGAGGACTTCCACGGGCACGGGACCTTTGTTTCGGGGTGCGCGGCGGCGCAGGGGAACAACGGGCGCGGGGCCGCGGGCGTGGGGTGGAACTTCAAGGTGATGCCGATCAAGGTGACGGACACCGGCGGCGCGGACGCGTTCGACCTGCAGCAGGGGGCGCGCTGGGCGGCGGAGAACGGGGCGCATGTCGTCAATGTGTCGTTCTCGGGTGTCGCTGACTACGGGTGGCAGCTGACGGGGCAGTTCGTGAAGCGGAACGGGGCGGTGCTCTTTCACTCGGCCGGCAACGACAACCAGGAACTGCCGGCGACGGAGTTTCCCGATTGCGTCGTCGTCGCGTCGACGACCTCTTCGGACAACAAGTCGGGGTTCAGCAACTACGGCGGGCTCGTGAGCCTGACGGCGCCGGGATCGAGCGTGTACTCGACGCGGGTGGGCGGCGGCTTCGGGTCGGGCTCGGGGACGAGCTTCAGCTCGCCGATCGCGGCGGGCGTGGGGGCGATGATCTTCGCGGCCAACCCGGCGTTGTCCGCGGACGATGTGCAGGAGGTGTTGTACCTGTCGGTCGATGACCTTGGCGCTCCCGGGGAGGACAACATCTACGGTCGCGGTCGGGTGAACACCTTCAACGCGGTGACGATGGCGCATGCCTTCCAGTCGCGGACGAACCTGCCGGTGGAGGAGTTCTTCGAGACGGCGCTCGACGGGGCCTTGTGGCCGGTCGCGGCGGGCGTGAGCGTGGATGTGCCGCCGGTGGCGGCGCCTGAGGGCGTGAGCGCGGGCGTGTTCGCGGGCGCGGCGACCCTCGAGAGCACGCTGCTTCGGCCGAAGTTCCGGTTCAACGATGAGCCGGTGGTCCGGCTGGATGTGCTCGAGCGCGGGATCGAGGCGGGCGAGGCGCTGGTCATCGAGTACAAGGACGCGTCGGACCAGTGGGTGACGGCGTTCGAGGTCGCGTCGAACGGGCGGGCTCGGGAGAGCTGGACGGAGTATGCGGTGTCGTACCCGGCCGGGGCGGACTACTCGGGCGTGGTGTGGCGTGTGCGTTCGACAGGCTCGGACGCGACGGACACTTGGTTCGTTGACGATCTCGCGGCGCGGGATTGGGACGGGCTGGAGGCGCCGTTCGTCGAGGACTTCAGCGTGCCGGTTGAGGTGAACCCGCGGTTTGCCTCGGTGGGCTCGGCGGTGAGCTCGGACGCGGCGCAGAACGCGCCCTCGGGCGACCGCGTGCTGGCGATCACGACGGACGAGCCGGTGGAGACGGTGACCTTCGCGGCGAGCTCGATCGACTTCTTGATCGGCTTCCCGAAGGCGCGCTTCAGCTGGCAGACGCAGGGCGTGCCCGCGGGCGAAACGCTTCGGGTCGAGTACTCGGCCAACGGCGGGTCGTGGACGCCGTTCGGGACGGTGACGACCGCGGGCGACTCGTCGTCGTTCGAGGTGGCGGAGTTCATTCTCCCGCCGTTCGCGCGCGTACAGAGCGTGCAGATGCGGCTGGTCGCCCCGAACGCGAGCGCGGGGGAGACCTGGTTCGTCGACGAGTTCTTCGTCGGGATCGAGTATCCCGGTTTCCTGGACGGGCCGACGGGCTGCAACGCGGCGGACCTGGCGGCACCGCTCGGGGAGCTGACCTTCGCGGATATCTCGGCGTACCTGTCGGCGTTCAGTTCGAGCGACCCGGCCGCGGACCTGGCGGCGCCGTTCGGCTCGTTCACCTTCGCGGATATCTCGGCGTTCCTGGCGGCGTTCAGCGCGGGCTGCCCGTGAGGCCCTGCGGCTGAGAGCCGCTCGCTGATGGCTGAGTGATGACGCGGGGTCCTTCGGGGCCCCGCGTTGTTGTTCGTTGGTTCTGGGATGACGGGTTCGGGTGGAAAGCGGAGCACCGGTCAATGAGGTCGCTCGCTGAAACTGCTGAATCACGGGTGCGCAGGCGTTGTTTGTGTTGACGGAATCGGCGACGCGGTGAACACTTCAAGTTGCACCGCACGCGGCGATGCCGCGGCGAGGTGGCGGATGATTCCGGGGAAAGAGCCAGTTCGTTGCGGGTTTGCCGGGTTCGTGCTCGAGCCGGCGGGATGGGTGTGCCGGCGGTCACGCGGGCCTCGGGCGTGCGGTGCCTTCTTCTGCTTTGGGAGCGGCGATAACGGTCGGACGCGGCCCCGTGGCGAGGCCGTGGTCGGCGGGTCGCCGCGTCGGATCGTCGGCACGCCGGGCGCGTCTCGTCCGCGTGCCGGGCGTCATTAGAAATGGAGGGCTTCCATGAGCGCTGCGAAACGGCTGGCGGTGTTGGCCGCGGTGGTCGCGGGGACGGTGTGCTCGGTTGCGTCGGCGGCGACGGTGCGCTGGACCGATGCGAACCCGGGCGGCGCACTGACGCCGACACCGAACGATGACGGGACCTTTACATGGCCGAACCCGCCGTGGGCGCACAGCGGCCCGGCGACGGCGGGTCAGACGGACGACGGCGACCCGATGCTGACGGCATCGATCCCCAACATGACGCTGGCACCGGGCGAGATGCGGGCGTTCCAGCTC
Organism: uncultured Phycisphaeraceae bacterium; assembly: GCA_964615815.1. Lineage (GTDB taxonomy): Bacteria > Planctomycetota > Phycisphaerae > Phycisphaerales > UBA1924 > DAIQNV01. Next base: position 54,474 of record CAZTQV010000019.1, on the reverse strand, counting down.
GACAACTCGTTCAACCCGAAGCGGTTCAAGCGGGCGTGGATCACCTTCCAGTACGAGGGCGGCTTCCAGAGCCCGCGGTGGGAGGACCCGCTTATGGGCGTGCACCCGCGGCACGGGAACATCGTGCCGGTGTGGAGCGTGGCGGAGTATCTCGACAACGGGATCTTCTTCTCGCTGACGATCAACATCGGCCCGCAGCCGGACTGGGAGGTGTTCAGGATCACCAACACGGGCAACGCGCCGCTGATGATGTCGAACATCGAGGTCGGCTCGGCGTGTGTGCCGGGGCCCTCTTCGATCGCGCTGCTGGCGCTTGGGGCGGGCGTGGCGTCGCTGCGGCGTCGCGGGTCGGTGAGCTGAGCCGCGCCGGGGCCGCGGCCTGACGAGGAGAGGTGGGGGTGGTGGGGAGGCGTGGCGTGGGGGGATGGAGCGGGGGAGAGTGTGTCGGTCGGCGGGCCCGAAGCTGAAAGTCGGGCCCGCCGGAAATGCCGGAGGGGGGACTCGAACCCCCACGGGTTTTACCCCGGCGGATTTTGAATCCGCTGCGTCTGCCAATTCCGCCACTCCGGCGTGGGGCCGTGATGGTATCTCCCCGGGAGGGGGCGTGGCGACGATCGGGCCCCGCCCACGCCCCGGGCCCCCGGCCCTTCTACACTTGCGGCCCATCCGCGGCGGGTCGGCGTGCGCGTGCCGGCGTCGCGGTCAACACCACGCGCGAGGATCTCGACGATGGCCGATACCGCAACCGCTCCCGCCGGCGAACTGAACCCGACCGTAAAGATCGAGGACGCCGGTCCCAGTCTGAAGAAGCTGAGCATCGAGGTGCCGGCCGAGGTGGTGGACGAGAAGCTGGGCAGCTCTCTTGACACCGTGATGGTCGAGGCGGAGGTGCCGGGGTTCCGCAAGGGCCGCGCCCCCCGTCGGCTGATCGAGAAGAAGTTCGGCTCGGTCATCCAGCGCGAGGCGAAGCAGCAGATCGTGGCGATGGCGTACCAGGAGGCCGTCGAGCAGCACAAGCTGAAGGTCATCGGCGAGCCCCGGGCCGATGAGCTGGAGAAGGCCGAGCTGGCTCCCGGCAAGCCGCTGGCGTTCAGCGTCGAGGTCGAGGTGCAGCCGGAGTTCAAGACGCCGGACCTCGAGGGCATCACGGTGCTGAAGCCGACGGTCGATGTCACCGACGAGCTGGTGAACGGCGAGATCGAGAAGATCCGCATCAACGAGGGCGACCTCGAGGAGCAGGACGCCCCGCAGGAGGGCGACTACCTCACCGGGCACGGCGTCATGACCGGGCCCGACGGCGAGGAGTTCTACAACATCGAGGGCGCCGTCGTCCGCGTGCCGATGCCCGAGGACGAGGGCAAGGGCATGATCCTGGGCGTCCTGGTCGACGACTTCGCCAAGCAGCTCGGCATGCCGAAGCCCGGCGAGACCGCGACCATCGAGACGACCGGGCCCGAGGGGCACGAGCGCGAGGAGCTGCGCGGCAAGAAGCTGAAGGTCACCTTTGGCGTCAGCCGCGTCGACCGGATCATCCCGGCGGAGCTCGCCGATGTCGTGGCCCGCACGGGCTTCGAGAGCGAGGAGCAGCTCCGCGAGGCCGTCAAGACCCGCCTCACGCAGCGCGGGCTCGTGCAGCAGCAGTCGGCGATGCGTCAGCAGGTCGCCAAGGCCCTCGTCGACGGCACCGAGATGGAGCTGCCCGAGCGCCTCACCGCCGGCCAGGCCGAGCGGACGCTCGAGCGTCGCCGGATGGAGCTCATGTACCGCGGCGTCGACCCGGCGGAGATCGAGCGGCACATGGCCGAGCTGCGGTCGTCCTCGGCGGATGTCGCCCGGAACGAGCTCAAGCTGTTCTTCATCCTGAACCAGGCGGCCGAGGAGCTGGATGTCCGCGTCGAGGAGGCCGAGATCAACGGCCGCATCGCTCAGATGGCCGCCGAGCAGGGCGTGCGGCCCGAGCAGCTGCGGCGTGACCTCATCGAGAGCCGTCGGGTGACGCAGGTCTTCCAGCAGCTCCGCGAGCACAAGACGATGGACGCCATCCTCCAGAAGGCCAAGGTGGAAGAGGTCTCGGGCGAGGAGTTCAACAAGAAGATGGAAGCCGCGGGCTGAGGCCTGCAGGTCCGCACGGATCGTGAACGAGGACGCCCGCTTCGGCGGGCGTCTTTGTTTTTGTGTCGGCAGTGGGGGGGAGGGAACCGGTCGGCCCGGGCCGCGATCAGGCGACGCGGTGGTCGGCGGGGCGGTTGGGGTCGTTGAGGGCGCCGCAGTTGTCGCAGACGACGCCGTAGGGGCCGCTCTTCAGGACGCGGTCACCCTCGTTCGCCCCCGGCAGCTTTTCGCCGCAGGTGGTGCAGACGGGGGCCGCGAGGCGGGCGGTGGCGGTGTTCACGGCTGCGGCGACGGTGATGATCGCCACGCCCAGCACCGGCACGATCGGCCAGGCCGCGAAGGACACGACGCCGACGACCGCGAGGACAACGCCCACGACGATCGCGAGGACGCGAAGGCGGATACGGGCGAGCATCGGTTTGACGGAGCCCTCTGGCAGCATGGCGACAGTGTAGGCGATCCGGGGCCTGTCAAGGCAAGCGGGCGGTGGGGGGGAGGGGCAAGGTGAAGGGCGTGCGAGGGTCCATTAACCCAAGGGGCGGTAGAGGTCGATCATCCGGGCCAGATCATGCGGGCGGGGGACGCCCCTCATGACGATCTCCTCATCGTCGGTGCCGCTGGAGGCGATGGAGATCCGCCCGACATTCCAGACGCGTTCCCAGAAGCTCTGGTCGATCTTCACATTGCGGATGTTGTCGTGGAGGACCTCGGTGGTCTGCTTGCTGAGCAGGCCCGTGGTCATGATGCTCCGCTTGTTGGTCACGCGGAGGCGCGTCGCGAGCGTGAGGACCTTCCAGGCGATCAGGGCGATGAGGCAGGCGAGCCCGAGGACGCCCACGAAGCCGGCCCAGTAGGGGCGGTCCTTCACGAGCAGCCAGATGCCGCCGATCAGCGACGCGAGCACGCCGGCGTTCAGCAGCAGGAAGCGGAGGGGTGCCCGTCGCAGCATCGCCTGGCGGATGCGCGTGACCTCGGCTTCGGGCCCGGAGTCCGGCGGCAGACCCGCGGCCACGGCGCGGTCATGGGCTGGGGCCGACCGTGCTTTGGGCACTGGCGAGGGCTCGGGTTGGCGTTCGGTGTCGTCGGGCATGGGATTACCGGGCAGGGGATGCTACCCGGCCCGCCACCATACTTGGAGATCGGGCCCGGCGGTTTCGCCCAGCCTGGGCTCCGATCAGCCGTCGGCCCACTTCCGAAGGGCCGGGCCCTGGTAGTCGGCGAGGGGGCGGATGAGCCGGTTGTTCTGGTGCTGCTCCATGATGTGGGCCGCCCAGCCCGACACGCGGGCCGCGACGAAGATCGGCGTGTACTGCGGCACCGGGATGCCCATGGTGAAGTAGGTGAGCCCGCAGGGGAAGTCGACATTGGGGTGGATCGACTTCTGCTCGAGCATGATGCGCTGGACTTCTTCACCGATGTCGAACCACTTCACGGCGTCGGGCCCCTTCTCCTCCGCGAGCTGGCGGCCCAGCTCGTGCAGGATCGGGGCGCGGTGGTCGCCGTTCTTGTAGACGCGGTGGCCGAAGCCCATGAGCTTTCGCTTCTCCTCGAAGGCCTTGTGCATCCACGCCTCGACCTCGCCGCCCGCGTCGACATGCGCCCGGATCTCCTTGAGCATCTCCATCGCGGCCTCGTTGGCCCCGCCGTGCAGCGGACCCTTGAGGGCGGCGATCGCGCCCGTCACCGCGCCGTGCATGTCGGACAGCGTCGCCGCAATCACGCGGCTCGTGAAGGTGCTCGCGTTGAAGTCGTGCTCGGCGTAGAGGGTGAGGCTGACATCGAGGGTGCGGGTGAAGATGTCGCTCGGCTTCTCGCCCGTGATCATGTACAGCAGGTTCGCCGCGTGCCCGAGCTCGGGGTCGCCGCCCTGCTCGACGCCGACGATCTCCCGCCCGTCGATGACATTCTGCATGTGCCCGACGATCGTCGGGATCTTCGCGAGCAGCCGCTTGGCCTTGCGCAGCTCGGCCGCGGGCTCGATGCTCTGGCTCTCGGGGTCGACATTGCCGAGGAGGCTGACCGCCGTCCGCACCACATCCATCGGCACCGCGGAGCCTGCCGCGATCGCGGGCCCGACCGCGCGGAGGTACTCGACCACCGGCGCCGGCAGCGCCCGCTCGGCCTTGAGCTCGTCCGTGAAGGCCTTGAGCTGCGACCCCGTCGGCTTCTCGCCCTCGAGCAGGAGGTACGCCACCTCCTCAAAGGTCGCGTTCTTCGCGAGGTCGTCCACGGAATAGCCGCGGTAGATCAGGTCGTCCTGCTCGACCTTGCAGATGGAGGTGGTTCCGGCGACAAGGCCCTCGAGACCGGCGGACTTGGTGGACATGCAAAAGGCTCCTCGGAAAGCGGTTCTCGTGTCTCGTGCTTGTGTTCGTTCAGGCGGGATAGCTCCACGGCTCGCCCGGCGTGTAGCCCAGCGATTCGTAGAGCTCTTTCCGCGTCTGCATCCCGTCGAGGAACCCCTCGACGCTCCCCGTCTCCCGCAGCTCCGCGAGCGCCCGGCTCACCGCGCCGAGCGCCACCCGAAGTGTCGTGACGGGGTAGATCACCAAGTCGTACCCCATCTCGCCGAAGCGGGCGAGCGGGATGAGGGGCGTCTTGCCGAACTCGGTCATGTTCGCCAGCAGGTACACCCGCCCCGCGACGCGCTCGCGCAGCATCGACGCGAAGCGGGCGAAGTCATCCTCGGACTTCAGCCCCTCGGGGAAGATCATGGAGGCGCCGGCCCCCACATACGCCGTCGCCCGCTCCACCGCCGCCTCCAGCCCGTCCACGCCCGCCGCGTCGGTCCGGGCGCACACGACGAAGTCGGGGTCTGTCGTCTGGCTCGCGGCCTTCGCCGCCCACGCCACCTTGCTCGCCATCTGCTCCGTGGAGATCAGCACCTTCCCGTCGAGATGCCCGCACCGCTTCGGGAAGACCTGGTCCTCCAGGTGCAGCCCCGCCGCCCCCGCCCGCTGGTACTCGATCACCGTCCGCCGGACCATCTCCTCCTCGCCAAACCCCGTGTCCGCGTCGGCGATGACCGGCAGGTAGGCGCCGTCGGTCCGCGCCCCCATCGCCACCTCTCGCACGGTCGCGGCGAAGCGGTCGAGCGTCAGGACACCGATGTCGGGGACGCCCGCAGCCGCCGAGGTCGCCCCGCCCGAGACATACGCCGCCCGGAACCCGGCGCGGGCCACCTCGCGGGCGACCAGCCCGTTGAACGCGCCGGGCGCAGCGACGACGCCGGCGTCCATCTCGGCCCGCAGGCGGGCGCCGGGGGTGAGCGATGACGAAGCGTTGCGATCGGCCATGGGGGCAGTCTATGACGCTGTGGTACCCCACGGCGGCATCCTGTTATCCTCCCGCCCATGCACCGCACCCCGCTCGCCCTCGGCCTGCTGTTCTCCCTCGCCCTGCTCCCCGCCTGCCAGACCGGCAAGCCGGTCGCCGACGCTGAGCCCAAGCCCCCGAGCCTGTCTGAGTGGGACAGCTTCCGCCCAGAGAGCGAACGCGAGCGGGCCTACATCGGTGCCCAGCCCAGCCCCGCCGCCCTCGCCGAGTTCAAGGAGCGGGGAGGCCGGGTCGTCATCAACATGCGGACCGAGCCCGAGATGGCGATGCTCCCGTACTACGAGGAGCTCGTCGAGTCACTGGGCCTCACCTATGTCCATGTGCCGACCAAGGGCTCCGAGATGGGCCCCGAGCAGTACGACCAGATCCGCGCCGCCCTCGACACCGCCGAGGGGCCGGTCATGCTGCACTGCGGCTCGGGCGGCCGCGCGACCTACATGTGGGGCGCGCACCTCACCCAGGCCGAGGGCAAGAGCCCCGCCGAGGCCAAGGCCTGGTGCTCCACCTTCCGCGACGGCAAGGTCTGGGAGGGCGGCGAGGCGGCCATCGACCGCGTCGCCGGCACGGACACCGCGACCCCCTGATGCCCTCCAGGCCTGACCCGGCTTACTCGAACGGCCCGCGATCCAGAATCTCGAAGTCGTGGATCGCCGCGATATCCGCCGCCGACTTGCTCGGCAGGTCGCGGAAGCGGGCGATGAGCCCGTCCGCGTCGGCGCTCGCGAGCGCTCCCAGCTTCTTCCACTTGTTGTCGAGCAGGGCGTCGAGGTCCGCCGTCGTGTTCCGCGCGTGCCCCGCGGGGTACATCACCATCCCCGAGTCGTGCGTCGAGCCGTCGGCCCCCTCCACCTTCAGGCTCGTCGGGATGCCGTCCGGGTAGCGGTCGTCGTACTCCTTGCCGCCGTGCGCGAAGTCGATCTTGTCCATCAGCGTCCGCGTCAGCGGGTGGTTGATGGCTTCGGCCGAGTAGTCCTCGGGCAGCAGGATCAGGTTGGGCCAGGTCGGGGCGACCCCCGCCTTCTTCGCCTCGAGCGCCTTCCGCAGCAGCGTCGACACGATGTACACCATCGAGTGGTCCGCCGACTGCCGCGTCGTTGGGTTCCGCTTCGCCGGGTCGCCGATGATCCCGAACGCCGGCTCGTACGCCGTGATCGTGATCTTCTTGAACTGCCCGCCGTCCGCGTCGTCGAGCAGCCCCGGCGCCTTCTCGAAGAGGTCGATCATCGCCTGCAGCGCGCCCGCCGACTGGTGCTCGTACAGGCCCAGCTTGAAGTGCATCCCCATCACCGCGAAGTCATCGCCCGAGGTCGACAGCCGCAGGTCAAACGGCGACGCGTCCTTCTTCTCCGTGTTCGCGTCACCCGCGTTCACCGCCTTGAACATCTGCCCCGGCCCCTCGAAGATGCGGAAGACCGCCTCGGGGTTCCGGAAGATGTCGCGCGGCCCCAGGAACCCGGCCATCGACCGCTTCACCGCGAGGATCGCCGCCTCGGTGCTGATCGCCGCGGATGCGCCCTTCGAGTCGCTGAGCTGCTTGCCCGCCCGGATCGCCCGGAACGGCACGAAGTGCGCCACGACCATGCCGATCGCGCTCTCGATCTCTTCCGCCGTCGCGCCCACCATCGCCCCGAACACCGCCGCGGACGCGATCGCCCCGTGCAGCACATGGTCGATCTTGTAGGTCTTCAGGCTAAAGACCTCCGCCAGCCGCCCGCGGATCTCGTCGTGGCACACCATCGCCCGAAGCGCGTACGCCCCGTCCCCCGCCGGCCCCGCGCCCGGCTTCTCCCCCAGCATCTGCGCCGCCGCGATGCACACCCCGTAGAAGTCGTTGTGCCCAAACTCGCCGGCGGTGTTGCCGAGCTCCGGGCGATACCCGAAGTTCGTCCCGTTCGAGTCCCACTCCCTGACCGCCGAGCAGTTGGCAACGATCGCCTTCTCCGCCTTCACCCGCGTCTTCGTGCCAAAGCAGGTCGCCCCGTGCGTCGAGCTCCGCCCCAGCCCCGGCCCCGAGTGCCCCGCCGGCACCGCGTACTCCTGGGCCTCCTTCCGCAGGATCGTCGGCGCGTTCGTCCCAAGCGCCAACGCCGACACCCCGCACAGGCACGCGTCCGTGAAGAACCGGTTGGTGTGCTCCAGAACGGCCTTCGAGGGCTCGCCCTTCGCCAGGAAATCGATGGCGTAGCGGGCGATGCCGAGGGCCTGGTTGCTGTCCGCGGGGAGGTCGACGAAGCTCTGGGCCATGGGGGGTCTCCGGGGGAATTCTGGTTTCGGGGAGGCAGGGTAGGTCGGTGTGTTGGCCCAGCGGCGGGCCAGCAAAATGGGCGATCTGGCCACTCCACTTTTGCATCGCGTTCGGTAAACTAGGGGAATGCCCAGCGCCGCCGCCCCCTCACCCATTACACCCAACCGCCTCGCGATCGTCGCGTCCACTCTCGGCGTCGTCTCCATCGCCCTCGCCGTATTCGTCAGCGGCTATGCGGCGATCGCCCTCGGCGTCGTCGCCATCGCCTGCGGCGGCGTCGCGAAGCGCAGCGGCCCGATCGTGCTCGGCCTCTTCGGCATCGTCCTCGGCATCAGCGCCCAGCTCATGAAGCTCGCGATGATGACCCGCTGAGCCCGCGCAGAACACCGGCCCGCATCCTTCGACACGGGCCGGCGTGGGTCGCGAAACAACAATACTGATCCGGTTACCGACGCCGACGCACCGCGACAAGCCCTCCAAGGGCCAGCACCCCCGCGCCCGCGGGCGTCGGGATCACGGTGACATCAAAGTCGGTCACGATCGCGCCGCTGCCGCCGCCGACGAAGAGGCTGCCCGGCTCGCCACCGTCGAAGAGGAACGCGACATTAATCGTGCTGGTCGAGTCGGCGACGAACGGGCCGCCCATCCAGTCATCATCCTGCTCAAAGGTCAGCTCCCCCGTGCCCGCGTCGTAGCTCATCCGCAGGCGGAAGCTCGTCGAGCCCGGCGCCGAAAGCGGGTTCGGCTGGAAGACCGGCCCCGCCCCGATCTCGAAGGTGAACAGCGTCGTCACGCCGAGCCCCTGCTCGACCCACACCGTGTTCGCCACATCCCAGTCGGGCGTGCCGAAGGTGCCCACATTGCCCCCGCCCAGGCCGAAGAACACCCGCCCGCCCTGCGACAGGTCGGCCGTCATCTCCGCCACGAACGGCACATCGTCGAAGTCCATCGCCGTGGTGCGGATCATGTTCCGCCCGTCGTTGCCCGCCATCGCCGAGCCAAACTGGGCACCGGCCGCGCTGAACGCGACCGCCCGGTTGGCGTCGGCCGTGTCGGCGATCTCGAGGTTCGGGGCGAGCCCGGCGAGGCCGGTCAGGTCATTCGAAAAGCTCGTCGCCGCGAACGCCGGGCCCGACAGGGCAAGGGCCGCGCCGGCACATATCACTGCCTTCATGGGGTGCTCCTCTCTCATGTGCCGCCCGCTTTCGGGCGGGCATCTTCGCTCGCCCGCATCGTAACTGTTGCGACGCGGAATGAAAGGGCTTTCCGCCCCAATTCCGCACTGAAACAGCCTGAAACACGCCCGCGACCGGCTCGACCGGAACATGTTCCGAGAATGTGCGCCTATCCGCCCAACGATCCCGCGTACACGAACCACCCCAGCCCCGTGAAGAACACCCACCACCCGTACAACGCGTGTTCGACGGTCACCGCCAGCGTCGACCGCGTCCGGTCATAGGTCCACGCGAACAGCACCCCCGCCGGTAGCGTCAGCGCCAGAGCGATCGCGTTCCAGAACGGCGCGTGCAGCCAGCAGAACGCCACCGCGTTCACCCCGATCATCGCCCACCGCCCCGGCACGATCGGCCGGTACCGATGGAAGAAGAACGCCCGGTGCGTGATCTCCTGCGGGTAGCAGCTGAACCACGGGTACCCGATCGCGATGAACACGAGCGCCCACGGCGCATTCATTGGCAGCCACAGAAACGCCGACGCCCCGTCCGCACGCCGCAGGTAGGGCGTGAAGCCGTCCAGCACGAACGCCAGCCCAAAGAGCAGCGCCGCCCCGACCGCGAACAGCCCCAAAATCCGCCGCATCTCCGCCCGCGTCTCCCGCCCGTTCCACAGGTTCCGCTTCGGGAACGACCGGTCGAGCAACAGCCAACCCAGAATCACAAGCGTGAAAATCGCCAGCGCCGGCATCAGCACCCGCGCCCGCGGCCAGCCGAGATCGAGCACACCCCCAAGCCCGACCGCCCGGAACCACCCATCAAACCGCCGCGCCGGATCGACAAACGCCGCGATCACCGCCGGCACGCCGAAGAACAGCCCCAGCATCTCCGCCCAGCGGGCCGCCGCCGCGAGCCCGGTCAGCCGGGCCGAGGGCAGTGGGGGGGATGGGGCGGTGATCACGGCCGTCGTCACGCCCGCTCTTCTCCGCCCACGCTCGCCTCGGATTCACCCGGCCCGCCCAGGTTCACCTGCCGCTCACGCGGCAGCCACTCCGGGTGCTCGGTCCGCAGCCAGTTGATCGCGCCCTCGCGCACCTCGCACCGCAGGTCCCACGCAGTGGGGGAGTCCGCCGCGGTCATGAGCGCCCGCAGCTTGATCGTCCGCTCGCTGGTGTCGATCACCTGCAGCACCTTCGCCCGCTTGTCCCACTTCGGGCTCGCCTCGATGAGCTCCAGCACCTTCGCCCGCACCACATCCACATCGCAGGTGTAGTCGACGAACAACTCCACCGCGCCGAGAATGTCCGCGCTCTTCCGCGTCCAGTTCTGGAAGGGCTCCTCGATGATCTTGCTGAAGGGCACGATCAGCCGCCGCTGATCCCAGATCCGGACCACCACATAGGTCGTTGTGATCTCCTCGATCCAGCCCCATTCCCCCGCGATCACCACCGCATCGTCCAGCCGGATCGGCTGCGTCAGCGCGATCTGCATCCCCGCAATGATGTTCCCCAAAACCGGCCGCGCCGCGAACCCCACCGCGATCCCCACGATCCCCGCCGACGCGAGCAGGCTCGTCCCGATCTCCTCCACCTGATCAAAGGTCGCAAGCGCGATCGCCACGCCCACCACGCCCACGAGGATCCGGATCGTCCGGCTCAACACCGCCACCTGCGTGTGCATCCGCCGGGCCTTCAGGTTGTCCCGCACATCCAGCTTGTACTTCGCGAGCAGCATGTCATCCACGCCCGCGATCAGCCCCACCAGCACCCAGGTCACGCTCAGGATCGTGAGCACCGTCGTGATGTCGGGCCACCACACGCGAAGCCAGTCCGCCAGAAGCCCCCGCTCCTCGCACACCGCAAGCCCCACCGCCGTCCCGATCACGATCGCCAGCAGCCGCGTCCGGTGCTTCGTCCGCTCGATCAGCTTCCGAGCCAGCTCATGCCGCGCCCCGCGAAAGGTCTGCCGCAGCAGGAAGTACGCCACCCACTGGATCGCCATCGCGATCAGGACCGCCACGCCCGTGATGATCAGCGCCCGCCCCCACACCGGCACACCCGACAGCAGCTGGCTCAGCCAGTCACTCGCCCGCGCGATCGGCTCCAGCCGCGCAAGCTCGTCCACCGCACCGAGCCGCTCATCCGCCGGCACAGCCGCATCGGGCGAAACCACATCCGTCACGGCCGCATCGGCCGGTAGCTGGTCCTGAAGCATGCCCCATGCTAACCCCCCGCCCCAGCCCATCTGTGGTGACATAGCATGAATCGCCGGTCACAGTCCGCGGCCCGGGCCCGGCTCACTTACCCACTCGGAGGTCCACATGTCGAACCAGCCCGTGATCGTCGCCGCCAAGCGCACCCCCATCGGCAAGTTCTTCGGCGGCCTCTCCACCACCCCAGCCACCAAGCTCGGCGCCTACGCCATCGAGGCCGTCCTCAAGGATGTCCCCCAGGCCAAGGACCACATCGACGAGTGCGTCATGGGCTGCGTTCTCCAAGCCGGTCTCGGACAGAACCCCGCCCGCCAGGCCGGGCTCGGCGCCGGCCTCCCCGACACCCTGAGCGCCAAGACCATCAACAAGGTCTGCGGCTCCGGCCTCGAGTCCGTCATGATGGCCGCCCAGTCCATCAAGGCCGGCGACAACCACTGCGTCATCGCCGGCGGCCTCGAGAACATGACCCTCGCCCCGCACTTCGCCCACATCCGCGCCGGCGCCAAGTTCGGCCCCACCCCCTTCGAAGACCACATGCAATACGACGGCCTCCGCTGCGCCTTCGAGTGCTGGGCCATGGGCAACGCCGCCGACCACATCGCCGAGAAGTACAACATCTCCCGCGAGGAGCAGGACCGCTACGCCGCCCAGAGCCACAACCGCGCCGACGAAGCCTGGAACGCAGGCCACTTCGACGCCGAGACCATCAAGCTCACCGGCGAGCAGGTCGGCAACCGCAAGGCCCCCGGCCCCGAGGGCGGCGTCACCCGCGACGAGGGCATCCGCCCCGGCACCACCCAGGACGCCCTCGCCAAGCTCCGCCCCGCCTTCAGCAAGGACGGGACCGTCACCGCCGGCAACGCCAGCCAGATCAACGACGGCGCCGCCGCCACCATCGTCATGAGTGCCACCAAGGCCGAGGAACTCGGCGTCAAGCCCATCGCCAAGATCGTCGGCTACGGCACCGGCGGCATCGCCCCCAGGGACATCTTCGCCGCCCCCATCGTCGGCATCCCCGCCGCCCTCGAGCGCGCCGGCTGGTCCATCAGCGATGTCGACCTCTGGGAGATCAACGAGGCCTTCGCCGCCCAGCTCCTCTGCAACATCAAGGAACTCGGCATCAAGGAAGACAACCTCAACATCTGCGGCGGCGGCATCGCCCTGGGCCACCCCATCGGCGCCAGCGGCACCCGCGTCCTGACGACCCTCCTCCACCAGATGAAGCGGACAGGCGCGAAGAAGGGCGTCGCCGCCCTCTGCCTCGGCGGCGGCAACGCCGTGGCGATGTGCGTGGAGGCGGTGTAGTTGAGTCCGCGCGCCATTGCGGTATTGCACCCGTTGCGTGTTGCCGATGCAAGCGGACGGGTGTTGAAGTTCCAGCCATGGGCTTCCACGGATCGGCGCGAAACAGGGGCGTCCTTTTTCACAGCATTCGTATTTCGGAAGTCGGCTAGCGGCACGATTGAGGACGGCCTGAAACATCAGGGCTATAGCGGCCTGTTCCGCGCCATGATCAGCCTCGCGTTTCTCGTCGCTATTCTTTGGGTAGGTGCGGTCGCAATCGGTGGTCTGTTTGCCGCCGCTCATGCGTACCTGTGGTTCGAGAATCGGCTTCGATGGCTCGAATGGCAGGCAGCGCTTGGTGCGGCCGGCGTTATGGGGACCTGTGTTCCGGTGTGTCTCCTGCTCATGCCGTGGATAACGAAATGGGAGATCTTGTGCGATCGCCTGCATGAAGGCGCGTGCGGAGCCTGTGGGCAGGATCTCAAACTTGCCGAACTCGAAATGGCCAGTCAACTCGCACCAGCGTTGGTGTGCAGTCGATGCGGCGGCATGTGGCGACAACGAGACCGGATGAACTCGCGCGGCTGATGAGACACGATCCTGCTGGACACGAACACCGATGTACGGCTCCCTCCTTTCCCGCCCAAGGCGATGGACGACCACCCTGTCGCCCTCCGACGCCGCCCGAGTCCTCCACCACGACTTCTCCGGCACGCACTTCAACGGCACCATCACAGAGCAGGAACTCCGCGACGGCCGCGAACTCCGTTTGGCCTACGACGACAACCTCGTCACCGATCCCGTGCTCACCATCCGCCGTGGTGCCGGCCAAGCGACCACCGACATCCGCTTTCGACCACGATTCCGGATGTCGACCGTAATCTTGGCCTTCCTTGTCGCACCGCAAGCATTCTGGTGGAGGATCCCCGATTCCGAGATCTGGCTCGGATGGTTGGTCGCGAGGCTCATGCTCACCACGATCGGCGCACTCGCCTTCACAACCGGCTTGATCGCCCTCATCAAGTTCTACGACCTGGTTCTGACGCGGCGAAACGCAGACTTCCGCACGCTTGACAGCCGCGTGGACTACCTGTTCCGCCGCCCTCCCGAGGGCCCGTCCCACGCAGAAGACCTACTCGCGTGGCTCAAAAAGCACCGGCCGTGACCTGCCCGCGAAGCGGCCATAACCTCCCCCCATGCCCACAACCCTCATCACCGGAGCCAACCGAGGCATCGGCCTCGAACTCGCACGCCAGTCCATCGCCCAGGGCCGCGCCGTCATCGGCACCGCCCGCAACCCCGACGCCGCCACCGAGCTCCGGGGCCTCGGCGCCCAGGTCGAACAACTCGACGCCGCCGATGAAGAAAGCGCGAAGAAACTCGCCGAGCGGCTCGCCGGCAAGCCCATCGACCTCCTCATCAACAACGCCGGCACCTTCCCCGACAACGGCAAGGGTTTCGAGGAGCTCGACGCCGCCGCGATGAACGCATGCTTCGCCACCAACGCCACCGGCCCGTTGCTGGTCACCCGCGCCCTGCTCCCGAACCTCTTCGCGGGCGGTGAAAAGAAGATCATCAACATCTCCAGCACCATGGGCAGCCTCGACGGCGCGTCGAGCGCGACGAAGAACATCGCCTACCGCGCCTCCAAGGCCGCTCTGAACATGGTCAACCTCCTCATCGCCAACGAACTCAAGGACCGCGGCGTCGTATCGGCCGCTGTCCACCCCGGCTGGGTGCAGACCGACATGGGCGGGGCCGACGCACACCTCACCCCCGAGAAGAGTGCAACGGATATCCTCTCGCTCGCGAAACGACTCGCCATGGGGGACACGGGGCGATTCCTGAGCCACGACGGCTCGACCATCGCCTGGTAACCACGACCAGGCCCGCGCGAGGAGACCGACCAACATGCCGCACCGAACTGCGCACAGGAGTGGGGGGACGCTGCTGTGCGCCCTCGCCGCGGCCGTCGCCCTCCTCGCCGGCTGCAAGTCCGCGCCCACCAACCTCGACAACGCCGAACTCGAGACCGACCGCGCCGTCTACCAGAAGTCCGACGACTACTGGCGACGCGACTCCCTCCCTCCCCTCCGCGGCTACGACGGCGTCGCCCCACAGCACGCACTCATCGAGTTCGCCGTCGAGTTCGTCCAGGAAAAGATCGAGACCCCCTTCAAGAGCCAGGTCATCGCCGTCCCCCCGAGCCTCTTCGGCATCGCCGCCGAAACCATCGGCTTCGGCAAGAAGCAGGTCGAGTTCAGCGTCGCCGACCGCGAGCGCCTCGCCGCCCTCGCCTACCGCATCTTCGTCGACGAGATGACCCGAAGAGGCGTCACCCTTGTCCCGCAGCGACTCGTGCAGGACGCCCCCGCGATGGAGAACTTCTCCTTCGCCCAGAAGGACTCCTCCAGCCTCCTCCTCAAGATCAACTTCTTCGCCTCCGACACCGGCCGCACACGCGAGGTCCGCGTCGTCCCCGCCCCCGGCTTCGGCGTCATCACCGACGCCGTCGGCGGAAACATCGTCGCCGTCGAGCAACAGGTCAGGGAGCAACTCGGCGTCGAACGCGTCATCCGCACCCGCCTCCGCATGGGCGTCTTCCGCGGCTACGCCAGCTTCGAGGCCGGCAGCTCCGTCTGGGTCGTGGGCCGCGACTACGAGGGCATCCTCACCGCCCAGCGGTCCCTCCTCTCCACCGACCCCGTCGTCGAGGCCGATTTCGCCCTCCTCCGGGGCGATGTCTACCGAGTCGACGGCGACGCCTACGCCAAAGCCATGGAGAAAACCCTCCCCACCTTCTTCGGCCTCGCCGCCGAGGCGGCCGGCGGCAAGCCCCTCGATCGATGAATCAACACGTGCGTTTGGTTAAAAAAAGGTATATGTGAGAACTCTGGGAGATGAAGGCCCCCGGCTCTTGATATCCGACTCCGGCTCCGCTACGACCCATAGACCCTTGTCATACATCGAGTTACAACGCGGAATGTGAAAGGAGCCTCACATGACCTACTCAGTGAAAACCAAACACGGCACCAAGAAGATCTCCGAAGTCCCCGACCAGGGCACCGTCCCCGAGGGCCCGCGCGATCTCGTCAGCGACCACCACAGCTCCACCGCCCCCGTCACCATCGGCATCGTCGGCTGGATGGGCATCCTCGCGGTGACCGCCGCCGTCCTCGCCGGCGCCGTCATCCTGATGTAACGCCCCCGCCCGCATAATCAGCACCCGCGGACCGCCGATCCTTGCAAGCCGCGTCGGCAGCCGCCCGAAGCCCCTCTACACTCGCCCTCCAACCACGCGACCACCCGCCCGCGGCACAGACGCCCCGGGCCGACTGCTGAGGGGCATCGATGCGCATCCGGACCCACACCTGCGGCGAACTCCGCGACTCCCACATCGGACAAGAAGTTGTCCTCAACGGCTGGGTCAACAGCTACCGCGACCACGGCACCGGCCTGATCTTCATCGATCTTCGTGACCGCTACGGCCTCACCCAGGTCGTCTTCGACCGCGAGGACGCCAGCGACGACCTCCTCTCCGCCGCCGACAAGCTCCGCAACGAAGACTGCGTCTCCATCGAGGGCAAGGTCCGCGCCCGCGACGGCGGCCCCAACCCCAAGCTCCCCACCGGCACCATCGAGATCGTCGTCTCGAAGGTCGAGGTCCTGAGCAAGACCGACAACCCCCCCTTCCTCCCCGACGACAAGGGAACCCTCCCGGGCGAAGACATCCGCCTCAAGTACCGCTACATGGACCTCCGCCGCCCCGCGATGCAGAAAATCCTCGGCGTCCGCCACCGCGTCGCCCAGATCACCCGCCGCTACTTCGACGAGCAGGGCTTCCTCGAAATCGAGACCCCCATGCTCACGAAGTCCACCCCCGAGGGCGCCCGCGACTTCATCGTCCCGAGCCGCCTCCAGCCCGGCATGTGGTACGCCCTCCCCCAGAGCCCCCAGCTCTTCAAGCAGATCCTCATGATCGCCGGCTGCGATCGCTACATGCAGATCACCCGCTGCTTCCGCGACGAGGACCTCCGCGCCGACCGCCAGCCCGATTTCACCCAGGTCGATCTCGAGATGAGCTTCATCGACCGCGAAACCGTCCTGAACACCATGGAAGGCTTCGCCCGCGACCTCTGGAAAGAGGTCCTCGGCGTCGACCTCCCCGCCTTCCCCCGCATGACCTACCGCGAGGCCATGGACAAGTACGGCATCGACCGCCCCGACCTCCGCTACGGGCTCGAGATCATCGACATCTCCGACATCGTCAAGGACTCCGACTTCAAGGTCTTCTCGAGCGCCCTCGAAAAGCGCCGCGGCACCGTCCGCGCCATCCGCGTCCCCCAGGGCGCCCAGAAGCTCACCCGCAAGATCACCGACGGCTACACCGAGTTCGTCCGCCAGTTCGGCGCCGGCGGCGTCCCGACGAGCAAGTGGACCGGCGGCAAGTTCGACACCGGCGTCGCCAAGTTCATCGAGCCCTACGCAGCCCAGCTCGCCGAACGCCTCGGCCTCGAAGAAGGCGACCAGGTCTTCTTCGGCGCCGACACCTACGCCACCTGCCAGCGAGCCCTGGGCGAGCTCCGCCAGAAGATCGCCCGCGATCTCAACATGATCCCCGAGGGCGCATGGGCCTTCACATGGGTCATCGACTTCCCCATGTTCGAGCACGACGCCGAGACCGACCGCTACTACGCCCTCCACCACCCCTTCACCGCCCCGAGCCCCGACCAGGTCGAGGCCTTCCTCGCCGCCGACAAGAAGGACATCGACACCGTCGAAGGCATCGTCTCCGCCGGCTACGACATGGTCGTCAACGGCTCCGAAATCGGCGGCGGCTCCATCCGTATCCACCGCGCCGATGTCCAGCGCAAGGTCTTCGACCTCATCGGCCTCTCCGAAGAAGAAGCCCACGAGAAGTTCAGCTTCCTCCTCGACGCACTCCGCTTCGGAGCCCCCCCCCACGGCGGCATCGCCTTCGGCCTCGACCGCCTCGTCATGCACCTCGCCGGCACCGACAACATCCGCGACGTCATCGCCTTCCCCAAAACCCAGACCGGCTCCGACCCCATGTGCGACGCCCCCGGCCCCGTCTCCGACGACCAGCTCAAAGAGCTCTTCGTCGCCAGCACCGCACCCGAAGACGACGCCAACGCATAAGCTCCCGCCCGCCCAGTGGCACCGCACCCCGGGACGCCGAGTCTGAAGCAACGCGTAAGCGTTGCTGAAGGCTCGGGTTGAATCACCGCACGCGCTCACCAGCGCAGCGCGTGATCCACCTCCTCCCCTCTGATATCCTGCGCCCATGAAACTCTTCCAGGTCGACGCCTTCACCACCCGCCGCTTCCACGGCAACCCCGCCGCCGTCGTCCCCATGCAGGTCTGGCCACCCGAAGACGCCACCCTCCAGGCCATCGCCAACGAAAACAATCTTTCCGAAACAGCCTTCTTCGTTCCGCGAACACAGGCCGACGCCGGAGGCGAGTGCGACTTCGCCCTCCGCTGGTTCACACCCACCGTTGAAACCCAGCTCTGCGGCCACGCCACCCTCGCCTCCGCCCACATCCTCTGGACCGAACTCGGCTTCGAACGCAACGAGATCCGCTTCGACACCAAGTGGTACGGCGTCCTCACCGTTCGCAAGAAGCCAGACCAGAACCCAGGCCAGAACCCAGACCAGATCGAGCTCGACTTCCCCGCCCTGACGCCAGAGCCCGCCAAGGCCCCACCCGGCCTCACCGAAGCCCTCGGCATCGACCCCGTCGAAGTCCACAGCGCCATGGACCTCATCTGCGTCCTCGACAACAAGCGCCAGGTCCACGACTGCAACCCCGACTTCCGAGCCCTCGCCCAGATCCCCACCGACCGAGGCGTCGCCATCACCGCCCCCGGCGCCGGCCACGACTATGTCTGCCGCTTCTTCGTCCCCCGCGAAGGCATCAACGAAGACCCCTTCACAGGCTCCCTCCAGTGCCAACTCGCCCCCCTCTGGGCAAGCAAGCTCTCGAAGTCCACCCTCACCGCCCACCAGGTCTCACGCCGAGGCGGCGAAGCCACCTGCACCGTCGACCAAACCAACAACCGCGTCCGCATCGCCGGCCACGCTGTCACCTACCTCAAAGGCGAAATCAAAATCTGAAAGTACATCGGTGCCACTATCCGCGAAGCGGGTAGTGCTCCCCTGAAGACGAGCCCGAAGTGCAAGCGAGGGACTCCAAGTCCTTCGGGTGCCACTGGCTGCTTGTCAGCCAGTGCTCCCTCCCCCTACTCAAACACCTCCACCACACCCCCGTTCTCCACCTCCGCCGCCCCCGTCACACACGCCACCACCACCCCCGCCACATACGCCGGGCTCATCGTCTGCTCCCGGGGCAGCATCTCCTCCGAGATGATCGCCCTCAGCATCCCCGTCTCCACAGCCCCCGGCGCCACCGCAAACGCCCGCACGCCCTTCTCCCCGTACTCCGTCGCGATCCCCTTCGTCAGCGTCTGCATCGCCGCCTTCGCCGCCCCGTACACCGTCAACCCCGTGAACGGATCGAACGCCGCACGGCTCGTCACCGTCACGATCGTCCCGTACCCCTGCCCCACGAACCGAGGCAGCGCCGCCCGGATCGTCCCGATCGGCCCGAGCGCGTTCACGCGGAACACCGCCTCCGCCTCCGCCGCCCCGATCTCCGCGACCGGCTTCAAGGGCGCCAGCCCCGCGTTGTTCACGAGAGCGCTCAGCCCGCCGAGCGCCTCCGCCGCCCGCTTCACGATCCCCTCCGCCTCCGCGATCACCCCCACATCCGCAGGCAGCACCACGACCTCAGGCCCGCTCGCCGCTGAAAGCGCTTCCCGAGTCTCCGCCAGCGGCCCCTCCCGCCGCCCCACCAGCGCCAGCGACCAACCCGCGCCGTGCAGCAGCTTCGCCACCTCGCGACCGATCCCCGACCCCGCCCCCGTCACGATCGCCGCCCGTACCCGCTCGCTCATCGCCGCGCCCTTCAAAAGAAGCCGCCGGGACAATCCCCGATCAACCCAAGGCCCCCCGAGCCCCCCGATCAACCCATACACTCCAAACGATGACGAGCGACAGGTTCGCGATCGCGGTTGTGTTGGGTCTCCTCTTCGCCCTCGTCGGCGTCCCCTTCCTCATGGCCTCGGGCCGGCAAGACGCCCGAGGAGACGAAGACGCCCGCCGCCTCATCGTCGTCACACCCCACACGCAGCAGATCCGAGACGAGTTCGGCCGAGCCTTCTCCGAGTGGCACCTCCGCGTGTACGGCGAGCCCGTCCGCGTCGACTACCGCACCCCGGGCGGCACCTCCGAGATCCGCCGCCAGCTCGAGGCCCAGTTCCGCGCCGCCGCTGCCGCGGGCCAGATCAGCCTCCCCGAAAGCCCCGCAGCCGAAGGCCACACCGTCGACCAGGGCGTCATCGGCTACGACCTCATGTTCGGCGGAGGCAGCTACGACCACGGCACCCTCAAGGCCGGCATCCGCGTCAACATCGAAGGCCAGGATGTCGACCTCCCCATGTCCGTCCCCGCAGACATCGACCCCGAAACCCTCGAAGAGCTCTACGGCCCCAACACCATCGGCACCCAGCAGCTCTACGACCCCGACCGCTACTGGATCGGCACCGCCCTCTCCAGCTTCGGCATCGTCTACAACCGCCTCGTCTACGAACGCCTCGGCCTCGAGCCCCCGAAGAACTTCCGCGATCTCTGCGACCCCCGCCTCCGAGGCTGGCTCGCCCTCGCCGACCCACGCCTCTCCGGCTCCATCACCACCACCTTCGACTCCATCCTCGGAAACCAAGGTTGGGAGGACGGCTGGCGCACACTCAGGGCCATGTCCGGCAACGCCCGCTACTTCACCAACAGCTCCACCAAGCCCCCGCTCGATGTCGGCTCCGGCGAGGCCGCCGCCGGCCTCGCCATCGACTTCTACGGCAGAGGCCAGGCCCAGGTCCTCGCCGAGGGGGGCAAGGACCGCCTCGGCTATGTCGAGCCCAGGGGCGCCGTCTACATCGACGCCGACCCCGTCAGCGTCATCCGAGGGGGCCCCGACCCGGAACTCGCCAACCGCTTCGTCGCCTTCACCCTCACAGAGGAAGCCCAGGCCCTCTGGCAGTTCCCGGCCCTCCGCCGCGAAGCCGCGCAGGACAACCCGCCCGGGCCCACCGGCGAGCCCATGGGCCCCGACATCTACGAGCTCCGCCGCATGCCCATCCGCCGCGTGATGTACGAGAAGTACCTCCCGCACTTCATGGACCAGGTCGACCCCTTCGAGCTCGCCTCCGACATCTCTAACCCCGGCTGGCGCACCGGCGTCCAGATGATGATGGGCGCCTTCGGCATCGATTCCGCCGAAGAGTGCCGCGCCGCGTGGGACGCTATCGCCCGCGCCGAGGCCGACCCCGACTTCCCAAGAGGCCAGCTCGAAGCCATGCGCGAGCTCTTCTTCTCTTTCCCCACAACCCCCGTCACCCTCCTCCGCAACCACCCCAGCTTCCCCAGCCTCTCCCAAGACACCAAGAACGCCCTCCCCCCCGACCGCATGCTCACCCTTGACGCCGCCCGCGACCTCCTCCAATCTGGGGCGCTCAGTTCCACCCCCGCCGTCGAAGCCGAGCTCGCCGCGATCCTCGACACCGAGCCCGCCCCGCTCCCCTTCACCGAATCGACCTACGCTGCTGTCCGTAACGAATGGCGGAACCCCGCCGTCGAGGCGCGCTGCCGGATCGCGTACACCGCGTACTTCCGAGACGCCTACGCCGACATCCAACGCATGTACGCAGAGCTGAAGGCGACGACCCGCTGACGCGACGCCACCCGGAGACCACAGTGAGCCCCAACATCCGCCCCCGCTTCGCCGAGCACCACGACCACCCCTACCCGAAGCACGCCAAGATCGTCGCCACCCTCGGCCCCGCATCCGACAGCCCCGAGATGATCGAGCGCCTCATCAAGGCCGGCGTCAACATCTTCCGCCTCAACTTCTCGCACGGCGATCTCGACGGACAGCTCGTCCGCATGCAGCGCGTCCGCGAAGCCGCCGTCCGTCTCCGCACCCCCATCGCCATCCTCGGAGACCTCCAGGGCCCCAAGATGCGGGTCACCAAGGTCCCCGACCTCGACGGCTCCGGCGGCCTCATGCTCGATACCGGCTGCGATGTCGTCTTCAAGAAGAGCCTCGACATCGCCGTCAGGGGCACCGACGACGACGACTTCTTCGCCGCCTTCGGCGTCACCTTCGAAGCCATGTTCACCGATGTCGAGCCCGGACAACGCGTCCTCGTCAACGACGGCGCTATCCGAATGCTCATCGTCGACATGAAGAAGGGCGAGGAAGTCCGCTGCCGCGTCACACACGGCGGCAAGATTTCCTCCGGCAAGGGCGTCAACATGCCCGAGACCGAACTCTCCATGCCCGCCATCACCGACCGCGACTGGGAATGCGTCGAGTGGGGCGTCCGACACGGCGTCGATGTCTTCGCCCTCTCCTTCGTCCGCACCGCCGACGAGGTCATGGAGCTCAAGAACAAGCTCAAGGGCATGTGCTCGATCGACCCCGAGCGCGGCGCCGACCCCCTCGCCCACGACATACCCGTCGTCACCAAGGTCGAGAAGCCCCAGGCCGTCGCCAACCTCGAGTCCATCGTCCAGGCCAGCGACGGCATCATGGTCGCCCGCGGCGACCTCGGCGTCGAGATGGACACCTGGCATGTCCCCGTCGCCCAGAAGCACATCGTCGCCATGTGCGCCGCCTACGGAAAGCCCTGCATCGTCGCCACACAGATGCTCGAGACCATGGTCACCGAGCCCATCCCCACCCGCGCCGAAGCCTCCGATGTCGCCAACGCCATCTTCGACGGCGCCGACGCCGTCATGCTCTCCGCAGAAACCGCCGTCGGCAAGCACCCCGACCTCGTCGTCGAAACCATGACCCGCATCATCCGCTCCGCCGAGGACTGGATCGACCTCCAGCCCCACGAGCCAAGCCCCCCGAGCAAGCTCGAAGACCACCCGCACCGCTCCGCCTCCATGGCCGCCGGCGCCTGGCACATCGCCAACAAGGCCGAGGCCAAGCTCATCGTCGTCTGGTCCCAGACCGGCGGCATGGCCCGCTACCTCTCCCAGCACGACTTCCGAATCCCCATCCTCGCCTACACCTCCTCGAGAATCGCCGCCCGCCGCATGACCTTCTTCGGCGGCGTCACCCCCATCCGCTGCGATGTCCCCAAGGACGGCCTCCTCGCCACATGGACCGACATCGTCGCCGACCGCGTCCGCGAAGAAGGCTGGGCCCAGGACGGAGACGCCGTCATCATGATCGCCGGCAAGCCCCTCGGCGGAACCACCGCCCAGGACATCCTCGCCATCCTCCGACTCGGCGACCCCAACTCCGGCTTCCGAGCCCACGACCGCTCCTGACCGACCACAACGCACGCGAGATCCACCGGTGCCCCGACCCGCCGCCCCGCGGCGCGTCGGGCCGAGCGTCACCACGCGCACGCCCCTCCCTACACTCCCCCATGACCCAGATCGAATCCAAGCCCACCCGCAACGGTGCCACCGAACCAGGCCTCACCCCCCTCTCCCTCGCAAACAGAACCTTCCACTCCCGCCTCCTCGTCGGCACCGGCAAATACGCCACCTACCCCCTTATGCAGCAGGCACTCGACGCCTCCGCATCCGAGATCGTCACCGTCGCCGTCCGCCGCGAACGCCTCGTCAACGAAAAGGGCGAGTCCCTCCTCGACCACATCGACACCAACCGCTACACCATCCTCCCCAACACCGCCGGATGCTTCGACGCCGAAGACGCCGTCCGCGTCGCCCGACTCGGCCGCGATCTGCTCGACCAGCTCGACAACCCCGGCAAGGACTGGGTCAAGCTCGAAGTCTTGGGCGACAAGAAAACCCTCCTCCCCGACCCCGTCGGCACCATCGAGGCCACCAAGACCCTCGTCGCCGACGGCTTCCAGGTCCTCGTCTACACGAGTGACGACCCCATCTCCGCCCAGCGCATCAAGGACGCCGGCGCCGCCGCCGTCATGCCCGCCGGCTCCCCCATCGGCTCCGGCCAGGGCGTCCTCAACGCCAACAACATCGTCCTCTGCCTCGAACTGCTCAAGCACGCAGACCCCACCTACCCCGTCATCGTCGACGCCGGCGTCGGCGCCGCCAGCGATGTCTCCGTCGCCATGGAACTCGGCGCCGACGGCGTACTCCTCAACACCGCCATCGCCCACGCCAAAGACCCCGTCATGATGGCCCACGCCATGCGCAAAGCCTGCGAAGCCGGCCGCCAAAGCTACCTCGCCGGCCGCATCGACAAAAAGCTCTACGCCACCGCCAGCAGCCCTATGGAAGGCGCCATCAGCTACATCCCGGGGGAGTAGCAAACCGCCCGACCACAACGGGGGCGCGCGAACACAGACGAGCCCGAAGCGCAAGCGAGGGAACGCACAAGTCCGGGTGCCACTATGCGACGCCCCGCGTCGCGTAGTGCATTCTCCGCCTGCCACAGACACCCGGGTGCCGTGGTCTGACGAGCGAAGCGAGGAAGGCCACGAACGCACGACCCACGAACCACCCGGCACCATCCGCTCCCCGGCGGACACACGCCCCGCCCACTGCCCACTGCCTCCCCCCTGATCCCTGATCCCTGATGCCTCTTCCAGTAAACTCCCCCCATGCCCGACCCCGCCCCCCTCCGCACCGCCACCTTCGACCCCAAGGTCAAAACCTACTTCATGCTCTCGACGATCCTGCTCTGCGTCCTGACCGTCGTCGGCATCCCTCTTCTCCCCATCGTTATCCCGCTGGGCTTCGTCCTCATCCAGAAGTACATCGACAACCTCTCCTGCGTCCTCACCACCCGCACCCTCGAGATCAAGAAGGGCGTGCTCTCCAGGTCCGAGTCCACCATCCCGCTCGAGAAGATCACCGACCTCCAGCTCTACCAGGGGCCCATCATGCGAGCCCTCAACCTCCAGGGCTTCAAGGTCGAAACCGCCGGCCAGTCCGCCGGCCCAGGCGGCAGCCTCGTCAACATCGTCGGCATCACCGACTGCCGCGACTTCCGCGAAGCCGTTCTCGCCCAACGCGACGCCCGCGAAGAACGCCGCAACACCTCCGCCCCGGCGACCACGCCATCACCCCAACCCACCGACGACCAAACCAAAATCCTCCACGACATCCACCACACCTTAAAGCGCATCGAACAAAAACTCACCCACCGCATCGACTGATCACAGTTCATCAGTCGTTCAGGAACAACGGGTGCCGTGGAAACATCGCGAAGCGATTTTTCCACGAACACAGGCGGTCCAACAAGCCCAAAGCGCAAGCAACGGAAGACCATCACCCGGTGCCACTGCGCGACGCCCCGCGTCGCGTAGTGCATGCCTCACGGGTGCCACGGCTCAAGCCGCTCGGCCGCAAGCCGTGCCCTCCCCCTCCTCGCCCCCATGGGGAGAGGATGTCGCGCAGCGACAGGAGAGGGGCTACCAAAGCGCAGCGTCTCCCCCTCCTCCAAGCCTCATCGCTCAACGAAGTCCCATAGAACCGCCCACCCTCGCGCCCGAGGGACGCCGAAGCTGAGGCTCTGCGAAGCTTCGGGTTGACCGAGCCGGGTGCCGTGGTCTGACGAGCGAAGCGAGGAAGGCCACGAACGCAAGACCCACGAACCACTCGTCACCACCATCCGCAGCCGACACACGCCCCACAGGGTCCCACCACGCGACGCCCCGCGTCGCGGAGCGCCCACGAACGCCACCGCCAAACTCCCTCTGCCCCTCGGCCCCTCTGCCCCTCTGCCCCTTACCCCTCTCCCTCTCTCTCCCCCAACAACCCCATCTCCCCCCCAACCAACTTCAACCGCAAAATCCCCATCGCCGTACGCGCCGCCCACTCCCGCACCGCCCCGCGCCCGCCCTTGAAACGGAACAGCCGCGCCTCGACTTCCGGCGACAACCCGTTCACGCTCGCCCGCGCGATCCACACCGTCCCCGCCGGCTTCGCATCGCTCGCCCCAGGCCCCGCAACCCCCGTGATCGCCAGGCAATGCTCCGCCCCGCCGAGCGAGTGCGCCCGCTCCAGCCCGCCGAGCGCCATCGCGATCGCCACCTCCCGGCTCACCGCCCCGTGCTCGGCGATCAACCCCGGGTCCACGCCCACAAGCCCCGCCTTCGCCTCGTTCGAGTAAGTCACCCACCCACCCGCGAAGACATCCGAACTCCCCGGAACACTCGTGAGAATCTCACCGAGCAAGCCGCCCGTGCAACTCTCCACCATCGCAACGCGCTCTCCCCGTTCACGCAAGAGAGAAAGCACGCACCGAGGCAACGCATCGCTGACATCCGCCGCATCACCACCCGTAAAGTCCCGCCGCTCGAAGATGCTCACGCCAAGCGCCGACTTCACCTCCTCTTCCACAGCATCCAGCGCCGTCCTCACCGCCTCCGCGTCCTCGCCCACATGCCGCAGCCGCACCGACACCACCATCTTGCTCGCCGTCGTCCCGACGACCGGCAGCCCGCGCGACTCGCGGTCGCGATCCATCAGCGACCCCAGCCGCTCGGCCACCGTCGACTCGCCGAGCCCGAAACTGAGCAGCGCCCGCGCCCCGAACGCGCCGCCGCCGCGGCGCAGCCGAGGCACGATCTCGGTCTCGAACATCGGCTTCATCTCGTGCGGCGGGCCCGGCAGGCAGGCGAAGTCACACCCCGGTTCCGGTACCGAATTCGTGGCGTTCGTGCGCACAGCCGCGCCGGCCGTGCGCGCGCCGTTCGCACCCGTGCGCACGAATAAGCCAGGGGCTGTTCCGTTCGGATTGGTTAAACATGCACCGCTCGCCGGGCGCAGCGCCTGCACCCGATTCCCCTCCGGCATCCCGGTCGCCCGCCCGCTGAACCACGCCCGGATCGCCTCCAGAGCCTCCCCATCCTCGACCAGATCCTCCCCCAGCACGCGCGCAAGCGCCTGCCGCGTAAGGTCATCGGCCGTCGGCCCCAGTCCCCCTGTCACGATCACCAGGTCCGCCTCCGCCCCCAGCCGCGCCAGCGCCCTCGCGATCCGCCCCTCGTCGTCGTCCACGGTCGCGTGCTCGACCACCCGCACCCCGAGCGCAAACAGCCGATCCGCGAGCCACGCCGAGTTGGTATCCAGCGTCTGCCCGAGCGCGATCTCGTCCCCCACGCTCAGCAGTGCCGCCGAGCGATGAGGCCGTAACTCGTTGTCCATAAGACCCTTAGCCTCCGCCCACGAGCGTCACGATCTCCACGGTATCCCCGTCCGACAACGCCGTCTCCCCACGCTCGGCCCGCGGCACCACCCGCTTGTTGACCTCCGCCGCGCAGATCGACTTAGCCAGCCCCATCTCCTCGATCAGGGCTTCCACCGTCGTACCGTCGGCCGCTTCCCGGGATTCGCCGTTCACCGTGATTCGGATCATAACGACAGACTAGCCTGTCCCCTGGCGAATCGTGCCGGGGCGGGATCCGAAGGAAGTGACGCGATGGCGACGGGTTGGACCAGATCGCGACTGCCTGCCGTGCTCGGCTATCTCCTGGCCGGGCTGGGGTTTGCGGCGCTGGCGGGCTGCGACCGGGCGGACGCGCCGCTGACGCTCGACTCGCCCGAGGCGACCCTCGACACCGCCGAGGCCCTGGTCCGGGACGGGCGGGCGGACCGGCTGGTGGACCTGATCCACGCCGACGACGACGAGATGCGGTCGCTGCTCAACCAGTTCGGGCGGTTCCTGGGCGAGCTGCAGAAGCTGGCGGCGGCGGTGGAAGTGGCGTTTCCGGAAGAGGTTGCGCAGCTCCGTGCGGAGGCCGAGGCCGCCGCCAAGGAGGGCCGGGCGGCATCCCTGATCGACCGGCTGACCGGCGCCCCGGCCGGGCCCGGCGGCAGCCGCGGCTTCGGCTCCAACCTCATTCAGAACCCGGAGTTACGCCTCGACACGGGCTCGGCCGCCCGTCGCGGCGCGCCCAACCCCTTCGCCGGCGGCGAGCGCGGCCGGAGCCAGCGCGAGGCCTTCAGCCGCATCGCCCAGCAGTTCTTCGTCGACCCCTACGGCTGGCTTGGCGAGGGGCGGGACCGGCTGGAGACGGTGTATGTCTCCGACACGATGGTCGCGCTGACCTGGGACGGCAAGACGATCCTGCCGCCCTTCGGGCTTGTTCTGATCGAGGGCGACGACGGGTTCTGGCGGTTGCTGCTGCCGACGCAGTACCCCGGCGTGCGGCGGGCGATGCCTCAGAACGAGGACGAGTACGCGGTGTACGGGAGCATCGTGCGGACGCTGGAGAATGTGATCGTGGACCTGCGGCGGGATGTGGAGGCGGGGAGGGTGCGGAACCTGACGGACCTGTCGGACTCGGCGGTGGAGAAGGTGGCGATCCCGGCGGCGTTGGTGATGTTTGCGCTGAGCGAGGTGATGGAGGAACGGGGGGAGGGGCCTTGATGATTTGGGGCAATGGGCAATGGGCAATGGGCAATGGGCAATGGGCAATGGGCAGTGGGCAGTGGGTTGGCGCGGCGGTCGAGGAGTCTCGACCCGACGCGCCGCTTTGCGGCGGGTCGGGGCACCGGAGCAGAGCGAGCTTGTTGTGTGTATGCACTACGCGACGCGGGGCGTCGCGTAGTGGCACCGGTTGATGGTGTTCCCTCGCTTGCGATTCGGGCTCGTTTCTTTGTGGCGGCGGTTGGGGTTGAGCGGGGCGTTCGTGAGCTAGGAGGCTTGGAGGAGGGGGAGGCGCTGCGCTTGTGTAGCCCCTCTCCTGTCGCTGCGCGACATCCTCTCCCCTTGGGGGAGAGGAAGCAGAAGGCCGTGCTTGTCAGCCGCCGAAGCCGCCGGATTGGGCGCCGCCGAAGCCGCTGACGCCGAAGTTGCCTCGGACGCCTGTTGGGCGGAAGACGAAGCCGAAGCTGGTTTCCTGGCCGATGTTGTCGTAGACGATGGTGACGCCGAGTTCGCCGTTGGGGAAGCGGCGGAGGAGGGTGAGGGAGCTGGAGGCGAAGTCGCTTAGTTCGAAGTTGTAGCTGAAGCCGGCCTCGGTGTAGTACTTGTCGCTGAAGAGGTAGGAGAGGCCCATGTCGCCGTAGGTGTCGCCCTGCTCGCGAAGGCTTCGGAGTTCGGCTTCGAATCTGAGGCCGCGGCCGTGGTCGATGACGATGCCGGCGCTGGAGCGGGCGAGCTGGGAGACCTCGGTGTCGTAGATGGCTTCGCCGGCGAGGGCGACGACCTCGCTGACGCGCCAGACGCCGGCGACATCGAGGGCGCGGCGGGTGGAGCTGAGTTCGGGGCGGGCGTCGTACCAGCGGGGGACGGGGCCTCCGCGGTCGGCTTCGCGCTCGGCCCAGGTGGCGCCCATGGTGACGGTGAGGACATCCACGGAGCGCCAGCGGCCGGGGCCGCCTCGCTGGGTCTGCCAGGTCTGGACGAGTTCGAGCCTGGCGGCGTTGCCCTGCGCGAGGGGCTCGACATCGTCGTCGTAGACGGGGAGGTCCTGTGAGGCGAGGGTGGAGTCGGCGTGCCAGAGGACGAGGTTTGGCTCGATGATGTGGCGGATGCGGTGGAGGTCGAGCGTGCGGGACTCGACGGTGTCGTCGACCTTGAAGAAGCTGGTGCCGAGGCGGACGCCGGCGGCGCCCCAGAGGCGTGCGTTGTCGGTTTCCTGCGGGCTGTAGCCGGAGAAGTCGGAGTCGTAGGCGGTGAGGCGGCCGACGAGGAAGGGGGTGACGCTGACGGGGCCTGCGTTCAGCGGCATGGCGATTTCGTGGCGGGTGTCGAACCGATTGACGATGTCCTCGGTGAGGCCCTGGTTTCGGAAGGCCTCGGCGATGGAGGTGCCTCGGGGGAGGCCGAAGAGGCGGTTGTCTCCGATGCCGAGGTCTTCGGGCGCGACCTCGGTGAAGCGGAGGCGCTGGGAGCTGAGGCCGTAGTCCCAGGTGTAGCTGATGAGGCCCGGGTCGAGTGTGCTGGTGAGGTCGGAGGCGATGCCTCGGACTTCGATTTCGGGGAGTTTGTCGACGCGGTAGCCGGGGGACTGGAGCTGGTGCTCGGCAACGATGAAGTCGTTGGAGGCGGCCTTGGCCTCGAAGGTGGTGATGGTGTTGGACTCGAGGCGGCGGAGGTGGAGGCGGTTGGTGAGTTCGAAGGTTTGTTCACCTTCGACGGGGTCGAAGGCCTGGTAGAAGGTCTCGTCGGAGACATGGGCGCCTTCGAGCGTGATCTTCCACAGGGGGGTGAGCTGGGCCTGCTGGCGGGCGACGATGGTTCCGCGGAAGTCGCCGTCCTGCTCGATCTCGGCGCCGTTCTTGAGGATGTCGGTGCCGTCGTCGTCGAAGAGGCCGTAGGCGAAGAAGTTGCCGCGCTGGGTGTCGGAGCCCCAGTTGGCGGCGAGGCCCAGGGCGAGGCCTCGGTCGGTGTAGTAGTCGGCGAGGAGGGTGGAGTTGAGTCCTTCGGGGGTTTCGATTCCGAGGAGGACGAAGGGGTCCCACTCGGTCTTGGCGGTGAAGCCCTGGCGGTTGGAGTCTTCGAAGCCGATGTTCTTCAGGGGGATGCGTTCGGGGTCGCCCTGGAAGCGCGGGAGGTAGAAGAAGGGGACGCCGTTGAGGGTGGGGGCGACATTGCGGGCGTCGGCCCATGTGGTGGTGCGGCCGTCGGGCTGCTGGCGGCGTTCGATGGTGACGGTGGAGGTGCCCAGGGCGAGGTGCGGGCGTGCGAAGGCGGTGTTGGCGACCTTGGCTCTGTCGGCGGTGAACTGGTTGGCGGCCTCCTGCCTGATCGCGGCGGCGCGGAGGTAGAGGGGGGTGTTCATGCGGGCGTCGTAGGTGCGGAAGACGGCGTCGAGGATGAGGGCGCGGTCGGTGGGGAGGTCGTAGTAGACGCGGGGGCCGCGGATGGTGTACTCGCCGTCGGTGGCGACGACGCCGCCCTCGAGATAGACGCCCAGGACATCGCGGACATCGAGGCGGGAGAGGGTTTCCTTGAGGGGGCCCGGGCGGAGGAAGACGACGGCGCGGCGGGCGGTGAGCTCGAGGGAGCGTGTGGGGCCGGCGTACTGGATGGCGACGCCGCCGGTGATGGTGACGGTGTTGGCGTCGCGGCCGCTCTCGGTGGTGATGCGTTCGCCCGGGGAGACATAGAGGATGCCGTCGGACTCGAAGATGGGGCTGGTGGGCGAGGGTGGTGGGGGTGTGTCGGCGGGGTCGGTGTCGAGGGGGGCTTCTGGGAGTGGGAGGGCGGCGGGGCCGGCGAGGCGTTCGAGGAGGTTGTCGAGCGAGCGCTCGGCCTCGGTGAGGGCGGTGGTGAGGTCTTCGTCGCGCGTGGGGGGGCCGTCCTGGACGAGGGCGGCGTTGAGGGAGGGGCCGGCCGTGGTGGTGACGAGGCCGTGGATGGGGAGGCGGTCGGCCTCGAACCCGACCGCGGCGTCGGCCTCTGGGGTGCCGACCTGGAAGAGATCGGCGAAGACCTGGTAGGTGCCGGGGGCGCCCTCGACGGGGCGAAGCCAGAGGGCGGCTCGGCGGGCTCGGAAGCGGTAGCCGCCGAGTTGGACGGTGACTTCGCCATCCAGCAGCAGGCGGGAGACGGGGCCGGCTGGGCCCTGGGCGTCGGACCAGACCCAGGCTCGCGTGGCGGAGAGGGCGATGGGGCCCTCGACGGGGTCCACGGGGAAGCGGACGGCGGCGAAGCCGGTGGGGGCGGTGATGGAGGCGGGGGGCGGCGCGGGCTGGGCGGCGGCGGGGGATGCGGTGAGGGCCGCGGCGAGGCCGGCGGCGGCGATGAGAGGGCGGAGGGTTGGTCGCGGGTCCTTGCGCACGGGTGCAGGGTACCGCGGGTGGGGGGGCGGCGCAGGGCTTGGTGAGGGTGTGGACGGAGGGGCGGGGCCGGTGGTTTTCTCTGTAGGCTCTTGGCTCGCACAGGCGGGCCGGCGGTTGCTGGCGGCGCACGGAGACTTCGTCATGGGGATCGTGAAAGAGTTTCGTGACTTTGCGATGCGCGGGAATGTCATCGACATGGCCGTGGGGATCATCATCGGTGCGTCGTTCGGGACGATCGTGAAGACGCTGGTGGACAAGGTGATGATGCCGCCGCTTGGGTATCTGCTGGGCGGGGTGGACTTCGCGGATAAGAAGTATGTGATTACGGAGGCGGTGGTGGAGGGTGTGGGGACGGACGGGGCGGCGATCGCGGCGCAGCCGGAGGTTGCGATCTACTACGGTGAGTTCATCAACGCGATGATCAACTTCGTGATCGTGGCATTTGCGTTGTTCATCGTGATCAGGCTGATGAACGAGGCGCGGAAGCGGATGGACAAGCAGGTGGAGGAGGCTCCGGCGACGCCGCCTGCGATTCCGGCGGATGTGGCGTTGTTGACGGAGATCCGTGATCTTTTGAAGGTGCGGTGATCGGGCGCGCGAAAGCCGCCCGGGGGTTGGTTCCCGGGCGGCGGTGGGGTGGTGGGTTGATGGGGGTGTGGTGGGTTAGTCCTCGGGGCGTTCGCCTCCGGGGGCCATTTTCACCAGCTTGGGGTCGAACCTGGCGATGGGGGTCGCGAGGTCGTGCTGGCGGGCGAGGACGGTTCGGATGTCCTTGTAGACCTTTGGGTTTTCGTCGATGCCGGCGGAGAGCAGGGTGACGCCGGCGGTGTCGAGCAGGTGCTTGACATGGGCCCAGCGGAACTGCTTCTTGGCCTGGGTTCGGCTCATGACGCGGCCGGCGCCGTGGCTGGCGGAGTCGATGGAGCCTGCGCCTCCTCGTCCGACGACGATGTAGGCGGGGTCGGCCATGGTTCCCGGGATGACGCCCAGGACGCCCTTGCCGGCGGGGGTGGCGCCCTTCCGGTGGACGATGTAGTCCTTTGGTCCTTCGCCGAGGTCGTGGGTCTCCTTCCATGCGAAGTTGTGGTGGTTCTCGACGCCGGCGATGGTGCGGGCGCCGAGGTGCTTGCGGATGCCCTCGTGGATGCAGGCGTGGTTGGCCGAGGCGTACTCGCCCATGAGGTTCATGGCGGCCCAGTACTCGCGGCCGGGGTCTGAGTCGAGGTCGAGCCAGGCGAGGTGCTTGGCGCCGCCCTCGAGGTTCGGGCGCAGGGACATCGCGAGCTTGGAGTAGTGGTCGCAGACGGCGGCGCCGGTGCCGCGGGAGCCGGAGTGGGAGAGGAGGGCGAGGTATTGGCCCGGTGCCAGGCCCAGCGACTGCTCGACGGGCGCGGGGGGACCGGTGTCGGCGGCGCTTTCGGTGGGGAGTTCAGCCGAGAGGTCCGCGATGTTCTCGGGGATGGTGAGCACGCCGAACTCCACGAAGTGGTTGCCGGAGCCGGAGGTTCCGAGCTGGGACCAGGCCCTTTCGCGGAGGTCCTTGGTGACGGGGGAGACGGACCAGTCGCGGTCGAGGACGGGGTGGCTGCGGCGCTGGTCGCGGTGGGTGCTGAACTGGGCGCCGACGCCGAAGCGGGTCTCGGTTTCGATGGCCTTGATGAGGCGGTCGCGGCCGGACTCGTGGTCGAGGTCCTTTGCGGGGAGGTCGAAGACGGAGAGCTTGACGCGGCATGCGATGTCGACGCCGACGGCGTAGGGGATGACGGCGTTCTCGGTGGCGAGGACGCCCCCGATGGGGAGGCCGTAGCCGAGGTGGGCGTCGGGCATGAGGGCGCCGGCGCGTGCGACGGGGAGGTCGCAGGCGGTGGTGAGCTGGTCGAGGGACTTGTAGTCGAAGTCCTCGCCGGGGATGCCCCAGAGCTTGTAGGGGGCGCGGGTGGTCATGTTGTGGTCTCCTTATCTACAAAGTGTGGGCGCGGTGATCGCGCGACGCGCGCGGTCGTCGTTGATGTGTGACGGCACTACCCGCAGAGCCGGGTAGTGGCACCGGGTTTCGTTCTTTCTGAATGGCCGGCGAGGCTGGTTAGGGCTCGCCGGCCGGGGTGGTTGCGGGCTGGGGGTCTGTGCCGCTGGTGGGCGGGGGAGGACCTGTCGGCCCGCTTGCTTCGGTGTTTGCGGCTTCCTTGGCGTCCTTCAGACGCTGGAAGACGAGGCAGCCGAAGCCGGTGTCGACGCGTGCGAGGCGGACGCGGCGTGTGTCGAGGACGCGGGGCTTGCCGTCGGGCTTGACGGTCAGGACGAGCGGGAGGCAGACGGCCTCGACGCGGAGGATGGCGGGGCGGCTTTCCGGGGTCGTGGCGACGCGGATCGCGCGGGCCCGCTGCTCGGCGGGCATGGTGTCGTCGTACATGTCCGGGAAGGCCTCGCGGACGATGGTGAGGATGGTGATGAAGTCGCCGGCCCGGATGTCCTCGGGCGCGAGCGTCTTCGCGACGCGGGGCTCGATGATGGTGTTGACCATGGCGTGTCCGTTCGATGGGGGCCGGGCGCGGGCGTTCGGCGGCCGGCGGAGCCAGTTCCAGAACATGAGATCACCGCTGAAAAACAGGGGTTTCGTGATGCGACGGGGGGATGGGGCCGGGGGAACGGTTTAGCGAATCGCGTCGTTGTCGGCGGCTCTGTGATCGAGCGTGCCGGCGGGGCGATTGTGCTTGGCCCGTTCCTGCGTGGCCCATTCCTGCGAGAACAGGAAACTGCCGTCGAGCGCCGACAGCATGGCCGCGGACGCGAACGGTCCGTAGAGGGCTGTGCTGTGTGTGGTGTGGCGCATCATGGCATGGGCTCCGGTT
This sequence comes from uncultured Phycisphaeraceae bacterium, assembly GCA_964615815.1. Classification (GTDB taxonomy): domain Bacteria; phylum Planctomycetota; class Phycisphaerae; order Phycisphaerales; family UBA1924; genus DAIQNV01. The sequence goes on along the minus strand of CAZTQV010000019.1, from coordinate 20,438 downwards.
GAGCGGCAAGGAAAGGCGCGGTGTGTTGGAGGGTCAACGCGGGTGCGCCCAGAAAGTTGTTATGCGGCAAGATGAGAACGGGTTGCAATGAGCGGTGTAGGGCGAGGTGCTTACGGCGCGTCGGTGTGTTCGAGGCGGTGGCGTTTGTTGGCGAGCATGGTGAGGAGGGCGTCGATGTTGGTGCGGGCGGTGGTGGCCACTTCGTGCTGGCGATGGAAGTGGGCGGCCTGGTTGTAGGCGATGGGGGCTCGCGGTTTGAGGACTTGCTCGGCTTCGGGGGAGACGAGCCATGTCATGAGGGCGCGGGCGGTGGGTTTGTCGAGCGTGGTAGCCGCATCGGTGTAGAGGGCGAGGTTGGCGTCGGTGATGGCGTCGAGCAGGGCGACCTGGGTGCCTCGGGAGGTCATGGCGTTGCTCTCGCGGGCGAGGTCGGCGAAGGCGTGGCGGAGGGCGCGGGAGGGGGGGAGCTCGGCGCGGGCGATGGTGAAGAACTGGTCGCAGACGGCGCGGGCTTCGATCGACTGGAGGCGGATGTGGTAGGCGAGGGGGGCGGGGTCGTGGGCGCGGAGGGCAGCGCTGAGGGCGTCGATCTCGGGGGCGGTGAGCGTGCGGACGGCGAGGGCTTCCAAGAGTTCATCCGCGGCGTCGCGGGCGAGGCGGTGGGCGATGCCGCCGCCGAAGGGGAGGGCGTAGGAGAGTGTGCGGGTGATGTGGAAGGCGAGGCGGAGGTCGGCGGCGGCGGCTTCGATGTCGTCGTTCGCGATCGCATCGAGGGCGCGGGCGGTGAGGTAGCGGGCGAGGCGGTTTGCGGCGTGGGCGAGGGGGAGGTTGACATCGTTGGGGCGGTTGACGGGGAGGGGGACATTGGGCACGACGATGGTGTTGCGTGTGAGGATTCGCGTGTACCAGTCGATGTGGAGGGCGATCTCGCGGTCGATCGCGGCGCGGGCCTCGTCGAGGGCGGGCATCAGGTCGGGGTGGTTACGGAGTGCTTCGCGTGTTTCGTTGCGGGTGGCGTGTGCGCTGAGGTAGGTGAGGGCGGCGTCGAGGGCTAACGGGGTGAGGTCGGTGCGGGCGCGGAGGGCTCTGGTCTGACGGTCGCGCTCGGCGTCGAAGGCCTGGGCGGCGCGGGTGAGGGGGAACCACTCGTCTTCTGCGCTGGGCGATGCGGGGGCCTGGGCTTCGTAGAGGAGGACGCTGTAAGCGGTGGTCCACTCCCACGGGTCGCGGGTGCGCTCGTCGAGATTTGCTGGGCGGGGGACGCCGAGGGTGGTGAGGGCTTCGGGCCACCAGTGGTTGTCGAAGATGGGGTCTTCGGTCGTGGCGTCGGTGGGGAGGGTGTCAGTGGCGATGGCTTCGAGGAGGGCGGGGTCGAGTTGTTCGTACCAGGTGTTGAAGGCTTCGAGGGTGAGGCCGGCGGCGGCGCTGGTGTCGAGGCGTTGGGCCATCTCCAGGAGTTGGTCGCGCGCGGGGGTGGGGGTGGGGGTTGGGGTGGGGTCGGTGGGCGCGGATTGGGCGAGGAGGGTGATGGAGGTGGCGACCAGGAGCGCTGCGTGCATGGTGGAATGTATCGGCGTGGGCCCGGGGGCGCGTGATCAGGCGGCGGTGAAGCCCGAGGCCTGCCAGTAGGCCCGCCAGCGGGCGGCGAGGTCGGCGGGTTTCTCGGCGTAGACGAGGGCGGCGAGGGGCTGCATGGCTTCGAGGTACTCGGCCCGGCGGCGGTCGAGCAGGGCGATGAAGGCGTCGGCGGTTTTGGGGTCGACGGGGGTGTCGGAGGTTGTGATGCGCTCGCGGAGGAGGATGAGGTCGCGGTCTTCGCCCAGGAGTTCGCCGAGATCGGTGACGGCGTCGCGGTGGGCGATCATGGCGTCGGGCCAGAGGCTCGTGAGCAGGCGGGTGTGGTAGCGGTGGTCCTTGGCGCGTTTGCGCCAGTCGTGGAGGTCATCGGCGGTGGGTCGGTCGTCGGGGCGGCGGATGGCGCTGCGGCCTCGGTCGTAGTACTGGGTGAGGCCGTCGGCGAGGGCGTCGAAGCCGGGCTTGGCGAGGTGCATGTTCTGGGCGCGGGTGCGGGCCTTGTCGAGGTCCTTTCTCGCTTGGGCGAGGAGCGCTTCGGCGTCGACGGCTTCGGCGAGGGCGGTGCGTTCGCGGGTGAGCCAGGCGCGGATGGGGGCGAAGGCGGGGCGGTCGACCTGGTCCTGGAAGTGGCCCATGAGGCGGTCGTAGGCCTCGAGGTGTGCGGTGGCGTCGCGGAGGCCTCCCGGGGCGGCGGCGGTGTCGCGGAGGTGGTCCTTGTCTCTCGCGTAGTCGGCGTAGGCGTGCTTGACGAGGCGGAGGACGGCGCGGGCCTTCTTGCAGCGCTTGCGGACCTGGTGGACGGCGGTGGGGCGGTCGAGCTTGGGCTTGGGCCCCTCGGTCGCGTCGATCTCGGCGATGGCTCGGTCGAGCTGCTCGGTGATGACGCGGCGGGCAGCGTGGGTGATGGAGTCGTCTTTGGGTTTGAAGCGATATGGCAATGCGATGGTCCTTGTGCAAAACGGCACTGACCCGCCGGGGCGGGTCAGTGGCACCGTGGTCGGGTGAGTTGTCGTTATTCCCAGGTGTTTACCGGCGTGCCCGCCTTGACGCCGTCGGCGATGGGGGTGGTGCCGGCGGTGCCGTTGCGCTTTTCGAGAGGGGCGTGGTGGTCGTCGCGCCAGCTTTCGGGGTATTGGGGGTCGTCGAGTTCGAGGGCGGCCTTGGTGGGGAACATGGGGCGGAAGGTGTCGCACATGACGGCGAGTTCGTCGGTGTAGGTCTTGCCCAGGCTCTTCTCGACGGTGCCGGGGTGGGGGCCGTGGGGGATGCCCTGTGGGTGGACGGAGATGGACTGGCTCTCGATGCCTCGGCGGGCCTTGTAGTTGCCCTCGACATAGTAGAGGATCTCGTCGGAATCGATGTTGGAGTGGTTGTAGGGGATCGGGATGGCTTCGGGGTGGAAGTCGAGGACGCGGGGGCAGAAGGAGCAGATGACGAAGTTGTGGCCCTCGAAGGTCTGGTGGATGGGGGGCGGCATGTGGAGCTTGCCGACGATGGGGGCGAAGTCGTCGATGTTGAAGCAGTAGGGGTAGTAGCAGCCGTCCCAGCCGACGACATCGAGGGGGTGGTAGGGGTAGATGTACTTGTGGACGGTGTCGCGGGCCTTGATGCGGACCTCGAAGTCGCCCATGTCCTCGTAGGCGAGGGGGTGGTCCTTGTCCTCGAAGGGGACGCGGAGGTCGCGCTCGCAGTAGGGGGCGTGCTCGAGGAACTGGCTGGTCTGCTTGGAGAGGTAGCGGGGGGGCGGGAGGATGTGGGAGCCGTTGGCGGTCTCGAAGCCGACGATCTTGCCGTAGGGCATTTGCTTCTTTGTGTAGCCGCCGAAGGTTTCGTTGTCGGAGCCGTCGTCGGGGCGATCGTCGAAGACCATCTGGTAGATCACGCCCTTGGGCATGACGATGTAGTCCTTGGGGCCGAACTTGAGCGTGCCGAACATGCTGTAGACGGTGCCGGTGCCGTAGTGGACGAAGAGGCACTCGTCGCCCTGGCCGTTCTTGAAGTGGTAGTTCATGGGTTCTGCGGGGACGCAGACGGACATTTCGACATCGGCGTTGCCGAAGAGGACGATGCGGCCGGTGACGGGGTCGCCCTTGGGCGGCATGGTCTTGGTCTTGAGGTGGCGCATGCGCATGACGCCCTTCTCGACATACTCGGGCGTGGTCTCGTAGAGGGGCTCCCAGCCGGCGACCTGGGTGGGCGGGTGGATGTGGTACATGGTGCTGGTGGGGCCGACAAAGCCCTCGGTGCCGAAGAGCTCTTCGGAGTAGAGGGCGCCGTCTGGGCGGCGGAACTGGATGTGGCGCTTCTTGGGCAGGTTGCCGAGCTTCATGTAGTACGCCATGGCGGTCCTCCGTGGTGTGGGTGCGGCTTGGTGGGAACGCTTGCATTCTAGGGGCGGGGCGCGCGGATTCGATGGCGGGCCGGGTGATTCACCTGTAATCTGTCCGCATGACACGACCCCAACAGCGAGCGGGCTCGAAGACGGCTCGGAAGCCCGGGACGATGGCGATCCGGCTCTTGGTGACGGCGGCGGCGGTGGTCGTGGCGGGGCTCGGGTTTCTCTTAGGGACCGTCGAGGGCGTGTCGGTCGCGATCGTTTGCGTGTTCGTGATCAACGGGGTGTGGGTGGGAGCCGCCGAGCAGGTGGCGGGGTTTGCGGCGGTGCTGCTGGCGCTGGTGCTGTCGGGGGCGGTGGGGCAGCAGCTCGAGCCGGTGGTGGCGTCGGCAGCGCAGACGGGCGGGCTGGCGGCGGAGCTGATCGCGCGGGCGCTCGCGGTGCTGGTGGTGGCGGTGCCGCTCGGGATCACGCTGGGCGTGGTGCTGCGGGTGCTGATGAAGAAGCACCCGGCGTTTGCGCGGGTGAACACTTGGCTGGGTGCGGGGTTCGGGTTTGCGGAGGGGGCGCTGGTGGCGCTCGCGGTCTTGTGGATCCCGGTCTTGCTCGGGCCGGTGGCGAGTGCGCAGGCCGAGGCGGCGCGCGCGCGGACGGCGGCGCCGGCCGAGGAGGGACAGGACCCGACAGCGCCGACGGCGCAGGCGAACGCGGCGGTGGCGGAGTTCGTCGCGGCGTGGGCGCGGGCGCTTCGGGGGTCGATGCTGGAGGGGGTGGCGACGGCGACCGCGCCGACGAAGGGCGTGGAGATGATCGCGCTCGCGAACGAGTTCGCGGAGATCACGCGGGATCAGGCGGCGATGGATGCGTTGCTGAACGACCCGGTGATGGTCGAGATCAACGAGCTGCCGAGCGTGCGGGCGGCGCTCGATCGGCTGCGGCACGACGACGCGATGAGGGCGGCGATCCAAGGGGAGCCGATCACGCCGGAGCGGCTTTGGGCGATCCTGCAGTCGGACACGGTGCTGCGGGCGGTGGAGGAGACGGGGGCGATGGAGGATGTGGCGAGCCGGGCACCGGAGATCGCGCGGGCGATCGCGGAGGTGCGGCGGGAGGGGCGGGAGGGGTGGGGGCCGTAGCGGGCGTCAGGCGGGGACGGTATTGCCGCGGGTGGCGAGGGCCTCGCGGACGACGATGAGCCCGATCAGGCCGATGGGGACCCAGATGGCGTTGTTCGAGATCAGGTCCGGGTGGCCCATGGCGATCGCGATGGTGCGGCCGGCGATGATGGCGAAGACGAGGGTGGCGCAGGCCTTGACGCCCTGCAGGACGCGATTGGTCTGGACGGGGTCGGCGGGTGACTTGCCGGTGTGGGCCGACATCTGCATCAGGTGGGGGATGCCCTTCTGCATGAGGGACATGAGGGCGTAGACGAAGAGGGCGACGCCCGGCAGGACGAGGATGAGGACACGGGGGCCGGTGGCGGTGACATTGCCCGCGAGGTCGTAGTGGCGGGGGATCTCGGGCGGGAGGGCGGCGAAGGCGAGGAGGGGGACGCCGACGGCGCAGGCGAGGGCGAGCCACGCACAGACGCGGTAGACCCAGAGCTCGGCGGCGGTGGCGAGGCGCTGCATGGCGGATCTTTGGGAGGTGCCTGGCCGCGGTTCCACTTGGCGGATTGGCTGGGCGGGCGCGCGGGGGGCGTCGGTACACTCGCCGGCGTGTCCGCCCGCCGCGTGAACCCCATCCTGCTCGCGCTCGGCCCCGGGATCGTGTTCGCCGGGGCGGCGATCGGGGTGTCGCACCTGGTGCAGTCGACGCGGGCGGGGGCGGTGTACGGGCTGAGCTTGCTCTGGTTGGTGGTGCTTGCGCACGCGATGAAGCTGCCCGCGATGCTGTTCGGTCCGCGGTACGCCGCGGCGACGGGGCACTCCTTGCTGCACGCGTACCGGGTGCAGGGGCGGCACGCGCTCATCGCGTTCGGCGTGCTGACGGTGGGAACAATGTTCGCGATCCAGGCGGCGATCACGGTGGTGACGGCGTCGCTGGTGAAGGGGGTGGTTGTTGATCCCCTGGTGGGGGCGATGGGGCTCGAGACCTCGATCCCGATGCCCTGGGTGGCGCTCGGGGTGATGCTGGTGTGCACGCTGCCGCTGCTTGCTGGCGGGTACGGGTGGCTGGATCGGTGCATCAAGGTGCTGATGGTCGTGATGGCGGTGACGACCGTCGTCGCCGCGGCGACGCAGCTGCCCGCGGTGATCGGGGCGGGTCTGCCGGTGGTGACGGACCTGCGGGCGATCGACGCGGCGTGGATCGTCTTCGCGGTGGCACTCGTGGGGTGGATGCCGGCGCCGTTGGATATCGCGGTGTGGCACTCGCTGTGGACGCTGGCGCGCCGGCGGCAGACGGGGCACACGGCGACGCGGCGGCAGTGCGAGGTGGACTTTGTCGTGGGGTACACGCTGTGCGTGGTGCTGGCGGCGTCGTTCGTCGTTCTGGGGGCGGCGCTATTGCACCTGCGGGCGGTGGAGCCTGCGGGCGGGGGGCCGGCCTTCGCGGCGCAGCTGATAAGTTTGTACACGGACGCCATCGGGGCGTGGGCGGGCCCCCTGATCGCCGTGGGTGCGGTCGCGGTGATGCTCTCGACGAGCCTGACGGTATTGGACGCGTTGCCGCGGTCATTGACGGAGCTGTGGTCGGTCGCGATGCACCGGCCGACCGATCAGCCGGAGAGCGCGGAACTGACGGGGCGGAGCGCAACGCACACCGCGGTCTACTGGACCTGTCTGGTGGTGCTGATCGTGGGGGCGATGCTGCTGATTACGGCGTTCAACGCGCGGATGCGGTTGCTCGTTGATCTCGCGACGACGCTGAGCTTCGTGGCGACGCCGGTGCTCGCTTTCTTCAACCACCGGGCGATCACGGGGCGGGACATCCCGGCGGAGCACCGCCCGGGGCGCGTGATGCGGGCGTGGAGCTGGATCGCGATCGTGTTCTGGCTCGCGTTCGTCGGCGTGTACGCGTGGGTGAGCCTGAGCTAAGCGGCTTTGCGTGAGGCCGTGTTCATTTGCGATGAACGACGCCCCGCGGCGTGCTCCTGTCGCTAGCGTTGAGCGAGCACGCGAAAGGAGCTATGTATGTCTGACCATGTGTACAAGGTGATCGAGATCGTCGGCTCGTCGGCGACCTCGTCCGACGACGCCGTGAAGCGGGCACTTGAGGTTGCCGGGCAGAGTGTCCGCAACATGCGTTGGTTCGAGGTCGTCGAGACGCGGGGCCACATCGAGAACCAGAAGCTGGCGCACTGGCAGGTGAAGGTGCAGATCGGGTTTACGGTCGATGCGAGCTGATGGGCGGTGCTATCCCTTGGGACACTCCACCCAGATTCACTCGGTGTTTGTCAAATTGGGTAGAATGACTAGGTTGATCGTCTAGTTTCGCCGACAACCCTTCCGGCTATGCAACAGCAGCCGGAAAGCGTGGGGCGGGTTCACCTGTCGTCAGGGCGCGGGCCGGGACCCGCCGCGGGGTGGATCGTCGCCGCGAGCCTGCTCGCCGAGGAGTTTGGCCCGGGCCTGCCCGACGACCTGGAGGTCGCGGCGGTGCCCGTTGTCGCGTGCCGCATCCTGATGATGCCGGTGGGGGCCGAGTTCGCGGCGGTGGGGGATGTGCTGACCGTGTCCGTCGCCGGCATGACTGTCCGCGTGCGTGGGGTCGAATGGCCCTCAGGCGTGGTAGAGGTTGAGTGGCTCGACGCGGCCCGGCTGCGCGGTGCCCGGAGGTTCCGCATCGGCTCGGCCGAAGAGATCGCGGAGAAGACCTGGCAGCTGATGCTCGAGGCCGCGCCCAGCGCCGCCGCCTCATGAATCCCTTTGCCGCAACTCCCTCCGGGTGACGCTGTACACCTGCTCGAGAGTCCCGCGCAGGCCCGGTCGAGCGGGCGACGGCGGGATGCACGAAGGAGATCGAGCATGGTGCGCCTGTGTATCCCTGCGCTCGTCGCGGCCCCGGCCGTGGCGATGCCCCTTTTCAGCCAGGGTCCGGTCATCGGCGCGGCCGATGTGGGGCTCGGCTTCTTCAGTCACGCCGAACCGACGAGCACGAACAGCTTCAAGCATGCCGACAACTTCGTGGTCGATGCCGATGCCCGGATCGGCTCGGTGCGATGGTGGGGGGCCGGGGAGGGGGGCGTGGCGGCGGGCTTGGGCAATGTGCAGGGGTTCGAGATCGAGATCTACGGCGACAACGGCGGTCGGCCGGGGACGCTCTTGTACGAGGAGGTCGTGACGCTGGGGGCGACGGGCGCGACGGCGACCGGCCGGACCGGCAACGGGCGTGCGGAGTTCGTCCACGAGCTCACCTTTGCCGAGGAGTTCGCGGCGCAGGCGGGTGTGACCTACTGGCTGGCGATCGCGGCGGATCCGATCGATACCGGCGGCGACGGGTGGCTGTGGGGCGATGCCGATGCCTCGCTTGGCTTTGATCTGTCGGCGGTGTCGCGCCGCTGGTCGAGCGGGGGCTGGTTCGCGACGCCCGGGTACGACAGCGCGTTCGAGCTCATCGCCGTCCCGGCGCCGTCGGCGGGAGTGATGTGCGTCGGCGTCGCCCTCTGCGCGGGCCGGCGTCGGCGGTAAGTCCCGCGTTGCGTCGCGGCTACACGCGTTTCTTGTGGGCGTCACGGAGCCGCAGGCCGGCCCGCTGGGCGAACGCCGCGAGCTGAACGCGGGTCGTCGCGTCGAGCTTGGCGCGGACACCATCGAGGTGGCGCTCGACGGTGCGCGGCGAGCGGTGCAGGGCGGCGGCGATCTGCGCGGTGGTCATGCCGTGACCGACGAGGGCGAGCACCTCGAGCTCGCGCTTGCTCAGGCGTTCGAGCGGGCCGAAGTGCGCATACGCGCTCTCGACGATCTCGGCGGCGGCGCCCTCGGGCAGGTCGTGCTCGCCCTCGACCGTGAGCACGACGAAGGCCGGCGGCTCGTCGCCGTCCTGGATCATGCGGACCGTGCTCTGCAGCCGCACGCCCCGGCGTATGTGCCGCATGATCACGGGCATGCCGGTCTCGATGATGCGTTCGAACACGCTGCGGCGCTCGTCGGCCCAGGCGTGCCCGTACAGCTCATCGAGTGTGCGGTTGATCGCGTCTACCGGCGGGATCCCGAGGAACATCGCGGCGCCCCGGTGATTCAAGAAGCGGACCAGCCCGCTCCGATCGACGACAGAAAAGCCGACTCCCGCCTCGACCTCGAACAACCGGCGCAGATCATCGACCACCTCGTCGGACACCTGCTGCCCGGGGACCTCGGGATGAATCCGTTCGTCCTGATCGCGCTCGTGGTCGTTCATCGCTCCACCGGGGTTGATGGTTCCGCGTAGAACCCACCGCCCGTGTCCACCAGACGGCCCTCGGCGACAAGAGCCTTCCAGATGCCATGGGGGAGTTCCGTCGGCGGCTGCATCGCGTCAATCGCGGACTTCTTGCCACCGCTGGTGTAGCGCCCGCCGAGCTTCGACTCGTCGGCCAGACGCGATACCTTCAGTTGTTTGCGAAAGAGCTTGAGGGCGTGATCTAGTTCTTCTTTCGAGAACCCGTGCGCCGCGGCGGCAGGCGGCGGTGGGGGGGCGGAGGGCTGCTCCAGTGATCGTACGATCGCGTCGAGCTCGTCGATGTCCCGCGCGCGAACAGCCTGCTGCACACGGGCCGGGTCGGCGGGGGTGCGCGTGAGCAGCCGCCCCGCGAGGGCCCACTGATCCAGCATCTTGAGCGGCTCTCGGTTCGACCGGAGCTCGTCAACGATCGATCGCAGCTTCTGGAGAGCATTCACGCCCTGAGCGTACCACGCGTGGTGCCCGTCGCCAAAGCCGGTCGGGCACATGAACCGGGCCTCACGCCGGCCCTCACGCTGGATCGTCGGACCCGAGCCAGCCGATCGCGGCATCCCGATTGGCGAACATACGAAAGATGTAGCCCGCGTCGACCATCGCCGGCCGCACGGGATCATGCGCCCGCTCCCCTTCGGCGATGACGCCCGCGATGCGGTCGGTCGGGCGGAGGCCCGTGGCCTGGACGAGCGTGGCAAACGCTTTCTGCTCGGTGAGCGTGTCGCCCGACCCCACCCGGCTGACATCGACGAGCAGCCGCCGCACCGTTCCCCCGCCCGCCATCGCGAGCGCTTCGCTGAACGCTTCGAGCGAGCGAGCAAGCCGCATCTCTCGGTAGAACACCATCTCTACGGCATCGGCGGAGCGCAGCGGCATCACTGCGTACTCCGGGCCGTCGTCCGGATGACCGGGCGGACAAACAAACGAATCCATGCTGCAAACCCTCACGAAAGTATGTGGGCCGCTGAGCCCACGCGCGGCAGTCTACACCTGCGCAACCCCACCTAGACGAGCCCCCAAAAAAGTTCTTGCCGCACCTTCGCCGACCGCTCACCGTACCTTCACATCCTCTTGACGAACCGCCCGGTTGTGCGATGATTTTGGTGCTACGACCTGCGCCGGCAGGCGTATTGCCCGGCACGAGCGCCGGGCTTGCTCCGGCGTTGGAGTCGAACCCGTGCACCCCGATGCCTCCGCGCCCGCGCTCAACGCGGGCCGCACGCTGCATGTCCTCGGAACAACGGTCGAACTGCTCACCACCGCCGCCGAGAGCCAGGGCGCCATGACCGTCGCCCGTGTCGAGGTCCCGCCCGGCTGGGCGAACCCCGCCCACATCCACTGGTACGAGCACGAATGCCTGTACCTGCTCTCGGGCGAGCTCGAGGTCACGGTGGGGGCGCAGACCTTCACGCTCTTCCCCGGGCACACGGCTTTCGGACCCCGACGCATCGCCCACGCCTTCCGCAACCCCTCGGCCGGGACGGCTTCGGTGCTCCTCACCGTGACACCCGGCGGCATCGAGCGGTTCTTCGCCGCTGTCCACGACACCTTCCCAATGGGTGTTGCCCCCGACCCCGCCCGCGTTGCCGACCTGATCGAACGGCACGGGATGTCGATCGTGTAATGGGCGTGCCCCGCACACCTCCCGCCCGCGCTTTCCCAGGCTCGCATCTTCCCGGACCATGCGGGATGAATTGCGGATTTCTCCCAGAGCCAGGCCACGCATCCGTGGAACCCACCCCGAGACGGGGGTAAGTTCTCGCCGCGCCACGGGCAGTCAGTTGCCCGCGGCCTTTGGGAGAGCACGAGAGATGATCCGCACCACCGTTGCCGCAACGCTCGCTGTCGCCGCCCTCGCATCCGCCGCCTCGGCCGATGTGGTCACCTACCGCTTCACCGGCACGGCCGACGGTGCCAGCACGCCGGCGGGGCTGAAGGACCTCGACCTGATCCTCGAGGCGACGATCGACCTCGACACCGTGGGCACGCAGACGAGCGCCACGCGCATCCAGTACGACAACGCCGTCGTGGCCGGCTTCTTCCAGGTCGGCGACCTCCGCTGGAACCTCGCCGACAACCCGCGGACCAACAATGTCATCGTCCGGACCGATGTTCTCGACATCAACTTCGGCAACTTCTTCAACCAGATCGTGATCAACTTCAGCGCCGAGGATGTCAGCCAGGGCGGCTACAGCTTCCCCGGCACCATCTCGCTCAACATCTTCGACCAGGACCGCCCGGCCGACACCGTCGTCGACCTGGGCCTGCTCCAGCCGCTCGACACGCTCAAGACCATCTCGCAGGGCGGCGTCGACAAGGTCGCCGCGAGCATGGGCATCTTCACCGGTTCGGTCTTCACCACCGTCGGCGGCGGTGACGGCGGGATCTTCGTCGTCCCCACCCCGGGCGCCCTCGCGACCGCGGCGGCCGCCGGGGTGATCTTCCTCCGTCGCCGGCGATAAGTCGCTAGAACGCGTAGCTCAGCCCGAAGCGGAAGACCGTCTCCACCTGGTCGCGGTCCACGCTCAGGTCCTCGTCCGACAGCACGACGACATCGAAACCCGCCGACGCGGCCAGGCTCCCCGCCGACTCCGGCACCCACCGCAGCGGCACCGATATCGACACCCCCGTCTGAAAGAAGCCGAAGGTCCGCTCGGTCCCGTTCGCGCGGTCGATGTACTGCCCGTCCGCGCCGAAGCCGAGCACCAGTGGCACGGTGATCGTCGGGTCGAACGGCGCGTGCGTCAGCGTGACGCTCGGCGAGATCTGCGGCGCGAAGTACCACTGCTCCGGCCCGCCGAAGTCCCGCAGCTCCTTCGCGATCCGCACCTTCGGCGTCAGGCTGAAGCCCGCGGCACCCCGGTCGGCCCAGAAGCCCGTGTCGTCGACGGACACCCGCAGGTCCAACTCGTGGATCTCGTCGAACGCGTCCGAAGGCGAGCCGTACCAGTTGAACCGCAGCGAGGTCTGCACGGTCTCGAACCAGGTCAGCCGCACGCCCCCGTAGAGGTCCGATTCGTACCAGTGGTCGATCGAGGTGACGGCACCGCTCCGCGACTGCCCGCGGCTGTCGCCCGACCCGGTGATGTTGTTCCAGTTCCCGGCGAACACGCTCACCGCCCCAAGCGCCCCGTCCGGGTCGGCGTCGTTCGAGATCGCAAGATCCAACTCCACCCAAGGCTGCACCGAGGGCTCGTCCGCGTAGATCAGCCCGCGTGCGATGTACTTCGAAACGAAGTCCACGCCCGCGTAGACATTCAGCCGCTTCTCCTTCGGGCTCAGAAGCTCGAGGTTCTCCGCCGTCTCGGGCGGCTGAAGGTCGGCGTCGAACGACACGCCGGTGACCAGCGGGTCACGCGTATCCGCGGTCGCCACCCGTTGCTCGGGCGCGAACGACAGGCCGCGCCGCGCCCAGAGCCCGTCACCCGCCGCCGTCGTTTCGACCGCGACCAACGCCACACCCACGCCAACTTGCTTCCGCACGGCAACGATCGCGTGCCCTTCCGGCAGAACCCTGCAGGCCAAAGGGCACGCTAGAGATCGCCCCGCGGCGCATCAACACATTCGGTCGTGAGTCTGCGTTCACAGACACGCGCCGCCGCCCGCCCGTCCCGAGCCACGCGCGGGCGGGCGACGGCAACCCGTCACGGGCACCCGCCAGCGAACGAGGCCAGGAACGCCGAGATGTCGGCGAAGGTCAGCTGCCCGAACGGCTCCGCGAGGTCCGCCGCCGCGGTCCCCGAGGTGAACGCCCCGAGGAACGCGGATATGTCCGCGAAGGTGAGCTGCCCGAACGGCTCCGCAAGGTCCGCCGCCGAGCAGGGCCCCTGGTCCGTCAGCAGCTCGATCTCCATCAGCGTCGGGTCCGTTACCTCGAACATCCTGGGCCGCATGTCGATCCCCGGGTCCGTGATCAGCAGACGCTTCGAGCTGTACACGCCCTGGTAGAGCGCCACGAACTCGCCCGGCACGCCCGTCCCCGAGAACCCGACCCGCTGCATCGACACCACCAGCGGCTCGGCCAGCTCCATCAGAAACCCGCCGTCCCCGGACAGGACCTCCGAGTCGATCGTCATGTCCATCGACAGCGGCGTTCCGGGTGCCGACCGCGTGATCTGCACCTGGTAGAACGCGACATCATCGATGGTGTGCACGCTGATCGGGTTCATCGCGTCGTCCATCGCCACATAGTCGAACATCATGTACGCCGCCACATCCGAGGGCGTGTCGAGCGTCCACCCCGTCGTCAGCACGGCGTTGCTTGTCGTCTGCGCCGGGGGCGGCGCGCCGACCCACGAGCTGCTGCTCGTCCAGATGTTCTCCGTCGGGAAGTGCGCCGAGCAGGTCTCGTGCTTCACCGTCGGTGCCGCCAACGCGCCACAAGCCAGCAGGAGCGCACCGATCGCCGATACCCGTGTGCAGGTCTTCTTCATCTCACGGCCCTCTTGTCGTCGCGTGGGCGCCGCGCACCGTCCGACGATCCCGCAACCGCAGCGGCCGCGCCGACGAGGGCGCGCAACAACCGCCGGCGTCGTGTGCAGACGCCGAGCATCGCCGGGCGTGCGTTTGCCTGTTCACCAATGCCCAGGGCGGGCGCCTGCGAACGCAGTCGCCTCCATAAATACAACAGGCCGTTAAGGAATCCATCCGCGACCATTCAGATCGCGCGAAATTCCTCAAAGTCCAAAGTTCTATCTACGAACGGACGCCGCGTGACCCGAACGGGGTGTCGCCTCCGCCGAATCGTCGTCGTCCCACCCACGCCCCGTCAACCGGACCCGCCGCCGCGGCAGGTACCGCCCGTCCTCGAACTCCTGCAGCCACGCCACCATCTTCTCCCGCGCCCGGCAGTGCATGTACCACGCGTCGCTCGGCGTCGGCGCCCCGCAGGTCAGCCGCACCACCAGCACCTCGTCCTCGATCTCCGTGACAAGCGTCTCGGGATCGCGGCTGTCCTCGTCGTACAACTCGTCCTCCCGCACGACCGCCTCAAACTTCTCGCGGATCGCGTCCACCGGCGCGGTGTAGTCGACATGCAGGTAGATAGGCTTCACGAGGTGCGTGTCGTCGAGTGACCAATTCTCAAACGGGTTGCTCACGAAGTACCGGATCGGCAGCACCAGCCGCCGCTCGTCCCAGGTCGTCACCACGACATAGGTGTAGGTGATCCGCGACACCGTCCCCCAGTTCCCCTCGATGAACACCGAGTCGCCGAGCCGGAACGGCTGCGTCAGCGCGATCTGCACGCCCGCGATCAGGTTCCCCAGCACCGCGTGCCCCGCGATACTCAGCACGACCGCCGCCACGCCCGCCGAGCCGAGCAGCGTCGCGCCGAGCGTCCGCGCCAGGTCGAGCTGCAGCAGCACCACCCCCAGCCCCGCGAGCGCCGTTACCAGCAGCACCGCGTGCCGGGCCACCGTGAGCTGCGTCAGCACCTGCTTCTCTTCCTCCGACCCCTCGTCGTGGAAGCGCTCGATCGCCGTCTTGCCCACGCGCTCGACGATCGTGTTCACGATCTTCATCACCATCCAGGTGACCGCGAACGCGACGAGCAGCAGCGCCACCGGCTTCAGCCACGCCGCGACAAAGCTCGGCAGCGACAGCAAGAACGCGACCGCGACCCAAAAGATCACCGTCGCCACCACCGCCGATACCGACCACAGGAACTGGTTCAGCGAGATCGCCCGCAGCACCGACAGGCGAGAGACCAGCCGCTTCAGCCCCTGCGCCACCGCGTACCCCGCGAGCGGCGCGACGATCAACGCCAGCGCCAGCCCAATGAGCTGCCACCACGCCAGCCCGCTGTACACCCGCTCCTTCGCCCACGAGGGCATCTGCCGCTCGAGCCACCCCGGCCCGTACGCCTCGTACAACGCCGGCACATTCGCGACCGTGTTCGCGCTGAACAGCCACTCCGGGTACGGCGGCCGCTCCGACAGCACGCCCTCCGCCTCCCCCTCGCCGCCCGTGCGCTCGCCACCCTCCCCCGTCGCCCCCCGATCCTCGTTCGCCGACTGCCGCCGCAGCCGCACCGTGATCTCGCGTCCATCCAGCGTGATGTGCCCGAGCGGGATGCTCCGCCGCTCCATCCCCGCCGCCGGCTGCTGCCCCACGCTCGGGAGCGCAACATCCACCATCCCGTCCGGCCGATCCGGCACGGTGTCCCAGTCGATCGTCAGCGTCTGGTTCAAGACGAACCACAGGCGCTCGGCGACCCGCGCCCGGTCCGCGTCCGGCAACAGTCGAAAGTCGAGCGCCCGCGCCGCCGACGCGAAGTCTTCGTCATGAGCCGCATCGAAGAAATGCTCGAGCGCCGCCTGCGGCGTCTCCAGGTTAATCGGGGACGGCGAGGCATCGTCCTGCGCCACCGCGGGCAACGCCGCGACACCAAGAGACAGACACACGCACACCGCTTTGAGCAATCCGAGCCGGGGCATGCCCGAGGGTACAGGCCGCCACCCGCCGCGGGCCGCGTTGTCTCAAAGACGCCCAATCTATGAACGCCGCTTCACACCGCCGCGTGCCGCCCCTGCCAGGGCCACCGCCCGGTGAGCTCCAGCTCCAGCGTGAAGCTCAGGAAGGTGCGGATCGCCACGATGATCGCCAGCACGCCGACCGTCTCGAAGGTCAGCTCGACCGCCACCGTGTGGATGATGTCGGCCGCGACGAGAAGCTCGAGCCCGAGCAGGATCCCCCGCCCCAGCCGCTGCCGCAGATTCCGGTACGCGTCCTCCCCCCGGCGCGACCGCAGCGCCTCCCACCCCGCGAGCGGCAGCGCTAAGACCGCGACGGCGACGATCACACCGATCCCGAGGACCTCGATGATGGCCGCGGCGTACTCGGCGAAGGGTTGGATGAGTTCGGACATGGGGCCTCCCTAGGCACCACGATGCTAAGGGAGGCCCCGGTCCTCGTCCGCGTGAAGCCGGCTTCACTTCACGCACATCAACTTCGCTCTATCCGGTGTTCTCGGTGCCTGCTCAGGGACAGCCCGCGCTGAACGCCACGAGAAACGCCTGCACATCCGCGAAGGTGAGCGTACCTACCGGAGCGGCAAGATCCGCCGAGTCATCGGTCGATGCGAACGCACTCAGGAATGCCTGAATGTCGGCGAAGGTCAGTTCACCCGCGGGGGCCGCGAAGTCCGCGACGCACCCACCAGGGATGGTGATGGCTGTCATCGGCTGCGATTCATATGCATACCGCCTGATCTCGCCGTCCCCCACGCTTGGGAGGAAGACCTCTACCCATCCGTAGTGCAGCGTGTCACTGGCCTCGTTCTCAAAGTAAACGCCGATGTACGCATCTTCAACTTCATCGAAGATGCCCAGAGTTCGGATCCCGCCGCCCTGACGCAAAGGCAGGCCGGGGCCGACCACATCCCCGGGTCGAAGCAGCACGGCGTTCAGACTCCCGGGCTCATCGACAACGATGCCGCCTCCAACGAAAGAGTCGAGGTTCGCAAAGCGCCACTCGCCCGTCAACTCGAAGATGATGATGTCCGCATCACGGTCATTGGGGTTGCGGCTCGTCGCACCCGTCACAATGTTGAGTCCGTTGCCCGTAAAGTCCCGCACCAGCGGCAAGTTCACCGGTCCACTATCGATCACCTCGGCGCCAGTGCCGGAGACGAGCCCCACGACCAGTCCTGCTGCAACATACTTCCCCATTCGCATATCCGATCCCTTCCTTTTCTGCCCCACGAGCGCGACCCACGCCCGTTCGTGCAAATGCGAAAGCGGTTGCAGTAACTCGGTCCAATCCGCGCATCACGCCAATGACAACGGCCCTCACCGATCATCGATGAGGGCCGCGACTCGAATCATTCGCCTCACACACCCAAAGGCGTTTCTGGCGCGATCAATGCTGGATCAGTTACAAATTCCCCCGCCGCTCCTGCTCAAGCTCCAGCGCCTCAAACAACGCCTTGAAGTTCCCCTTCCCGAAGCTCTGGCTCCCCCGACGGCAGATGATCTCGAAGAACAGCGTCGGCCGGTCCTGCAGGGGCTTCGTGAAGAGCTGCAGCAGGTACCCCTCGTCGTCCGCGTCCACCAGGATGCCCAGGTCCTTGATCCGGTCGTGGTCCTCGCGCACCGCCTCGTGCCCGTTGTCCGTCAGCACCTTGTTCACGCGGTCCCACACGATGTCGTAGTAGGTGTCGGGCAGGTTCAGGAAGTCCACCCCGCGCCGACGCAGCTCGGCCACCGAGTGCAGTTCGTCGTCCGTCCGCAGCGCCAGGTGCTGCACGCCCGGCGTCATGTCGTGCCATTCCAGGTACTCTTGGATCTGGCTCTTCTTCTTCCCCTCTGCGGGCTCGTTGATCGGCATCTTGATCAGGTGGTTGCCGCTGGCCATCACCTTCGACATCAGCGCCGAGTACTCCGTCGAGATGTCCGCATCATCGAAGTGCTTGAACATCTTGAAGCCCATGACATCCTCGTACCACTGCACCCAGTGGTTCATCTTCCCGTCTTCCACATTGCCCACGCAGTGGTCGACATACTTCAGCCCGCACGGGTGCTTGGCGTTGTAGTCGTTCACCGGGCTGTCAACCTTCTTGAACACCGGCATGAACGCCCCGCCCTGCTTCACCTCGGGCAGCGCGTACCCGCCCGTCCGGCTCACGAAGGTGTGCACCACGCGCCCGTAGGTGTGGATGCTCGCGACCGTGACGGTGCCGTGCTCGTCGCGGATCACCCGCGGCTCCGCGGCGCTCTTCGCCCCGTTCTTGATCGCCTGCTCGTACGCCTTCTCGGCGTCGAACACCGTCAGCGCGATGTCCTTGATCCCGTCCCCGAACCGCATGATCTCGTCCGCCGCCGGGTGCTCCTTGTTCAGGGGCGTCGTCAGCATCAGGCGGATGTTCCCCTGCGTCAGCAGGTAGTCCGCCTCGTCCCGGCTCCCCGTCGTCAGGTCCGCGACCTGGTCGATCCGGAACCCGAAGGTGTGCGCGTAGAAATACGCCGCCTGCTTCGCGTTGCTCACATAGAAGCGGACATGGTCGACATCGATCAGCGCCAGCGGGTCGGCGGCCGTCGCCGGCTGAGTCGTCGCGGTCGTCATTCTGAGTGCTCCGGTTCTTGGGCGGGTGACCGGGGCCCAGGCCCGGGTTGGACTCATTCTAAGCCCAACCCCCCGCCGGTCACCCAGGGAACCCACCTGTACAGCCCAGATGAAGGATCGCCAATCCCCCCTCATGAACGATAGGGCAAAGTTTGGGTCATCCCAGATTTCTCAGATTCGGCCCCGCCCCGTCCCGATACACTCACCGCCAAGGAACGCTCCAGGTGGCCGCGCACGGATGCCCGGCTACACTCGCAGCGCACACGCCCGCCGCACCCGGTCCAGGGAGCGGGCCCAGAAGGAGTCCCGACGCCGGCGCCCGCACCCCGGGCCCAGCCCCAGCAGCAAGCGCCCCGCGTCGTCCCCTTTCGGCATGATCCACGAACGACTTCCAGGCGATCTCACACCGGTCTGCTCTCTCGGCGCCGTCGGCCCCGCCGAACGCACCCTCGCGCTCATCCCGGGCGACGACCGTGCGGTCATCTGCTACGGCTACCGCCCCGACGGCCACCGCCGCACCGCCGAAGACCTCGCCGACCAGATCGCCCGCATCGCGGAGGTGCGCCACCCGCACCTGCTCCCGATCGAGTCGATCCACCTCACCGCCAACGGCACCCTCTGGCTGACGACCCCCTATACCGGCAACCAGGAGGGCCTCGTCACCCTCGCGGGCCTCGCCCGAGCCAAGGCCGGCCAGTGCTCGCCCTTCGAGGTCCTCCGCGCCGTCACCCAACTTCTTGAGGCCGCCGACGCCGCCCACGCCGAGGGCGTCTTCCAGGGCCCCTTCGATCCCGAAGCCGTCCTCGTTGACACCCGCGGCTCCCTCTTCTTCGAGCTCTACGCCGTCCGCCGCCTCGTCCAGGGCCTGTCGTGCACCGACCGCCGCCTCGCCCGAGACGAGGTCTCGTCGATCGCCGCCTTGGCGTACCACCTGCTGACCGGTATTCCCGCCGCCGAGCCCCGCGTTCGCGCGACCCGGCTCGTGAAGCGCCTCGATCGCGCCTGGGACACCTGGTTCGACGAAGCTCTCGACCCCTCCGGCGGCTTCGAGTCCGCCCGCGACGCTCTCGACGCCCTCCCGGGCCGCGAGCCGGCCATCCCGGTCGTCACCGCCCGGCCGGCCACGGTCTTGGGCCGCTTCCGCCGCGCCGCAAACACCCGCCGCGACTAGTCCCGTATCAACAAGCCGCGACCCTGACCGAGCGGTCAGCCGTGCTACGGCGCGTCCGGACTCCCCGCACCGGGCACCACCCCGTCCCGCTCCGCGATCAAGATCGCCGTCAGCGCCCGCCCCTCGAGTGCCGGGTCCCCCATCAACTCCGCCGCCCGCGTCGCCGCCCGACGAACCGACGCCTCATCCGGCGCGAGCGTGATCAGCTCGTCCCACAGCTCCCGCGCGACCAGCGCCACCAGCCGCACACGCTCGAACCGCGACGCCAACGCCGGCGGCGGCTGCCCCGTCCCGAGCGCCGCCAGAGCCGTCTCCGGACGACCCGCCTCCAGCCGCAGCTCCGCCAGCCGTACCCCCGCCCGGGCCCGTGTCGCCGGCGTCAGCTCCGCCGCCCGCGTCCCGCTCCCCACGAGCTCCCCGAGCAACAGCTCCGCGTCCGACCAGTTCACCACACCGCTCTCGGCCGCCTCGATCAGGGCCATCGGGGGCGCCTCCTGCGCCGCCCGCACCAGCCCCGCCCCCCGTGCCGCCTCGTTCGGCGCCGGCAGCGTCAGGATCGTCAGCACCCCCTCCGCCCCCGGCTCGTGCCGCAGGATCCCCCGCACCGCCGCCTGGAACAGGGTCGCGTCGTGCCCCGCCGCCGCCACGAGCGCCCCGGTCGTATCGGCCGAACTCCCCGCCGCCGTCGCCGCCGCCAGCCGAAGCGAGGGGTCGGCATCACTCAAGAGCCCCGCCACGAACGCCCGGTCAGACGGCGTCCCCAGCGCGACCAACAGCCGGAGCCCATCCGCCCCGATCGCCGCCGGCGTCGCCCCCCGAAGCGCGGCCAGCAGCCGCTCGACCGCCCCATCCTCCAGCCGCCCGGCCCGCTGCAGCGCCCACGCCGCCTCCGCCGCCGCCCCGGGCGACCCCCGCCGC
>CAZTQV010000018.1:15622-78275 GCA_964615815.1 uncultured Phycisphaeraceae bacterium | reverse complement strand
CGCTCCCACAGCAGCCGCCGCCCCGGGCGCCCCCGCGGCCCCCGCCCCGGCCCCCCTCTCCGGCTCCATCAACTCCCGCGACGATGTCATCACCGCCCTGAACAAGATCATCGACTACTACGCCAAGGCAGAGCCCTCCAGCCCCGTCCCCCTCCTCCTCCACCGCGCCCGCCGCCTCGCGGCCATGTCCTTCATCGACATCATTCGCGACCTCACCCCCGACGCCGTCAACCAACTCAAGGTCGTCGGCGGCCAGGAAGCCTTCGACCAGATCAACTCCAAGCCCTCCTCCACCCCCTCCAAGTCCCCTTCCGGCGACGCGCCCCAAAAGCCCGCCGCCAAGCCAGACCAGCAGTTCGAAACCGTCAAACTCACCTGACGGCAACACCAGAAAAAGCCCACCCGGCCCGGGCCGACAACGAACGCCACACCGGCGACAGCAGATAGGAGAGGCACATGGCCAAAGCCAGCAGCCAGAAGTTCATCGCCCGAAACAGGGCTCCCCGCGTCCAGATCGAGTACGACCTCGAGCTCTACGGCGCCGAAAAGAAAATCAACCTCCCCTTCGTCATGGGCGTCATGGCCGACCTCTCCGGCAAGTCCGAAGAGCCCCTCCCAGGCGTCGCCGACCGCAAGTTCCTCGAAATCGATGTCGACAACTTCGACGAGCGCATGAAGTCCATGAAGCCCCGCGTCGCCTTCCAGGTGCCCAACACCATCAGCGGCGAGGGCAATGTCGCCGTCGACCTCACCTTCGAGTCCATGGACGACTTCTCCCCGGCAGCCGTCGCCCGCAAGACCGAGGGCCTCCGCCAGCTCCTCGAGGCACGCGAGCAGCTCGCAAACCTCCTCGCCTACATGGACGGCAAGGGCAACGCAGAAGAACTCATCGCAAAGGCACTCAAGGACCCCACCCTCCTCCAGGCCATCAGCTCCGGCGGCGGCAAGGCCGGTGGGGACGCCCCCGCGGAAGGAGGCGAGTAAGCCATGGCTGAAGCAAGCGCACTCTCACAGGCCGCCGGCGAACAGTTCGAAGCCGGCGAGTTCGCCTCCCTCCTCGAGAAGAACTTCAAGCCGAAGTCCGACTCGCAGAAGGAAGCCATCGAGGCAGGCGTCCGCACCCTGGCCGAGCAGGCCATGTCCGCCGCCAACCTCGTCTCCGACGACGCCGTCAAGTCCATCGAGGCCATCATCGCCGAGCTCGACCGCAAGCTCTCCGAGCAGGTCAACCTCATCCTCCACCACGACGACTTCCAGCAGATGGAAGGCTCATGGAGAGGCCTCCACCACCTCGTCTCCAACACCGAGACCGACGAAACCCTCAAGATCCGCGTCCTCAACATCTCCAAGAAGGATGTCGGCAAGACCCTCAAGAAGTTCAAGGGCGCCGCCTGGGACCAGTCCCCCCTCTTCAAGAAGCTCTACGAAGAAGAGTTCGGCACCCCCGGCGGCGAGCCCTACGGCTGCCTCGTCGGCGACTACGCCTTCGACCACTCACCCCCCGATGTCGAAATCCTCAGCGGCATGGCACAGATCGCCGCCGCCGCCCACGCCCCCTTCATCACCGGCGCCTCGCCCTCCGTCATGAACATGGATTCCTGGCAGGACCTCTCCAACCCGAGAGACCTCACCAAGATCTTCGGCACCGCCGAGTACGCACCCTGGCGCTCCCTCCGCGAATCCGAGGACGCCAAGTACCTCGGCCTCGCCATGCCCCGCACCCTCGCCCGCCTCCCCTACGGCGCCAAGACCAGCCCCGTTGAGGAGTTCGCCTTCGAGGAAGACACCACCGGTAACGACCACAACAAGTACAGCTGGTCCAACGCGGCCTACGCCATGGCCGTCAACATCAACCGTGCCTTCAAGAACTACGGCTGGTGCTCGCAAATCAGAGGCGTCGAGTCCGGCGGCATGGTCGAGGGTCTCCCCGTCCACACCTTCCCGACCGACGACGGCGGCGTCGACATGAAGTGCCCCACGGAGATCGCCATCACCGATCGCCGCGAGGCAGAGCTCGCCAAGAACGGCTTCATGCCCCTCTCCC
This sequence comes from uncultured Phycisphaeraceae bacterium, assembly GCA_964615815.1. Taxonomy (GTDB): domain Bacteria; phylum Planctomycetota; class Phycisphaerae; order Phycisphaerales; family UBA1924; genus DAIQNV01. The sequence goes on along the minus strand of CAZTQV010000018.1, from coordinate 76,231 downwards.
ACTGGAAGAACACCGACTACGCCGTCTTCGTCGGCGCCCAGTCCCTCCACAACCCCGCCGAGTACGACGACCCCGACGCCTCGGCCAACGCCCAACTCGGCGCCCGCCTGCCCTACCTCTTCTCCACCTGCCGCTTCGCCCACTACCTCAAGTGCATCGTGCGGGACAAGGTCGGCTCCTTCAAGGAGCGGGCCGACATGGAACGCTGGCTCAACAACTGGATCCAGCAGTATGTCGAGCCCGACCCCGCCAACGCCTCCGAGGAGGCCAAGGCACGCCGACCCCTCGCCGCCGCAGAGGTCATGGTCCAGGAGGTCGAGGGCAACCCCGGCTACTACTCCAGCCAGTTCTACCTCCGCCCGCACTACCAGCTCGAGGGCCTGAGCGTCTCGCTCCGCCTCGTCTCCAAGCTGCCCTCCGCCAAGTAACCAATCCCCCTCCAAAGGCCCCAAACCGGGCCAAAACGGGGGACCAAAACCGTACACACACCGCCGCCCGGCCCACAGCCCGGCGGCGAATTCAGATTTCCGCTCACCGGCCCCGTTTCCGCCGTTCAAGCCGCGTGAGTGACACCGGCCATTCCTCGCTTCGGTGTCATCAGGGAACGAAATCGCCGGAAACCAAGGCCCGTCGCCAAGGACAACCGGACGAACGCATTCGAGCGACCACGCTCAGGAGGACCACCAATGGCATTCGACGCGTACTGGCAGATCGAGGGCATCAAGGGCGACAGCACCGACGACGCCCACCCCGAGTGGATCGAAGTCGACGGCTTCAGCCACCTCATCGCCCAGGCCTCGGCCGGCGGCGGCTCGGGCCGCGGCTCCCACGCCGGCGGCAAGGCCGATCACGGCGACTTCCTCATCAAGAAGCGCCTCGACGCCTCCAGCCCCGCCCTCTTCCTGCACTGCTCCTCGGGCAAGCACATCCCGTCGGCCACCCTCGAGGTCTGCCGCGCCATGGGCGAGAAGACCGTGTTCATGAAGTACACCTTCAAGGACCTCATCATCTCCTCCGTCCGCCCCACCGGCGAGGCGAACAGCACCGACACCATCCCGGGCGAAGAGGTCTCCATCCGCTACGGCGAGATCCACCTCGAGTACACCCCGACCGACCCCTCGGGCGGCGGCAAGACCGGCGCCTCCATCCAGGCCGGCTGGAGCACCCAGACCAACAAGGCCGTCTGATAGTTCCTCCGGTCCACCGCGGAGCGTGACCGCCACCAACGGCGGCACGCGTCGAATGTCCCCCGGCGGGGTGGTCCAAACCGCCCCGCCGGGTTCTCGATTCAGGGGAGCGCGATGTCTGTCTTTCTCTACCTCAAGATGACCAACATCAAGGGCGAGTCGCAGGACAGCGAGCACGACGAGTGGATGACCCTCGACTCCGTCGAAAGCGGCGTCCAACGCTCCCTCTCCGCCGCCTTCGGCGGACAGACCACCAACGCCCGCGGCTCCGCCAGCCACGCCCCCTTCCGGGTCACCAAGTACCCAGACTCCGCAACCCCCGCCCTCCTCCTCCACGCCTGCACGGGCCGCGTCATCGCCGAGGCCAAGCTCGATGTCATCCGCTCCGACGCCGAACGCGTCCCGCTCCTCCGCTACACCTTCCAGAACGCCGTCATCGTCGACTACCAGACCAACATCGACACCTCGGGCCACACCACCCGCGTGATCGAGCACTTCGCTTTCCAGTACACTGAGATCAAGGTCGAGTACACCAAGCTCTCAGACGACGGCGGCGCCGGCACCACCACCCAGTCCGCCTGGAGCGTCACCGAGAACCGGCCCGTCTAGTCAGACACACCGAACCGCCCGGGGGGACGCGATCGTGAAAGCCGAAGAGCTCGTAAAGGCAGGCAAACTCGACGAGGCCCTCGCCGCCCTCCAGGACGAGGTACGGAACAACCCCGCCAAGCCCGCCCTCCGCGTCTTCCTCTTCCAGCTCCTCTGCGTCCTGGGCCGCTGGGACCGAGCCCTCACCCAGCTCAATGTCGCGGCCGAGATGGACCCCAAGACCCTGCTCATGGCCCAGGCCTGCCGCTCCGCCCTCCAGTGCGAGGCGCTCCGGGCTAAGGTCTTCGCCGGCGAGCGCACCCCCCTCGTCATGGGCGAGCCGCAGGAGTGGATCGGCAAGCTCTTCGAGTCCCTCCGCCTGCTGGCAACGGGCCACCCAAGCCAGGCCGCCGACCTCCGCGCCCAGGCGTTCGAGGACGCGCCCGCCGTCTCCGGCTTCACCGACGCCAAGCCCTTTGACTGGCTCGCCGACGCCGACGAACGCCTCGGACCCGTTTTCGAGTGCATCATCGAGGGCCGCTACTACTGGGTCCCCATGAACAATGTCGCCGCCATCGACATCGAGGCCCCCGCAGACCTCCGCGATGTCGTCTGGTCCCCCGTCACCTTCCGCTGGACCAACGGCGGCGACTCCATCGGCTTCATGCCCGTCCGCTACGCCGGCACCGAGTCCTCCGCCGACGACGCCGCCCGCCTCGCCCGCAAGACCGACTTCGTCGACGCCGGCGGCGAGACCTACATCGGGGTCGGCCAGCGCATCTGGGCCACCCCCGACGGCGACCACGCCATGCTCCAGACCCGCCGCATCTGCTTCGGCCCCGAGTGGGTCCCGGCCCCGCACGCCGCCGAGGGCCAGGCCGCCCCGGGCCAGGACAACGAGGGTCAGGACGACAAGGCTCAGGACGCCTGACCATGGCCGACCTCACCCCCTCAGAACGCCTCCAGCCCTGCCTGCTCGACCGGCTCACCGACGACGAGCCCGACGCCAAGCGCGAAAGCCGCGACCGCCGCGTCTTCAGCCTTCGCCAGGTGCGCGAAGCCGTCCTCCGCGACCTGAGCTGGCTCCTGAACACCGCCGCCCGCTTCTCCGACGATGAACTCGCCGAGTACCCCGAGGTCGCCCGCTCCGTCGTCAACTACGGCGTCCGCGACCACACGGGCCAGACCGCCTCGGGCCTCGACCTCTCGGGCCTCGAACGCCTCGTCCGCAGCGCCGTCGAGCGCTACGAGCCGCGCGTCACCCCCGGCACCGTCCGCGTCCGCGCCATCCGCACCGACGACGAGGCGGGCAACACCCTGACCATCGAGATCTCGGGCGACCTCTGGGCCCAGCCCGTCCCCGAGCCGCTCTTCGTCAAGACCGAGCTCGACCTGGAGACCGGCCAGTACCGCGTCGAGGAGAGCCGCTCCGGCTGAGGTGCTACAGCAATGGACCGAAGACTCGTCCGTTACTACGAACGCGAACTGAGGCATGTCCGCGAGACCGCCGCCGAGTTCGCGAGGGAATACCCGAAAATCGCGGGCCGCCTGGCCCTCGATGAGTTCGAGTGCGCCGACCCCTATGTCGAACGCCTGCTGGAAGGCTTCGCCTTCCTCACCGCCCGCGTGCAACTCAAGCTGGACGCGGAGTTTCCGCGCTTCACCCGCCACCTGCTGGAGTCTGTGTTCCCCCAGCTGCTGTGCCCTGTGCCGTCGATGTGTGTGGTGCAGATGCAGCCTGATCTACAGGACACGGCCCTAGGGGAGGGCCTTGGTGTTCCGCGCGGAACAGCGCTTCGGAGCAATATTGGGCGCACGGAGCAGACGGCTTGTGAGTACCGGACGGCGCATGGGGTGACGCTGTGGCCCCTGGAAGTGGCGTCGGTGAGTTACCACGATCGGGACCTTGGATCGCTGGATCTGCCTGCCGGGGCGAGACCTGCGGCGGCTATCCGGGTGAAGCTGCGCGTCACGGCTGGTCTGACTGTGCGCGAGCTGCCGGTGGAGCGGTTGCCGTTCTACCTGCGGGGGTCGGGGGACATCCCCGTGCGCATATACGAGCAGATTTTCGGGCATGCGACGGAGCTGCTTGTGCGCGCGCCGCGCCGGACCGGGCGCGCGCCGGCCGCGGCTGTGCGCATGAAGGCGCGGGATCACCTGCGTCAGCCGGGGTTCCGGGATGACGAGGCGCTCCTGCCCGTGACGAGCCGTGGGTTCGAGGGGTACCGGCATCTGCACGAGTATTTCGCGTTTCCGCAGCGGTTCTGCTTTGTGGAGTTGACGGGGCTTCGGGAGGCGTTCTCGTCGGTGGAGGGGGACGAGGTGGAGATCCTCGTGCTTCTCGACGAGACGGATGTGGAGCTGGAGTCGGCGCTGGATGAGTCGAGCTTCTGCCTGCACTGCACGCCGGCGATCAACCTGTTCCCGCGGCGGGCGGACCGGATCCATGTGTCGGAGCGGGTGCACGAGTTCCATGTGGTGCCGGACCGGACGCGGCCCCTGGACTACGAGATCTACGACATTCTCGAGGTGACGGGGTACGGGAGCCGGGCGACTGAGGAGCGGGCGTTCCGGCCGTTCTACCAGGCTCGGGACGATGACGAGGAGACGGGTGAGGGTCGGGCGTTCTTCAGCGTGTCGCGTGAGAGCCGGGAGATGGCGGATCGCGAGCGGCGGCAGGGGCGGCGGTCGAGTTATCCCGGGAGCGAGGCGTTCATCAGCCTGGTGGACGCGGACTCGTCGCCCTTCTCGAGTTCGCTTCGTCAGCTGGCGGTGATGACGCGGTGTACGAACCGGGATCTGCCCCTTCGTATGCCGGTGGGGCAGGGGCGTACGGATTTCACGATCGAATCGGGGGCGGCGCTCGAGTCGATCCGGGTGGTCGCGGGTCCGACGCCGCCTCGGCCCAGCCCGGCGGACGGGGACCCCCTGTGGAAGCTCATCAGCCACCTGAGCTTGAACTACCTGAGTCTGCTTGATGTCGAGGAGGACTTGGGTGCCGATCGGGGCGCGGAGCGGGGGGCTGAGCGCGGTGCGAGCGGTCGCGAGAGTGGTGGGGGCGTGGCGACGAAGCAAGAGTCCGGCGCATCGCGTGGGGCGACGGGGCTTCGGGATCTGCTGCGGCTGTACGCGGATGTGGCGGACGCGGGGGTTCGCAAGCAGATCGATGGTGTGCGGAGTGTTCGGAGCCGGCCTGTGAGCCGGCGGGCACCGGTGAAGGGGCCGGTGACCTTTGCTCGCGGGCTCGAGGTGAGCGTGGAGCTGGAGGAGGCGTATTTCGAGGGGACGGGGTGCTTCCTGCTCGGGGGGGTTCTCGAGCGGTTCTTCGCGAAGTATGTGTCATTGAATTCGTTCACGGAAACGGTCGTGCGGACGCGCGAGCGCGGTGAGATCATGCGATGGCCCACCCGGATCGGTCGGCGACATTTGCTCTGATTCTCCGCCTGATGGAGCGGCCGCACGCCTTTGATTTCTTCACGGCGGTGCGGCGGATCGAGGCGGTAATGGGGGACGGCGGCCCGATGCTCGGGGCGACGACGCGGCTGCGCCAGGATCCGGTGCGGTTCAGCCAGGGTGCGTCGCTTGCGTTCGAGCCTTCGACGATCAAGTCGTTCAGCCCGGGTGCGGGGCGGGCGCGGCACGGGGATGAGGGTGGTGGGGGTGGTGGGGCGGTTGGGGTGCGCGAGGAGGCGGCGGGGCCGGGGCGGCTCGAGGTCGCGTTCATGGGGCTGCTCGGGGCGAACGGGCCTTTGCCCCTGCACCTGACGGAGTATGCGCGGGACCGGGTGCGGGACGCGAAGGACACGACGCTTCTGCGGTTCCTCGACATCTTCCATCACCGGTCGATCAGCCTGTTCTACCGGGCGTGGGCGATGAACCGGCCGGCGGTCTTGCGGGATCGGGCGGCGCGGGGGAACGAGCTGGCGGACCGGTACGGGTATTACCTGTCTTGCCTGACGGGGATCGGGGCGCCCTCGCTTCGCGGTCGCGATGCGGTGCCGGACCGGGCGAAGTGGTACTTCGCGGGTCGGCTCTCGAACCAGACGCGTCCGCCGGAGTCGATCGAGGATGTGGTGGTCGAGGACTTCGGGGTGACCTGCGAGGTCGTCGAGTTCGTGGGGCGGTGGATGGATTTGCCGGGGGATGCGCGGCTTCGGCTCGGGGAGAGCGCGGAGACGGGGACGCTTGGGGTGAGCACGATCATCGGGACGCGGCACTGGGACTGCCAGCAGACTTTCCGGCTTCGGCTGGGGCCGATGAGCCGGGAGAAGTACGAGCGGTTCTTGCCGGGGACGGCGGGGTTTCGGCGGCTGACGAGCTGGGTGCGGCAGCACATCGGGTTGGAGCTGATGTGGGAGGCGCAGCTTGTGTTGAAGAAAGAAGAGGCGACGGGCACGCGGCTTGGGGCGGCTCCGTCTGAGGGTGGGCCCCGGCTTGGTTGGACGAGCTGGATCATGAGCGATCCGCTTCCCGAGGACCCGGATCAGTTGATCCTGCGGGGGCCTGAAGAGGCGGACTTGTCTGTCGTCGCGCTGGGTTGAGGCCCGGTCGGCGGATTCTGGGTCGGAGTTGTCCGGTGCACCTTTGCGCCCGCGTGTTTGCGGGTTCGCCTCGATAGGGAGAAGTGAGCCATGGCGGAGATCAGCCTGAAGTCGCTCTTTGGGAAGCTGAACAGCCTGTGCTACAAGTCGAGCGAGGCGGCGACGGTGTTCTGCAAGATGCGGGGGAACCCGCGTGTGGAGCTGGTGCACTTTCTGCACCAGGTGCTGCAGCTTCAGGACTCGGATTTGCACCGGATCATCCGGCACTTTGACCTGAACGCGGCGAAGCTGGCGCAGGACATCACGGCGAGCCTGGACCGGCTGCCGCGTGGGGCGGGGAGCCTCAGCGGGTTTTCGGGTGAGCTGGAGGAGGCGATTGAGCGGGCGTGGACCTACTCGACGCTGCTCTTCAATGAGTCGAGCATCCGGAGTGGGCACATCCTGGTCGGCATTTTGAAGACGAAGAGCCTGCACCGGGGGCTGACGGCGATCAGTGAGCAGTTTGACAAGATCGGTGCGGACGCCTTGAGCGACGGGTGGGAGTCGATCGTCGGGGAGAGCCCGGAGGCGCGGCTCTCGGCGACGGATGGGTCGAGCGTTGGTGGTGGGGCGGTTCCCGGGGAGGCGAGCGGGGCGATGGCTCCGGCGGCGATGGGGAAGGAGGAGGCGCTCAAGCGGTTTTGCAAGGACCTGACGGAGGAGGCACGCAGCGGGAAGATCGACGCGATCGTGGGGCGCGACGAGGAGACGCGGCAGGTGGTGGACATCCTGATGCGTCGGCGGCAGAACAACCCGGTCTTGGTGGGCGAGGCGGGCGTGGGGAAGACGGCGGTGGCGGAGGGGTTTGCGCACAGGATCGTGGAGGGGGATGTGCCGCCGCCGTTGCAGGGGGTGCGGCTGCTGGAGCTGGATGTGAGCGCCTTGCAGGCGGGCGCGAGCATGAAGGGTGAGTTTGAGGAGCGGCTGAAGCAGGTGATCGAGGAGGTGCAGGGGTCGACGACGCCGACGATCATTTTCATTGACGAGGTGCACCGGCTGATCGGGGCTGGGGGGGCCTCGGGGACGGGGGACGCGGCGCAGCTTCTGAAGCCGGCGCTGGCGCGGGGTCTGCTGCGGACGGTCGCGGCGACGACCTGGGCGGAGTACAAGAAGCACATCGAGAAGGACCCGGCGTTGACGCGGCGGTTCCAGACGGTGCAGGTGGATGAGCCGGATGAGGCTCGCGCGATTCTGATGATGCGGAAGATCGCGGGTGCGTTTGAGAAGCACCACAAGGTGCAGATTCTGGATGAGGCGATCGAGGCGGCGGTGGTGCTGAGTCACCGGTATATCCCGGCGCGGCAGTTGCCGGATAAGTCGGTGAGTCTCTTGGATACTGCGTGTGCGCGGGTGGCGATCGGGCAGCATGCGGTGCCGGCGGAGGTGGATGACACGCGGAAGCGGATCATCGCGCTGGAGCATGAGAAGAGCATTCTGGAGGGCGAGGAGCGGGTGGGGCTGACGCATACGGCGCGGCTGGGTGCGATTGCGCAGATGGTGACGGACGAGAAGGCCCGGCTGGAGACCTTGGAGAAGAACTGGAAGGCGGAGAAGGGGCTGGTGGATGAGATTTTGGCGGTGCGTGCGAAGCTGCGCGGGCCGGCGGGGACGGGGAGCGTGGAGGGGACGGGGAGCAAGGCGGAGGAGGGTGCGGAGGCGGCGGCGGCTCCTGAATTGAGCGAGGAAGAGCGGGCGGAGCTGACGGGGAAGCTGAAGTCCTTGCAGGATGAGTTGAAGGAGCTGCAGGGGGATACGCCGTTGATTCTGGCGAGTTGTGACGAGACGGCGGTGGCGGCGGTGGTGGCGGACTGGACGGGGATTCCGGTTGGTCGGATGGTGAAGAACGAGATTGAGGCGGTGTTGAAGCTTGCGGAGACGCTTGGGCAGCGGGTGATCGGGCAGGATCATGGGCTGCAGGCGATTGCTCGGACGATTCAGACGAACCGGGCGGGGCTGGATAATCCGAATAAGCCGATCGGTGTGTTCATGCTGGCGGGGACGAGCGGTGTCGGTAAGACGGAGACGGCGCTGGCGCTGGCGGAGAGTTTGTATGGGGGCGAGCAGAACATCATCACGATCAACATGAGCGAGTTCCAGGAGGCGCACACGGTGTCGACCTTGAAGGGGGCGCCTCCTGGGTATGTGGGGTACGGGGAGGGCGGGGTGTTGACGGAGGCGGTGCGGCGGAAGCCGTATTCGGTGGTGCTGCTGGATGAGGTGGAGAAGGCGCACCCGGATGTGCACGAGATCTTCTTCCAGGTGTTTGACAAGGGCGTGATGGAGGACGGGGAGGGGCGGCGGATTGATTTCAAGAACACGATCATCCTGCTGACGACGAACGCTGGGTCGGATCTGATCATGAACATGTGCAAGGATCCGGACTTGATGCCTTCGGTGGAGGGGATGCAGAAGGCGCTTCGGGAGCCCTTGCTGAAGGAGTTCCCGGCGGCATTGCTTGGGCGGTTGGTGGTGATTCCGTATTACCCGCTGTCGGACGAGATGATCCGGGCGATTGCGAAGCTGCAGCTTGGGCGGATTGAGAAGCGGGTGATGCAGTCGCACGGGGCGACCTTTGAGGTGGCTCCGGAGGTGATTGACCTGATTGCCTCGCGGTGCACGGAGTTGGAGTCGGGCGGGCGGATGATCGATGCGATTTTGACGCAGACGATGCTGCCGGAGATCTCGGGGGCGTTCCTGGTGAAGATGATGGAGGGTGGGGAGATCAAGAAGGTGAAGGTTGGGGTCGCCGAGAACGCTTTCACTTATGCGTTTGAGTAGGGGGAGGGGATCGGGGATCGGCGATCGGCCATCGGGGGGTAGGGGATAGAGAGCCGGGAGGTTCTGGGCTGGCTGTGCGCCTCAGTTTTTGAGGGGTTTGGTGGTTGGGGTGGGTGGCCGTGTGGGCTGCGGGGATGTTGGAGCGCGGTTATGATCGGCCCGACCGTCCCGGCGGGAGACGGACCGCCCTGGGATTAACGACGACCGGCTTGGCCGGGCCTGTGTTTGGGCCGGCCTTGGTGTGATGGATGAGGCCGCGGGTGCCGCGGCGAACGAGCGATCTGGAGACCTGTGCGATGACCTTCCCGAATGCCCGCGAGGCCGCTGCTTCTGCCGCTACCGCCTGGAACCTGGCGCCGCGGGATCAAGACAACGCTGCCCGTGTGGACGAGTACTACGGGTGCGATGTGTTCGATGTGTCGGAGATGCGGTCTCGGCTTCCGAAGCAGGTGTTCAAGGACCTGCAGCGGACGATCACGCACGGGGAGCGTCTGGACCCGTCGGTGGCGGATGTGGTGGCGACGGCGATGAAGGACTGGGCGACGGAACGGGGTGCGACGCACTACACGCACTGGTTCCAGCCCTTGACGGGTTCGACGGCGGAGAAGCACGACTCGATGATCGTGCCGGCGGGCGAGGGGCGGGTGCTCTTTGCGTTCAGCGGGGCGAGCCTGGTGCAGGGCGAGCCGGACGCTTCGAGCTTCCCTTCGGGTGGTCTTCGGGCGACCTTCGAGGCGCGCGGGTACACGGCGTGGGACCCGACGAGCCCGGCGTTCATCGTTCGCGGGCCGAACTTTGCGACGCTGTGCGTGCCGACGGCCTTCGTGAGCTGGACGGGCGAGGCGCTCGACAAGAAGACGCCGCTGCTTCGTTCGATCGAGGCGTTGAGCCAGCAGGCGATGCGGATTCTGAAGCTCTTCGGGACGGACCAGGGCGTGAACCGGGTGGGGACGACCTTGGGCTGCGAGCAGGAGTACTTCCTGGTCGACCGGAACCTGTACTACGCGCGGCCCGACCTTCTGAGCTGCGACCGGACGCTCTTTGGTGCGAAGCCGCCGAAGGGGCAGCAGCTCGAGGATCACTACTTCGGGGCGATTCCGCCACGCGTGAACGCGTACATGGCGGAGGTGGAGCGTGAGCTGTACCGGCTGGGCGTTCCGGTGTCGACGCGGCACAACGAGGTGGCTCCGGGTCAGTTCGAGGTGGCGGCGATCTTCGAGCTTGCGAATGTGGCGTGTGACCACCAGATGCTGGTGATGGAGACGCTGAAGCGCGTGGCGCCGCGGTACGGGATGCAGGCGATCCTGCACGAGAAGCCGTTCGCGGGCGTGAACGGGTCGGGCAAGCACAACAACTGGTCGATGGCGACGGACACGGGTGTGAACCTCCTTGATCCGCAGGACGAGACGCACACGAACCTGCAGTTCATGGTGTTCCTGGCGGCGGTGATCCGCGCGGTGGACCTGCACGCGGACCTGATGCGTTCGTCGATCGCGAGCGCGAACAACGATCACCGTCTCGGTGCGAACGAGGCGCCTCCGGCGATCATCTCGATCTTCCTGGGCGACATGCTGACGGACATCGTGGAGCAGCTCGAGAAGGGGACTCCGAGCCGGACGCTGAAGCGCGGGAACATGGACCTCGGGGCGCGGAGCCTTCCGCAGATCCCGCGGCACTCGGGCGACCGGAACCGGACGAGCCCGTTCGCGTTTACGGGGAACAAGTTCGAGTTCCGGGCTGTGGGTTCGTCGGCGGCGGTGGCGTGGCCCAACACAGTGTTGAACACGATCGTGGCGGAGAGCCTTGAGTACATCGCGGGCGAGCTCGAGGCCCTGGTGAACCGCAAGCAGCGGCCGGAGAAGGTGGAGAACGCGGCGCAGCGTGTCTTGAAGGATGTGATCAAGAATCACAAGCGTGTGATCTTCAACGGCGACAACTACTCGGAGGAGTGGCACCAGGAGGCCGAGAAGCGTGGCCTGCCGAACCTGAAGGACTCGGTGCAGGCGATCCCGGTCTTGGGTTCGAAGAAGAGCAAGGACCTCTTCAAGAAGTACAAGGTGCTGAGCCCGGCGGAGACGGAGAGCCGGGTGACGATCTTCCTCGAGAAGTACGCGAAGCAGGTGCAGATCGAGAGCGAGCAGATGGTGCTGATGGCTCGCCAGCTCATCCTGCCGGCGGCGCTGCGCCACCAGCGGGTGATGGCCGAGGCGGTGGCTTCGAGCGAGGGGGCGGGCGTGGAGGCGCCGGTGGAGCGGAAGGCCCTGGAGTCGTTCGTCGATCTCCTGGGGCGGTTCCGGACGGCGGTGGACGCTCTGGATGAGGCGGACAACTTCCACGACGACAGCCCGCTGGCGCACGCGAAGCACCTGCGCGGGAAGGTGATGCCGCTGATGGAGGATGTGCGTGCCCTTGCGGACGAGCTCGAGGTGAACATCGCGGCGGACCTGTGGCCCTTGCCGAGCTACCGGGAGATGCTGTTCATCCGGTGATCCGGGTTCGGTCGGCCTCGGCCGGTCGGGTTCGGTCTTGGTGAATCCGTGGGATCCGGGTACCATCCCTGTGGCGCGGTGGGCGCGCACGGGGAGGTCGCGGCGTGGACGGATCGCGAGCGGGTACGGCGGGGCAAGCGGCTGGTGATTCGGCTGGTCACTCGGCTGGTGGCGCGGCGGCGATGTGCCGGGCGTTGTTGCTGTCGCCGGGCGGCGTGGTGTTGCTCGATGCCGGTGGTCGTGTTGTCGGCGTGAACCCTGCCGGTGGGTTGGTGCTGGGTGTGGTCGAGGGGGACACGCTGGCTTCGGCGTTTCTCGAGCCTCATCGGACGGGGATCGCTTCGCTTCTGGAGGACGCTCGTCGGGCGGGGGCGGGGGTCGCTGGGCCGGTGCGTGCGGTGCGGACGGATGGTTCGACGCACCTGGAGCTGACGGCGCGGTATGACGGGGCGGGCGAGGGGTGCTCCGCGGCGGCGGGGTGGTCGTTCGTGGTGAGCGTGTCGGTGGTGCCCACGGAGGCTTCGGATCGGGTCTTCCGTGCGAACCAGCAGCGGCTGGCGGCGCACTTTGAGCGGACGCCCCTGGCTTCGATCGAGTGGAACCTCGACCGGACGGCGCGACTGTGGAACCCGGCGGCGGAGAAGATCTTTGGCTTCACGGCGGAGGAGGCGGCGACGAACGACTTGTTTCCGCTGATCGTGCACCCGGAGTCTCGCGGGCAGGTGGACGAGGTGTGGGAGAAGCTGACGGCGGGCACGGGGGGCGAGGCGAACACGAATACGAACATGACGAAGGACGGGCGGACTGTGCTGTGCCGTTGGTACAACACGCCGCTGCGGGATGAGGACGGGCGGGTGCTTGGCGTGGCGTCCTTGGCGGAGGACATCACGGAGCGGGCGCTGGCGGAGCGTCGGCTTCGCGAGTCGGAACGGCGGCTGAGCTCGATCATCGACAGCCTGCCGGTGTTGGTGTGGGCGCTCGATGAGGACCTGCGGCCGGTGTTCTGGAATGCGCACGCGCAGATGCTGACGGGGTACGAGGGGCACGAGGTTTTGGGGGTTCGGGAGGCGGCGTCGCTGATCTTTCCGGCGGACAAGCGTTCGCTGGCGAAGTTCGTGTCGGGTGACTTCGACATGCTGGAGCGGCCCTTGCACTGCTCTGACGGTTCGACGCGGCGTGTGCTGTGGTCGAATGTGGCGACGCGGTGCCCGGTGCCGGGGTGGCGTGCGTGGGGCGTGGGTATCGATGTGACGGAGCAGCGGCTTGCGGAGCGGGCGCTTCGCGAGTCGGAGCGGCGTTTCCGCGATGTGTTCGCGACGGTGAGCCTCGCTGGCGTGGTGCTGAGCCCCGATGGGACGGTGCTTGACTGCAACGACGCGATGCTTCGGACGCTGGAGCGGGGGCGGGAGGAGGTGATCGGGCGTGACTGGTACGAGCTGACGGTGCCGGAGGAGGATCGCAGCGCTGCGCGGCGTGAGCTCGAGCGGGCGATGACGCGGGGTGAGTTCGTGGTGCATCGGGAGCGTCGGATGCTGTCGGCGTCGGGTGCGTCGCGGTCGATCAATTGGGCGCGGAGCCTGCTTCGTGACCCGGACGGGCGGCCGATCGCGGCGTGCGCTTTTGGTCAGGATGTGACGGAGCAGCGGCGTGCGGAGGCGGAGCTTGCGGACTATCGCGAGCACTTGGAGAAGCTGGTGGAGCAGCGGACGCGGGCGCTCGCGGAGAGTCATGGGCAGCTGGCGCGCGCGGAGCGGCAGGCGGCGGTGGGGCAGCTCGCGGCGGGGCTCGGGCACGACATCAACAATGTGCTGCTGCCGGTGCGGTGTCACCTGGACACGATCGTGGGTGTGGGGGATGAGCGGGCGCGGTCGGCGGTGGAGGCGATCGGGAGCGGGCTGCAGGTGTTGGAGCGGCTGGCGGATTCGCTGCGTTCGCTGACGGATACGCGGGCGGTGCGGGGGACGGTCGGGGCGGAGTCGATCGATCTGCGGGCGTGGTGGGAGGAAGTGGGGGCGTTGGTGCGTCGGGTGCCTTCGGACGGGGTGGCGTTCGAGGCGAAGATCGGGGAGGATCTGCCTCGGGTGCGGGGGGAGCATCACCGGCTGACGCAGGCGGTGGTGAACCTGGTGTTGAACTCGGTGGAGGCGCTGGACCGGGCCGCTTCGCCGCGGGTGGAGTTGCGTGTGGCGGCGGTGGCGGGGGGGGCGGTGATCGAGGTGTCGGACAACGGGCGGGGGATGTCTGCGGAGACTCGGGAGCGGGCGCTCGAGCCTTTCTACAGCACGAAAACGCGTACGCTTTCCACGGGGCTTGGGCTGAGCATCGTGAACGGGTTCGTGCGTGGGCTCGGGGGGCAGGTGGAGATTGAGTCGGACCCGGGGTCGGGGACCTGCGTGCGGCTGATTCTGCCGGAGGCTGCGGGGGTGGCGACGGAGGTGGTGGAGCGCGTGGAGGTCGCTTTGGTGGAGGCGGCGGTTGATGTGGGGGTGGCGGTGCTGGATGTGAGCGATCAGCGGGTGCGGAGCATCCACGAGCAGGTGCTTCAGTCGCTCGGGTGGGAAGTCTTGCCCTATACCGGGGATCTTGAGGGGGTGGATGTGCTCGTGACGGACGGGGAGGGTGGCCGGGGGAATGCTGGGGGTGATCAGAACCCCCGTAGGCTGGTGGTGTTGCGCGTCGTGTCGGATTCTGATTCTGCGGAATTCGAGGCCGGATCGGGGGTTGTCTCGGCCCGAGCGGGCCTCTTGGAGCTTCGGCGGCTCTATGGTTCGGTGCTCGGCCGGTCCCAGCCCGGCTGAACGATCGAGGATTCTGTATGTCTGAACCCGCACCGGGGGATTCGCGCGGGCCCATTCGAGTGTTGTGCGTCGACGACCACGCGTTCGTCGTGGAGGGTTTGCGCGCTCGGCTAGGGAACGAGCCCGATATCGAGGTGGTCGGCGGCCTGGACAAGGCCGACGATCTGCCGCGCATGGTCGAGGAGCTCAAGCCCGATGTTGTGCTGCTTGATGTCGACATGCCGGGGCGGGATGCGTTCGAGGCGATCGAGGACCTGGTGAAGTCGGCGCCGGAGGCGCGGGCGGTGCTGTTGTCGGGGTACATCCGTGATACCTATCTCGACGCGGCGATCCGGGCGGGGGCGTGGGGCTACCTGTCGAAGAAGGACGAGCCCTCGGTGATCGCTGAGTCGATCCGGCGCGTCGCGTCGGGGCGGGTTGCGTTCAGCCGGGAGGTGATGGAGCGCTGCGGCGTGTCGGCGGAGCACCCGGAGCGCCTGCGCGATGCGCGGCCGGCGTCGCGGCTGGCGCTGCTGACGCCTCGCGAGCTGCAGATCCTGCGGATGATCGGGCGCGGGATGGCGAGGAACGACATCGCGAAGTCGATCCATCGGAGCCCGAAGACGGTGGATGCGCACCGGGCGTCGATCATGGACAAGCTGGGGCTGCATGATCGGGTGGACTTGGCGCGGTTCGCGATTCGCGAGGGGTTGGTGGAGGCGTAGGGCGGGGAAGTGGCGGACTGGCGGGGTGCTGTTGCTTCGGCGTTGGGCATTCGTGGCCTATCTCGCTGGCGCGAGATTGACCACGGCACCCGGCTTTCGATCTTCGTGGCCTAGCTCGCCTTTGGCTCGCGAGGCCACGGCACCCGGCTCGTCTGACCACGGCACTCGATCTTTGTGATTATGCGTGGGTGGTTTCGTAGGGGCGGGCCCAGGGGCGGTTGGTCTCGGGGTCGGTGTCGATTTCGGCGCGCACGCCGTAGATGGCGTGGAGGGTTTTGGGGGTCATGACTTCGTGGGGTGTGCCGTCGGCGATGATCTGGCCGTTGCGCATGGCGATGAGGCGGTCGCCCAAGCGGGCGGCGAGGTTGATGTCGTGCAGCACGATGACGACGGTCGCGTGCTCGGTGTCGGCGAGGTCGCGGACGAGTCTCAGGACCTCGAGCTGATGGCGGACATCGAGGGCGGAGATGGGCTCGTCGAGCAGTAGGGCGCGGGGCTGCTGGGCGACGGCGGCGGCGATCCACGCTCGCTGGCGTTCGCCGCCGGAGAGGCGGGCGAGGTCGCGGTCGGCGAGGTGGGTGATCTCGCAGCGTTCGAGGGCGGCGTCGATGATCGAGCGGTCGTCTGTGCGCAGCGCGGCGTGCCAGGGGAGATGCGGTTGGCGGCCCATGGCGACGATCTCGCGGACGGTCGCGCCGGGGGGGGAGAGGGGCGACTGCGGGACGACGGCGAGCGTCCGGGCGAGGGCGCGGCGGGGCTGGGCGTCGAGCGGTTTGCCATCGAGCAGGACGCGGCCGGCGGCGGGGCGGTGGAGGCCCGCGGCGACGCGGAGGAGGGTGCTCTTGCCGGAGCCGTTGGGCCCGAGGATGACGGTGCAGCGACCCGGGCCGAGCGTGAGGTCGATGGGTGCGTCGGGGCCGACGACGGTGTTCTTGCCGTAGGCGGCCCGGATGGCTTCGAGTGTGATCGTGGGGGCGGCGGGCGGTGGGGGCGTGGAGTGTGTCATCGCAGGGCCCTCACGCGGTAGAGGAGGAAGATGAAATAGGGCCCGCCGATGAGGGCGGTGACGACGCCGACGGGGAGCTGCTGGGGGTTGAAGGCCTGGCGGGCGGCGATGTCGGCCCAGACGACGAGTGCGGCCCCGCCGAGGGCGGCGACCGGGAGCAGGGCGAGGTGTCGCCAGCCGACGAGGAAGCGGGCGATGTGGGGCACGATGAGCCCGACGAAGCCGACGAGCCCGGCGACGGAGACGGCCGCGCCGGCGAGCAAGGCGGCCGCGACGATCGCGAGGACGCGGGTGCGTTCGGCGTGGACGCCGATGGAGCGGGCCTGGTCGTCGCCGAGCTGGAGGGCGTCGAGGGAGCGGGCGAGGATGACGGCGAGGACCGTTCCGATGGCGAGCCAGGGGAGCAGGGCGCGGAGGGCGGGCCAGCTGGTGCCCTCGAGGGAGCCGGCCATCCATCCGATGACGGCCTGGGCGGCGCGGTCGGTGGTGAGCATGAGGGTGGTGGAGACGGCGCCGAGCATGGCGGTGACGGCGACGCCCGCGAGGACCATGCGGACGGGGCTGGTGCCGGAGCCGGGCTCCCAGGAGATGACATAGACGACCATGGTCGCGATGATCGCGCCGGCCATGGCGGCGGGGGCGAGCCATGCGGACTGCGTGGGGATCGCGGCGAGGGCGATGGTGGCGGCGAGGCCGGCACCCGCGGTGAGGCCGACGACATTGGGGGCGGCGAGCGGGTTGCGCATGACGCCTTGGAGCAGGACACCGGCGGCGGCGAGCATGGCTCCGACGAGCGCGCTGACGAGGGCTCTTGGCAGGCGGAGTCGCCAGACGATGCCGTGGGCAGCGGCGGCCCTGGGTGTGGCGTCGGCGGCGGGGGCTTCGGGCCCGGCGGCGAGGGCGGAGGCGATGTCGGGGAGGGAGAGGGCGACGGGGCCCCAGGCGACGGCGACGGTGAGGCCCACGAGCGTGAGCAGGGTGACGGCGGCGAGCGTCACGAGCGTGCGCGCGCGGCGGCGGGGGGTGCCGGGCTGAGTGGAGTGATCAGTCGTGGTCGGCGGGGGCGACGGCGGCACGGAGGACTCCGAGGGCCTCGATGACTTCGGCGCCGGGGCGCATGACGAAGAGTTCGTCGCTCAGCGTGACGACGCGGCCCTCGCGGACGGCCCGGAGGCTGGACCACGCGGGGTCGGCGGCCATTTCGGGCAGGCGGTCGTGCACGGAGCCGTGGGAGAGGACGAGGATGACATCGGGGTCGGCGGCCCAGAGTCGTTCGACGGAGTAGCGGGCGAGCTCTGGGAAGAGGCCGTGGGGCTTGCCGGAGGCGGTGACGGTTTCGCCCCCGACGAGCTCGATGAGCGAGCCGAAGTAGCTGGTGTCGGTGAAGGCGTAGCCGGTGCGGGGGCCGCCGAAGAGGGCGAAGACGCGGGGCGGGGAGGCGGAGTGGGCGTTACGGGTTGCTTCGAGGGCTCGGCGGAGTTCCTCGGCGCGGGCGTGGGCGGCTTCGGCGGCGCCGGTGAGGCGGCCGAGATCGGTGAGGCGGGCGGGCAGGTCGTTGACATCGGAGACCTGGAGGACCAGCACGGGGACGCGGACGAGGCTTTCGATGCGGTCGATGAAGCGGGCGGAGGTGATGTCGACGATGACGAGGTCGGGGCGGGCGGCGAGGAGTTGCTCGAGGTTGGGCCCGGAGGCGTGGTCGAAGCCGATGGTGGGGATGGGCTGCCAGGCGTCGGGTGTGGCGCCGGGCATCCAGGGGCGGGTGACGGGGCGGAGGCCAATAGAGAGAAGGAGATCGACCGCGGCGGGGCTCGCGGCGGCGATGCGGCGGGCGGGGGCGGGGAGCTGAACGGTGCGGCCGAGGTCGTCGGTGATCTGGAGGGCCGCGGAGGATGCTTCGGTATCCGTCGTCGTCGCCCGCGCAGTTGGGGCGGCGAGGAGGGCGAGAGTTGCTGCGAGTATGGCTGTCCAGCGGAAGGTCACGCTCGTCTCCGTGGGCTGGAATTGAGACTGTGTCTCAACAAGATAGGCGTGGTGGGGGGGATGTCAAACTCGGTCGGCCTGCCGGATTCGGGACCGGTGGGTAAAGAAAGGGCCCGCGTCCTGTCGGGGACGCGGGCCCGTGGGTTTGGTGATCAGGTCGTCAAAGCCGGATTACGGGCAGCCGGCGCTGAAGGCGGCGAGGAAGGCCGAGATGTCGGCGAAGGTGAACTGGCCGGTCGGGGCGGCGAGGTCGGCGGCCGGGTCGTTCGAGGTGAAGGCGGCGAGGAAGGCGGAGATGTCGGCGAAGGTGAGCTGGCCGAACGGGGCCGCGAGGTCGGCCGGGTTGCACTGGCCGTCGAAGGCGGTGAGGTCGGCGGCGTCGATGACGCCGTCGAAGTTGATGTCGCCGTTGCTGTAGCCGGTGCCGCCCTGGTTGGCGACGATGATGGCGCGGTCGGTGGCGTTCTTGACGCCGTCGAGGTTGAGGTCGCCGACGACGGTCTCGAGGATGTCGACGATGACCTTGGTGGCATCGGCGGCGTCGACGAGGAGGTCGCCGTTCATGTCGGCGGAGAGGTCGACGATCTGGCCGTCGGCACCGGAGGCGTCGACGATGTCGGTGAAGTCGCCGAAGTTCAGGACGATGTAATCGACATCCTGGAGGTCGATGACGCCGTCGGAGCCGCTGGGGGCCCAGCCGGGGGTCTGGAGGTTGCCGGCGATGTCGGCGGCGGAGTCGCCCGACTCGTAGGCGGTGGCGAGGGTGCCGCCGAAGGTGGTGCCGAAGAAGTTGTTGGAGGCGCCGGCGGAGACGGTGTTCCACGCGTCGTCAACGGCCATGAAGCCGGCCATGCGGTCGAGCTGACCGTTGACGAGGGCGAGGCCGTCGGCCCAGTAGCGGACATCGTCGCTGTCGAAGTTGCCGTCGCCCTGGGCGTCGCCCAGGATCTCGATGACGGCGGCGGAGCCCGGGGCGCCGGCGATGGGGCCGGTGCCGTTGGGGGCGGTCCAGGTGGCGCCGGAGCCGAAGCGCTGATCCCAGGCGCGGATCATGTCGGTGGCGTCGGCGAGGGTGCGGGCGCCGTCGCCGTTGAAGTCGAAGGCGATGCGGTTGCGGTCGTTGAGGTCGGAGCCGTAGCCGACGGAGGCGCCGCTCTGGGCGATGTAGTTCGCGCCGTTGGCGACGCCGTCGGAGTAGACGGTGCCGGTGGAGCGGGTGGGAGCGACGCCGGACTCGGCGGCGTCGAAGGCGTCGTAGCGGGGGTTGTTGAGGGAGGCGGCGGGGTCGTTCAGGCTGAAGTTGCGGACGGCGAGGTTCTGGTCCGCGTTGCCGACGATGGCGATGGGCTGCATGCCGTCGGGGTCGGGGTTGGCGGGGACCTGGTCCGGGGCAGCGACCAGGAAGAAGCGCTGGGCGAGGAGTTCGCCCGGCATGAAGTCGTTCTCGGAGCCGCCGGGCACCGCGATGAACGCGGCGACCGAGCGGGTGATGTTGTTCACGAACGCGCTGAGGGCGGGGTTCGGGGGCACGGGGTTGCCGGCGTAGGGGTTGTTGGCCGGGGTCTCACCCGGGCCCCAGCCCCAGCCGCCCTGGGCGGCGGGGGCGTTGCGGGGGTCGCCGATGTGGCTGACGCCGGCGGGGCCGACGATGTTGTAGCCGTCGGGGCCGCCGTTGATGACATTGGCCTGCGTCGGGCGGGCGGCGACGGTGCCGCCCTTGATGTCGCTGATGACGGCGAGGACATCCATGCGGATGCCGAGCCAGTTGTTGTTCACGCCGCGCTCGGCGCCGGTGTGGCCGATGCCGAGGCGGGTGTTGATGACGGTGGTGTCCATGGAGCCAGAGCCGGACTTGTTCGAGGGGAGGTAGTTCGGGCCGATGAGGTTGGACTCGTTGCGGGCACCGATGTTCTCGCCGACGCCCCACGAGGGGTCGAGGCCGATGCCGTTCATGAAGGCGTTGCGGGTGCCGGAGCCCGAGTCGCGGGTCACAACGACAAGGTTCTCACCGTTAACGCGGCGGCCGGTGGCGTTGGCGTGGCGGAGGTCGCTCATCAGGATTTCCTGGAGGCCGACGCCGTAGTTGACGGGGGCGGAAACCGGGGCGATGACGATGGGGGTCTCGAAGACCTGGAGCGACGGGTTGGAGCCGTCGGTGTTGAGGCGGGTGAGGGGGCGGAGGAGGTTGGTCTGGGTGGTCGGGGTGCCGTCGGGGTTGACGGCGAGGCGGGGGTTGGAGCCGTAGCCGGGGCCGTTGGGGGCGGCGAGGGGGGTGCCCGCGCCGTTCTGGATGGCGAACCAGGCGACGGGCACATCGGCGGAGGCGAAGTCGAGGGTGAAGCCGCCGGTGTTCACATTGAGCAGCTCGGAGCGGTAGGTCGTGCTGTTTGTGACGAAGGGGGCACCGCCGCGGTGGTTGGCGTTGCCGATGGCGAGGTCGAGGTTGCCGCCGGGGATGTAGTTGGTGCGGTTGAAGATGGCGCCGTCGCCCGCGCGGCTGGAGTTGCCCGGGAGGCGGGGCGCGGGAGCGGGGGCGCAGTCGCCAACGGTGTTGGTCGGGGGCAGGGCGCTCTCGTCGGGGCAGACATCGAAGAGCTCGGCGTAGAGGTCGAACTCCTGGATGCCGTTGCCGGAGCCGGTGATCCGGTAGTTGAAGTGCCAGATGGTGTTGGGACCGAAGCTCGGGCCGAGGTCGAAGGGGGCGAGCTGGTCGGGGAAGAAGCTGCCGCCCGAGCCCGAGACGCCGTCGGCGTCGACATCGATGAAGTCGTTGGTCACGGCGGGTGCGTTGAACAGGTTGGTGAGCAGCGTGGCGCCTGAGCCGCCGATCTGCAGCGGCTGAGCGGTGGCGACACCGGCGGCGACGCCGCAGGCGGCGACCATAAGGGCGATACGGTTCGATGCGTTCATGTTCTGACCCCTCCAAAGGGTTGATGGTGCGAGCACATGCTCGTTTCGGTCGGACGGATAACGCCACTCGCCCGCGACTGCGGGTGAATGTTGGTGGAACTGGTAAGCGCTGTCCTTGCGGAAACACACGCGACCGGCGTTGGCCGGTCGCGGAGTGGAGTTCGTGTTTACGGCCTGCCGTTGCCGCGCTTCCTGTACTCTTCGGGCGTCTCGACCTTGTCGTTGCCGGTCAGTGACCAGAAGCGATCACCCCAGAGGCCCATGCCGCGCTGCGTTTCCTCGAGCGTGTGGAGTGCGACATGGCCGTCGGTGAAGCCCATGACGCCCTTGCCGTTATGGCGTTGGGAGACTGCAAGGATGGACTGTGTGTCTTGAGAGATGGCGTTTCTCGGGATGCCCTTCGAGATGATGTTGCGGAGCCCGCCGAGCTGGCCGTCATCCCAGCCGTGATATGTGAAGCTGAACCGGCCGCGGTTCTGCTCCTGGTACACCTGGTCTGAGCTGAGGCCGATGAACGGGTTGATCGGGCGGTGGCTCTTCGAGGTCCAGCCGACACCGACATCGCTGCCGCCCTCGGAGATGACATTCCACTCCTTCTCGTCGCTGAACTCAGCGACAAAGATGGTGTTCGCGGGGAATGAAATCTGCGAGGTTCGCACCCACTCGTCGTAGCGGGCCTGCTGCGGGGCTTCGCTGTGCTTCAGCTTGTTGCGGCCCATGATGGCCTGGTTCGCGCCGAACGCGAGGCGTGGAACCTGACGGTCGACGAGACCGTTGGGATTGGGGTCCTGCTGGCCATCGACCTGCCCGGGCTCCCAATCACGGATGTCGGGGCCGGGATTCGTTCGCGGCGCGCCGCGGTTCAGCGTTCCCGGTGCCTCGAACGCTTCGACTGGGGTGTCGCCGCCATCGAACATGAACCACGACCAATGGACATACCCCTTGCCCTGGTCGCCGTCGAAGACCTGGTCCTCCAAGCGCCAGCTGACATCGTTCAGGCCGCCGCCGCTGGCGTCGTTGGATGCGTGGATCGGGTAGTAGTAGCTGAGCGGGTTGTAGTCGTTGTTGTTGGCGTTGTAGATCGCTGCGCCCTGGATCACCGAGCGGGCGTTCGCCTGCGTGATCGCGGTCTGGGCCGTCTTGCGTGCCGCGCCGAGCGCCGGCAGCAGGATGCCGATGAGCAGCGCGATGATCGCGATGACCACGAGGAGCTCGATCAGGGTGAACGCCTTCGCGGCGGGACGGTGGGGGGATTGCGTCATGATGCGTGGGCTCCGTAGTGGGGGCTCCGGGTGTATGGCCGAACCTCCTCCCTGACGGACCATTGAAGCGGGCGCGCGGTCTGAGTTCCTTTTGCGTTCGGTTCAGATTGCGTCAGACTATGGTGATGAACTTAAGTCGCTTCTGAGTAGGGTGCTTACACTCGTCTTATTCCTTTCGTAATAAACAGGCTTCGCGCCGGCGCTTCGGCGGGCGTGATCACGGAAGGTGATGCCGTGAGAGGGGTTGCGTGCGAGGTGTTCGCTCAGCGCGGGGGCCGCGGGCCTGTCCGCACCGAGATCTCGTCGCCCCCCGTGACCGGGGGCCATGCCCGTCGCTTCACCCGGCCGCGAGATTCCTCTGGGTCGGTACACTCGCGGCGGTCCCCTTGGAAAGGTGGTGTTGATGCGTCTCGCTCGTTCGCCCGTGGTCCTGCTCGCTTTGCCGCTCGCGCTGGGTGCCTGCGTCGCGCCGCCGCCCGAGTTGGCCGAGTTGCCCGCGTTCGAGCCCGTGGAGGCCGTCAATCCGGGCTCGATTGCGGAGGACAGCGTGACCTTTCGGGTGCGGTCGAGCTCCGTCGGCCCGGCCAACGACGAGTGGGCGCAGTCGCGGGCGATCCCGATCCCGGCGGGGTCGAGCGTGGTGATCAGCGTGCCGCTGGACGCGGATCCCGAGATGCCGGCCCCGGGGCAGGGGGGGCTGAAGACCAGCGGCTACTTCAACCAGCTCGAGCAGCAGGTGGAGTTCGCGCTCATGGAGCTGGGGTTCGACCTGCGGGACCGGGCGAAGTTCGACGCCAAGCTCGTGGAGCAGGACGGGGGCCAGGCGGCGCGGGTGCGGACGATCGGGCAGCTGATGAACGCGGCGAACGGGATCGCGGACTTCGTTTTGCAGATCAACCAGTTCGAGCCATTGGAGGGCAACGGGCGGTGGGTGGAGCCGATGCAGCAGCCGGAGGTGCAGCGGTTCGTGCAGCAGCACCCGGGGCTGTCGGGTTCGGGCGCGGTGGAGCGGTTCGAGATCCCGACGGTCGAGGGCGTGTTCAACGCGAAGCTCATCTCGGTGGAGACGGGCAGCGTCGTCTGGACCGGGAGCCACAGCGTGGACTCGCTGGATGTCTTGCCGCGGGGGATGCAGGTGACGATCCGCATCGATCCGCAGGCGACGAATGCGGCTGATCTCGCAAGCGCGGCCGAGCAGCACACGATCCGGGCGAAGCGTGTGTGGGAGCGGGCGCAGGGCATCCGCGACCGGCTGATGGACCCTGGGTCGGGTTTGAAGGCCCGTGACCAGCAGATGCTCATCGAGGAGTACGACCGCACGCTCGCCGAGTACGAGCGGCTGGCCAGCGAGGCCCCGAAGGTGGACGCGGACCAGATCGTGTATTCCTACGAGTGGACGCGGGACCTGAACCCGGACCTGCCGGCGTTCTTCGCGGGGTCGGGGCCGAGCAACGACGCGCTCGAGGAGCATCGGCTCGATCTGCTGCGGACCGCGGCCCGGGAGCTCATCGGCGTGATCCGCGTCGACGGCTGAGGCGGGCCGACGGGAATTCGCGGCGGTGGTGGGGGGTTTGTGCCGTCGAACACCGCGCTTGGAGCCCTGCCATGAGCGACCCGCTCGTTACCGGCCTGCACCATGTCACCGCCTTCGCGAAGGACCCGCGGGCCAACCTGCGGTTCTATACCGAGGTGCTGGGCCTGCGGCTCGTCAAGCGGACCGTCAACTTCGACGATCCGTTGACCTACCACCTGTATTACGGCGACGAGCAGGGATCGCCCGGCACGCTGCTCACGCACTTCCCGCATCCCAATGCCAAGCGAGGGCGGCACGGATCGCCTGAGATCATCGAGACGATCCTCGGTATACCGAGGGGTTCGGCCGATGCGTGGCAGGAGCGGCTGCGCGGTCATGGCGTCGATGTCGAGCGCGGAGACGATCGCGTTGCGTTCGAGGATCACGACGGGATGCGTTTTGCGCTCGTCGAGATCGGCGCGCCGGATGATGCGCACGCGATTCGTCGGATCGAGGGTGTTGCCATCCGTGTGCCGGATGTCGGCGAGACCGTCGGCTTCCTGCGAGAGCTACTCGGGTTCCGCATCGAATCATCGGGTGCCGACCGCGCTGTGCTGACGGCCGGCGACGAGCACGAGCCGCAGCGCATCGAGCTCGTTCACGCCCCGGTCGATCCCCGCACCAGCATGGGCGCGGGTACCGTGCACCATGTGGCGTGGCGCGTGCCCGACAACGCCGCCCAGGCCCGGGCGGCCGCGGCGCTGCGGGATGCGCGAGTCCCCGTCACGCCAGTGATGGACCGCCAGTACTTCCGTTCGATCTACTTCCGGATCCCCGCCGGCGTCGTCTTCGAGATCGCGACCGACGGCCCGGGGTTTGCCATCGACGAACCCGCGGCTTCCCTCGGCTCGGCCCTTCGGCTCCCGCCGCAGTACGAGCCGCGGAGGGCCGAGATCGAGGCCCACCTCGTGCCCCTCGACTGACGCTCCCGCGAATCGTTCCAACTTGGTTACAGCGGTTGTCCCGTGCCTTCGACGCGCCGCCGCGCACCGTACGATGCGTGGTCGATCACCGCACGCCGAGACAGGAGCACTTTCGATGACCAACATCCCGTACCCCGCGCTCGCGATTCCCGCCCTGCTGGCGATGCTCACGGGGTGCGCGAACACGCCAGCCCGATCGGCCGCCAACGGCCCCGAGATGATCGAAGTCCTCGTCACCTCCGAGGCCGGCGATCGCCTCGCGTCGAAGGACACCGTCCCCTTCCGCACGGGCGACGCCCGCGGCACCACCATCACCATCTACCCCGACGATCTCCGCCAGACCATCGACGGCATCGGGTCGTCGTTTACGGAGTCGTCGGCCTTCGTGCTCGCGCACTTGGACCCCGCCCGGCGACGCGAGGTGATGCGCAAGGCCTTCACCCGCGAGGGCGCCGACTTCACGCTCACACGCACCCACATCGGTTCCTGCGACTTCACCGTCGAGGGCAAATACTCCTACATGCCCGAGCCGGCCACCCGCGGCGACGGCGTCGACCCCGCCGCCTTCTCCATCGCCCCCGATACCGCCGGCTTCGACCCCGCCCGCTACCCCGGCATCCGCGATACCTCCTACGACCTGCTGCCGATGATCAAGGAGGCGCTCTCGCTCAAGAGCCGCCAGCCCGACGACACCCTCCGCATCATCGCCTCCGCCTGGACCGCTCCGCCCTGGATGAAGGACATCGAGGACTATTACATCGGTATGTCCCCCGAGAACAACTGGCAGGGCACCGGCGGATCGCTCAAGCCCGAGCACGAGTCCACCTACGCCGACTACCTCGTCCGCTACCTCGACGCCTACGCCCGCCGCGGCGTCGATATCTGGGCCATCACCCCCGTCAACGAGCCCCACGGCAACAGCGGCCAATGGGAGAGCATGCACTTCACGCCCGCCTCGCAGCGCGACTTCATCAAGGACCACCTCGGCCCGCGCCTGCAAAGCAGCAGCCACGCCGACACCGGCATCCTCATCTACGACCAGAACCGCGACGGCCTCGAGGAGTGGACCGACACGATCCTGGGTGACCCGGAGGCCGCCGAGTTCGTCGAGGGCATCGCCGTCCACTGGTACTCCAGCACCTTCAAGGTCCACGAAGAAGTCTTCGACCGCGTCAACGCCAAGTTCCCGGCGTACCCGATCATCCACACCGAGGGCTGCATCGACGACTTGGGCAAGCCCGCCCCCGAGGGCATCGGCGACCCCGAGGGCTTTACCGAGTCCGGCTGGTTCCAGAACGACGAGTGGTGGTGGAACAGGAACGCGACCGACTGGGCGTACACCGCGCCGTGGGCCGCGCCCTCGGTCGAGGACCACCCGATGTACACGCCGGTCCACCGCTACGCCCGCAACATCATCGTCAGCATCGACCACTGGCTCACCGGCTGGGTCGACTGGAACCTCGTCCTCGACGCCCGGGGCGGGCCGAACCATGTCGGCAACTTCTGCGGCGCCCCCATCATGATCGACACCGACACGCGCGAGGTGTACTACACCCCCGTCTTCCATGTCCTGAGCCAGCTCAGCCGCACCATCCGCCCCGGCGACCGCGCCCTCCGCACCGAGCGCGCGCTCGACGGCCTCGACACCGACGCCCTGCACGCCTGCGCCACCGTGAACGACGACGGCGTCATCAGCGTCCAGCTCCTCAACACCACCAAGCAGCCCATCGCCCTCGCTCTGCAGGTCGGCCCCCACGCCGCCGACCTCGTCGTCCCCGCCAACTGCGTCCAGACCGTCCGCCTCCGCCGCTGACGCCCCGGCGGTCCCCCCCGGTCCCGCTGGGGCCGGCAGGATTCCGCCCCGATCCACCCTCGCCACCCCTTGGCCCCCGGCCGGGGCACCGGATATACTGCCCCGCAAGGCCGCCGCCCCCCACCGGGGACGCCCGGCCCCAAGCAGCCGACCCCGCCGGGGCCCGCCCCGCGCAGCGTCGTATGCGGGTGTAGTTCAGTGGTAGAACGTCAGCTTCCCAAGAGTGGCAAGCACGACTTCCCGAACCCCGTGAATCGACGTAAAGCCCTGCAACTGAAGCACTTCGGCGAATCCGGGTCCTGTGGACAAGGGGTGGATTGTCGCACTTTGTCGTGCAGAATCGGGCCAAAAAGTCGTGCAGCACGGGTGCGATCTGGCCGTTCGAACTTACGCTCCTTAGGGGGTGCCGTATCGGCCGGGCAACGGAGATGTATCCGGTTCTGGATCGCTTGGACGATGCCACGTTCAGCCGCAGTCGTTTCACGCTGTGGTGGTGCCGGAGGTCGTGCCGTATAGGACAAGCCGGCACTGAGCTGTTCTGCAAGTTCGCCCTAAACTAGGACTCAGGCGGGACTCTGAGACGCCCCGGTGAACCTGCCCGAAACTGTCAGGCACGAGGCCTCGCCACAGGAAGCCGACGTGGCTCAGACCAGACACAGAAGCCCTCCGGAGAGCCATGTCCACCAATCAGACAACACCCTCGTCTATACCCGTTCACGCCGCATCAGTGCCGGCTCCGAGTCAGTCTTCGGACTTCGTAGGGTTCTATGACGCCGCATCCTCCACCTGGCAAGGGCTCGAACCCGCGGCAGCAGACAATGGGGAAGCTGGCGATGACTCCGAGCGGAAGCGAGCCGAGAACAGTCGGCGAGATCTCCGGGAATTCCTGCTGTCCTCGCTTCAGATGCAACATCTCGCGGTTCTTGCTGGAAGTGGCACCTCCCTGGGACCGGCCGTGAACGGACCGTCCATGAAGGACTTGTGGAACGCGTGCGTTCTTGAAGATCCAGAGGGAGCGGACAAGTCAAAGCAGACGGTGACCGAACACGCCCAGAAGGCTATGGAGGCGGTGAGTTTCAACACTGCCGTGGAGGCAGACCACCGACACAAGGACAATATTGAGGCACTTCTCTCTCGGTGCGAAGCGTTCGCACAGATTCGCGACGATGAAAGCGTAACGAGCTTCATCACCGCCGCAAAACGAACTATTCTCGAAAAGTGCAGAGGCTTCTTGGATTCCACCAGTGACAGTCAGCTTCACGCACACCGCACCTTTCTGCACCGCCTCTCCCGCAGGCGGGCTCGCGACTCGCGTCTGAAGCTGTTTACGACAAATTACGATTTGTGCTTCGAAACGGCCGCTGGAAGGCAGGGGCTCGTGAGTCTGGACGGCTTCTCGTTCACGCAGCCGAGGCACTTTGACCCCCGCTTTTACTCGTACGATATTGTTCGCCGTTCGCCAAACGCAGATGACTTCGGAACACCGCTGGAAGGCGTCTTTGTATTTTACAAGCTACATGGCTCTGTCAATTGGAAACGGGATGGTGACGAGGTCATCTCCACCGCCGATGTCTCCGCTGACGACGCCTGCATGATTTTCCCGGCCGCAGGAAAGTATCAGCAATCGTATATTCAACCGCATCTTGAACTGATGTCACAGTATCTGTCTTCACTGCGAGAGCCAAATACGTGCTTGATCGCGATTGGGTATGGATTCAACGACGATCATCTGTCAGAGCCGATACTCGCTGCAGTTCGCACCAATCCGCATCTCCGCCTCATTGTGGTGAGTCCGACCGTCAAGCGTGATGTGGACACAAACGATCATCGCTATTGGAGACCGCTCTTCGAGCTTGCTAAGGCCGGCCATGACATTCGTCTGCTCAATGCGACGTTTCAGCAATTCGCAGAGATCATCCCGGACCTGAAGTCACTCACCCCGGCCGAGCAGCTCTCGAAGAGCATCCAGCGGATTGCGGCGCCCTCATGAGCATTCGCCAAGCAGAATCGGACATACCGGGCTTTCGGCATGGACTGCTGCAACGCGAGTTGCAGGTTGGCGTCATTTCGTCGGTGTCCGCACAGCTCGCCAAGTTCAACCTCAGCGAAGCGGGCTCCCCCAGTGCTACACATGTGCGGGGTGGCCGATACGGACGCGGTGAAGTCGGCGAGTTTGTATTGATCGAGGGGCAGACCTCCCTCCTGCTAGGCCGCATCGTTGAAGTCCGTCTGCCGGACCGCGACCGACGCTCGATCAATCCGTCCCAGTCCCGGTTCACAGAGCTCGATGCCATTGGGCTGATTCAGTTGCTCGGCACGGTGGCTATGGATTCGCTCCAGGTTACGGCTGGCGTCGCATGCTACCCGAGGCTGGGAGACAGGGTGTACTCGGCCCCTCATGAATTCCTTTCTGAGTTGCCTCGACTTATGGACACTAGGGGCGAGTCTGTCACCGTACAGTTGGCTCTTGGCTCAATCGACTCCGCCTTTGAGAGCATTGTGTATGTCAAGCCCGAGAAGCTGTTTGGAAGGCACTGTGCGATCCTTGGTGCGACCGGAGGAGGAAAGAGTTGGACAACTGCCAGAGTGATAGAGGAATGCTTGAAGCACAAGAGCAAGATGATCTTGATCGATGCTACTGGTGAGTATCGCGGCTTTACAGGCGATGCAATCTCCCATTGCCACTTGGGACAACCGGGCAAAAAGGCCGGCGGATCAGTGCTCGCGTCACTGCCGCCAACATGCTTCAGCGAGTCTGACTTCATCGCTCTTTTTGAACCTGCAGGAAAGGTGCAAGGCCCGAAGTTCCGTGCCGCGATCCAGAGTCTTCGGCTCGCCAAACTGAAGCCAGAGCTTGCTCCGGAAGGTGTCCTACGGAAGATTGAGCAGTCGAAGCATCCGATCCAGAATGCGTTGCAGCAACAAGGCATATCGGCACGAATCGAGGATCCATCAGCGGAATTCGACGTGCATTGTTTGGTCGCGCAGATTGCCGAAGAATGCGTCTATCCGAACGGTGGAACTCTTCGTAATCCCGATACAACAGTATGGGGAGGCATGGATGAATCCGCATACTCATTCTGCTTGACCCTTATTACTAGAATTGCCGGAGTCTTGTCGTCGCCCGCGATGGAGTGTGTCTTTAGGCATCACGAACATCCAGTCACGCAACAGATCAATGAGTTTCTGACGCCTAGTTCTGAGAAGCGACTACTTCGTATTTGCCTAAGCGGCGTCTCCTATGAGTACAAGGCTAGGGAGATCATCGCGAATGCACTTGGCAGGCACCTCCTCGCGATGGCTCGCAATGGTGCGATGAAGCAAATGCCTGTAGTGGTGTTCGTGGATGAGGCTCACTCGTTTCTTGGCCGTCACATTGGAGGGGAAGACGCGGTAGCCAGGCTTGATTCGTTTGAGTTGATTGCCAAGGAGGGTCGAAAGTACGGCCTGAATATCTGTCTCGCCACGCAGAGGCCTCGGGACATCACCGAGGGCGTCCTGAGCCAGATGGGGACTCTCGTAGTCCACCGGCTGACGAACGACAAGGACCGCGAAGTTGTTGAACGAGCGTGTGGCGAGATCGACCGCTCGGCTGCGTCATTTCTTCCAAGCCTGAAGCCGGGCGAGGCAGCAATTGTTGGGGCTGATTTTCCAATCCCGCTAACGATTCAGATTGCTCCGCCGGATGCTGAACCGAAGTCCGATGGGCCGAAGTATCAGAAGCACTGGGCGACTTGAAGGGAGTGGGACTCATCACCCCGCCCACTGGCACAGCGTTGGGCCATGCTCACGAACATCAGCGGTGTTACCGTGCAACTCGGCGGTTCAGATCGGCTTGGACTGAATAGCCCTGACTTCTGGTGACTTTGATGTCTCGGTCGCCTACGGCGGTGCGAATGGTCAGCGTTGGATAGCTATCCGAGTGTGAGCCGGTGGTGCCGTCCTGCCTCATCGACGAGCACGGGATCCACTCCCGCATCTTCAGCGAACTCCCGCCAGCGTGACACTGCGGCGATGACCTCGTCGAGGATCGCGTCCGCCCGTCCTCGCTTCATCGACGCGGTCCGTTCGAGGGAGCGGAAGTCCTCCCGGTCGAATCCGTCCCGCTTACCGTTGAGGCTCATCTGGTGGCGGCTGGTCCATGCTCCGGCCGGGTTGTAGCTGTACATGACGTCGAACGCGGGTGAGAGCGACCAGCGTCCCCGCTTGTCCATGAGGAAGGCGATGTTCTTGACGTGGTCGTCCTGGTTCCTCGCGACGATGTTGAACGCCGTCCGCCTGAACTGCTGCTCGATGTCTCGCATGGGCAGACTGAGCCGTCTCATCACGGCGATCGCCTGCTCGTACGAATGAGCCCCGGCAGCGTTGAAGTCGAAGTGCCCAAGGGCACCGAGCGACTGCATGTGGAGCTTCTCGCCGCTGTCGAGTCGGTCGAACCGCTTGGTCATGAAATGGCGGCGGCCGCCCTCCTCGAACAGCCGGCAGTCGGTCATCTCGACCCCGGCGGCCCTGGCCATCAAGGCGTACGCGTACTCGACGGCTCCGAAGCCTTGCGGGTCCGCGAGGTCCTTGTCCTTGTTGTTCTTCACGCCGTCGAACTTGAGCAGCCAGTACTCGAAGCCCGGCGGGGCCGAGACCTGGCCGGACCTGACCTCATTGGTCTGGGGGTTCCAGGCGATGACCGCCTTGGCCCGAGCCCCGCCTGCCGACGCTCCGACGCGGAGGATCTCGCGGAGGGCTTCTTCGTGGTTCTCACCGAGGTTGGTCGAGAGTGCCTCGCGGCCGCGGAGGACTTCCGACGCAAGCTCAACAAGGGCGTCGATGTCGACAGGTGTGGATTCGGTTGCACGCGGCCCCGCCGCAGGCTGGAACTCCAACGCTCCCATGCCGCGAGTACCCGTGTAGCAAAGCCGTTCGACCGCATCGATCTCGTCGGGCAGTCGGCCCTGGGCGTCGAGCCACCTGTTGATCACGGCGTTGCCGAACTTGTCGGGCAGGGCGTCGGCGAGCATGCCGGGCAGGCCGTAGAACGTGCCGCGGGGCAACGCCGGGAACGTGTAGACGGTGTCCGCGAGCGGCATCTGGAGCGGGGCGACCTCGATGCCGCTGCGGCGGAACTCGGGGGTGTACTCGAACGCCGCGACGCCGCCGGGTCCATCTACGGAGACCGCTCCGATCATCCGGCCCCAGAGCCTGACTTCCGCAACGGTCATGAGTTGCCACCGGCTTCTTGGTCACCATCCGGGCCGTCGTGTGGCTCCGTGGACCGATCGGGTGCTTCGTCTTCGTCCTCGCCCCAGGACCATTCGGACGCGGACGATTCACCTTCCTTGTCCGCCTTGGAGACGGCCCGCTTCCGCCGCCGCTCCAACTCTTCGAGCTGGCGGAGCGGGCTGGGCACAGGCTCGGGGGCGAGGGCGTCCAGTCGGTCCAGCAGGCCTAGCACCCTGAGCACCCGGACGAGGTTCTTGAGCTGCGTCGATCCCCCGGCCTCCAGACGGAAGATGGTGTTCTTGTGGACACCGGCCTCGGCCGCGAGGTCGGCCTGGGTCAGGTTCCGGTCGAGCCGGAACCGGCTGAGACGTTCGCCCAGCCGCTCCAGCACCGCTTCGTCCGTCATGTGGCCGAGGTCATCCATGAATCACCATCCGTGGTGACTATATCGTCCAAATGACCGTAAGTCACCATTGATTGTGATCCAATCGGGAGGTCCCACTGGCTCATCCGGGCGGGCCGCGGGGTGCGGTTGCTTTGGCCAGAAGATCGGGTATTGTTCGGTCCGAGACACGGTTTCCAGAACAGCGTCTCGCGGAACGCCCGAGTCGGCCACCAGCCGCCTCGGCGTCCGCACACAGACTCCGACCCCCGGGAGCCCGGCCTCACCAGCCGGGCGAAGGGAGCGGGACTCATCACCCCGCCCACGATCCC
Source organism: uncultured Phycisphaeraceae bacterium (assembly GCA_964615815.1). Taxonomy (GTDB): domain Bacteria; phylum Planctomycetota; class Phycisphaerae; order Phycisphaerales; family UBA1924; genus DAIQNV01. The sequence continues at coordinate 43,709 of CAZTQV010000018.1, read as the reverse complement.
AGAGATGGGTATGTGGCAGTCGGAGACGCGTAGAGCCGGATGCGTGGAGACATGCTTGTCCGGTTCGACGGAGGCTGCTGCGAGTAAACGCTCGACGGTTCAACCCCGAGAACAATCCGCAGCTTCTATCCGATGGCCCGCCCCGCCGGCGACGGAACCGGGGCGACCTGGACAGACTCGTGTCCGCGAATCCCTGACGGGTTGGCTGGCACGAGCCGTCATGCTTGAAGCGGTGAGGCGAGCGAAGAGCTTCGGCTCGACGCTCGCGTAATCCGCCTCGGGGGGATCGGGGTCACTGACCTCGTTCAACCCGAGCCGCCGTGGGGAGCTTGTCCGCAGCAATGCGGGCGACCGGGCGTTGACCACGCCCGGCGACCGGCCGAAACAGCCGGCGGTGAAGAGCTCAACCATGAGAGGCCCGCGAGGGCTTGGCGGTGAATCGAGACGGAGACGGTGCCGAACAGCGCAACAAAGCCGTCTGTCGATGGGTAAGCCGGAGCTTCTGGGTTCTGCCGGCTGAAATCTCGCGTGCTGACGCCCGCGAGCAAACACCGTTCTAGGAGGAATCCCGGAGCGGACGACAGAGGGCCGAGCGACGTGACCGTCTCGGTGATAAGCATGGCTAACAGGGGAAGGTCTCGGGCTGCCGGAATGATGATCCGGTGCCGGGTGCGTTCTTCGGAACGAGGTCCACCCGGTGATTCAAACGCCTGAGACCGGGAGTGTGCCGCAAGTAGACAGTCGGATTCGGCTTGCTCGAATCCAAGCGGTGACCGCTGCAAGGCAGTGGCGGCCCGTTCGGTGACGCATTGCAACGCCTCGGGGTGGTGCCCGGAGCGGATGATGTCAGCGAGGACGAAAGCGGCGACGCGTAGTTCTGTGTGCGGACGCCGGCCCATCGCACGGGAGCGTGTGATGGGCGGTTTCCCAGGCGGTCGGCGAGCGGGCGTGGGGCATCGGGGACGATGCTCCCGCCCGCTCGGCCGGCGGCGTTCAGCACGGAGTGGTGTCCGGGCCATCGGCCTGGTGCACCGCAACGTCCATGGATTGTGCAACAGCAATACATGGAATCTGGATCAGCGGGATGGAGCCGAGCCCACGAAGCGATGAGCACGGCGGGCCCGCGGAGGTTTGGGTCGCGAGGCGGCGAATGGCATGCAGGCGATTCGCCTGCGGATGCGGCTGAAGGTTGCCGCCCCGGACACTGCAGAGGGAACGGGCGGAGGAAGGTTGTGAAGGAGGTTCTGTAGCACGGGGGCTCTGGGTGTCGTGCCCGGATGAAAGGCCGAAACGACGCCCCTCTACGTCTGCCAACACAGAAGGAACACCATGACCTACCACTACCTCCCGACAAGCGTGCCCGGCTTCGTGCAGCAGCTCGCCGTCGCCTACATCGCACGCGGCTACTTCTTCTACACCGCGGGCCACATCCCGCCGGGGAAGAACCCCATGTACATCGACCGCAAGCTGCTCGACAAGTACGGCGTCGAGATGTCCCGCTGGCAGCGAGCCAGACGGCGACTCCTCGGCCGTGCGAGCATCCAGTACATGCGATACGGATCGTTCTGGCTGCTCATCGCCACGCACGGCAAGCACGAGTTCTTCGAACGGGAGCGGTCGGTGATCCGTGACGTCCGCCGTGAGCCAATCGCCTTCGCGGGCTACAGCATCGGATACCGCCGCGGCTTCGACCGGAGCTGGCACGTCTCGGTCCGCATCCACCCCAACGAGTTCAGGTGGTTGAAGCAGTTCATGGTGCAGTTCGCCAGGAACGCGACGAGCGAGGAGGTCGAGGAGGAGTTCCGGCGGCTGCGTTTTGAGCCGTACGCTCCGGTGGTCCGACAGCTCTTCTCGGTGCTCCGGGCGGTGAACAAGGCCCGGGCGGAGCTGAACCTGGAGCCGGTGCCAGCGGAGGCCATCCGCACCCAGCGTCGGGTCATCTCGCCCTTCGACCCGGTAAGGGCACACGCCCCACGGCACCACCATAACCCTGTTCAACCGGGAGACGCTTCCAGAAGGGTTCACGCCCAGAAAGGACGGCTCGCATGAACAGGAAGAAGCGTATGGATTCGTCAGAGAAGAACCAGCCGGCGGCGGAGTTCAGGATCAACGGCGTCAAGGCCGTGGTCTGGGAGAACTCGACCCGCAACGGCTCGATGTTCAACACCACCCTCGTCCGGGTCTACAAGGACAAGGACGACGAGTGGCAGGAAACCAACAGCCTCGGCAGGGACGACCTGCTCGCGGCAAGGAAGGTGCTCGACGAGGCTCACTCGTTCATCCTGCACGAGGAGCGAAACGCCCGTTCGGCCGAGTGATCACAGACGGCCGAAGGTTCTCGCGGACAGGACGGTCCTGTTCGCGACACGGTGATTTGGGGAAGCCCTCCCGGCCCCTTCACCGTCCGATGTCCCGATTCGTCGCACGTCGATGGGCATGGACCATCGGCGTGCTCCTCTCCAATCATCCATGAGAGTGACGCCTCTCGCGTCACGGCCACACCCCGCCGCGGACCATGCGGCGGGGAGCATGGCCTCGCGTAGCGAGGCGTACAATCTCCCCGACGGGCCGCGGCGGGTGCGTGTTTAATTTCGTGCTGTGTACGCAAGCACGTCGATCAGGGCCACTCTTGACTTCCACATCTCTCTGCTTCCCTTCTGAGCCGGCTGCGGAGAGTTCCACCAGGGCGAGGCCCAGAATGCTCGAAGACCCGATGCGTAGCCATCCCAAGAGGTCAGCCTGCTCCTCGGGACTCCGAGAAGTTCAGCAAGGACCTTGGCGGAGCGTTGATTCAAGGAAAAGAACGCGTCTGGACGTGCGATCGCACACAGTCGGGTGACCGCTGCGTGGGACACGTGGGGCACCGATGTCATCGCGTCCCACAGTCGTTTGCTGGTCTCAAGAAGTGCCTCTGGAGCGTTGCCCGCCCTTAGTAGTGCTGGGATCGATGACTCGACCCGTTGTCGTAGCCTCGTGTTGCGGCCCAAGGCTGCGACGGTCTTGCCTGATGCTCCAAGATTTCCCAGCCATCCACAAAACTGCTGCGGGTCATCCGCAGTTGGCGGCTGACCCATGAGACGGCGGAAGTCCGTCGTCGACGGCGTTGGGAGCGGGCCATTCAGGATGGGATGAACCATACGGATGGTGGCGAGGTAGGAGTTGGATGCATCCGCGATGCAATCGTGGGTCACACACCGCTCCTTCGCATGTGCTCGGAGCAACTTCTCGTAGCTCCGCCACGAATAATTCAGAACCTCATGGCGTGTAATATTTAGCGAGTCTTCAGAACGTACTGTGTCGACGTCTTCCACGAGGCCTAGTGACCGAACATCACGACGGGGCCGACTGTCCCACCACTTCTGGTAACTCTGGAGCCATCGTGCTGTCGGCTCCGTCGCGGATTCCTTCCAACCCTCCCACGTCGCCAAGAGTTGTGCACGATGCTTGGTGTCAAGGGTCAAAACGACACCCAGCTCTTCGTTTATGGAGAACGCTGCCCGTGTCAAATTCATGCTGCCGATGATCGCGGCCCCGGAGCGACCCTTTGAGAACAGATAGAGCTTCGGATGGAAGATGCCAGAGCCATCGCGACGGTCTACGACGCGGACACACGAATTATTACAGCACATCAGTTGCTTGATCGCTGCCGGCTCGGTCATCCCGAAGTTCGTCCCGATGACGGCCCTGACAGCTACTCCGGAGTTGCAGATCTCGTCGAGTGCCCAGCCTGATCTCATCCATGCTACCGCCAGGTGAAGTGTCGAAGATGCTTCTAGGAGCGCGCAAAAGCTTTGCCGAAGCGATGCCGACTCGGTGACGATCCCTCGCACTTCTCCCTTAGGCGGGCGGGACGATCTAACGAGAGATTCAGTGCTCATGGCGCAAGCATGCCCTCTTCCACGAGCGTGGGTCCCAACTCATTGAGCAGTTGCTGAATACGCCGCACTTCGCGAATGTGCTCAGGCTTGAGGCGGGTCCACACGCGGTTGTAGCTCCACTTGGTCCGTTCGGTGTCGACGTGCGTGTTCTTGCCAAAGACAAGCACCATGCCTCGCACCTTCGCCTGGTCGCACCCGTTTGCGTTCGCGGCGGCGAGCAGTGCTTTCAATCCCTCGTCGTCACGATTCAGCGCCCCGAAGTTCTGCAATGCCGTCCAGGACATCGGCTCCGGGTCGATGCGGATGTTCGCCTCCCGGTCGCCGGGCTGCCAATAGCCACGGTCGAGGAACGGCTTGAGGTCTCGCAAGACAGCCTCGGAACGGATCCGGGCGATGAGGTCCAGCTTCGTGGCCTCGGCTTCGATCTCTCGGGCGGTGATGTCGGCTTCGACATCGCGACGTCCCCGTTCGGCATTTGCGATCTTGGTTTCGCGTGCGATAACGGCGAGGCGTTCCTCGTAGTCTCGCTTGGCCACCGCGAGCTGCTCTCGAAGCTCCGCGTCACGCTCCATGTCACGACGTTCCGCATCGATCTGCAGCTTGGCAAGCCGTAGCTCCGCTTCCTTCCTGAGACGCTGGGCCTCAAAGAGTGCCCGCTCCAACTCCACCTCTCGGGCGTTCTTTTCGACGGTATCGGCCGCCTCCTTGTCTGCTGCGCGGCGGCCCCTTTCCGTGGCGGCAAGCCACGCACTGAACCGGCTCGCCTGGTACTGGTCGATCCTCTGCTGGAGCGTCGGAAGGTCCGAGACGTCCGCATCGAGATCAACCCCGGCGAGCGTCTCCATCAGCCACGCCTCGTTCTCAGCAACCCGAGCGAGCCGGTCGCGTGCCCAAAGGAAGAGGTCATCGGCCTGAGTCTCGGCCGCCGGCGTCGGAGCAAAGCCGATCTGTGGTGTATCGACGTTCTTCTCGACCAGAGCGAGCAATCGACTCAGCTGCTCTCGCTTTGCATCGATCTCGCCGACTTCAAGCAGTGGCCGCTCGACATACGCGAGATACTGAACGCCCGCGGTGTCTTTGACGGCGAGGCGCTTCCCGTCGTCGTTCGTCAGCAAGTCGTCCATCGTCTTCGTGAGGGCCGCGTGACGCTCTGCGAGCTGGTCGAGCAGCGTGTTGCATTGCAGAAGTCGGGCCTGGTAGCGTCGCAGCCGAAATCCGGATTCGATGTCGATGGCTTCCTGAGCCGCTCGTGATCGGAGACGCTCCGCGGCCCTTTCAGCTTCTTCTTCCGGCGTGTACTGGGCGAAAGCCGTGCCGCATCCGAGGGACAGCACGAGCATCATCAAGAATGTCAGCATGGGCCAGCGACTCATGGTCGTCCTCCTGTCGGTGCAGCATCTTCCGGTGTGGGTCTATTTCGTGCTCGCTGATGTTCGAGCAACTGGGCGAGCGTACCGATGTGCGTGTGGAGCGGTCCGGTCTGCCTCCACAGCGACTCAGCTTTCTGCTCGATCAACTTCACTTGCTCGACCGTTGTCGAGTCGGGCCAACGCTCGGCTTGCTGCAACGCCACTCGTGCGTCGGCGACTGACCAAGAGATCTCCTCGACGCCGTTACGGATGGCGGCGAGAGCCTCAGCGGCCGCGGGGTGAGTGACCAGAAGTCGGTCGAGGTCCTCCGGCGGCGAGCCGCTCGCGATCGGCGTGCCGAGACGATCGGCGAACGCGAGGTGCACGCGTTCGAGTGCCGCCTCCGCCTCGCCCAGCCGGACCATCGCCGAAGCGATCGCATCACGGACCTTGGATTCCTGGAGCCTTCGAGCGGCGTCGGGGTCGACCGCATCCATGAACGATCTGGTCAGGCCCCCCTCCGCTTGCTCTGGCGATGAAGTCGCAGGCCCGAACATGCTGAGAGCGGACTGGATGCTGTGGACGCCGGCGAGCCAGCGGGCAGGAGCACGGTCGTAGAGCCCCACCACGTCACCGACTGCGAAGTTGGCGACGACGAGGCCGATGGCTCCCATGACCCAAGGCGTCACCCGCGGCTTGCGGTGGACGCTGACCGGCCCACGGGGCTTGAACGTGACGCCGGGAGCGACGGAGATGAACGAGCGTGGCTCCTGACGAACGGAGCCGGTCTGAGCCTTGGCGTGGCGAAGGGCATCCTCGTCCAACAGAACCGAGACCTCGCCGAGTGCGTCGAACGCGATGTCGACACCATCGCTTGATTCGATGATGTCGCCCAGAGGCCGAGCAAACTCCTCCTCGGGGTCCGCCTGCTGCCACACGTTCACGCGTCGGTCGCGGGTCGATTGCCACGCGGCGGCGATCGCCATCAGCACGACGTACAAGCCGATCGCACGCGTCCACGGGAGCAGGCAGAGGGCGACGCCCGCTGCACCGACCACCGCGGGCTCGTAGCGTTCGAGCAGCGTCCATTCGTGCTCGACGTTGACGCGGCGGCGGATGATCTCGCCGGCGTGCCCGGTGAAGCCGTCGTTCGGTCCGACCAGCCGCATCGGACCGGCGTAGGTGAGCCAGCCGAACGAACGTCCGATCCAGACGCCGAGCACCATCGCGATGAACAGGCCCATCGGCACGGCGATGGGCACGTCGAGCAGTGAGCCGACCGCCGTGCCTGTCAAGAACCCTCGCAGGAAGAGGAGCACGCCCGTGTAGATCAGCAGCCCCGACAACGCGTGGAGCAGGGCGACGAACCCGATGATGCGTCCACCCGAGTACTGCCGGAGCAGCATCGCCAGCACGCAGAAGCAGGAGCGGGGAAAGTTGATCATCGGGCCGCACCGTTCATCCGCCCGTTGCCCGGCGGGAAGTTCTGCTTGAACTTGCACCGCACGAACCCTCGGCCCGACGCCCTCCATGGCTCACCGGCACGGAAGACGATGGCCTCGGTGTAGTTGCGGTTGTAGCCACCCCGCTGCAGCTCGGTGAACACTCGAGCGGGTACGAGCGACTCGACCTGCTCGTTGTACCCGTGCGACGTGCTCTGCGGGATCGTCGGCGTGGAGGGGGCTCCCACGTATGTGACGCCATACGTGGCTCGACGCTGCACATCTCGGCCGCAGAGTTGCTCGGCGTACTCGTTGGTCTCGGTGTCGCCGTTGGCATGGAACATCTTGATGCCGAACGCTCCGAGGAGCTTCTTGGTGCGGGCGGTGCCGGCCCCGTCCCCGCCGAAGGCGTCGTAGTAGTTCGGGAGGTTCTGGGAGAGGTACACGGTCGCTGTCTTGGTCGAACGTGCCGTGGTCTGGAACGTCGGGTCGTACCCCGAGGTGAAGAGCTGAGCCTCATCCGCCCAAAGGAAGACCGGCCGAACGCTGTCGGGCTTCGCGTCCCGGCGTTCCACCATCCGCTGGAAGATGGTCTTGAACAGGACCTGCACGAAGCGGCCGGCCTCCCGGTACACATGCACGGGCATGTCGAGCACCAGCACGACGCCCTGCTCGATGACCTCGGGCACGATCGTGGTCTTGGTGAGCAGCAGCTCCCGAACATCCCCTCGGAGGAGCGTGTCGGTCAGGGCCCCAACCATGCTGACGACGCTGGACCGGGGCTTGGGGTCGAGCTTGGCGAACTCGTCCAAGAAGTACGTCGCCACGTGGTTCAGGTCGCCCTCGGCGGTCGGGTCGGGGTGGGGGTGGTCGAGAGCGGTCTGGAGGAGCTGGGCGCACCGCGAGCCGGAACGCCAGTTGGCGTCCGCCGCCTCCTCCAGTGTTCGGGGGGCCGACCGGATGACGGCGGCCACATCGTCCATCATGACCTTCTGCCCGGCGAGCTTGAGGAGGTCGATGGCATTGCGGAGGAGCTGGGATCGAGCCTCCCGCCAGTAGGGGTCGCCGCCCAGGACCTTGCCCGGATGGTGGACCTCCAAGACCTCCTCGAACAGTGAGACGAGGTTCGAGGTGATCCCCGCCCCGGGCCCCGGCCGCCGCATCTCGTAGTCGATGAAGTTGAACCGCCAGGGGCTGCCGGGCCCGAACCGGATGAGCGAGCTGGCCCGACCCGTCTCGCGGCAATACCGCTGCCAGGTGTCCGCTTCGTCTGGCTTGGCCGTGAGCACCAGCCCGCCGTACCCCGACTGGAGGAACGCCCGGGCGATCGTCTGGCCGCTGCCGGAGGTCTTCCCGCTGCCGAGCCCGCCGAAGATGTGGATGCCTTCCAGGGCATCCCGCAATGTCAGCACGTCGCTCGGCGTGAGCCGAACCAAGGGCTGGGACAGCGAGAACCGCCGCCCCGGCCCGGGGGCGGTTCCGGGCTGTCCAGCGACCTGTGACATGGGGCCGATTATAGTTGTCACTCGCCGGTTTCATCCCACCCGAAGGGCCGCCGGACGGCCGGCTTGGGACCTAAGCGGATGCTTAGGGGAGACGTCTGCTGCGAATGCGACCCCCGGCACCTGCCTCCGGCTGCTCCGCTAATCCTGCTCGGCCAACTGTCCCGGCCCCCCTGGGGCCTTCTTCCGGATGGTCATCCGCTCGATGAATGTGCCGGTCTGCTCCTCGTCGATGTAGAGCTCCGAGACCTCGGCCAGGATGGATGCCCGGCGAGTCGTCACGGCGGAGTACAGCCCCTCCAGCTTCCGGCCATGCACCTCGATGACGTGCGAGCTGAACTCGATGGTGACGACCGGCTCTCCATCGGGGTCGAAGCTCACCTGCCGGAGGGCGTCGTACCGAAGGGCCAGCCACCCGCCCCGCTTCGGGCGGATGTCGAGCATCTCCGGACGGGTGCCGTACACGACCGGGGCTGCGTCGTCACCCCGGATGAGCTTGCGGAGTTCGTCCCGTCGGTCAACTTCCATAGCGGAACCCTCCGAGGTCGTCCCTCTTCATCTGCTCGAACCCGAACGCATGGTCCTCCATCTTCATCTCCACGTACTCGGGGTCATCGATGAGGTCGACGGCGTTCATGACGGGGCGTTCCCGTGTGATGGCACTGGTGAGGGACTCCATGTCGTTGACGAACAGCCTGAAGTCTTTCCGGGCGGCCTCGCCGGCGGCGAGGATGTCCCGGGACTCGGCCCGCCCCCAGCCGAAGCGGTCCGCCACGAAGGCGGTCGCCTCGGCCCGCCGTCCCTGGATGCGGCCCGGGGTGGTGACGTAGTCGTGCTCGAAGTGCCCGAACTTCTTGGGCAGGAGCCGGAGGCCCGATACCGCTATCTGGCCGAAGGGGTTGACGCCGGTGACGGTCACGACGCTTCCGGCTTTGATTGGCTTGCCGATGAGCGGACGAACTTGCCGGGTGACCCGTATGCGGTCACCGACGGAGAGCTTGGTTCGCTGGGCACGCGAGACCGTGAAGCGGTCAGCGTGCGACAGGTTCAGGCGGACAGGCGTCCCGAGCTTCCCGAGTACCCACACCCCGTTGACGGGGTCCGTGCCGATGACCCTGGTTCGGTCGCCCGATGCGAACCCACGCGTCGGGCGATAGAAGTCCACCACCATGCCCCGCGTGTAGAAGGCGGCCCGACGCATCTCGGCGTCTGACAGTCCGGCTGACACGAGTTGAAGCACGGAGTGGTCCTTCTTCTCCAGCCGGCCTGCGGAGCGGAGCTTCTGCCGGACAACGTCCGTGAGAGCGTTGGCCTCTTCGATGGTCGGCGTGACGAGCAACGCCTTCTTCCCTTTGACCTCCCATGCGGTGAGGAACTCTGCGGCGTGCTCAAGCGGTGACTCGTCATCCGGTGCGACGCTGAGTTTGCCCAGTTCGTCGAGCGTCTGGACCGCCGACCGGCCTCCATCGTGCTGGAGGGCGTCGACGGAGCGTTCGAGGTCGTTTTGTCGGTCACGCAGCACGCGACGCTCGGCGGAGCTGAGGCCGGCTTCCTCACGCAGCAAACGGAACGGGTCTCCCCGCTCGTACTTGCGGGAGCGGGCCTCATCACCGCTGAGGACGATGCGAGCCCCGCATCGTTCGGCTGCGGCGGCGAGCTTGGCGATGGTTCGCATGCCGATGCGGCCGGCGTCCTCGACCCAGAACACCGGCTTCATCGCCTTCGGCAGCAGGTTCTTGAGCCCGCTCGTGTACTCGCCGCCGTTGAGTATCCGAGCGACGGTCTTGACATCGGTGATGCCGTAGTCCTTCTCCGCCTGACGTGCCGACGCGGCGGTCGGGGTGATGACGACGAGCGAGTATCCGGCCTGCTGCGCCCCCGTCATGGCGGCCCGGACCAGCTCGGGCTTCCGGGTGGGGCCGGTGTTCTTGAACAGGATGAGGCGGTCGGTGGAACCGAGCAGCTTCTCCAACACACCCCGCTCGTAGTCGTCCAGCTTCGGGACACTCCGGCTGAGCGGTCTGGTCCCAAAGGGACGGACCGAGTTGCGTCCGGCCTTCGCGAACCGGACAAGCTCCCGTTCCTCCGCGACAGCCTCGTGTGTGGTGAAGTAGGTCTTGTCTCCGAGCTTCCGACGGATGAGCTCAGGCAGTCGGTCGATGGCGTCGGACACCTGCTCCTTCTCTGCTCGGCCGAAGCTGAACTTCAGAGCCCGCTGGACGAGCTTGCTCTCCTCGACGATGGCGTCTCGCTTGAACAGGTCCGTGATGGCCGCCCTGACCGCGTCGCTCGCCGAGAGCGACGCGAACAGATGCGGCCCCCATCGGCTCCGTCGGGTGTGTTCCGCCTTCGGTTCATCTTCGCGACTCGGTTCCTCTTGCTGCTTCGTCTTCTCTTCTGCGTCCGGCTCTGTCTCGGGCGTCGATTCGTTCTCGACTCGGGGCTCTCGCTCCGGCGTCGGTCTTTGCTCAGCCTCCGTGGTCACGCGTGGCCGCTCGCTGCTGGGCTCATGCTCGGCACTCGGTCGCTGCTCGGGCGACGTTCCCTTGAGTCCGCGGATGGTCGACACCTCTTCCTCAGACAGCCGAGCGGTCCAACGCTCGTGCAGTTCGTCGAGCGTGAACCGGTCGGTCTTTCGCTCTCGGGTCTTCGCTCCAAGCGAGGCCTTGCGTTCCTGCTCGAAGCCGAGTTCGCTGGCGATGGACTCGATGATGTGCTTCCGCCGTGAGAACTCGTTGATGGCCTCGGGTGAGACGCCGACCACCTCGAAGGCGTGCTCGGTGCGTTCAACTTGGTACCCGACCTTGACGAGGTTCGCCGCGAGGCGAGACAGGGCCACGGTCTGGAAGTACGGGGCGTTCCGCGTGACCTCGCCGAGCTGGATGGCCTTCCAGCGTTGCTCGTCCTTGTCGTAGGTGCAGTTGGCGACGAAGTTGTGCGAGTGCAGGTGCACGTCGGGCTCGCCGTCGACGGGTCGGGTGGTGAAGTGCTGGTACTCGGCCCACACCATGTTGCCGGTCGACCGGTCGTGGTTGGCACCACGGATACGCACGCGTGTCTGGACCATCTCTTCAATCTCGGCCATGGTCTCCCGGACGGACTGCCGGAAGGCCCAGAGCACGTCCGGGTCCTTGGTGATGGCATAGACGACGGAGACCGACTTCGGCGGGCTGAACGTGAAGTCGTACCCGACGCGACGGCCGTCCTTCGTGCGTGGAGTCAGCCGCTTGTCGTTCGTCGGGTGCCGGTTCTCGACCAGGCGGGCGAACGCCTCGCGTTCGACGTTGTCTTCGAGGCCGAGCAGGACTGCACCCTTGCCCCGCCAGATGCCGGGCTGCTCCGTGCCCTTGTTGTAGTAGTCATCCTTGCATAGCAGCTCGACGAAATACCGCTGCACGGACACGGCTCGGAACTGGGTGGTGATTCGCAGCATGAACGGCTCCGGAGAATGAACCGCGGCGAAGCCGTGGCCATTCTCCATCATCCGGCGAACGCACCGGAGTGGTTCCGATGCGTAACGCGTGCTGCTGCAAGGGTTTCCTGACACGCCGCTTGGCACCATCAAGTCGGCCCTGAGCAGGGCGGCCGATGCGGCCCGGCACGGGCTGTTGGGGCGGGTGGGTGGGCTTAGAAATTGGCCCCGGCGTGAGCCGGGACCTTGCTGTCTCTGATGTTCAGAGCACGAAGTGCGGCGGCCCGCAAAGGCCGCCGCGGTTGCCGTTAGACCCGCTCCGTGATGAGCACGAACGGCTCCCGGCTCTCGAAGTTCTGTCGAACGAACAGCTCCTCGATGTCGTGGTCCTGGTCCTCCACCCGGATGACGTACGCATCCAGAAGTGCGAACTGCCGCGTCGCCTTCCGCACGTCGCCGAGCCTCCGGACAAGCTCCTGTCGGAATGCCTTCGGTCCGCCGTAGAGGCCGTCTTTAGCCATCAAGCGAATGGCTTCAGCGGTCATCAGCACGGGGCACTCGAATCCGGCTTCCCGTGCGAACTCGCCGAGCGGGAGGAGTGTGTCTCGCTCGTACAGGTCCCAGCACTGGGTGGCCGTTTCCGGCATGACCACTTCTTCACCCACCGGCGTGGGTTGTGCGTATTCCATATGTCTCTCCAATCACGCGACCATCCGTCCCGCAGACGGCCGCCCCTATTCAGTTGAGTTCGCCCCGCCACGAAACCGCAACGGGACAGGACGTCCGCGGCCGGCGGGACCGACCACGGACACCCCGAAAGCTGTTCAGGCGTTGGCGACGGCCTCGGGCTCGGCCGGCTGCTCGTCCGTCGGGATGAGCACCGCGTCGAGAATCCGGGCAGCGGTCTTCTGCACACGGTCCAGCACGGCGGCGAGCTTCTCGGCGTCGCCCCCGTAGCTCTGGATGTAGTCGCTGCACGCCGTGCCCGGCTCCAGCCCAATGCCGGTGCTCACCACGTAGGCGACGGCCTCGGCCTCCAGCTCCCGGGTCTGCTTGTCTCCTCGCTCGGCGTGCTCGCCATGGTGCAGCATCTCGTGTGCGAGTTCGTGCACGAGCACCGAGAACCGTTCCGGCGGTGTGAGCTCCGGACGGATGCAGATGTGTCCGCCCCTGCTGATGCCCGCGGCTTGCCCGATGTCCATGCGGACTTTCAGCACGATGCCTTGGTTTGTGATGAACTGTTCAAGCCGTTGTAGGTGCTCCCGCGGCGTGCCCTGCATCTGGGCGGGCTTCGGGAGTTCGTCGCCGTCCGTCTGCGAAACGTCGAACACGGAGGCGGCTTTGAAGCGGAGCACTTTTTCCGGGTCTTCTCCCGGCTCGGTGTCCTGCTTCACCAGCATCGGGGCGATGATGGTGATGCCCTTCTCGCCCTTGCGGACCTGGCGGCCGAGGCTCTGCCACGTGCGATACCCCGCCACCCTGGTGGCGTCTGGTCGCTGCGACAGAATGAGCATCACGTTGCCGAACGAGTACCTGTGGAACTTGGCGGCCATCGCGAGGAACTCCAAGAGCGTGTCGCTCTTGCCGGCGTTGAGTTCCTCGGCGAGCCGTTGCACGGCGTTGTCGATGTGCTTGCGGGCTTGCTGTGCCTTCGTCATCGGGCGTCCGTCCGCGGTGGGCGGAAAGTGCTCCGATGCGAGGTCAAGCGGAGTGCGGACTGAAGCAGCCCGCGGAGCGGTGCTGCTTCTCATGCGAACTCCTCCAGCGACGGGTGGACGTTGCCGCGCACCGGTGTGTAGTCAGGTCGGAGTCGTCGTTCTTCCCAGGCGATGACGTCGCTCAGGCGTGCGTACCTGATGCGGCCCCGCTGCTCGAACGGAAGCTCACCCCGCTGCATGGCGTCGATGACGGTCTCCCGTCGGCAACGCTGCATCTTGGCGATTTGCTCAAGGCTCAACCATCTCGGCATGCCCTTGGGAAATGCCGATGTGTTCAGGCTCAACTCGTCGGACTGCTGGTGCGGCGTCCGTGCCGCTCCATCCGGACTCATCGGGCCCCGTCGATGATGAGGTGTCCCCGAGCGTTCGGCTCAGCGAGACGTGGTTTGGCCGCGAGGCTCAAACAGCGTTCTGCTGTGTGCTCCTCTGGCATGTATCTGTGTGCGTTCATGTGCATCCATCTCCTTCTCATTCAGTGGTGTGCCCCGCCACGCTTTCCCGGCAGCGGGCGGAGCGGGACTGTCTTCGCGCCTCGTGAGGCATTCCCGCTCCGACCGCCTCCGGGGAAGCCCAGCAATAGGGCCGAGCGGGGCACGCGGAGCGTGCCGTCTAGCGAGACCATGGACTCCTCGGCGGTCCCGGCGGCCGACCAGCAGCGGGCATGACGGGCGGAGCGGAGCGGAGCCCGGCGTGACCGATGCAGGCCGACGGGGCCATCCGCTTGCAGCGGACTATCGACGATGGAACATTCGTGATGCCTCGTCGATTGCCGCGGCGAGGACCTCGCTCAGCCGTCGCTCGAACTCCGCTGTGCCCTTGCGGTCGTCATTCCGGGGACGAACGAGTCCGTGCGTGTGCCTCGCGTGGTTGTGGAGCGAAGGCTCGACCTTGTGGGCGAGCACGAGCAGTGCACGCAGCAGGTTGCTCGGACGCACCGTGACACCGAGGCTCTCGCTCAGCCGAACACACATCGACTCGAACCGTCGCTTGTCGTCGGGATGAATCCGTGTCCGGAGCGTGGTCTCGGTCGCTCCGGCGAGCGTCTCGCGAGGCGGAGTGGCCGGCATCTGTGGCTTCGGCGAGTTGGGTGTGAGCATCGCGTCCATGGCGATGCCGGCGAGCGGTGAGAACGGGCGGTCTTTCTCAGATTGGGAACTCATCGTCGACCTCCGCTTCGGTGAGTGAGCCGAGTCCTCGCTGGGCGAGGACAAGGCGTGTTTCGATGCTCTCGGCCAGTTCGCCGAACTCCCGGGCGACCGGGTGGTCGGGAAAGGCATCCGGCACGGGCCGCCCGACCTTCTGGGCGGTCGGCACGACGGTCGAGCGGCTGATGGCGGGGGTGAACCGGAACGTGTTGCCCGGCGGCATCGCGAAGGTCTGGTCGACGTAGGCGAGCAGTTCCCTTGCGAGCCGGGTGCGGATGTCCACCGCATTGAGTACGACGCCAAGCAACTGGAGCTTGGGGTTCGGCCCCGAACGGACGGCCGTCATGTCACGGAACGCATCGGCCAATCCGGTGATGGCGAGCGGGTCGGGCGTGGCGGCTAGAAGGAACCAGTCCGCCTGGGCGTAGGCCGAGAGTGCCGGCGAGAGCACGGTGCTCGGGGGTGTGTCGAGCACGATGACGTCGTACCGGTCACGCAGTGTTTGCAACGTGTCGCCGAGCACATCGAGCCGGTTCCAGAACCGTGAGCGGGCGGCGAGTTCGGCGTCGATGGTTTCGAGCCGTCGCTTCGCCGGGATGAGGTCGAGCCGGTCCGGGAGCCATGGGTCTGTTTCGCCCCGGCTCACGACTGCTTCGGTTGGTGTGACCTCGCCGAGTAGCAGCTCCAGCGTGCCGGCGTAGACATCGGGGCTCAGCCCGAGGTGTTTGGTAGCTCCGGCGGACGGGTCCAGGTCCCAGAGCACGGTGCGGTGGCCGCGGTTGGCGAAGCCGCGGGCGATGTGGACGGCGGTGGTGGTCTTACCGACGCCGCCCTTCTGGTTGCCGACGGCGATGACCGTGCCACCCCAGAGGGTTTCAAGTCCGTTCATGTGTTTCTCCTGTTGTGTGGTTATGGCCGGTTGGCTCGCGGATGAGCGGTTGGCATTGCCACACTCACTCCCGCGGGCCACGGCGGCGTTCGGGCTCGACGGCCCGGTCGCCACACCGGCACTCACGAGACTGCCACAACTCGGAGAGCAGAGTCAACGGTGATCCGGCATCGACGCCATCAAGCCGTGCGGGCCATCGCGGCATCAACGCCATGACGCCATCCGGCCGCACAAGGGTCTTGCACGGACGCATCGAAGTGGGACAAGGTGAGGGAAAGGGAACGGCCGCCGTGACCACGGCGGCCATTGAGACTGGAGATCGCTCTCGGAACGCACACCGAGCCGATGACTCGAACCTACGACACTTCGTGCCGAGTCGTCAACGGTTGGCTCTTCCACCGACTCCGGTCTCTTCACACGGCGAGCACTCGCCGCATCGAGAGGGAGGGGACCATGACGACGATCACGTACGCCCGAGGGCGGGACTGGCACATCGAGGCCCGCAAGCCGCGAGGCGGCTTCTGCTTCATCCACGAGCACAGCATCCACGCGGTCTGGTCGTGTTTGCGGTCGGGCGACATCGAGCTGCGAGAACTGAGGGTGTGGCTCGCGTGCCACGAGCTGATTGCCCGGCGCTGCACGCTCGAAGCAGGCCGCACGCCCCGCTACAGCGTCGAGGAGCTGCACGGCCTCGTCGGTGGGGTCGGGGGCGAGCACGTCCGCCGCTCGGTGCGTCGCCTGGAGAAGCACGGGCTCCTCCGATTCAGCGACGACGCCATCGACACCGTTCCATACGAAGTCCAACAGCACCCCGGCCGGCCCATCCCGGTGCCCCGGCCCGTGCTCCGTCTGCTGGCCAAGAGTCGAGGACGGGCGTTCATCGCCACGGTGCTCGGGCACCTGCTCCGCTGCGTGTTCTACAAGAACGGTGTTTGTCGTTCCGGCGGCTGGTGCAAGGCCTCGTGGGTGGCCGAAGCTTTCGGCGTCGCTCTCCGGGCGGTAAAGGAAGCACGAGCACGCCTGCTCCGGCTGGGCGTGCTCCGGTCCGTCGCCGCCGACCAGCTCCGGCTCAACCGGTTCGGGTCGCCGCAGGTCGTGAGCCTGGACTGGAGCAACGAACCCGCACCCCGGCACCGGCAATCCACAACCGAATCCGCACCCCCAGAGAAGCACAAGGAACTCTCCTCACGGAGAGTTGATCACCAGAAACCCGCCCGGAGTGCGGACCCGGCTGGTGCTCGCACACGAGCGAAGGACCCGGACCTGAACAACGTGACGGAGGCCGACCTGAAAGACCCGTGGCGACTCGCGGCCCTCTTCAAGCAGGCAAGGTTGAGAGGATGGGTCAAGAAGACCGAGTCTGAGATCCTTTCCATGTTCTCCGCAGCCGCACATGCCTTGCGCACCGGAACAGAACCGGCCGCACTCTTCTCGTGGATGCTACGAACGCGGCGGTATGAAACGCTTTCGTGCATCGACGAAGACGTTGGGCGTGCATCTCTATGTGCTTTGAGAGTTGGACAGAGCTAGATCCTTGGCTTTGCGAGCCCCCTTGCCATGAAACAGGTGCGGATAGCGGACCTTCAAAGTATCGAGGCCCTTGGCGTGTGAAGCCTCCACCTTCAGCTGCTCACGAAAGAACTCGTATCGGGCACGAGCATCGTTCAGTACATCTGACCAACGGCGTACCCAGATGCGGACACCATTGCCGTCGAACAGGCACCCCTCTGGGAGCCTCTCAGAGGATGTCTCTTGAACAACAAAGTCATCAAGATCATTGCCGAGGAGCCAGAACTCCCAGTGGCACTTATCAGTCCGAAACCGCTCGTCCTTGGCGACTGTAAACGCGTACTTTTTTATCTGTGACGTCTCTTCCTGTCCTAGTGAGTCGCGGGGCCGTTTCAGCTCAACCACGAGGTGTTCGAAACGGTCCCTGTCAACCTTGCGGCGTCGGTAAAGCATCAAGTCCGGAATGCCGTCTTTACCGTCGATGAGTTTCACGTCAGCGTCAGGAGCGAGTTCCTCTCGCTTCATGATCGCGAGATGCTTCTGAAGCACATCGCGAAGGCCATCGTCGTCACCACCCAGCGTGTACTCCTCGCCGAGAAGCCAAATCTCATGCACCAATAAGCGGTGGAGCTGCGTCCGTTCAAGAAGCCTTTTCTTCCAATCGCCGTCAAACAGAATGTGTTCGAACGCGTGAATAACATCAAGCCGGTCGGCGACGAGTTTTCCTGCACGGATGAGATTCGTGAGCGGAGCCCGCGCCAGAAGCTCTGCGAACGCCTCACGGTCCTCCTCCGGCAGGGCTACTACTTCATGCAGGATCTTTGTCAGGTTATTGGGATTCGCCTCCAAGGCTTGCTTGACTAGGGCAAGCGTTAGCTTTTTGTTCTGACTATCGGTTTTCTCAAATGACGGGTGCTGCTCGTTTATCTGAACGGCGACGATGTCGAAGACTTCACGCTCGGCTTTGGAAAGCGGATCCTCCGGCTCATCCGTGTACGGATAGATGTTGTCGTCTTTCCATTGCTGCACAACCGAGGTCGATTCCTCGGCGAGCCTCCCGCGAACATACTCCCTAAGGCGCTCCTTGGCGGTATCAACAAGACGCTTGACCTCATCATCGAGTTCACCCGTGACGAAGCGAGCGGAATCCGCCCATTCGGGTGCCCGTGGTGTACGGAGATATGCCGTGTACTCGATTCCCCGGGCTTGCACCCCAGCCGGGATGTCGTGGAATGAGAAACCTTGGTCGTCGCAAATGTGTAGACGCTTCCCATCGGGTTTAAACTTCCACTCCAGAACCTGAAGTCGAGCGGGTCCCAGTGGATTGTCCCCGGAGAGCACATCGAGTGTTTCGTCACGCTCCACCAGTTCACTGACCTGGATCTCCCGACCGTCCCAATAGAGATGAACGCCGGGATAACTGGTGAGGTAGGACGCAAACGTCTCTGCGAGCTTCTCCCGTATGTCGCTCCTGGCGAGCGTGTGGTGCCCCTTGTCAATGCCTTCGAGACGGACCACGGTGCCAGTGCGCTGGCCGTGTGCAGGCTTCGGTTCACTGGCTTCGTAGTAGTCTGCGGAGTCGCGTGCCACCTTGATGGTGTACGTCAGCGTTGTCCCGTTCTCGCGAAACGTGGTTTCCCAGACGGCGGTCGGACACAGGGACAAGGCCTTGAAACGTCCCTTACCTTCACGACCGTGATACGCACGCTGTTCAGGATTAACCTTTCGCTCGACCTTGACGGAGTTTCCGATAGCACCGAAGGCTCGCTCCAGGTCGTCTGGTCTGATCCCCGGCCCACGGTCCGCAACTTCCAGCCTGTTCACCGCCCCCAGTTCGTTCATTTGCAGCGACACATCGACTCGCTCACCACCAGCATCGAGAGCATTCCAAATGAGCTCTTCCACGGCCCTTTGAGGCGAGGTGCCCATCAACCTCTGTACATGGTCACGTCCAACCTCGACTTTGTGTCGTCTCATCGGCTGCCCTCGTGCGGTGGCTTACGATACCAACTCCATGAGTGTCCCATATCCATCGACGACCTCGTATCGAACACGATCGGAGGCGATGCCGGCGAAGAACTTCCGAGCACAATCGATCTTCCGCTGCTCAATCTCCCGAAGCTCCATACTAGACATCGAGCCCTTGGTCTCGGCGATGAAGAAGACGTGCCTGACCTTGTTGTGGTCGAACGCGATAGCCCAGTCGGGGTTGTAGCCACCGACGGGCGTCGGGATCGAGAAGCCTCGCGGGAGTTTGGCGTAGACGACCACCTCAGTGCTCGCGTCAAGCTCCTCGACAAACTGCCGCTCGTTCTTCGAGTCGGTGAACACGTAGTCGTAGATGTGGCGGTTAGCCTTGAAGGCCTTGCCAAAGCTGCCCTTGGGCTTCTCTTGAGTAAAGATCTCGATATCGTGCGTTCCATCGATCGGGTCGTAGGAGAGTCGCTCCACAATCACCGTCGCCTTCTGCTCGTTGATCAGCCGAGTCGCCTCCGCGATGAATCCCTCTGGGTTTGTCTTGTACTGGGCGAAGGTCGTCGCGTTGACTGATGTCAGGATGGATGCCACCGTCCGCCGGGTCAGGTCGGTCTGTTCGGCGAGCTTCCCGATAAGGTCGTACTTCACGCCGGAATACACCGAGGCCCGGTGCGACAATGTCTCGGTCTCCCCAAGCTCGAAGGCCGTCCCTCCCCGCAACTCATCAAGCGTGGTACCGTCTCGCTGCTCTCCTCGCTGGATCGTGTACTGAAGCGGGGACACCTTCAACTGCTTGTCGAGTGCTCGAACGCAATTTCCGATCAGCTCGGCTGAGTCGAAGTGAACCGTATAAGCGGCCTTCCGGTTGATCCGGTCCCAAAGTTCCTTGAACTCCTTCCGCTCAAAGTTGGCCTTGTTGATCGGATTCGTCTTGGCGGCTCGTTCATCCTCAGGAAGCGGAATCTGTACGTCGCTGAAGACACTGTCGATGAGCTTGAACACCTCTTCCGCGTGCGGCTTGAGGTCATCCGGAAGCTCCGCGAGGACTCCCTGCTCCTTGGCCTCGTGGTAGGACGGGGCAACGCGGTCGTTCTCGTCGGTGTAGTCGTTCTTGAGCAGGTACTTGTAGATCTGCTTCGCCATCTGCGGCGTCACCTGGGTGGACCCTTCCGTCGTCTTGATGGTCTTGCCGGTGAAGTACTCCTCGTTCGCCACGCGTGGACGCTCTGAGAGCGAATCGCTGATGTCCTTCTGAAGGCCGGCGACGAAGTCCCTATAGCTTTCACTCGCCACCACCGTCAGCACGTTGACCTCGTGCACGGTGGCTGGGTCGTCGGACCGCTCTCCCTTCCGAGAACCATCCGAGAAGACCGAAAGCCGCATGCCTCGCCCGACTTCCTGGCGACGGGAGATCGTGTTGTCACTGTGCTTGAGCGTGCAGATCACGAAGACATTGGGGTTATCCCAGCCCTCGCGGAGAGCTGAGTGGGAGAAGATGAAGCGGGTTGGCTCTTCCAGGGACAGCAGCCGCTCCTTGTCTTTGAGGATCAGGTCGTATGCATCGGTGTCGTCGCTCTCCCCCGCGTTCTCGCCACGCTTGGCAACGGTCGGGTCGACCAGTCGACCCTTCTTCTTGTCGATCGAGAAGTACCCGTTGTGCGTCTTGGCGGCCTCGATGCCTTTGAGATACTTCGAGTAGTCTGACTCGTACAGCTTCAGCACCTCGTCCAGGTGCAGTCCATACTCCTCCTCGAACATCGTGGCGTACTCGCCCGGCTGCTCGCCGTTCTCGTCGTACTGCCGATACTTCGCCACTTCGTCGATGAAGAACAGCGTGAGCACCTTGATGCCCTGTTCGAACAGCCGCTGCTCCTTCTCGAAGTGGGCCTTGATCGCTTCACGGATCTGGATCCGCCGGAGCGTCGATTCGTTCACGTCACCCGTCGCTTCACCCGCCTGGATTTCGTGCCCATTGGTGAAGCTGACCGTGTCGCTTCGGGCATCGATGTCCGCGACGACGAAGCCCTTGTACTGGTCGAGCTCGCCCGACAGGTCGTACAGATTGTCGTTGCGACCAACCCGCTTGATGACCCGCTTGATGCCGCTGCCCTGCTTGACCTCGATCTCCAGCCTCGCCTCCGGCGGCTTACTCGGCGAGATGATCACCGACTCCAGGAACAGGTAGCTGTTCGTCCCACTCAGCCCCTTCACCGAGATGCCGCGGACCGCGATTTTCTTGACCAGCTTCTGGTTGTACGCGTCCAAGGCGTCCAGCCGGTGCACCTTGTTATGGCTCGTCTTGTGCGTCGCCGAGTACCTCAGGATCATCAGCGGGTTGAACTCCTTGAGAGAGTCCAGCGTCTTCTTCCCCTCCATCTTCTGCGGCTCGTCCAGGATCAGGATCGGCCGGTTGGCCTTGATGACGTCGATGGGTTTGCGGGACTGGAAGTCGTCCAGCTCCTCGTAGATCCGCCTCGCGTCCTTGCCGGTCGCGTTGAAGGCCTGCACGTTGATGATCATCACGTTAATGCCAGCGTCCGACGAGAAGCTCTCCAGCTCGTGCAGCCGCTTGCTGTTGTAGATGAACTCCCTGGCCTTCTTGTGGTACTCCTCCAGGAAGTGCTCCGCGGTGATCTCGAACGACTTCGCCACGCCCTCGCGGATCGCGATGCTCGGCACCACGACGATGAACTTGCTCCACCCGTACCGGCGGTTCAGTTCGAACATCGTCTTGATGTAGCAGTACGTCTTGCCGGTGCCCGTCTCCATCTCGATGTCGAGGTTGATGTCGCACACCTTGGTCTTGACCAGCTCGCTCGACTCGGGCAGGTTCTGCCGCCGCTGCACCTTCTTGATGTTCTCCAGCAGGGGTACCGTCCTGGCGATGTCGGCATTGCGAAATCCCGAGCCGTACTCGACGAACCCGAGCACGCCGTGCCCGTCGTCCTGCCGACGCCCGGGGTCCATTCGGTAGGTCAATGGCGTCGCGGGCGGCTGGCCCTCGAAGCAATCCACCACCGCCTCGACGGCGGTCGTCTGATATGCCTGTTTCTTGAACTTGAGTTTCATGGCTGGAGGTCCGCCTTCTTCACGAGTGCCCATCGCCGGTTGGGAGGAGATTGGGAGCACATTGCAAGCAGCCGTGAATAGCCGCCGGGATCGATCGACTGCCGGACGATGAGAACAGAAAACTCTTTTGAACTGTGCTTCCGAACCCGGAGGACACAGGGTCTACTTCTGTACTCAAGCTCGCGAATAGACAGCCGGGTCGTATGGTTCTTGTTTCTGGTCATCGTTAGCGAACGCTCTTCGGATGTAGCCTCGTTGACAAGCGACAGATGCTTCGACGCTCCGATTGCAGGCCCAAGCCGGAAGTAGGTATTTGCGACCACGATCGGTATCTGTACCTGTCGACCCTCACTGCTGGTCTCGCGGGGCATGACCTCGATGACTAGATCTCCGGCTTTTACGTCAATCAGAGGCATCGATTTAGCAATGCCGCTTGACGCGGTCCGCCCACTTGTTCGCTTTGACCACGTGAACGTCTTAGCCTTGCCTGCCTTAGCTCGTTCTTTTCCGAAGGTCTCCTTCTCGGCACGATAACTGCGAAGCAACGCGTCAGAGTATGAATCGCTTGCAGAACAAACGCCTTGGTGCCACTGCTCAAGCACCGGATCCAAAGCGGTCAGTGTCGTAAGCGTTGCAAACTCGATGTTGTTCGAGAGACCGTCTTCCGTGAGATTATTGCTCCCGGAGAGCAGGATGCCGCCTGATCGGCGGACGAACCAGATCACCTTTGGGTGGAAGACACCTCGGTAATGGCGAACAAGGAAGACGGACACGCCAGCCTCATGCATTGCTTCAATGGCGTCGGGGTCAGTCAATGCATGGTCGGTTCCGAGATAAGCGGAGACCGGGCGTCTGGGTCTGCGCTTCATCCATTTGTCGAGAGAAGGCGACAGTAATGCCCAGCCGGAACGTGTAGCGGCATAGAAGTAGAGTCGCAGCTCTGCACAATCTGTGTCAGTGCGCAGCAAGTGCTTTGCTGAGTCGCGGAAGTGTGACATTGCCCACCCCGCCGCCTGCATGGTTGGCAGGCTGGGTATTGGGGCACGGGATGCCTTGGGGTTGTTGGGCATGGAGGAGTTCTCTACAGGGTCTTGACTTCTGTGCCGGGTGAGAGCTGCTTGAAGATCTGCTCGACGTTGATCTTCACGTCGTCGGAACCGTACCCGGCGTCGCGGAAGACCGCCCGCAATGGTTTGCGGCCAGCCAGCTTCTTCACGAAGTCCTCGTCGATGCCCGCGGCGAAGCAGGCCGCGAGTGCGTTCGTGTCCACGAAGTAGACGGGCTTACCGCGGACTTCTTCCTTGGCGATAGGCAGCGACAGATCCACGCCCCAGTCGAGCAGCACCTGAAAGAGCAGGTCCTCGTCGGTCCGGTCGTCCTTGATATTGTCCACGTGCCCGCCGAGCAGGGCCGGCGTGGCCTGGTCCGGACGGTAGTAGACGTCCTTCATGTTCGACGAGTCGATCTTCAGAACACGGAAACCACGATCCGAGGGCCGATCGTTCACAAGCAGGGATTCACTGGCCTGTTGCGAAACGCGACGAAGACGCTCCTTCGCCAACTCCGCAATCGTAAAGGCACGATTCGAGGATCTGAGACACTCTACGGCTCGCTTCGCAGTCTCCTTTGCGCCAGGGGAGCTTGCCGCATCGGGGTTGATTGGTTCATCGAGTTGGACCATGATGTATCGCCGTTCGTTTCCATCGGAAGCGTTCAGGTTTAGCACGGCGTGTCCCGTGGTTGCAGAGCCAGCGAAGAAGTCCATCACGATATCGTCGTTGTCAGTTACTGAGCGGATCAGATACTCGAGCAAGCCAGTCGGCTTCGGATGACTCATGACATCACCGCCGAAGATCGCCCGCATCTCCTCGGTGGCGTCCTCATTGGTCGGAACACCATTGATCCTGTGAGACAGAAGATTCGCAGTCTTCTTGATATCACCCGACCGATTGATGTAGTTGGGCCGAAACGGCACCTTGCTGATCCGGATCTCGTCGTTGTTCGCTATGAACTCGTTCAGCTTGTCCTGTGAGTACCGCCATTCGCCTTTTAGACGAAACGTATTTGCGTTGCGGGAGCCTCGGATAGTGACTGGGTCGAGCAGTTCCGTGACGATGTTTCCTTCAGACATATCCTGTGGTTCGATCGTCTGATCGCTGCATGCAAAGTGGACGCTGTTTGCCGGAAAGGTCAGCACGGCGAGAGTGTTACCCGCATTGTTAAAAGGATACTTCTTACCATCCTCTACGGTGCCGGCAGCAAATGGTGGGGACGAAGAGCGATCTCTAGCGTACGCGAGGATGTAGTCCGTAACGGTACCCATATTCGCACTGAGAAAGGAAGGCTTTTTCTTCTTCTCCCAGACATAGAGCCCACAGAAATTATCCTCGCCAAAGACCTCATCGCAAAGCCGCCGGAGATTCGCAAGCTCGGAGTGATCTATTGAGATCAGGATGACACCAGATTCGCGCAGAAGCGTACGTGCGAGCCGTAGTCGTGAATACATCATCGACAACCAGTCAGAGTGAAAGCGGCCATTCGACTCTGGATTGGCAACCAGTCGTTGCCCGACTTCGTCTTTCTGGTTGCTCCTATTCATGTATCCAGACGCTGTGTCAGCGAAGTCATCGTCATAGATGAAGTCGTTGCCGGTGTTGTACGGCGGGTCGATGTAGATCATCTTGACCTTGTTGAGGTAGGTCTCCTGGAGCAGCTTCAGGGCGTCCAGATTGTCCCCCTCGATGAACAGGTTCCGCGTCGTGTCGAAGTCGACGCTCTCCTCCCGGCAGGGGCGGAGCGTCTTGGCGATCGGGGCGTTGGCCGCGAGCAGTGCTTCCCGCTTGCCCGGCCAGTTGAGGTGGTACCGCTCCTGAGGCCCTTCAACGATCTCGGGCGACAGCTCCTGGCGAAGCAGGTCGAAGTCCACCGCCCGCACGACCTCGCCCTTCTCGTTCCGCGACTCCGTGATACAACCCGGGAAGCGGGCGGCGACCCACTCGATGTTGTCGGCGACAAGGTCAGGCGTGTGCATCTTCAGCTTGGTCATGGGTCGTGTCTCGGGCTGGTCTTGGGTGGATCGGTGGGCGGTTGGCGGTTCCGTGGGTGCGATGGTCAGAGGGTCTTGACTTCGGTGCCGGGAGAAAGCTGCTTGAAGATCTGCTCGACGTTGATCTTCACGTCGTCGGAGCCGTATCCGGCATCGCGGAAGACCGCCCGCAGCGGTTTGCGGCCAGCCAGCTCCTTCACGAAGTCCTCGTTGATACCCGTGACGAAGCAGGCCGCGAGGGCGTTGGTGTCAACAAAGTAGACTGGCTTGCCGCGGACGGTCTCCTTGGCGATGGGCAGCGACAGGTCGACACCCCAGTCGAGCAGCACCTGGAACAGCAGGTCCTCGTCAGTTCGGCCATCCTTGATGTTGTCCACGTGCCCGCCGAGCAGGGCCGGCGTCGCCTCATCCGGGCGGTAGTACACGTCCTTCATGTTCGACGAGTCCACCTTCAAGACACGGTAGCCGAGCGAGGGATCGGCGGCCGCAGCCGTGAGCGTGCCCTCGACCTGCTCATCAAGCTCCCTGAGCACGTTGCGGATGCGGGTCGTGCCCATCTCGAAGATGCTCGCCATGTTCGGCTCGGGCACCGGGAGCGGCTCCGCGATCTGCACGCCGATGAACCGCCGCTTGCCGCCATCCTCCGCGTTCTGCTTGAGAACCGCGTGTGCGGTTGTGGCACTGCCACTGAAGAAGTCGAGGATGATCGCCTCCTCGTCGGCGGGCCCGGCGAGCTGAAGCATCCGCTGGATGAGTTCGACCGGCTTGACCGAGTTCAGCACGTTCTCGGTGTGCTGGAACGGGACGTACTTGAGCAGCGTCTTCTTGGCGTCCTGGGTGTGGCCAACTTCTTTGTAGAACCAGAGCGTCTGGGGCGTGCGGCCCTCAGACACTTCGGACAGAAAGCGTTTGATCGCAGGCGTGTTGTTCCCGTCTGTTCCCCACCAGATCCGATTGTCAGCATCTAGCGCTCGGAACTTCTCCTCGTTGTAACGCCAGTACGACCCTCGCGGTGGGCCTTCGATGACTCGCCCTGAAGGACAGACGATTCGGTAAACGCCCGCATCGTAACGATTACGAGCAGCGAGGTCGCTCGACTTCCACGGGCCTCGCGGATCGTTGTCGGGGTTCGAGTAGCGAGCTTCCATCGCCTCAGTCCGAGGCAACGGGCGGGGACGCCATTGCGAGCGATCGCGAGCGTATACAAGCACGTAGTCGTGGTCTTCGGAGAACCAATTCGCGGTGTTCTTCGGGCTGTAGACCTTCTGCCAGATGATCGTCGCGACGAAGTTCGTCTCTCCGAACACCTCGTCGCAGAGGCGGCGGAGGTTCCCGACTTCGTTGTCGTCGATGGAGATGAACAGCACGCCGTCATCGCGGAGAAGGCTGCGGGCAAGCCGGAGCCGCGGATACATCATCGAGAGCCAGTCTGAGTGGTAGCGGCCGTTCGCCTCGGTGTTCGCGACGAGACGGGTCCCGGCGTCCGAAGCCTGGCCGGAACGGAGCAGGTAGTCGTCCGCGTCCTCGGCGAAGTCGTCGTCATAGATGAACTCCCGCCCTGTGTTGTACGGCGGGTCGATGTAGATCATCTTGACCTTGTTCAGGTAGGTCTCCTGGAGCAGCTTCAGAGCGTCGAGATTGTCGCCCTCGATGAAAAGGTTTCGAGTCGTGTCGAAGGCCACGCTCTCGCCCGGGCACGGCCGGAGCGTCTTGGCGATCGGAGCGTTGGCCGCGAGCAGGGCCTCCCGCTTGCCCGGCCAGTCGAGCCGGTATCGCTCCTGCGGGCCTTCGATGACGTGGTCGGTCAACTCCTGACGGAGCAGGTCGAAGTCGATGCCCTTGGTGATCGTGCCGTCGTCCGTCCGCCGCTCCGTCACGCACCCCGGGAACAACGCGGCGAGCTTCGCGATGTTCGCGTCGGTGAGGTCCGGGGTGTGCATCTTCAATCGTTCCATGGGCGGCGTCTCTGTCATCAGGCGGTCAGCTCGTCGATCTGGGTCTGGAGGGCACGGGCCTCGGCATTGATCTCGACTTTGCGGTTGAACTGCTTCTCCCGGTTCAGCCGGGTCTGCAGTTTGGCGTGTTCACGCTGGAGCGACCGGATGCGGTCCAGCCGCTCCGCATGATCCTTGAGCGATTCACTCTCTCGCGGTGGGTACGGCATGAGTCGGCGGAGAAGCTGGCCGTAGAGCGACGCAAGATCGAGGGCCACGGGGAGGGGCGAGCGGGGAGTGTCCGCTGGGAACCAACCAGACATGAAGTAGTCGCCGACGACCCACCTGGCCGAGTCCGCCTCGCTGGGCCGCTTGAAGGCCGCGACGACCCGTACGCGGTCGGCGGCTCCGACTTCAAACATGATTGGGAAGCCGATGGCCTTGTCGATGCAGCGGAGGACATCCTCGGTGAACTCGTCCTCGGACGCAGACTTCAGCGTCACGCCGAAGACCTGAATCTCCTCGACACCCGCCTTGGCGGGGATTCGGATGGTCTCCGGAGCGAGCTTGTACTTCCAGACGATCTGGGCGACCTCGTCGGTGAACCGCTGCTGAAGACGCCGGGTCGGCTTGGCGTGGGCGTAGATTTTGTTCTTGGGCAGCACCTTCTCGAAGGCGGCCTGGGGCGGGTAGGCGAAGAGTGGGCACGCGGCGTCGACCGTCATGTCGCCTCCACCACCGCGACAAAGGCGATCAGTTCAAAGTCGTCGAGCCCCGCGATTTGGGCGGTGAGGGCCGTGGTCTTCTTGCCGGTGAACAGGCTGTCGAGGTCTTTGTCTTCCTTGAGGTCGACGATGGACCGGATGGCCCGGCTGAGCAGGCCGGAGTACTTGGTCATGTCCCGACCGTCGTCGGTCTCCGTGTTGAAGACCGAGCAGGCAGGCTTCTCGGGTTCCGACCGGTTCCGACACGCGGCCCGAGCGAGATCGAGCAGCCGCTTGGCCTCCATGTGGTTGACGTTGACTTCACCTTCCATAGACACGTAGACGAGGTAGTACGGGTGCAGCCGGTTCTGCTGGTTGACATTGACGCCGTGGTGGCGATTGCGAAGGGCGAAGATCACGCCGGGAGTGAGGCCGATGGATGCGTCAGACGGGACGACGGCGTGGAGTCCGGTCGGGAGGCTTTCAAGATCCCCGTCGGCCTTGATGTAGTTG
>CAZTQV010000018.1:0-15612 GCA_964615815.1 uncultured Phycisphaeraceae bacterium | reverse complement strand
GTCGCCCGTCGCCGT
Source organism: uncultured Phycisphaeraceae bacterium (assembly GCA_964615815.1). Lineage (GTDB taxonomy): Bacteria > Planctomycetota > Phycisphaerae > Phycisphaerales > UBA1924 > DAIQNV01. The sequence goes on along the minus strand of CAZTQV010000018.1, from coordinate 15,597 downwards.
GACGTCTGCGATCACCATACGGTTCTCGACACGCTCCTTGAGGTTGATGTACTCGTCGAGCGTGATGTCAGGCCAGTAGTTGACGAGCTGGATGCTGGCGTTGGGCGAGCCGATGCGGTCGATGCGGCCGAACCGCTGGAGGATGCGGACGGGGTTCCAGTGGATGTCGTAGTTGATCAGGTAGTCGCAGTCCTGAAGATTCTGCCCCTCCGAGATGCAGTCCGTCGCGATGAGGATGTCGATCTCGTTGCTGTCGTCGGGCATGATGAGTGCCTTCTCCTTCGATCTCGGCGAGAAGATCGTGAGGAGCGACTGGAAGTCGTAGGACTGCTTGAGCGTCGACTTCGGCCCACCGGTGCCGGTAACAAGCCCGACGTGCACTCGCTGGTCTTTGACAAGGTCCGGCGAGAGGACACGGAAGAGGTACTTCGCAGTGTCAGCGAAGGCTGTGAAGATGAGCACCTTCTTGTTGCCGGGGTTGATCGGCGATGCCAGCTTGCTGCGGATCTGCGTCTTCAGGTGCTGGAGTTTGGCGTCGTCGGTTGGCGTGACCTTGTGCATTTCCGCGAGCAACCGCTCGATGACAATCACGTCTCCCTTGAGAGCTTGTTCCCAAGAGTCGATGTCCATGTCAGAGAGCCGAACCTTGACTTTGCCGCCGATGCTGTCGTCGTCAAAGTCGGGTAGCTCGTCGTCGTCGGGGTCGATATTGGCGAACGCTCCCGCGACGTCATCGAATCCGGGATCGACGCCGGTTCGCCGGAACGTGTCGATCTTGACCAGGATGTCCCGGTGGTTCGCCCGGAGTTTGTCCAGCGTGATCCGGAACGCCTCGACGGAGCTCTCCAGCCGCTTGAGCAGGTTGACGGTCATCAGTGACTGAAGGCTCTTCTCGCGATCGACCTGCTTGAGTTTCCCGCCTCCCCCTTCGACCTCGGTGTCGTAAATGTCCTCGTACTTGGCCAATCGGCTCGGCAGGATGTAGCTGACGGGGGCGTAGATCGCGAGCACGAGCTGGGACAGATTGGCGTAGATCTCGTTGAATCCGATGACATCGGCCCGATTCGTCAGCGGCGGGTGGTACGACAGTGGCTTGCGTCGCTCGGGAAAGGTGCCGATGTCCGACGTGTCATAGAAGGTCTGGATGTGCTTCCGCGAGCGGGCAATAGTGACGTTGTCGAGCAACTCGAAGAAGTCGAAGTCAAGTGCTTCGAGGATCGCGGAAGTGGTCCGCTCTTCGGGTGGGAGTTTGGACCACACATTGAACGTCGCCTGAGCCCGTCGAAAAACCTCGTCGATGTCCCGCTTCATGCCCAGACGCTCGCTGAAGGCCTTGGTGTCTCCCTCGTAGGCGAGTGCGAGCTGATTCTTCAGGTCGTTGAAGCGGTTGTTGACCGGTGTCGCGGAAAGCATGAGGACTTTGGTCTTCACGCCTTCCCTGATGACCTGCCGCATCAGTGTGTCGTACCGGGTCTCGCGATCTTTGTACGGATCAGCATTCCGGAAGTTGTGCGACTCGTCGATGACGACCAGGTCGTAGTTTCCCCAGTTCACCCTGTTCAATGGCGTTCCGAATGACTCGCCGCTGGTCCGCTGCAGATCTGTGTGGCACAGCACGTCGTAGTTGAATCGGTCACGGGCGAAAATGTTGGTCTTCAGGTTCCGGTTGTAGTTCAGCCAGTTGTCGGCAAGCTTCTTCGGGCACAGCACGAGGACTGAACGATTGCGGAGTTCGTAGTACTTGATGACCGCCAGAGCCGTGAAAGTCTTGCCAAGACCGACGCTATCAGCCAGGATGCACCCGTTGAACGTCTCCAGCTTGTTGATGACCCCGGTCGCCGCGTCTCGCTGGAAGTTGTAAAGCTTGTTCCAGACCAGGCTGTCTCGGTACCCCGTGAGATCGTTGGGTAGCACGTCCTCGCTGAGGTCCTCCAGAAACTCGTTGAAGATGTGAAACAGCATCATGAAGTAGATGCGGTTGGGCGGATTCTCCTGATAGACGGCGGCGATGTGATCAGAAAGGCGTTGCGTGACGTCTGTTACGCGATCGGGATCATTCCAGATCTGTTCAAACAGAGCCAGGTACGATGCGGTGTGAGGCGCAGAGTCGATCCTCGTGACGAAGTTGGACACCGCGTCTCCCTGCTGATAGCCAAGATCTACGGCCGTGAATCCGTGCAGTGGCTGGTAAACAACCTGAGTCGCGTCGCGGGCCACGGCTGCGAACTGCTGCATCGGGGCCTTGGTGCGATTCGAGCGGAATGTCGCCTTGCGACGGATCCACTCCGCACACTCACGAGCGATAGCCCGCTGCATGAGCTTGTTCTTGAGTTGAAGTTCAAACTCCGAACCGTAGAAGCTCCGCTCACGTGACCGGCGTGGGATGTGGAACTCTCGGCGTTGCTTGGCACCGCTATCCGTGACCTCGTCTGGTACGAAGGTTGGGGAGGTGAAGATGAACTCAACCGAATCAACCTGGTCCAGTTGCTCTTTGAGTGCCTCGTACGCGAAGATAGAGAAGCAGGACGCGGCGACCTTCAGCTTCGCACCCGGACCTACGGCAGCCTTCAAGTCGTCGCCGAGCAGTCGGTTGATGTTGTCGATCAACTCCATGCGACTACTCCTTGCCCGGTGGCTGGAACGTGGTGCCCGCACCCTGCTGCAACCAGCGATCAATCGCGTCTCGACTGAACCGCCAATGCTTGCCGACCTTCTGCCCGGGCACCTTCCCCTCCTGGGCGAGCTTGTAGAGCGTCGACTTCGCGACCTGGAGGTAGGCCGCGAGTTCGTCGATCGTCATGACCTGCGGCGGGTCCACGGGGGCGGCCTCCACGACGCCCCGGCGGGACGTTGCTGCGAGATTCTACTCGTTGCTGGATCTTGCTGCTTGAGCGGACGGGGATGGGACTGACGGCGTCATGTCAGCGCTGCAAGCCCGGCCGGCCGGAAGTCGTTGTCTGGCCCAGATTTGGAATGGGAGGGAGGGCCGGTGGTGCGTCCTGAACCCTCGCCGTCCGGCGGTCACCTCGCAAGTGCGAGCAGTGACGACGCCTTCTGGTCAACCTCCCAGCGGTCGCCCGCGTTCTTGATGCGGCCCGCGAGACGGGTCAGAGCGTCCACGACCGCGAAGATCGTGAACGCCCCCTGTTCCCGAGCGATGTCGAGGGCTTCCTTGGCGAGCTGGCGGGTGATGCCGTGCTTGGACAGCACCTTCATCACCTCCTCGGCGTCGTCACCGAGCCGGGCCGTCATGGCCTTGCCGATCGCGTTGGCGAAGCCATCGCGACGCTGGTCGCGCTTCTCGACGAGGGCCTCGACGATCCGACGCATCTCGCGGAGCGAATCGTGGACGTTCGCCGTGTGCTTGCGGCTGAACTCCACGACCTTGATCGCGTCCCAAACGATGTGGTTGCGGCAGACGGCCTGGAACCAGAACGTCTGGATGCCGACCGACCGCTTGCCCACCTCGCTGTTCCAGACGAAGAACCCGGGAGCGAACGCCTCGCCGTTGATCTCTGTCCAGCCAGTCGGGTCGATGAGGAAGCAGAACATGTCCTGCTCGCCGCAGTACAGGCCCGTGCCTCCCTGCGTGCCCGGCGCCCCCGACTCTTGCGGCGGAACGAAGTCCGTCGCGAACTCGCGGAGCATCGTGAGCAGCTCCACGTCGTGGAGCCGCGTGTAGCTTGCCCCGTGGATGGAGCGGATGAGGTCGCCGTCGGCGTACACCTGCATCGGCTTGCCACCCGCCGGGAGCGTTTCCTCGAACACCTTCGCCGCGGTCCCCGGGTTGAGCCGGTTGACCGTGTCGCGGCTGACGTTCGCGAGGCTGCAGAGCTGGCCGAATGACCAGCTGTTGAGGCGGTGGCTGTCGATCGGCGTCGTCGCCAACTCCAGCCGACCGTTCGCGGCGATCGCCTGGAGGTCGTCGGCCGGCCGCCACAGCAACTCCGACCGCTCCTTGCGTGCCTGGCAGAACTCGAAAAGGTCCTGCATGGTGTTGAATCGCTCGTCCGGGTTTCGCCGGAAAAGCTCATCGTGTGCTCGGGTGAGTGTCTGGCCCATCGCTGTCTCCTTTCGGGAGAAAAGAACAAGGGCCGCGTGTCCGCACGCGGCTCGGGAAAAAACCATGTGATTGCACCACTGGCCTCCCGGGATGGACGAACTCCATCACGCGAGGCCGGTCAGTCGCTTCTTCTCGTTGCAGCGATGTCGGAGAGCGTGCGGAGAGCTGGTTGGTGGAACCGGCCGCTCCGCATCATCTGAACTGGATACCACGAACGGAGACGTTATTCAAACGGTGTTCTTCTTCCGGCGGCCACGAGGTGGAGCGAGCCCCAACGCTCGCTCAAGCGATGGGTATTTCGCCACCTTGTCCTGCCATGCCGTCTGAGCATCCGAGTCGAGCTGGTCGAACTCGGAGCAGGCATCCCGCCAACGTCGAGCGATTTCGGAGAGTTGCTCACCAGCCTTCGGCTTCTCATTCGGCAGCAATCGTCCGAGCTTGTCCATCGCGTAGGCCACACTCAGGTTGTTGTAGCCGTCGGACATCTCTCGGATAAGTGCCTTGAAGAACCGGTTGAAATCGGGGTCCCGGCGAGTCTTTGGGAGTGTGTGCAGTCTCTCCAGTCGGTCAAACTCGTCGTCGCTCGACAGACTCGCTGCAACTTCGTCGGCATCATCATCCGGCTGATTCGCCAGATACGCATCACGGTAGCTGCCGAGCTTCCAGCCGCGTTCGATCCAACCACGGATGGTGTCGGGAATGAAGGCCAGCGGCTCGTCATGCGACACGATCACACTGTGAGCCAGGAACACGCTTCGGTCGATGTCCCAGATGACGTCGGTGAGATGCAGACCGAGAGGGTCCGGACATTCGTCGAGTTCCGCACCGTAGACCACGAGGCCCGAGTACGCGGGGAAGGGCAGCTCGATGGTGCGGGAAAGCACAATCCCGGGAGCGTGCTCGCTCATCGGCGGGACGAACCGGAGGTGGAGGTCGAGACAAACGGTGTACATGAGGCGGCCTCCCTTGATGGAACGGGATGCCTGAACGCTACTCCGTTTCGAGCAGTCGCTTCCGCACCCACTCGACCACTGCTTTGTTCTCCGGCGGCAGCGGCCGCATGTAGACGTCGGCGACCTCCGACGCGGCGGCGTGCCCCAGCCACCGCTTCATCTCGGCGATGGATGTGCCGGGCCGGGAGCCGAACTCCGTTGCCCCGAGGTGCCGGAGCACGTAAAAGCCGGAAAGCGTCTTGGGCTTCTCGCCGATCTTCGTGCGAAGCTTCGACCACCACTGCGTGACCGCGTTGGAGCGGCCGTGTACGAGCGGCAGGCCGTCCCGCGTAACGAACACCAGCTCGCCCTCCTTGCGGGCGTGCTGCTCAATGTACTCCGACACGATCCGCCACACGAGCGGCGGCGTTGTTCCATACCGCTCGATGCCGGTCTTTCCACGCCGGAGGTCGTACGCCTCGGAGTCGATCTGGCCGACGCGGAGCACCGTCAGGTCCGAGGCCCCGAACCCGAGCCCGATGCCGAGCCAGATCATCGCACGGCCCCGGTCGTCGGTCGCCGCGAGCAGCTTCTCGATCTGCTTCACGGTTGGCAGCACCCGCCGTTTGCTCGGCTTGCCGTGGGCAACGTCGCGGGAGTCCCAGTTCCAGGCAAGCCGCTGCTGGCCGTGCTCCGGTCGGCCGGCCCGGTCGATGATCCGTTTGACCATCTGCATCCGTTTGCCGACCTGCGAGGCCGAGTACCCCTTGTCGACGAGGTGCCGGTTGAACATCTCGACGTCGGTCATGGGCAGGTCCTCGACCCGCATGTGGGCAACGGTCCCCTTGCCGTGCCGCTTGTTGATGAAGCCGAGGAAGTCCTTGATGTGGTTCTCGCGGTCGACGTACACCGGGCGAGCGATCGTGCCCCGAGCCCGCGGGGCTCCCTCCTCGCGGATGGAGGCCTCCATGAGGCGGAGCACGCTCGTTGCCACTTCAAGCAGCGATCCGGGAGCCGCGGCGACGCCGCCCCTAGCGGGGGGCCGCCTGACAGGTGGGGTTTCGTCCGAGCCGGTCTCGCCGGCCAGGTGCCGGGCGAGCCACTTGGTGTACGCCACCTTCGCCTCGGCCTCGGTCTCGACCTCGAAGCGGTGCTTCTTGGCGATGCCGGTCTGGGGATCGCGGTAGTTGACATGCCACCCGATGCCCCGGGTGGTCGTGTGGCAGAGCTTTGGGATCCGCCGCTTCAGATTGACCGAGCCGACCCGCTTTGCCATATACTCTGGGTGCCTCGCAAAGGCGACTTGGGCTGAAAAAGTCGTGCAAGTCTAGCCCAAAAAGTCGTGCAAGCGAGGCGACAACCCGGTTTTTGATACCGTTGCGGGTGTAGTTCAGTGGTAGAACGTCAGCTTCCCAAGCTGAATGTCGTCGGTTCGATCCCGATCACCCGCTTTCGTAAGTCCATGTATAGCAGTCGGTTGCAAGAATTTTAAGAGATGGCGCACTACATTTTTTGAGATCGAAATCGCCCTATGTAGTGCAGATTCGCCCCAAATGTAGTGCAAGCCCCAGTGTGACACCGGCGGCCAGAGACCAGTGGCCGCGCCGTGTCTCATCCCTCGAACCGACAGCTTACCGAGGCCAGTCTTGTCAGCGCCGGGCGGTCACGAATCGTAATCGGAGTGCATTTCCGATCACAGACACCGAGCTGAAGCTCATCGCGGCGGCGGCGATCATTGGGCTGAGTAGGACGCCGAAGAAGGGGTAGAGCACTCCGGCGGCGATCGGGACGCCGGCGGTGTTGTACGCGAACGCGAAGAAGAGATTCTGACGGATGTTCCGCATGGTTGCACGGCTCAACTCGCGGGCACGGACGAGCCCGTTGAGGTCACCGCCGACGAGCGTGATGGCGGAGCTCTCGATGGCGACGCCCGCGCCCGTCCCCATCGCGACGCCGATGTCAGCCTGGGCGAGTGCCGGGGCGTCGTTGACGCCGTCGCCCGCCATGGCGACCTGATGGCCCTCCTGTTGGAGCTTGCGGATGACCTCCGCCTTCTGCTCGGGAAGAACCTCGGCTTCGACCCGGTCTATACCGAGTTGCTCGGCGATCGCCTCGGCGGTTGTCCTGTTGTCGCCCGTCAGCATGACGACGGTGAGGCCGTTGCGGTGGAGTTCCTCGATGGCTCCCTTGGTGGTTTCCTTGATGGGATCGGCAACGGCTAGCAGGGCCGCGAGCCGCCCGTCGATCGCCGTGAACATCGCGGTGCCGCCCTTGCGGCGATGCTCGTCCGCGTGGTCGGCGACTGCTGCCACATCGACGCCCTCATTCTGCATGAGTGCGGGCGAGCCGATGGCGACGCGCGCACCGTCAACAGTGGCGACGATGCCCTTGCCGGTCACACTGTCGAAGTCGGTCGCGTCGAACCGTTGGTCGGTGCGGTCTTCGAGTCCGGCGACGATGGCCTCCGCGAGTGGATGCTCCGAGCCTCGCTCTGCTGCCGCCATGAGCGCGAGGATGCGCTGCTCATCGAACCCGCTCTGCACCTTGGCGACAACCAACTTGGGTTTGCCCTCCGTGAGCGTTCCGGTCTTGTCCACGACGACGGTGTCGATCTTCTCGAATGCTTCCAATGCGGCGGCATTCTTGACGAGCACGCCCTGCTTGGCCCCTTGGCCCGCGGCGACCATGATCGACATGGGCGTGGCGAGCCCGAGCGCGCAGGGGCACGCGATGATGAGGACGGAGACCGCAGCAATGAGCGCGTAGCTGAACGCTGGCGACGGCCCCACGAGGAGCCAGACCACGAAGGCGATGATCGCCACAACGACGACGGCGGGAACGAACCACGCGGCAACCGCATCCGCGATGCGCTGGATCGGTGCGCGCGAACGCTGGGCCTCCGCGACCATCTGCACGATCTGGGCGAGTGTCGTTTCCGATCCGGTTCGGCTGACACGCATGACGAACGAGCCGGTCCTGTTGACGGTGCCGCCGGTGACTTCGTCGCCTTCGGCCTTTTCCACGGGGACCGGTTCGCCGGTGAGCATGGATTCATCAACCGTGCTATGTCCCTCCACGACGCTGCCGTCGATGGGGACCTTGTCGCCGGGGCGGACACGAACGCGGTCGTCGGGACGGAGGTCCTCGATGGGCACATCTTCCTCGCTGCCATCCTCGGAGATCTGGCGAGCCGTGGGTGGAGCGAGTTCGAGGAGTTCGCGGATGGCTCCGCCGGTCTGACGGCGGGCACGGAGTTCCATGACCTGCCCGAGCAGCACGAGCGTGACGATGACGGCGGCCGCCTCGAAGTACACGCCGACGCGGCCATCATCGCCGCGCAGCGCTTCAGGGAACAAGCCCGGCGCGATGGTTGCGATGACGCTGAAGGCGTACGCGATCGCGACGCCGATCGAGATCAGTGTCCACATGTTCGGTTGAACAGCTCGGATCGAGCGGACACCCCGGACGAAGAACGGCCACGCGCACCAGAGCACCACCGGCGTCGCCAGTGCGAGTTCGGCCCATTGACCGATGGCGGGACCGATCCACGATTCGAGTAAGTGCCCGAAGAGCATGTTGCCCATGACGTAGACCAGAAGCGGCGCCGTGAAGACCGTCGCGATCCAGAATCGGTGGGTCATGTCGCGGAGCTCGGTATCGTCCTGCTCCGCGGTCGCGTCAACGGGTTCGAGCGCCATGCCGCACTTCGGACAGTCGCCGGGGCCGACCTGGCGGACCTCCGGGTGCATTGGGCAGGTGTAGATGGCGTCCTTCGGACCGTCGGGACGTGCTGCTGAGTCGCTTTTCGCTTCGTGATCGCAGCAGGAGTGGTCGCTGTGGCGCGCACCCTCGTCTTTCTTCTCCAGGTATCGGGCCGGATCGGCGCGGAACTTCTCAGCACAGCTCGTCGAGCAGAAAAGGTACTCGGCTCCGTCGTGCTCGATGCGAGCAGCCTCGTCACCGGGGGCGACCGTCATGCCGCAGACCGGGTCTATTCGAGAATCAATACTCCGAATCATCGGCCCCAAACTCCTTCCGAACGAACGACCATTCGTCTTTAGAGACCAGCCTTCCTGCCATTTGCGACCAGGTCCCACCCAAACGAGAACGAGCATCTCTGAGCGAGTGATGCCGGCTTGGAATAATCCCCCCCGGGGGGATATTCTCCTTCGTATGAGTACTCCTCGCGCAACGGAACAGGTCTATCTCGATGATGAACAGGTCCGGTCGCTCGTCAACGCCCTCAGCCGGATCGAGGGCCATGTCGGGTCGGTCAAACGCATGGTCGAGGACAGGCGCTGCGCGGACGAGTTGCTCACCCAAGTCGCTGCGGTCAAGGCGGCGATGAACCGGGTAGCCGTCCGGGTGGTCGAACACGAACTGCGGCTGTGCCTGACGCAGTGTGGTGCCGCCGAGGCCGATGAACGATTCGACACGGCAATGAAGGCCCTGTCGTCCATGCTGAAACGAAGTTGAGAGGATCTCATGATGCATGTGCGCGTTGTCTACTTCGAGGGATGCCCGAACGCCAAGCCCGCGGTCGAACTCGTCCGAGAGGTGGCTGATGAGATCGGGGTGACGGTCACGACCGAACTCGTTTGTATCTCGTCCGCGGACGAGGCCCATCGCGAGCGGATGCACGGCTCGCCGACAATCCAGGTCAACGGGCTCGATGTCGATCCTGCACAGCGGTCGAGCGAGGCGTATTCGTTTGGATGCCGCGTCTTTCGTGGCGGCAACGGCCTGCCGCCACGTGCGATGCTGGCCGCGGCGCTCCAAGAGACAGGCACAGCGTCATGAAGGACTGTTGTCAGGCATCGCATTCGGCGACCGCACCACCCACTCGAACGGGCGTTCTTGCAGCCGGCGGGGCTCTGCTCTCGGCTGTCGCGTCGTCGGCGTGCTGCTGGCTTCCGCTCTCGCTGCTCGTCTTCGGCGCATCGGCAAGCGGTCTGTCGGCATGGTTCGAACGCTACCGGCTCCCTTTCCTGACCGCCGCGGGCCTCCTTCTCGCCTTCTCGTACTACTCGGTGTACTTCCGGGCTGGACAGTGTGAGCCGGACTCGGCGTGCACGACCGCGAAGCCAAGGTCTCTTCGGTTCACCAAGGCCATGTTGTGGATTTCGACCGTGTTCATCGTCGCGTTCGCGGCGTTCCCGAAGTATGTCGGGGCCCTTCTTCCGGATGACCGACCCGCAGCAAGCGAAAGCGTGGATACCCGAACCGTCCTTTACACTATCGAGGGAATGACCTGCGAGGCGTGTGCCGTCACTCTCAGCGAGAAGTTGCGGAAAGTCGATGGCGTGCAAAATGCTTCGGTGTCGTACTCCGATCGTTCCGCGACCGTGGTCTTCGAGAACAGTGCTCCCGATGCACCGGCTTTCGTGGATGAGGCTATAGATGCTCTGGGCTATTCGATTACTGGTCCGATCTCGGAAAACGACCTGTTGCCTTCGGAATGAATCGTCCTTGCGCCTGCCACGCCTTGTCGATCTCGGCGAGTCGTGTGCTCCCCGCTCTTGCTTTTGTAGGTAGCAGGTCACGACAGCGCGGAACTTCTCGGCACAGCTCGTCGAGCAGAAAAGGTACTCGGCTCCGTCGTGCTCGGCGCGGTCGGCCTCGCTGCCCGGTTTGACCGTCATACCGCAGACTGGGTCGATTCGGGACTCAGTCTCTTGCGTCATCGGATGCCGCCTCCTTCCGCAGGAACCACCACTCGGCACCGAAGATCAGGGCCATGCCGCCGACGGAGACACCGACGACCAGAGGGTCGTTCACGAGCTTGATGTACAGGAACGCGCCGAGCACGACGGCGTCGAGCACGAGTGCCGTGAGCAGAACCCAACCGCGGGCGCCCAACTCGCGCCGCAGATGCTTGAACACGCCCCAGTGGATCGCCATGTCCATGACGATGTAGAAGATCGCGCCGAGCGATGCGATGCGGCTGAGGTCAAAGAAGACCGTCAGCGCGAGGGCGATGACAGCGGTGTAGACCAGCGTGTGCTTCTGGATGCGCCCGGGCATGCCGAAATGGCGATGCGGGACGAGCTCCATATCGGTGAGCATCGCGAGCATCCGCGACACGGCGAACATGCTGGCGATGATGCCGGAGATCGTCGCGATAATCGCAAGCCCGATGGTCAGCCACTCGCCCCATTGTCCGACTGCGGGGCGTGCGGCCTCGGCGAGGGAGGAGTCACGGGCGGCGATGATCTCATCGACCGACAGATTGCCGGCGACCGCGAGCGTGACGACCAGGTAGAGCCCGGTGCAGATGAGCAGACTAAAGATGATCGAGCGTCCGACGTTCTTCTTGGGCTCCTTGATCTCGTCGCCGCTGTTGGTGATAGTCGTGAAGCCCTTGTAGGCGAGGATCGAGAGTGCGACGGCCGCGAGGAAACCCGCGACGCCTCCCTCGGCCTCGGAGGGTGAGCCGTCTCCGGTCAGCGTGTCGAAGGAGAGTCCCGACACCCACAGGCCGATGCCCGCAAACACCGCGATGCCGACGATCTTGATGATGGCGGTGACCTTGCTCAGTCCGCCGATCACCTGATTGCCGAGCAGATTGACGACAAAGGCGGCAACGATCAGCCCGACACCGAGCGCCGGCACAAGCCACGAGTCCGAGCCCTCACCGAAGATCCTCATCGTGTACGTGCCGAACGTGCGGGCGACCAGACTCTCGTTGATGACCATCGAGAAGTACATGAGCAGCGAGCACCCGGCGGTGACAACACCCGGCCCGTAGCTCTTCTTGAGGATCATCGCGATGCCGCCCGCGGACGGGTACGCGTTGCACACCTTGATGTACGAGTACGCACTGAACGCGACGACCAGAGCCGCGGCGATGAAGGCGACGGGGAAGAGGCCGCCGGCGAGTTCGGCGACTTGGCCGGTGAGGGCGAAGATGCCTGCGCCGATCATGACGCCGGTGCCCATCGCGATCGAACCGGTCAGCGTCAGGCTGCCCTTCTCGTAATCAGATCCGTGGTCGTGTTGGTCGTGATCGGCCATGCTCAATCCTTGGGCAGCTTCGAGAGAAACTCAGACGGGTTCTGCTTGAACTCCGGGAAGCAACCGTCACAGCAGAAACGAACAAGCTCTGTGCCCGCGACCAACTCGACGGGCTCGCCCATTGACCCAAGCGGTGCGCCACTCACAACACAGGTATCGAGCGCGTACCCGTTACGCTGCTGATTGGCGTACGCGGCGTTGAGCTTTCCCATGTACTTGGCGGGATCGTGGACGAGCTTGTCCTCGCACCCGCCGCAGCAAAAGCGGACGAGGCGGTTCATGTAGATAAAGTTGACCGGCTCACCCATGGAGCCGAGCGGGCCGCCGACGGGGCAGGTGTCCATGGGGTAGTCGGGAAGCTGGACTTCGACGATCTTCTTATCGAGGGCTTCGAGATGCTTGGCTGGATCAGCCTTGAACGCGACGGCCGCCTCTGCGTTCGCGAGACGCACAAGCCGGTTGTTGTGGACATGGTTGATCGTGTCGTCGCCGAGCTTGTCACCGGTGACGATGCAGGTCTCGATCGGGTAGTGCATGAGCTGCTGCTCGACGATCTTGGCGTCGATCTCGCCCCAGTACTTGGCCTGGTTGTCCTCGAACTCGCCGAGGCAGCCGGCGCAGCAGAAGCGCACCTCACGGTTGTCGTAGACCTTCACGACCGGATCGCCCATCGAGCCGAGCGGCCCACCGATGGGGCAATCTGTCAGCGTGTAGGGATACGTCGGCCCGGCCACGCCGGCACCGGTTGCGGGTGAACTCGACGCGGCCTCGCGTTGCGCGGGCTCGCGTTGGGCAACCGCCATCGTGACGAACTGGTCTTTGCGGGCGTCGTCCCAGGCGAGGAACTGGTTCCCGCAGCCTGGGCAGCACAGTCCGATCTGCTTGCCCTTGTATTCGACGGTGCCGGCCGAGGGGACCACCGGCTCCTTGCCGATGGGGCACATCGCGTTGATGGACGCGGCGTCTGCGCCCGACTCCGCTTGGGCGTTCGCGAACGGGTTGAGGGTGCAGACGCAGAGTGCGGCTGCTGCGATGCTGAATGACTTGAGCATGATCAGGCTCCTTGTGCTTCCGATGAAGCGGTTTGGGTTGAGCCGGCTTCTGCCGACTGGTTGGATTGGCCGTGAGACGCGAGGCGGAACTTCCACTCCGCGACCCAGCAGTACAGGATGGGAACGACGAACCAGGTGATGGAGGCGACGGCCATGCCGCCGAACGATGGGATCGCCATGGGGACCATGATGTCCGAGCCCCGCCCGGTGCTCGTGAGCACGGGCAGCAGTGCGAGGATGGTCGTGGCGCTCGTCATGACCGCGGCGCGGATACGGAGGTGACCACCATCGACGACGGCCTTGCGGATCGCTTCGACCGACTCGGGCTTCTCGTCGGCCATCGACTGCTCGATGCGAGTTGCCATGATGACGCCGTCGTCAGTCGCGATGCCGAAGAGGGCAAGGAACCCGACCCAGACGGCGACGCTGAGGTTGTACGGCTCGATCTGGAAGAGGCCGCGGAGGTTGGTCCCGAGCAGCGTTGTGTCGAGGAACCACGGCTGGGCGTAGAGCCACAGCATGATGAACCCGCCGCCCCACGCGACGAAGACGCCGGTGAAGACCATCAGCGTGACGCCGACCTTGCGGAACTGGAAGTAGAGCAGCAGGAAGATCACCGCGAGCGCGAGCGGCAGCACGATGCTCATCCGTTTCGCGGCACGGACCTGGTTCTTGTATGACCCCGAAAACTCGTAGCTCACGCCCGGCGGGACGACCACCTCCCCGGCGTCGATAGCGTCCTGGATGAATCGCTGGGCGTCCTCGACGACGGTGACCTCGGCGAAGCCGGGCAGCTTGTCGAAGAGCACGTAGGAGACGAGGAACGTGTCCTCGCTCTTGACCATCTGCGGCCCGCGGCGGTACTCGAGTGTGCTCAGCTCGCGAAGAGGAACCTGAGCGCCCGATGGGATCGGCACGAGGATGTCCCCAAGAGTCTCAGGCTGGTCGCGCAGCTCGCGGAGGTAGCGGACCCGGACCGGGTATCGCTCGCGGCCCTCTACGGTCATGGTCAGCGGCTTACCGCCGATGGCGACCTCGATGACCTCCTGCACATCCGCGATCGTGAGGCCGTATCGGGCGATCCGCTCGCGGTCGATATCGATTTCGAGGTACGGCTTGCCGACCACACGGTCCGCGAAGACCGCGGCGGGTTGGACGCTGGGCACCTGCTTGAGCAGGCGTTCGAGTTCGAGGCCGAACGACTCGATCGATTCGAGATCGGGGCCATAGACCTTGATGCCCATCGGGGCGCGGAAGCCCGATTGGAGCATGACGATGCGGGTCTCGATCGGTTGGAGCTTCGGAGCGCTCGTCACGCCCGGCATGTCCGCCGCCTCGACGATCGCGTCCCAGATGTCTTGGTTCGACTCGATCTCGTCGCGCCATTGGCGGAACGGGCGGCCGTCATCGTCGTCGATCAGGTTGCCCTGATCGTCGCGGACAAATGCGTCAGTCTCTGTGTCGTAGCGGAAGTTGAGGCGTCGGCCCTTTTCGTCGGTCTGGTACTCGCTTTTGTACTCGATGATCGTCTCAATCATTGAGATCGGGGCCGGGTCGAGCGGGCTCTCGACGCGGCCGATCTTGCCGACGGCGAGCTCGACCTCGGGCACGCTCATGATCCGGCGATCGAGTTCCTTGAGGATCTCGGTCGCCTCGCCGATCGATGCGTGGGCCATCGTAGTCGGCATGTAGAGGAACGCGCCCTCGTCGAGCGACGGCATGAACTCGCTGCCCAGGCTCGGGAAGGCGTGAGCGATCTCGACCGCAGTCTCGTTCTGTCGGACCGACTCGGGGAGCCACCCCCAGACCCGATCGAAGCCGAGCCAGACGGTCATGCCGATCAGCACAACGCCGACCGCTGGGGATAGCCCGATGATTTTGTGGCGGAGCGTCCACGCGAGAACATGCGGGAACGCGAGTCGCACGAGCCAGAACGCGAGCAGCAGGCCACCGACGATGGCACCGATGAAAACGCTGTTGCCGATGAGCCCCGGTTCAGGTCCGAGAGGCTCCCATGCGCCGGCGAGCACAATGAGCACAACAGCAACCGCGATGAGGTTCGCCGACCACTGCAGACCGCGGGCGACCAACGACGGGAGCCACGGCTTGGCGAGATAGAACGCCCCGAACGCCGCAATAATCAGTCCACCGACCGCGTACAGCCAGATCGCGACCGCGATACCACCGAGCACCAAAGCCGCTGCGCCGATTGTTCGGAGCACTTTGATTCGTGGACGGAAGCCCATCAGCACATGCGCAGCAGCCGGCAGGATCGTCAACGCGATGATGATCGACGCGATCAGTGCGAAAGTCTTGGTGTATGCAAGCGGCTTGAACAGCTTGCCCTCGGCGGCCTCCATCGTAAAGACCGGCAAGAAGCTGACGACGGTCGTGGCGACCGCGGTGAGCACCGCACCGCCAACCTCGCTCGTCGCACGGTAGATCACATCGATGGTGGGCTCGTCACTCTCCGCCTTCTCCGACTCTTCGAGGCGGCGCAGGATGTTCTCGCTGAGCACGATGCCCATGTCGACGA
>CAZTQV010000017.1:0-79558 GCA_964615815.1 uncultured Phycisphaeraceae bacterium | reverse complement strand
CCCGTCGCCCACTCCGACGGCGACGCCCTGCTCCACGCCGTCACCGACGCCCTCCTCGGCGCCATCGGCGAGCCCGACATCGGCCAACTCTTCCCCAACGACGATCCGCGGAACGACGCCGAGGACTCGGCGGTCTTCCTGGCCGAGGCCGCAAAGCGTGTTGCGGCCGCGGGTTACGCCGTCGCCAACCTTGACGCGACCGTGATCCTGGAGCGCCCCAAGCTCAGCCCCCACAAGGACGCCATCCGCGCCAACATCGCCCGCCTGCTGGGCCTGCCCCTCGACCGCGTCAATGTGAAGGGCAAGACCCACGAGAAGGTCGACGCTGTGGGTGAGGGCCGGGCTGTGGAGGTGCACGCCGTGGTCCTGCTCACGAGGCCGGCGACCCGGTACTAGACGCCTTTGTCCGCCACGCAACCATCTGCCGCAGAACAAGATCCGTCACCCCCGGCATCATCACCGCCGCGCCGAACGCGACCCGCGCCCCGACGCTGGTCCACACCTCGCGGCCCTTGCCGCCGCGCAGGGCGCGGACCACGGCCCGCGCGACTTTCTCGGGGGGCTGCATGAACGACTGGGCGGAGCGGTCCATCAGCTTCAGCCCGCCGGAGCGTTCGCCCATGCGGTCGAAGAACTCGGTCTTGGTCCCCACCGGGTGGATGCTCGAGACCGCAAGTCCTTTCGCGGCAAGCTCGTGGCGCATCGCCCGGCAGGCGTAGTCCTGGGCGGCCTTGGTCGCGCAGTACGCGGCGTACATCGGCAGCCCGATCTTGCTCAGGCAGCTCGAGGTCATCATCAGGTGCCCCTCGCCGCGGTCGAGCATGCCCGGGGCCGCCTCACGCAGGAGCGCAAGTCCTGCGAAGAAATTGACTTCGAACATCTGCCGCAGGTCGGCCTCGGGCATGGCGAGGGTCTCGACCTCGTGGCCGTAGCCGGCGTTGGCGAGGACGGCGTAGACGGGGCCGAGGTCGGCGGCGCGGGCGAGGAGCTCGGCGCGGACGGCGGCGTCGGTTGTATCCCCTGCCACCTGAACGACTTGCGTGCCGCGGGCGCGGAGGTCGTCGGCGAGTTCGGCGAGGCGGCCGGCGCCGCGGGCGTTGATCGCGAGGCGCATGTCGTTGTCGGCACAGGCTTTGGCGATGGATCGCCCGATGCCGGCGCTGGCTCCGGTGATGACGATGACGCGTCCGGCGAGGTCGACCTTCGGCATGGCTATCCCTTCACGCGTCCGAGGAGTTCGGCGAGCTCCGGCAGGCCGAACCGGGCGGCGACCGCGGCGTAAACGCCTGCGCCGCCGACCGTTGCGGCCGCGAGGGCCAGGGCGTGGCTCGTCCAGTCGGGCCCGGGCGCGATGGCTTCGAGCACGAGCCAGACGCCGACGCCCATGACGGCCGAGCACAGGACCATTTTGCCGATCGTCGTAAGTGATTCTTTGTCAAAGAGTTGTGCGTGCAGGTGCCTGGCCTTGAGGGCGAGGGCGAGGAAGACGGTCTGGCCGACGGCGCTGATGGCGGTGGCCCAGGCCATGCCCGCCTCACGCAAGTACCAGATCAGCAAGAGGTTCAGCACGAGGTTCACGCCCACGAACGCGGCGGCGATGCGGACGGGGGTGACGGTGTCCTCGGCGGCGTAGAAGGCGCGGGTGAGGACATGGTTGACGGAGTAGGCCCAGATGGCGACGGCGTAGCCCTGGAGGACCGCCGTGGCCCGGGCGGCGCCGTCGGCGGTGAAGCCGTCGCCGCCGGTAAGCACTGTGGTGACAAGGCTTTGAGAGACGAGCCAGAGGCCGATTGTGGCGGGGAGGCCTACGAAGAGGCTGAGGCGGAGGCCCCGGCGGAGGGTTTCGGCGAGGGGGTCGTGGCCCGGTGTGCGGTCCTTGGCGGCGGCGCGGGCGAGTTCGGGGAAGGCGACGGTGGCGACGGCGATGCCGAAGACGCCGAGGGGGAACTGATATAAACGCTGGCTGTAGAAGAGGATAGCGTTCGAGGCCTCGTCGAGGGGGTAGGTGTAGCCGAGGATGGTGGGGCCGACCCAGACGGGCCACATGGCGACGAGGGTGTCGATCAGGCTGTTGATCTGGAGGGTGCCGAGACCGAGCACGGCGGGCAGGAATCGGCGGAATAGGGCCCGCGATTCTGTGCGCACGGATGCTTGCGGCGCGCGCACGGCGGGCGCGGCTGTGCGCACGGAGGGGTCGGAATCGGGGCTTTGCGCGCGCGCCTGTTCGCCTCGTGCGCCCGCTCGGCGGGCGTGTGCGCGCAGCGCGGCGAGGGACCAGAGGACCTGGAGGACACCCGCGGCGACGGCGGCCGCGGCGAGGGCGTAGGCCCAGGGGACGGGGTCGCCCCGACCTAATAGAAAGTACATTCCGCCGACGGCGATCAGACATAAGTTTAGGATGATCGGGGCGGCGGCGAGAGGGGCGAACTTATCGTGGACCTGGAGCATGCCTCCCAGGATGGCGGCGGCGCAGACGAGGGGCATGAAGGGGAGGGTGGCCATGACGAGGCCCAGGGACAGGTCGCGGGTGGCGTCGTCGGGCGTGAGGAGGATGACAGCGAGGAGGGCGACTTCGGCGAGGACGGTGAGGGCGCCGGTGACGAGCGCGAGCCAGAGGAGGGTGTGCCTGGCGAGGGCGGCGGCGGTGGGGGGGTCGGCGTCATTCAGGCGTGAGTAGGCGGGGAGGAAGGCGGCGGAGAGTGCGCCCTCGCCGAAGAGGCGGCGGAAGACATTGGGGATGGCGAAGGCGGCGGCGAAGGCGGAGCCGACGGCGGTGTCGCCGAAGATGCGGACGGTGACGAGGTCGCGGACGAGTCCCAGGATGCGCGAGATGAGTGTGAGCGCGGAGACGGTGCGGAGGGGGCGGGCGAGGTTGGGGGGGGAGGTGGGCATCAGGGATCAGGGATCAGGGATCAGGCATCAGGCATCAGGGATCAGGGATCGGGGATCAGGCAGCGGGCACTGAGGAATGGGAAGGCCGCCCCGGGGCGGGGCGGCTCGCTCCTTGGGGTTGGAGATGGGGTGTGATGGCCCGAAGCGCCGCGTTGCGGCGGTTCGGGGCACCGGGGGGTGGTGGGGTGTGGCGTTGGGGTGGTTTGGGCGTGTTTTGAGAGATGAGGCTTGGAGGTGGGGGAGGCGCTTCGCTTGGGTAGCCCCTCTCCTGTCGCTTCGCGACATCCTCTCCCCTTTGGGGAGAGGGAGCGGTGGCGGGCGAGTAGCCAGTGGCACCCGTTGTGTCGGCGGTTCGGGGCAGCGGGGGGTGAATCCGCGATCTCACGATCGCGGCTCTGATGGGGTCGCGTGGGTTGGGCTCGTTTTGGGGCGAGCGGTGTCATTGGCGTTGTTGGGGGAGGAGGCGGTTGGTGAGGAGGATGGTGATGGAGCCGAGGAGGACGCCGATGGCGTTGGCGGTGTAGTCCTCGAGGCTGGCGTGTCGGCCCAGGACGGGGATGAGCTGGAGGCCTTCGTCGACGGCGGCGTAGACGAGGCCGCAGGCCATGAGGCGGAGGGGGGTTGAGGGGTGTCTCCAGGGGCCGATGAAGTCGGCGAAGCCGAAGAGGGCGGTCCAGAGGCCGAAGGCGATGAAGTGGAGGTAGAGGTCGGTGCGGGGTACGGGGCCGTCGATCTGGAGCTGCGGCCAGTGGGTGGCGGTGAAGAGGATGATGGCGTAGACGATGAACGCCCCGCGGCGGAGAGCGAGGGGGATGGTGGGGAGCGATGGGGGCATCGTGTCCGTCGCGGCTCGGGTAGGGGTGGATCAGGCGGAGCGCTGGGCGGATTCTGGGGTGTGGGCGTTCAGCGTGTCGCGTGTCGCGTCGGTGTTGACCGCGACGGCGGGCTGCTGGGGGCGGCTCGCGAGAGCGCGGTCCCACTCCTTCAAGATGGTGTCGGCGAGGTCGGCGTAGTCGGCGGCGCCGTTGGCGTCGGGGGCGTAGTCGAAGATGGTCTGGCCGAAGCTCGGGCACTCGGCGAGCTTGATGTTGCGGCGGATGGCGGGGCGGTAGACGCGTGCGTAGCGGAGGGGGCCGTCGGTCTGGGCGGCGTCGGTGCGGGCCTGCTCGAAGAAGCCGTCGAGGTCGGCGACGACTTCCTGGGTGTGGGTGGCCTGGCGGTCGTGCATGCAGAGGAAGACGCCGGAGACGCGGAGCTTGGGGTTGAGGCCGGGCTGGGCGGGGGAGCCGCGGAGCATGGAGACGGTTTCGAGGAGCTTGCCGAGGCCCTGAAGGGCGAGGAAGTGGGCCTGCATGGGGACGAAGACCTCGCGGGCGGCGACGAGGGCGTTGATGGTGAGCATGCCGAGGGAGGGGGGGCAGTCGAGGAGGATGAACTCGGGGCGTTGGTCGGCGGGGCGGGCGGAGAGGAGGCGGTCGAGGGCGTCTCGGAGGCGGAACTGGGGGCGGTGTGCGGAGGGGAGATCGGTTTCGGCGGCGGCGAGGTCGGTCTCGGCGGGGATGAGCTCGAGGTTGTCTCGGGAGGGGTGGACCGTGGCGGCGGGGTCGGTGTCGGGGTCGAGGAGGAGGTCGTAGACGGAGGGGGCGTGGGTGTTGGGGTCGGTGGAGGGTTCGTAGCCGAGGTGGATGGTGGCGTGGGCCTGTGGGTCGAGATCGATGAGGAGCGCGCGGCGACCGCGTCGCGCGAGGGCGGCAGCGAGGTTGACAGTGGTGGTGGTCTTTCCGACGCCGCCCTTCTGGTTCATGAGGGCCATGACGCGGGTTGGACGGGCCGCGGGATCGGTCATGGGGTGAGTATAGGGGGTGGGGGTGGCGCACATGGCCGAAGCGGAAATGGCCAAAGGGCCAAATGGGTGCGTGACAAAGCACCACCCGCTGCGCGGATGGTGGCACCGGTCGTCGGGTGCCGTTGGTTTAGTGGGTGCTGACGGGGGTGGGGGGTGGGGCGCCTTCGGGGGCGAGGGGTTGGGCGGCGAGGGTGGCGCTGCGGGTTTCGGCCTCGAGCATCTGGTCTTCGATCTGCTTCTTGCGGGCGAGCTTGATGGAGTAGACGACGATGAAGGCGCCGCAGAGGAGGGCGAGGGTGTAGATGAGGCGGGCGCCGGAGGCTGCGAGCAATACGCCGATGAGGGCGAAGGCGAGGCCGAGGCCGTAGAGGCTGAAGACGGCGCCCTTGACGCCGAGTGCTCTTTTGAGCATGTGGTGGAGGTGGTTGGAGTCGGGGTCGGACATCTTCTTGCCGGCGAGCTTGCGGCGGACGATGGCGAGCATGGTGTCGAGGATGGGGATGGCGTAGATGACGAGGCCGGCGATGACGAGGTCGGTGCGGCCGTTGTCGCCCAGGGTGAGGATGATGACGATGGTGGAGAAGCCGAGGAGGAGTGAGCCGCAGTCACCGAGGAAGATGGTTGCGGGGTTGAAGTTGTGCGGCAGGAAGCCGAGGCAGGCGCCGAGGACGGCGAGGCAGAGGACGATGCGCTGGGAGTCGCGGGGGCCTGCGTCTTCGAAGACGAGCATGATGGCGATGGCGAGGAGGCCCAGGCAGGCGATGGCGGTGACGCCGGAGAGGAGGCCGTCGAGTCCATCGATGAGGTTGGCGGCGTTGCAGGCGCCGAGGACGAAGATGGCGATGACGGCGGTGCCTGTCCAGTAGATGAGGTCGAGCTCGACGGTGCCACCGATGAGGGGGATGTCCATCGGGAGGTTGAAGACCCAGGTCAGGTCTCGGTGGTTGAGGAGTGCGCCGAGGGTGGGGGAAAGGACGCCCTCCGCGACCTTGACGCCGACATCTCCGTAGGCGAGGGCGGCGGCGGCGAGGAGCTGGCCGCCGACCTTGACGCGGGGTGAGATGCCCACGACATCGTCGTAGAGGCCGATGAACATGATGATGGTGAGGCCGAGGAGGATCCATGGGGGGACGAGGTCCGGGTGTCCCGTGATGGAGACGAAGCGGGTGACATGGAAACCGACGATCTGTGGCCACTCGACGCCGAGGTAGCTGGTGAAGATGCCGGCCATCATGCCGAGGTAGACGCCGACCCCGCCGAGGTAGGCGATGGGCATGCGGTGCATCTTGCGGTGGTCGGGGCGGTCGACGATGCCGTTGTCGACGGCGAGCTTTCGGAGGAGGGGGATGGTGACGACGGTGACGAGGAAGGCGACGACGAGGACGGCGAGGTAGCCGTTCAGGACCTCGAGCCAGGTCTGGGGGGGTTCGCCTCCCAGGCCGATGATGCCCATGAGTTCCTGCTGGCGGGCGGCGAGGGTTTCGATCTGGTTGCCGAGTTGCTCGATGCGATCGGAGACGCCGGGGGGGACGACGGCTCTTGCGGCGTCGGCGGCGGCGGAGGTGGCGGGGCCGATGGGGGGGAAGGCGGTCATCGTGTGACCTCCTTCGCGTCATCGGCGCGGATGGCGGTTGCGAGGTCGGCGATGGTAGCGGCGAGGTCGGTCCTGGGCTCGAAGGCGATGGCTTCGCGGACTCGGGAGAGGTCGGGGCGGCGGTGCTTCAGGTCCTCGAAGCCCGGGGGGTAGGCGTCGGCATAGGGGACGAACTCGATGGTGGAGGTGGAGCCGAGGGTGTCGATGACGAGGCTCGCGAGCTCGGCGATGGAGATGGGGCGGTCGGAGCCGAGGTTGAAGACACGGCCGTGGCAGTCTTGGTTTCGCAGGAGCTTGGGTATGGCGGCGACGACATCGCGTACATCGCAGAAGCAGCGGGACTGGGCGCCGTCTCCGAAGACGCGGATGGGCTTGGCCTCGATGGCGGAGCGGACGAAGCGGGGGAGGACCATGCCGTAGTCGCCGACCTGTCGGGGGCCGACGGTGTTGAAGAAGCGGGCGACGACGACGGGGCAGGCGGCGGTGTTGTGATAGGCGAGGGCGAGGTACTCGTCGATGGCCTTGGTCTGGGCGTAGGACCAGCGGGTGACGACGGTGGGGCCGTAGACGACATCGTCGTCTTCGGAGAAGACCTGTCGTGTGGGCTTGCCGTAGACCTCGGAGGAGCTGGCGATGAAGGTGGGGGTGCCGGTGCCGCTGGCATCGGCGGGATTGTCGCGGGCTTCGGGGTCGAGCCCGGCGGCGAAGCGGAGGAGCGCGGCGGTCTGCTCGACATTGACCTCGATGGCGAGGACGGGGTCCTTCATGACGAGGTCGACGCCGACGGCGGCGGCGAGGTGGTAGATCTCGTCGAAGCGTCGGCGGGCGAGGGGGCCGGCGAGGGCTTCGCGGAGGTCGGACTCGATGATCTCGAGGGCGGGATGGGCGGCGGGGAGGTTCTTGCGGCGGCCCGTGGTGAGGTTGTCGACGACGGTGACGCGGTGACCTTCGGCGAGGAGGGCCTCGGTGAGGTGGGAGCCGATGAAGCCGGCGCCGCCCGTGATGAGGATGTCGGCGGGGGAGCGCGCGGCGTCGCCGCCCCGGATGGGGTCGGCGGCGTCGTCGGTGCGTTTCCCCGTCGGGGTCACGGGCGATCTCCTCGCGGGGGCCGGGCCCCTGAACGGATGAGGGTCAGGCCTTCTCGTCGATGGAGGCGGAGGCGGCGGCGCCGTCCTGGTACTCGTGGGTGGCGCGGATGTTCCGCTTCATGTAGCCGCCCGCGGAGGCGCGGACACCGTTGACGAGGACGCCCAGGAGCTCGGCCTTGCCGTCGGCGAGGTCGTTCTTGATGCGGTTGACCATGCCCCGCTTCTCGGCCATGGCTCGGACGACCATCATGACGGCGTCGCAGCGGGTGGCGATGGAGAGGGCATCGCCGGCGACGACGGCGGGTGCCGTGTCGATCAGGACGAGGTCGTACTTCTCGCTCGCGCGGTCGAGCAGGTCGCCCATGGGCTGGGTGCCGAGGCGCTCGAAGACGCGGTCCTCCGCGGAGCCGACGGGCAGGACGCTGAGACCCTTGGTGTCGGTGGCCTGGACGGTGGAGTCGAGGGTGGCGCGGCCGGCGAGGACATCGGCGAGGCCGGGGGCTTCGGCGAGGCCGAAGACGCGGTGGACGCCCGGTCGGCGGAAGTTGGCGTCGATGACGAGGACCTTCTTGTCGGCGGCGGCCGCGGCGAAGGCGAGGTTCGTGATGGTGCCGGTGGCTCCGGAGCGGGGGAGGCCAGAGCAGACGAGGAGCGACTTGTGTCCTCCCCGTTCCATCTTCTTGAGGACGGTGGTGCGGACCTGACGGAGGCTCTCAGAGAGGACGCCGCGCGGCTGGTCGCGGAAGATGGTCTCGAAGTGCTTGGGGTTGTTGGGGTCTTCGGCGGCGAGGGGGACGACGCCGACGACCTTGGTCCTGGGGATCATGGCGACATCGCTCGGGCCCTTGATGCGCTGGTCGAGCAGTTCGCGTGCGACGACGGCGCCGCCGGTGAGGCCGGTGACGAGGATGAGGCCCAGGGCGAGGGTGACGATGTGGTTGGGGCTGGAGATCTCGTCGGGGACCTTGGGGGCCTGGACGGTGACGATGCGGCCGCGCTGGAGGCCGCCCAAGCTCTGGATTTCCTCGAGGCTTTCCTGGTAGGTGTCGCGTGTCTCGGTGACGCGTTCGATGCGGACATCGAGCTGGTCGAGCTCCTTGTAGATGCGTGTGAGCTCGGTGAGGCGTGCGCGGAGTTCGCCGGCGCGGGCCTGGAGGTCGGCCTCCTGGGCCTGGAGGCCGCGGAGCATCTGGCGGAGGGCGTCGACATCGGCCTCGAACTGCTTTCGGAGTTCGCGTTCGCGGAGGTCGATGAGCTCGGCCTCGGCGGCGTCGATGCGTGCCTGGAGGAGTCGGTAATCGCGGTGGGCGGGCTGGATGCCCTCTCGGAGCATGGCGCCGAGCTCGGTCCTGAGGTCCTGGATGCTGGAGGTCTGCCGCATGACGAGCGGGCTCTGGTCGACCATGGCCCGCTGGGTGTCGGTGTACTGGATGGCCGAGTCGTTCTGGAGCATGGTCTCCATGCGCTGGAGCTGCTCGCGGGTGGCGGCCATTTCCTGCTGGATTTCGGAGATGGTGGCGACGGTGTCGTCGAGTTCCTTGGAGGCGTCGTCCTCGCGCTGGGACTCGGCGCTGATGCCCTCGTCGCGGGAGAGGCGGGTGCGGCGGAGGACGAGCTCGTCGAGCTCCTCGTTGTAGCCGTCGACGATGCGCCTGATCTGGTCGAGGCGGGCGACACGGTCGCGGCGGGCGCGTTCATCGGCGCTGGTGATGAACTTCTGCTCGAGCATGCGGGCGAGGCCCGCGGCGTCGGAGGGGGTGCGCCAGCCGACGGACATGGTGAAGAGCTGTGTGTCCTGGATGATCTGTGTGGAGACGATGTCGCGGAGGTCTCGGCGGGCCTCGTCGACATCGATCGAGCCGTTCTTCTCGTACTTCCTGATCCAGGCGGGTGCCTCGGTCTGGACGCGTGGGTCGAGGATGACCGAGTCGAGGAGGGCGGGCTGGCTAAATTCCTCCATGCGGGTGGCCATGAAGGTCATGAGCTCTTCTTCGTCGTAGCGGGTGGCGGTGTCCTTGAGGTCGGTGGTGGGGACCTGGACTTCGAAGACGGTGGTGCTGGTCCATGTGGGGGCGACGCGCTTCCAGATCTGGAAGGTGATCTCGCCGATTATGAGCCCACCGACGCTCGCGGCGATCAGCAGCCACATGTACTTCTGGAGGAGCTTCACGGGGTCGATGGCCGGCGTGAAGCTGCCGGCGATCGCGCCGCCCGCGGGCGGACGGGAGGCGGCCGGTGAAGTGGGGCGTGCGGCTGGCGCGGTCGTCATCTCGAACCTACCCATTTCTCGCCGGTCGCCCGGCGATCGCTTTGCCGGGTGTGCCCGGCGTTCTCCGACGGGCCCCTTGGCCCCCTGGTCTGTGCGCGGCCGTTGTAGCAGCCGCCCTTGTCTTTCGGCTCGGCGGGCGGTCGGGCCCGTTCGAGCTTGGAACGGTCTTCAGGTGGTCAGCAGCCTGATTGGATCATGGCGAGGACCTCCTGGATATCGGTCTGGAACTGTTCCCGGAGTTGGGGGAGTGCTTCCGAGCTGGTGCGTGCCTGGGAGAGCAGGCTCCGGGCGAGCTCGCAGCGGCCGCGCTTGGCCTCGAGGCGGGCGCGGTTGATCGTGATGTTGATGCGGGCCGAGGCGGTGCGGATGGCGCGTTCGCCC
Organism: uncultured Phycisphaeraceae bacterium; assembly: GCA_964615815.1. Lineage (GTDB taxonomy): Bacteria > Planctomycetota > Phycisphaerae > Phycisphaerales > UBA1924 > DAIQNV01. Next base: position 69,488 of record CAZTQV010000017.1, on the reverse strand, counting down.
TGGTCGAGCGCGGCCTCGGCGTCGTCGAGGTTGCCGAGGGCGATGTGGATGCGGGCGAGGGTGTCCCAGGCCTGGCTCTCGCCGGCGGCGAGCTCGACGGCCTTTCGGGCGAGGGGGAGGGCGTCGGCGGGGCGGTTCTGGTCGCGGCCGATGCAGTAGGCGAGGTTGTTGGTCATCTCCCAGTCGTCCGGGAACTCGGCGAGGCCGGCTTGCCAGGCGGCCTCGGCCTTGTCGAAGTCCTCGCGGTCGTAGTGCATGGCGCCGAGGGTGCGGTGGGAGAGCAGGCGGACGGTCTCGGTGTTGGCGGACTCGGCGAGCTCCTGCAGGCGGCTCTCGCCGTCGGCGAAGGTCTCCTCGCGGTCCATCATGAGCCGGCCGGCGGCGTACTCGAGCCACTCGGCGTCGCCGGAGCCGGCCTCGCGGCTGCGGGCGAGCTGGCGGAGGAAGTTGACGGCGGAGCCGGGCTCGGCCTGGTTGTAGACGCGGACGACATTGCGGATCCAGTTGAGCCTTGCGGTGGGGGAGTCGTCCTGAGCGTCGAAGGCCTGGACGAGGAAGGACTCGGCGCGGACGGGTCGGTTGCGGGCCCGCTCGATGAGGGCCTGGGCGATGAGGAGCTCGGGGTCGGCGTTGATGTCGGCGCCGAGCTCGGCGACGCGGCGGAGGACGCGCTCGGCCTCGTCGGGGCGCGGGGGCTCCGAGTTGACGAGCGAGTCGATGTAGCGAATGGCGAGGTCGGGGTTCTGGCTGAGTTCCCACGCCTTGCCGTAGAGGATGGCGGCGCGGCTCCACTTGCCGCGATCGGAGAGGATGCGGCCCGCGGTGATCATGAGGGTGGTGTCGGTGGGCCGCTGGTCGATGACCTCGGAGGCGGCGTCGAGGGCTTCTCCGTCGCGACCCTGGTTGATGAGCTCGATCATGAGGCCGAGGAGGACCTCGTCGAGGGTGGGGTTGGCGCGGATGGTGCTCCGGAGATCGGCGATGGCGTCCTCGGTGCGGCCCATCTGGTAATAGACGGCGGCGCGGAGGCGGAGGGTGCGCCACTCGTTGGGCTGGATCTCGAGGGCGGTCTGGAGGTCGGCGAGGGCGTCGTTGAGGCCGGACTCCTGGCTCAGGAGGACCTGGGCTCGCTTGGCGTAGACGACGGCGGAGTCCTGGTGGAGGGCGACGGCCTTGTTGAGCAGGTCGAGCGCTTCCTGACGCTTGCCCTGGCCCAGCAGGATGTCGGTCCGCTGGAGCATGACGGTGAGGTCCTGCTGGAACTCGTCTCCGAGGGCGGCGACCTGGTCGGCGGCCTCGTCGAAAAGGCTCTGGCGGAGGAGCATCTCGATGAGACGCTTGCGGTAGCTCTGGTCGGCGTCGTCGGCGCCCGCGGCGACGATCTTGCGGAAGGACTCGGCGGCCTCCTCGGCGCGTCCCAGGGTGAGCATCAGGTCGCCGTTGAGCTTCTCGGCGCGGAGCTGCTTGGGGTCCTGCAGCGGGCGTGCGTCGCCGATGGCGCGGACGGCGACGCCGTACTGGCCGCGCTGGATCATGAAGCGTGCGAGGGTGAGGTAGGCGTCGACGCCGAGGTTCTGGTCGTCCTGGCTGACGATGTAGCGGACGAAGACTTCTTGGGCCATGTCGATGCCGTCGCGGAAGCCGTCGGCGGTGCGGACGCGGCCCTGGTCCGCGTGCCAGCGTGCGTCGAGGGCGACGAGCTCGAGGCTGTCGTTCTCGGCGCGGAGGGCGTCGATCATGCCGCGGGCTTCGAGCCACTGGCGGTCCTCGATGAAGAGGTTGGCCAGCGCGATGCGGTTCCGGATGTTGCCGGGCTGCTCGGTCATGATCCGGCGGCGCTGCTGGATGGCGCGGCGGATGCCCTCTCGCCCGCCGGCGCCGGCTTCGAGGGTGAGGTAGAGGTCCATGAACTCGGTGCTGCGCTCGGCCTGCGGGCGGAGGCGGCGGGCCTCGGACAGGGCCTCGTCGAGCTGGTCGGCGCCGGCGAGGGTGGCGATGTAGGCGTTGATGGTCGCGACATCGTCGGGGCGGATGGAGAGAGCCCGCTGGAAGGAGCGGATGGCGTCGGCGGTGCGGCCGGCGGTGCGCTGCGAGATGCCGAGGGCTCGCCAGATGGCGGCGTCGGCGCGGCCGGACTGGGCGGCCTCCTCGAAGAAGCGGACGGCGTCGGCCTCGTTGCCCTTGGCGGCGGCGAGGCGGGCGCGGAAGGTGACGCCGCCCATGCCGTCGGCGCCGTCGAGGCCGTTCTGGCTGTACTGCTCGGCCTGGCCCGTGAGCCGTTCGGCCTCGTCAAGGCGGCCCTGCTGGATGGCGCGGACGAAGCGGAGCTCGAGAACGCGCGGGTCGTTCGGGGCGACCTCGATCAGCTGGTCGAGCATCTCGGTGGCGCGCTCGGGCTCGCCGGCCTGGATGTAAACCTGGTGCTTGCGGAGGAGCTTGTCCTCCTCGGGCGCGTCGGACTCGTCGATGAGCATGGCGACGGCGTCGGTGACGCTGTCGGCCTGGAGCATGACGCTCAGGCGGCGGAGCTGCTCGTTGTCGGGGTTGCGGGGGAGGGCCTCGTCGACGAGCTCGCGGGCCTCGTCGAGCCGGCCGGCGTTGAGGAGCATGCCGCCCAGGGCGTTCACGACGCGGGTGTCCCAGCCGTTGGGCTCGAGGCCGCTGCGGAGCAGGTCCATCGCCTGCTGGGCGTTGCCGAGTTCGTCGTCGGCGCCGCGGGCGATGCGCTGTGCCTGGTAGATGAGGGTGACAACGGGGTCCTCGCTCGGGCGGTCGCCCAGCATGATCTCGTAGCGTTCGATCATGTTCTGCGCGGTCTCGTTGCCCGGCTGGAGGCGGAGCACGGTGCGGCAGAGCTCGATGGCGCGGCGGAGGTTGACGGGCTCGCCGAAGGCTTCCTCGACCTGGGCGAGGGCGAGCACGGCGCCGGCGTTCTGCGGCTCGAGGTCGAGCAGCTGCTGCAGGCGGTCGCGGGCGGTGCCGAGGCGGCCCAGCCCGCGGGCGACCTGCGCCTCGCGCCAGAGGCCGAGGCGGTTCTGGAAGGTGGTGTCCTCGTTGTACGCGGCGAACTGGGCGATGGCGTCCACGGGCCGGTTCTCGGCGAGCGCGATGAGCCCGTCGAGGAACTTGAGCTCGGAGTTGCCCTGCTGGACCATGAGCGCGTACTTCTGCCGGGCGTCCTTGGCGGCGGCCATGGCCGCGTCGACCTGGGCGGCCGGGCCGCCGTCGTTGCGGATGCCTTCGGCCTTTCGGAGCTGGAACTCGCTGACGGAGCGGGCGGCCTGCGCCTGCACGAGGAACTGCACCCAGCCCTCGAAGCTCAGCTTCTTCGGCTCCATCGCGATGATGCGGTCGAGCTCGGTGATCGCGTTGTCGAGTTCGCCCTGGTCGGCGATGAGCTGGGCGTAGCGCAGGCCGAGGCGGGCGTCCTCCGGCTGGGCCTTGGCGAGGCGGGTGACGAGCTCGGCGGTGCGGCCGAGGCGTGCCTCGGGGTCGGTGACGGTCTCCAGGAGCTGGAAACGGTCGAGGACGGCCCGGTCGAGCGTCTCGGGTGGCTGCTGCATGAGCCAGGCGTGCAGGTCGTCGAGGCGGGGCAGGAATTCCTGGTAGACGGCGCGGATCTCGCGGGCGACGACCTCGGGCGGGCGGTTGTTCCCGCGGAGCCGGTCGGTGGCCTGGTCGAGCTCGATGGCGAACTTGAAAACGCGGCCCCACGGGTCGTCGGGGTCGTTCTCGAGGAGGGTGTCGATGACCTCGCGGGCCTCGGTGCGGTAGCGGTCGACGACGGTGATGCGCTCGGCGCGCTTGGCCTCGTCAATGCGGGAGCTCAGGAGCTGGGTGATCGCGACCGCGACCTCGCCGTCGGCCGGGTCGGCGGCGAGGGCGGCCCGGAGGTCCTCCTCGGTGCGCTGCATCTCGTTCTCGGGGAGCGTGCCGACGCGGCCCAGGACCTGGGTGAAGGCGAGCCCGCGGTAGCGGCGCAGGCGGTCGTGGGGCCCGGGGTCGCCGCCGAAGAGGGGCATGACGCTCTCGGTCTGGGCGTTGATGGCCTCGGCGCCGTTGCGGACCGCGGCGGGGTTGCCGCTGTCGCGGACCTGCTCGTAGGTGAGGGCGAGGAACTCGTCGTGGGCTTCGATGTCGGTGCGCTTGACCTGGGCGATCTGGCGGATGACGGGGACGAGCTTGTTGCTGAAGAGGCGCTGGTAGGCGCCCTGCTCGTCGGGCGCGCGGGCCTCGAGGGCGTCGCGCCACTTGTTGAGCCAGTCGAGGTTGGTCTTCTCGTGGCCGACGGCGCGCTCGTAGGCCTGGGCGGCGGCCTCGTAGTCGGCGGCGGCCATGGCCTGATCGCCCTGGCGGGCCCAGCTGTCGCCGGTCTTGTTGACGACGAAGTACCAGGCCCCGACGGCACCGCCGCAGACGCAGACGAGCACCGCCGAAAGGATGATCACGAACTTGACATTCACCCGAGCCGCCATGAGTCCATTCTCCCGGCTTGCAACCCCCGATCCCCGGGGGCGTTTCTATCGTTTTACCCGTTGGTGGCGTTGGCCTGCGAGGCCTCGGCGCGCCTTGGGTTGTCTTCTGGGTAGTTCCCGCGCTGCACCTCGACCCAGTCGGGCACGCAACGCATGATTTCCGGCATGAGCTCTCCGACGAGTGACCCCGCGAGGAGGGCGAGCTCTTCCTTGGACTTGACCTGGGCGCTCGTCACCTGGACCTTGAGGTAGTAGGCGTAGTCGCTCTGGAGGTCGAACGCGAGGGTGCGGACATCGTTGGCGCTGGCGACGGTGCCGCCGTTGGCGATGAAGAAGTAGCCGGCGACGAGGCGGGTCTCGCCCTCCTGTCCGGCGAAGGAGCTCATCATCATGCGGATGGGCCGGTCGGGCGTGACGCCCCGGGGCAGGCGGACGCGCATGCCCGGGCGGTCGGATCGGCGGTTGTCGGTGCGGGCGGTGTAGATCTCGCCGGCGGGGCCCGCGAACTCGGGCTCGACGGTGGGGTCGGGCATCCAGCCCGTCGTGTCCATCGGGATGGGCAGGCGCTCCGAGGTGCCGCCCTTCTGCAGGCCCCCGCCGACGAAGCAGCGCTCCGGGACATGGGGGACGGTGTCGATCATGCCGGTGTAGTACGCGACATGGAGCTCGATGGCGACGGGCTCGTCGGGGCGGTCCTCGCCGAGCAGGGCGTCGGCGGCGTCGTTGCGCAGGCGGTAGACGCGGGAGACATAGTTCTCGGTGCCCAGAGTGGCGACGACATCCTTGGGCATGACGCGGTCCTGGCCCAAGCGTTCCCAGCTCTGGGTCTCGGTGGGCAGGGCGGCGACGCGGCGGCCCTCCGGCGGCTCGATGGGGAGCTTGCGCAGGTGGACCTGGTAGGCGTTGATCGCGCCGCTGAACGCGACCGCGGAGACCGCGAGCAGGGCGACGGCGACGATGAAGGCGGGGTTGGTGAGGCTGCGCCAGGTCACGCGGTGGGCTCCTTCTCGGGGGCGTCGACGACGCGGTTGAGGGCCCAGACAACGCCCAGGAAGAGCATCAGCGAGGGCACGAGGAGGATGGTGCCGATGAGCGTGTGGGCGTTGCCCGCGGCGAGGTCGGGATCGACGAGGGTGAGCAGGCCCAGGACGGTGACGCGGACCATGTTCATGAGCAGGGCGACGGGCCCCGCGAGCAGCAGGAGCGCGATGCGCTGCCACCACTGCGTGCAGCCGACGAGGGCGGCCGCGGCGCCGAGGGCGTAGAACGCGACGACCATGCGCATGCCGGAGCAGGCCTCGGCGACATTGAGCGGGTGGACCTCGCCGGCGTTGGTGACGACATGCAGGGTGTTGCCGTCGAGCTCGACGCTGAAGCCGAAGACCATGCCCAGGATGCCCAGCATGACCCAGGAGCCTTGGCTCGCGAGGAGCTGCAGGGCGAAGGTGATCTCGATCATGACGCGTTCGGCGAGCGTGACGCCGAAGACGAGGAAGGCGATGGGGAGGAAGAGGTACCGCATCGCCTGCGTCCCGAGGAGCAGGAGCGTGAGCCCGAAGACGGTGAGGATGACGAAGAGCCCCTCGACCATGTGGCTGCGGATGCCGACGACGGCGTAGAAGTAGCCGACGATCCCGACGAGCATGGGCACCACGCCGGGCCAGAAGGTGCGGAACTCGGTCTTGCTGAGCTCCTCGCGCTTCTGCCAGACGAGGTAGAGGCTGATGACGGGGATGAGGTAGGCGTGGCCCCAGTCCTCGAGCTTGCTCCAGCTGAACAGGTGCTGCCGCTCGAACCAGCGCCAGAAGAGGCCCACATAGGTGACCAGCAGCAGCCCGATGTACGCGGCGCCGGGGCCGGTCGCGAGGGCGGCGAACGGCGACCGCGACGCCTGGCCCGGCGTCGTCTGCCCGCTCGCTTTGGTCGCCACCGAACTCATTCCACTGATCCCGTGAGGCCCGCTATCGCCCGGCCGCGTCGCCGGGGGCCCCTGTCAACACAACTCCCGATCGCCCGCCGTCCCGATCGGGCGTGCGCCCGCCGGGGATGAACAACCCTCGCCTTCCCGCTTTCCGGGAAGGGCGATCGCGACGGTTCGCCGGGGGAGAACGAAGGCCCGGCGGACGGCCGGGCCGAGACGGGCATCCCACCCTGGAGACGGGCCTCCTTGCCCGCCCATCCCCCTGATTCCCCGAGCCCGATCGCCCGGGGCCAACGATAGACCCGAGGCCCCGCCGGGCGCAGACGGAACGAGTACGCCCGGGTGAGCCTGAGGTTCGGCAACCTCATGCCGATTCTCGGGTTGGCAGCGGTCGCCCGGGCCTCATCGATCAGTTCCGGAAGTTGGTCGGCGGGGCGCCGAAGACATCGTTGCCGAAGTTCCGGTCGAGCAGGAACCCGAAGCCGTAGGAGGCCCGGAAGCCCCCGCGGATGACGGCGAGCGGGAAGGCCCAGAAGTTGGTGCCGACATTCACGACATCGTCCCGCTTCAGGAACACATCGGGCTGGGTGCCCTCGGCGATGGCCCGGTAGTTCAGCATGATGGTGGCCTGGCGGTCGGGCCCGATCATGCGGGTGAGGTCCACCCGCTCGGGGATCGCGAGCTGGCCGAGCCCGCCGCCGGCGACGATCGCCCGCGTGAGCGTGAGCCGACCGACCGACGGGAGTGAGTACACCCCGGGACGGGCGACCTGTCCACCCAGATACACATTGCCCGACTCGGGCAGCGGCACGCGGATGACATCACCGGGACGGACCACGATGTTGTAACGGGCGTCGCCCTGGAAGAGGGGGGTTACCGGCACGCGGATGATCCGCTGGGTCAGCAGGGCGTCGACGGCGTCGGCGAGCGGGTCCGCGGCGGCTTCGCGTTGGTTGACGGAACCCGGGGCGGTCGGACGGTTCTGGGTGGCCGCGGTGCGGACCCAGCGGCCGTTCAGGAACACCCAGCGGGTGGCCCCGTCGCCGCCGGCGGCGTCGGCAGGAGGCCCGCCATTGGCGTTGACCGGTGCCCCGTTGTCGTCGGGGAGGTCGATGATGGGGTCGGGCGCGCCGTTGTCCCGCCGGGTGGGTTGGGCCGAGCCGAAGCGGGCGCCGAAGGCGGCCGGCGAGCCGCCGTCGCCCGAGAGGTCCTCGATGATGTCGATCAGGTCATCGACATCGGAATCGTCGGTGTTGGGGCGGGTCGGGGCCGAGCCCTGGCCTGGGGCGGTGGAGCCGCCCTGGTTGGTCGAGGGGGCCCGCTGGGGCACGACATCGGGTCGGGCCGGGTCGATGTCGGTGAGCGACACCTGGCGGATGACATAGAGGTAGGGGACGGACTCACTGATGCCGCCCGCGGTGACGAGGGCCTGCAGGAGGCGGTAGTCGCCCGAGGGGATGGCGAAGGAGCCGGGCTGGGCGACGGCGCCGCTGAGCTGGAAAGCCTGCTCGCGCCGGCTCTCGATGGTCACCGAAACGAGGGGGTCCGCGACGAAGCTCGCCATGCGCTGCGCGATGCGGTCGGCGGCCTGCTGCTCGTTGAGGCCCGCGATCTCGACGCGGCCGAGCTGCAAGATGTCGACCGCGCCGGTGGCGTCGACGGTCTTGGTCTCGACGAGCGGCTGCCCGCGGATGACGAGGTCCCAGAGCTGCAGCGTGAGGACATCGCCGGCGGCGATCTCGTAGTCGCTCGGCTCGGGCAGCAGGTCCTCGGGCTGGACTTCGGTGTACTCGGTGAACTGGCCCGTCTGCTCCTCGATCTCCGCGATGTTCTCGAGGATCGGGACGATCGCGGGCGTGTTTTCCCAGCGTCCGACGACGCTTGGGTCGAGGTACGAGTCCCAGTGGCAACCGGTGAGGCTCGCGAGCGTGGCGACGGCGGCGAGGCCGGTCACGAGGGCTCGGTGGGCGCGGACGGGTTGATCGATCGAACGGGCGTCTCGGTCTTCCATCTTCCTCGCAGGAGCCGATGGCCCCTTCCCCGTTGGGCCGAAGCCCGGGTCTCATGAGTCCGCCGCGGGCAGCGTGTGCGCCGCGGATCGGTGGGATGCGTCTCCAGACGCCCCTCCGCCGGTAACACGACAGGGGGATCCACGGTATCACGGGCACACGCGGTGTCAACGCACCGCGCCCGCCCGTGCTGTACCCCGTTGTCGGCCGGATGGTTCGCATTCATGAGCCGGGAAGCGGGGTCGAGACCGAACAGGGGCCCGCATCGCCCGCGTGGGTTGCCCCTTCTACAGTCCCTTAATGACGACGCCCGCCACGCCGGAGCCGACCGTCCCCGCGACCCCCGTCGTGACCGACCCTGCGAGCACCGAGGATTCTCGGGCCCGGGCGGCGCGATCGGCGGCGGGGCCGAGCCCTGTCGCGCTGAGCCGCACCCTTGCCCGCCATCCCCGCCCCCTCGGGGGGGATCCGATGCGCAACTTCCGACCGACGGTGAGCCTGTCGGCGATGGTGCTGAATAACCAGGAGCAGCCGGTTCACCAGCTGCAGCAGAAGCGCAAGCCGGGGTGGCTGCGCGCCCGGGTGCCGGGCGGGGGCGAGTACGCGAAACTCAAGAAGAACATCGACGAGAACCGGCTCTTTACGGTCTGCGAGGAGGCGGCCTGCCCCAACATGGGGGAGTGCTGGGCCCGCGGCGTCGCGACGATCATGATCCTGGGCGACACCTGCACGCGGTCGTGCGGGTTCTGCAATGTGAAGAGCGGCAAGCCGCCGGTCCTCGACCTCGACGAGCCCAAGCGCGTCGCGGAGAGCCTGCGGGTGATGGGCCTCAAGCATGTCGTGATCACCAGCGTGAACCGCGACGAGCTGCCGGACGGCGGGGCGTCGATCTGGGCGGAGACGATCAAGCGGAGCCACGACGCATGCCCGGACCTCTCGATCGAGGTCCTGATCCCCGACTTCATGGGCGACTGGGACGCGCTGCAGACGGTGATCGATTCCGGGCCCAACATCATCGCGCACAACCTCGAGTGCGTGCGCCGGATGTACCCGGCGGTGCGCCCGAGCGCGAAGTACGACCGCAGCCTCGAGATGCTCCGGCGGATCAAGGAGCAGGGGGTCGTCGCGAAGACGAGCTTCATGGTGGGTATCGGCGAGAAAGACTCGGAGATGATCGAGGCCCTCGAGGAGCTCGTCGGGTACACCGCGAACCACGACGGCCCGCGCGACGAGCGGCCCGAGGACAAGGGCGGCACCGGGCTGGGTGACCCCTGCGACATCGTGACGGTGGGGCAGTACCTCCAGCCGACGCGGAATCACCTGCCGGTCGCGCGGTGGGTCCACCCCGATGACTTCGCGATGTACGAGCGCGAGGGGCTGAAGCGCGGGCTGAAGGTCGTGATGAGCGGGCCCCTGGTCCGGTCGAGCTACCTCGCGGACGCCGCGGCGGACCGGCTGCAGGCGGCGAATGTCGACGAGGCCCTGAAGCTGGCGGAGAAGACCCGCGGGCGGAGCGAGGGGGCGGCGATCGACTACCCGAATCCGGCGGGCGACGGCGCTCGGGGCCGGTGAGCCGGCGTTCATAAAGAGGAGCGCCGGCCGTCTGGGCGTGCCGAGCACGCCCGGTAACCGTCGGGGTCGGTTGATCCCCCGCGGGCGGGCGGATGGGCCCGGGTACGATGCTGCCGCATGTCGCCCGAGACCGTCGAACAGATCGTGAAGTCCATCGAGGCCAAGGACCTCTCCACGGCTGCGCACACCTGGCGCGTGGTGCTGTACCTGCGGGCGATGTGCGAGGAGCACGGGGTGGGGGGGGAGGCGCTGCAGATCGCGACGCAGGGGGCGGCGTTGCACGACCTGGGCAAGCTCGACATCCCGAATGCGATCCTGCAGAAGCCGGGGAAGCTGACGGACGAGGAGTTCGACATCATCAAGCGGCACCCGCTCTATGGGTACCAGCGGCTGGTGGAGATGGATATCAGCGAGGAGCCGATCCTCGATGTGGTTCGGTACCACCACGAGCGGTGGGACGGGCTGGGCTACCCGAGCGGGCTTGCGGGGGAGGACATCCCCTTGATCGCGCGGCTGTTCGCGGTGATCGATACTTTCGATGCGCTTACGAGCATCCGCCCGTACCGGCAGGAGATCGGTGAGGAGGCTGCCCGGAACGCCCTCGACATTCTCGTCGAGGGCAAGGGGACGCGGTACTGGGTGGATGGGGTCGACGCGTTCAAGGCGCTGTACGACTCGGGGCGGCTCGATTACATTCTGCACCACTTCAACGACAGCGCGGACCTGCCGGCGTTCGGGGTGGAGAACACGCGGGATGTGCCGACGGGGTGAGGCCGATCAGCCTTCGTAGCGGCCGATGATCAGCGTGACATTGTGCCCGCCGAAGCCGAAGGTGTTGTTCATCGCGTACTTGACGGGCCGCTCGCGGGAGTCGTGGGCGACGAGGTCGATGTCGAAGGACTCGTCGGGGTTGTCGAGGTTGGCGGTGGGGGCGATGACGCCGTCGCGGACGGCGTGGATGCAGGCGATGGACTCGACCGCGCCGGACGCCCCGAGGGCGTGCCCGTGGACGCCCTTGGTCGAGCTCATGAGCAGCTTGCCGCCCTTGGACTTGCGGGCGTGGTCGCCGAAGATGTTGAGGACCGCGGCGACCTCGGCCTGATCGCCCAGGGGCGTCGAGGTGCCGTGGGCGTTGATGTAGTCGATATCGGTCGGCTTGAGGCCGGCGTCCTGCAGGGCCCAGCGCATGGAGCGCGAGGCGCCCGAGCCGCCGGCGTCGGGGGCGGTGATGTGGTGGGCGTCGGCGGAGTTGCCGGCACCGACGATCTCGGCGTGGATGGTCGCGCCGCGGGCGAGGGCGTGCTCGAGGCTCTCGATGACGAGCATCGCGGCGCCCTCGGCGAGGATGAAGCCGTCGCGGTCGACATCGAAGGGGCGGGAAGCCTTGGTCGGCTCGTCGTTGCGAGTGGAGAGGGCCTTCATGGTCATGAAGGAGCCCAGGCACAGGGGCGTGATGGCCGCCTCGGTGCCGCCGGTGATCATGACCTCGGCGTGGCCGCGGCGGATGTAGTTGGCGGCGTCGGCGATGGCGTGGCCCGAGGAGGCACAGGCCGTCGCGTGGCAGGAGCAGGGCCCGGTGAGCCCGAAGCGGATGGAGACATTGCCCGCCGTCGCGTTGGCCATGAGCCGCGGGACGGTGAAGGGGCTGATGCGATCGGGCCCGCGGCTGGCGAGGGTGTGCACGCCCTCCTCGATGGTCGAGATGCCCCCGATGCCCGAGCCGATGACGACGCCCGCGTGCTCGCGGTCGATCGCGTCGAACTGGATGCCGGAGTGGGCGACGGCCTCGACGGCGGCGCCGATGCCGAGCAGGGTGCAGCGGTCGAGCCTCTTGGCCTCGCGCTTCTCGAGGAAGCGGTCGGTCTCGAGGTTCTTGATCTCGCCGCCGATGCGGACGGTCCAGGTGTCCTTGAAGACGGCGAAGGGCTCGGGCGTCAGGCGGGCGATCCCGCTGGTGCCGGAGCGCATGCCCTCCCAGGTGGACTTGGCGTCCTGGCCCAGGCAGGTGAGGGCGCCGTACCCGGTGATGACGACGCGCCGGTTGAGGGGCATCGGTCGTTCCGCGGAGGTGGTGCTGGTCATGGGATGGTGACAGATCTGCCGGGGCCGGCGGGATATTCCCGTGACGCGGCCCCTGGGTCCTGGAGGCACCCCCGGCTCGGGGTGGGCCCCTCGGTGGTCACTCGAGCCCGTGGGCCTGCTTGATGAAGTCGATGGCCTCGCCGACGGTCTTGATCTTCTCGGCCTGGTCGTCCGGGATCGAGGTCTCGAACTCGTCCTCGAACTCCATGACGAGCTCGACCGTGTCGAGGCTGTCGGCGTTCAGGTCCTCGACGAAGCTGGTGGCGCGGGTGATCTTGCTCTTGTCGGCCCCCATCTGCTCGGCCACGATGTCGATCACCTTTGCTTCGATCTCTTGCTCGGTCACGCTGCGTTCTCCGTCTGGTCGGCCGGCGGTGTGCGCCCCGGCGTGCTTGGGCCCCGGTCTCGTGCCGGTTGGCCGATTGAGCGGCGATTCTAGCCGGGGACCGGCATTCGGTGCAGCGGTGCAAAGGTATTGTGAGCAAGCCCGGTCATTTTCCGATCGGGCGGGCCCGTGGACGCCCGTCCCGGACCGCCCGCCCCGGGGCTGACACCGGTCCTCCGCCACGCACGCGGCCATGACGGCGGTGGGGGCCCGAACGGGGTGCACCGTTCACACCGGGCGTGCGGAGGCGTTCCCGGTCGCGTGGAACGCGCCCGTCGGACCGGCTGTGCGGGCGGGAGCGGCTCGGCGGGCCGGAAAGCGGAACCGCGGGCTTCGGCGTGCGGACAGGGTTGACGATGAGCAGGCCGTTCTGGCCGGGCTCGTGTCCTTCGCGACGACCCCGAGGCCGTGCTGTTGCAGCGCTCGCTCGAACGAGGAGGGGCGGTCGATGTCGAACATGCCGATGCAACCCGAGGCCTTCGCCGAACAGGTGGCGACGCTGCTCCGCCGCATGCAGCCCGAGTACGAGGTCGTCCTCGTGGGCCCGAGCGAGCTGCTCGTCAACGGCCGGCGGCTGGACCTCGACAACCTCTTCCGCATGGTGGCCCACGAGCCCGCCCGCGGGCAGGAGATCGTCGAGCACTTCCTCGACCAGCTCTTCAGCGGGGACTCACTGAGCCTGGCGGACATGCCGCTTGACCTCGCCCGCCCGAGGATCATGCCCCGCATCCAGCCAGAGTCGATCTTCACGCACCTGAGCCGCGAGCTGGTGGCCCATGTGCCGTTCGTGAATAACACGGTCGTCGTCTTCGTGACCGACCTCCCGCAGATGACGGTCAGCATCACGACCGAGCAGGTCGTCCGCTGGGGCATCGACATCGACGAGCTCGAATCGATCGCCCGCGCCAACCTGCACGCCTACGCGCCCGAGCTCGAGATGCAGGTCATCGAGAGCCGCGAGGGCGGCCGGGCGGTGATCCTCAGTGAGCAGGACGGCTACGACGCCGCCCGGCTGCTCCTGGGCGATCTTTATCGGCGGCTCAGCCCGCGCCTCGGCGGCGACTTCCTCGTCGCGACGCCCGCCCGCGACATGTTCGTCGCGATGAGCGTCGGGCCCGATCCCTTCGTGGGGAGGCTGCACAGCCGGGTGAAGGAAGACTTCGCCCGCATGCCCTACCCGATTTCGAAGGACCTCTTCTATGTCACCCGTGACGGCGTGGCGGGGACCCTCGGCCCCGGGCTGGCGGCCGACGAGGCGGCGTGACGATCGGGAGCCGGCGTACGCTTGCCCCGTGATCCTGCTCATCGACAACTACGACTCGTTCACCTGGAACCTCGTCCAGCGCCTGGGAGAGCTCGACCCGAGCCTCGAGCCCGGTCGGGACCTCGTCGTCGCCCGGAACGACAAGATCACCCCCGAAGCAGCCGCCGCCCTCGACGGCGGCCGCGGGCCGACGCACATCCTCGTCTCCCCCGGCCCCTGCACACCCAAAGAAGCCGGCGTCAGCGGGCGGATCATCCAGCGCTTCGCGGGCCGCGTGCCGATCCTGGGCGTCTGCCTGGGCTACCAGTGCATGGCCGCGGAGAACGGCATGATCGTCGAGCGGCACCCGATCCTGATGCACGGCAAGACCAGCGAGGTGGGGCACGACGGGCGGGGCATTTTCGCGGACCTGCCCAATCCCTTCACCGCCACCCGCTACCACAGCCTCGCCGTCCGCCCCGCGAGCATCCCCCCCAAGCCCGGCCCGGGCGAGGACGGCTGGGAGATCACCGCGACCTCGACCGAGGCCGACGGCTCGACGGTCGTCATGGGCCTGCGGCGTGTCTGGGGCGAGCCCACCTGGCCCGACGGCACCAAGAAGATGCCGCTCGAGGGCGTGCAGTTCCACCCCGAAAGCTTCCTGACGGTCGAGGGCCCGCGGCTGTTCGCAAACTTCCTGGCGATGGGCCCCTACGGCCGTGACCTCAGCGTGCCGGAGACGCCGGCGTACGGGTGAGGGCGACCGCGGCGTGCCGGGGCGATATCCTGCCCCCATGCTCCACCCCGCACCCACCTCCAAGGTCCCCACCGGCGTCGCCCGCGGCGTCCTCGCCGAGCGCCGCCCCGAGACCGCGACCAAGCCGGCCGAGGTCGTCCTGACCCTCTACAACACGCAGTACCGCATGCACCTGATCCCCCTGGGCGACGCCGCGGACCCGCAGGCCATGCCCGAGGGCGACCGCGTCGAGGGCCGCATCCGGGCCGACGCGAGGCGGGTCGATGTCGTGACCAGCGGCGGGCGGTATGTTGAGCCGGTGCACGGGCGGCCCCGCCGGGTGCAGGGCAGCATCGTCGCGATCGACAACGGGAAGAACACGATCACCGTCCACGCGGGCGTGCCGATCGAGTGCCGTCTGACCGACGCCCGCCAGCGGGCCAGCCAGTTCGAGGTCGGGCAGTTCGTCAGCTTCGATGTGATGCGGGGCGCGACCTTCGAGCGGGCGTAGGGGCTTGCCCGGGACTTCTCGGACCGCTCTCACGGGCGGCTTGATCGAGAGGCCGATTTCCCCGATACTTCTGGTGGTGAAGGTCACTCTGGCCATTCTTCTGAGCTTGTGGGCGTTCGTTGCCTGGCCGCTCTGTGCGGCGGCCGTCGCCGCAGACAAGGTCGACCCCACGACGACCGGCGACCAGGAGGCGTGCGTCGTCTCCCACACCGAGCACGAAACCACCGAGCCGAGCGTCTGCTGCTGCCCGGTGGTCGATGAGCGGCCGACCTGCCCGATGCGCGACGGGTCGAGCGAAGAACGCCCGACGCCGTGCCCGTGCCAGCCGACGCCGAAGGTGCCCACCTTGGTTGCGGATCTCCCGTTTGCCCGCAGCGTCCCCAAGCCCGACGAGTGCGGTCGTGTGCTCGAGCATGACGCGGTTGCGACGACGCGGGCCCTGCTCCCGCCGCGAAAGCCGCCGCGGGCGTCCGTCTAGCCTTCGTCGCCGTTCATCGGCGGCATGCTCTTCCTTCGTAGCGTCCGTATCCATACACATTCTGAATCGAATCAGTCCAAGGAGACTGTCATGTTGAAGACCATTGCTATCGGTATCGCAGCGCTCGCCATCGGCACCCTCGCCGCGTTCGCCACGACCCAGCCCGCTGCGGCGACCACCACCGCGCCGGTCGCCGAGGCCGCTTGCTGCTGCGACACCTGCTGCTGCGACGCGTGCGATGACTGCGCGTGCTGCGACAGCGTCGATTGCTGCGCGGACGGCTGTGGCGAGTGCTGCGACAGCGCGTGCTGCGAGGCCGACGCCTGCTGCACGGGCTGACCCCCGTCCCGACAGGCCGATCCGACACGATCTGTCGCCCGGGCCGAGAGGTCCGGGCGACGCTTGCACGACCCCCCTTGCGGTACGCTGGCCGGATGCTCCGCCGGCTCACGCAGCCCGATTACCGTGTCGACAACTGGGGCTTCCGCCTGCGCGGGCTGGAGATGACGCGGCTCGAGACCTTCGTCGACGCGGCCTTCGCCTTCAGCGTCACGATGCTCGCCCTCTCGCCCGACCGCGTGCCCCGCACCTTCGACGAGATGCTGGAACTGCTCAAGGGCATCCCCGCCTTCGTCGCGAGCCTGTCGCTGCTGCTGCTCTTCTGGAACGGGCATGTGAAGCTGAGCCGCCGCTACGGTCTCGACGATGCCCCGATGACCGTCCTGAGCGGGGCCTTCATCGCGGTGATGCTCGTCTATGTCTACCCGATGAAGTTCATGGTCGGCTCGTTCTTCGAGTCCTACATTCCCGCGCTCCGCACCACGGGCTTCGCCAACTCGCTGACCACCACGCAGCAGGTCTCGACGATGTTCATCGCGATGTCCGTCGGCTTCGTCGCGCTGCACCTTGTGCTCGCGATGATCGATACCTACGCCCACTCCAAACGCCGCGCCCTCGGCTTGAATGAGCACGAAACGAGGCTCGTCCGCTGCGAGATCGGGCTCTCGTTCGTCTACGCGGCCGTCGGCGTGGCGTCGATCGCCCTCGCGTGGGCGTTCCGCGGCTCCGGGTGGGTGGTCGCGGGCGGGTTCGTCTACGCGGGGCTAGGGATTGTCATCCCCATCTATTGGGCCATCGTCTCGCCGAGCAACGCCCAGATCGCCGCCGCGATCGAAGCGGCGGGCGGCCGGGCCAAGACCTGACGAGTCAGTGCTCGATCCGCGGGTCCACCCAGCGGTACAGCACATCCACGATCAGGTTGAAGACGATCAGCATCGTCGCGAAGATCAGGACCACGCCCATGATCAGGAACAGGTCCTTGTTCTGCACCGCGTTCACGAAGTGCTGCCCGAGCCCCGGCACGCTGAACACCCGCTCGACGATGAACGACCCTGTCATCGCGAGCGCCGCCGCCGGGCCCAGGTAGCTCAGGACCGGCAGGAACGCGTTCTTGAGCGCGTGCCGCAGCAGGACCGACCGCTCGCGGGCCCCCTTGGCCCGGGCCGTGCGGATGTAGTCGCTCGACAGGGCCTCGATCATGCCCATCCGCGTCAGCCGCGCGATGTACGCCGCGAAGGGCAGGCTGAGCGTCACCGCCGGCAGCACGAGCGCCCGCAGCGTCCCCCACTCCGCCACCGGGAACGCCGCGATCAACACGCCAAAGAGCAGCAGCAGCACCGTCCCGATCACGAAACTCGGCAGGCTGATCCCCACGAGCGCGACCAGCAGCGTCGCGAGGTCCGCGAAGCTGTTCGGCTTCACCGCCCCGATCACCCCCGCCCCCACGCCCACGATCAACGCGATCAGAATCGCCGCGCCGCCCAGCGCCACCGACACCGGCAGCGCCGACCCGATGATCTCGTTCACATCCCAATCGTCGTACTGCAGCGACGGGCCAAGATCAAAGATCGCCCGCTGAGGCGGCGCCACCCCGTCCGCCTCCGCCCGCGCCCGCTCATCGGCCAGCTCCCCCGTCGCCAGGTCGCCCAGGTACGCGATCCCCGTCGCGTTGGCGAGATAGCTCACATAGAAGTCGCCGAAGTTGTCGAGCTTGTACTGCCGCTGCATCTGCTCGATCACCTCCCGCGGAGGCTGCCGACCCTCCGGGTTCTCGAGCGGGTTTCCCGGGATCGCCCACGCCAGCACCAGCGTGATCGTGTAGATCACCAGCACGATCAACGGCAACTGCAAAAGCCGCCGGGCGACAAGCTGCGTCACGGCCCGTTCCCCCCCGGCACCAGCACCGGTGCCGTCAGCATCGATCGCACACGGTCCGCGAACGGCCCCATCCGCATCGGCTTGTACTCGTCCCGCCCCACGCCGTCGCCCACGACCTCGAACGACGCCACCCGCTGGTCGTTCCTCGGGTGCGTCGAGACGCCCGTGATCAGGTGCGGGTCGAACATCATGATCGTGTTGTAGTGGAAGATCGGGAACACCGGCAGCTGCTCCTCCACGATCATCCGCTCCGCCTCCTGCAAGATCGCCAGCCGCTTCGCCGCGTCGATCTCCTTCGCGGCCCGCTCCAGCAGCGCATCAAACGGCGCATGGCTGAACTTCCGATCATTGTTCCCGTCCCCCGTCTTGCTCAGGTCGAGAAAGGTCGTCGGGTCCGCGTAGTCCCCGTACCACCCTGCTCGCGAGACCATGTAGTTCGCGTCCTTCAGATCATTGCGATAGACCTTCAGCTCCTTCTGAGCCAGCGTCACCTGCACGCCCAGATGCTCCTGCCAGTTGCGAGCGAACACCTGCGCCACGAGGTCATGCCCCGAGTCCTTGTTGAATAAGAGCTCCACCGTCACAGGGAAATCCGCCGGGTCCGCGTACCCCGCCTCCGCCAGCAGACCCCGCGCCCGGTCCACGATCGCCTCCCGCTCCGCCCGGCTCCCCGCCGACCCGATATCCGGCAGACCCGCCGGCGGCTCGTACCCCGCGATCGAGTTCGGCGGCACCAGCGTCCGCGCCACCGGCTCGCCCAGCCGCCGGATCTCGTCCGCGATCGATTTCTTGTCCACCACCAGCGCGAACGCCCGACGCACCCGCGCATCCGCGAACGGGTTCGCCCGCCCGTCCGGCAGCTCCGGCAAACAGTTGAAGTTCCAGAAGTAGGTCCCGAAGGTCGGCACCGCGTGCGTGTGCGCCCGCGGGTCCGGCGGCAGCATCCGGTCGATCGTGAACTGGTCGTACCCCGCCGCCTTCAGCCGCTCGTACTCCTCCCGGTGCTCGGCATAGAACGCCAGCTTGTCCGCGACCATGTCCCCGCGGTACCCCGCCGCCACATCCGCCACGAGCTGCGCCGCCCCGGTCTGGTACGCCAGGATCTGCGAGTTCGGGTCGTTCACGCTCGGGATCGAGATCGTCTCGATATCGATGTTGTCCCGGTCCCAGTACCGCTCGCTCTTCTCAAACCGCATATCCCGCTTGAAGCGAAACCGCCTCAACTCGTACGGCCCGTTCGTCACCAGCTCCGGCGGCTTCGTCCACCCGCCGCGCCGATCCAGCCGCCCCGTCCCCGGGTCGGGCCGCTCGTACTGCTTCACCAAAGGCGGGTACACCGGGTACAGCACCGCGAACGAGCACAGGTCCAGCCAGTACGGGATCGGCCGCACCAGCCGCATCTCCAGCGTCCGGTCGTCGAGCGCCTTCAGCGCCACCACCTCGTCAAACTTCGCAAGCGTCGCGTCCCACAGCTCGATCCCGTCCGCGTACGAGCTCTCGCCCGCCGCCAGCTTGTCGAGCTCCGCCAGCCGCCAGTTGTAGAACGCCTCCGCCCCGTCGATCAGCATGAAGAACGCGAAGTAGTCCGCCACCAGGTCCGGCAGCATCGCCCGCCGCCAGCTATAGACAAAGTCCCCCGCCGTCACCGGCGACCCGTTGCTCCACTCCGCGTTGTCCCGCAGGTGAAAGGTGTAGGTCCGCTGGTCCTCGCTGATCTCCCAGCGTTCCGCCACACCCGGCACGACCCCAAAGTCCGGATCGACGACATCGTTCCGCACCAGCCCCTCGTAGATCATCCGAGCGACCAGCAGGTCCTGCATCCAGCTCATCCGCTGCGGATCGAGCGTGTTCACATCGCCGCGGTTGATGAAGGTGAAGTCCGCCGGCGGGTCCGGCCGGTCCGCCACGATCGTCGCCCCGACCAACGCCACCAGCACCACAAAGGTGAGCAGAATCTTGCCCATGACCCCACGGTATCACGCCCGGGCGACACACGGTGCCCCACCCCCGGTGCCACTATCCGCGCAGCGGGTAGTGCTTCTCACCCGGCCTCAACCCCGGTTGAACCGATCCCCCGGCATGTTGTAAGGAGAACTGCGGAGATACCCCGCCTCGCCGATCAGCCGAAGCGCCCGCGCCCGGAAGGTCCCCAGGTCCCCAGTCCGCAGGGGCGCCACCAGGTCGATCACCTCGAACACCGCCGGCGACCGCGTCGCCGCGGCGCGCCGCTGATCGCCGAAGTACGCCAGCGACGAGCCGATGCCCGCGAGCTGGATGTTGATCCGGTTCTCCCCCGCCTCCGCCGGGTTCCGCTCCACCCGCTGGAAGACGAAGGCGATGAGGTCACCGCCGAAGCCCACCGCCTCCGTCGCCGCCGAAGCCGGCACTTCCGACCCCGCCACCGCCACATAGTCCCGCACCGCCAGCCCCGCCCGGACAAGCGGCAGGGCCGCGACATCGTCCGCAGCGATCGCGTCCGTCCGCCGGGCCAGCTCCGCCGCCGACCGGGCCAGCGTCGTTACCGCACCGGTCCTGACGCCCGCAACCCGCGACTCCGGGATGTTCATCGCCGATTGCAGCGCCCGCACACCCGCGTCCGCCAGCCGGGCGTCGTCGGTCGTCGAGACCGTCTCCCCGAGCAGGCGCACCAGCTCCAGGAGCGCCCGGTCCGTCACCGCCGGGGCCGAGGTCGCCACCGCGTCGAACACCGTCTCCGTCGCGAACAGGCTGAAGTACCGGATCTCGGGCTCGTCCGACGCCATCGCGTCCTCGATCACCCGGATCGCGTCCTGCGTCGCGATATCCGCCGCCAGCCGCAGCCCCACCAGCCGCCGCCAGCTGTCCGTCGACCGCGTCAGCTCCGAAATGCTCTGCGAGAGCAGGCCCGAATACGCCTGCCGGAACGCCACCGAAACCCGGGCGTCCGTCAGCGGCTCCGAGAGCGCCTCCCGCGCCGTCACCGCCCGCGTCCGGTTGTCGGACATCAGCCCCTCGAGGTGACGTGAGACATACGCCTCGATCTGCGAACGCTGGGTCCCCCCCACGGACACCGCCCGGATCGTGCTCTCATCGAGCTGTGCGACCTGCGCATAGCCCGACAGCGTGCACGCTCCGAGCATCAACGCCGCCGCAGCAGCGCGCCCGAGGCGACCGGCACGCCCCCCACGCCCGAACGAACGGCGCTGCCCGGCTGCCCGGGACGGAGTATCGACGGCGAGATCGACGGTCAGATCGTGCACCGACCCATCCCCTTTACCTCGTCTTCAGAGCGGGTCCATCCCGCCGAGAGCCGGCCCGCCCACCCAAACGCCCCGATCCTCGGGACGCACGGCTTCGGGGCCCAGACCGTCGCACCGCACAAGTCTGGCAGGTCGGGGCGCTCCCCCCGGGCCGGCCGCGGCGCGACAGAAACCTATCAGTGGGCCACTCTACGGTCAAACCCCGAGGAACGCCCCCGGGACCGGGCCCAGACGCCCCCACCGGCTTTGGCCGGCGAGGCGTGTTCGTCCTTCGATCGCGGTCAGTACACCTCCAGGAAGACCCGCTTCGTCGGCTGGATCTGCCTCGGGATCATCTTCCGCTCCCACGCCCCGGGGTCCGCCGGGGCCTCATCCGTCAGCGTCAGGTACTGACCCAACGCCTCATCGCTCAAACGCCGACGCATCGCCCGGAAGAGCCCAAGCTCCATCCCCGCGATCCCGCAGGCGTACACCAGCGTCCGCTCGCTCGCGAGCTGCGCCAAGACCGCCTCGCCACCCGGGTTCGCCGGGTCCAGCCGCCCCTCGGCGTACATCGGCCCCGCCCCGTCGGCCTGCTCGTGCCGGCTGATCGCGGTGAGGTAGGTGAACCAGTCGTGTTGCTCGGAGAGCTTCACCAGGTCGTCGTGGTACAGGAGGTCCGACGCGTAGGGCGACCCCATGATCAGCGTCACCTTCGAGGTGCACCCCGACGCCACCAGGTCCCCCAGCATCCCGCGGAACGGCGCGATCCCCGTCCCCGTCGCCACAAACACATAGTCGTGCTTGCTCGGGTCGGCCGGAAGCAAAAACCGCTTCCCGCTCGGCCCCGTCACCCGCACCTCGTCGCCCTCGGCCAGGTCGCACAGGTAGTTGCTCGCCACCCCCGTGTACAGCCGGTGCGTCTCCCAGTGCTCATCGATCAGCCGCTTCACCGTCGTCGCCAGCACCGCCCCCGACCCGTCCTCGCCCCCCGTCGGGCTCGCGATCGAGTACAGCCGCAGCTTGTGCGCCCGCCCCCGCTCGTCCTCACCCGGGGGCAACACGCCGAAGCTCTGCCCCGCCCGGAACGACCCCGCGAGCGGCGTCCCCGACACATCGATCGACACATGCCGCACGAACCCCGCCGCCCGCCGACCCTTGGTGCAGGGCCGGTTCGACACGACCTTCCCGATCACCGGCGCCGCCGGCGTCGCCGCGTTCTGCGTGACCTCAGGAAGCTCCGGCACACCCGGAATATCCGGGGCCTTCGCCGCCCGCGCGGCCCGCCGCTCAGCCAAGGGGTCCGCCGTGGTCAAGGCTGCCCGTCCCCTTCACCCATATCCCCGTCCATGTCCCCGCCCATTCCGTCGTCCACAGCGCCCTCCGGTGCAGCGTCCCCGCCCGGCTGCGCGACCAGCGACTCCAGCGACTCGGTCATCCGGTTCAGCGCCTCCCGCGCCTCCCCCGACACCCGAAGCCCCCGGTAGATCCCGATCGCGGTCTGGAACTTGTCCAGCGCCTGCTGACGCTGCTCGGCCGCCGCCGTCTCGTGCCGGCCCGCCGCCTCACCGAACGCCCGCTGATCCGGCAACGCCGGCTGAGCCGCCGCCAGGTCCGCGAACAGGCTCGCCGCCTCGTCGTGCGCCCGCGCCCGCATCGAGGCCAGTTCCGCCATCCGCCGCTCGGCCATCCCCTGCGTCAGCCGCGCCGCCGCGTTGTCGTTCGCCGCCCGGCGTGCTTCGGAGGACGCCCGACCGAGCGTGCTCGCGGCCTCCTCAAACCCCGGCACCACCTCGTCCTCGAAATATGCCCGCGCCGCCTCGGCCTGCGTCCGGATCCGCATCGCGATCTCCGCTGCAGACTCCCGGAACTCGTTCGCCCGCGACCGCTCCGTCGCCGCCCGCGCCGTCAACGCCTCGACCGCTTCCGCGATCACCGCGTTCTGCTGCTCACGCTGGTCGATCAGCGCCGCCAGCTCATCCAGCCGCGGCTGCAGCATCTCCGCCTGCCCCTGAAGCCCCAGCGCCTCCCGCTCCAGGCCGTCCGCCTCGCGGGTCAGCTCCCGGATCTCAACGGCCATCTCCGCCGCCCGCTGCGCGCTCACGCGAGCAGACTCCAGCCGCATCTCCCCCGCCCGACCCCGGATCTCCTGCGCCTGCCCGAACAGCGCCTCCACCCGCCCGTTCAGGGCCTCCATCTGCTGGGCCAGCTCCCCGCGCTCCGCCCGCAGGTCCTGGATCTCCCCCTCCCGCGTCTCCGCCTGCTGCCGCAGCTCCGCGATCTGGGGCGTCGGGTCGAACGCGTCCGCCGCCTGCGCCCGGGCGCTCTGGTCGCTCCACGCCGTCAGCGCCGACCGAAGCTCCGTCGCCAGCGGGCGGAACCCACGCGCCAGCCGCGACGCCTCGCCCACCTGCCCCGTCCCCGTCCCGAGCTGGGCGATCGCCTTCCGCACCGACGCCGCCAGCTCGACGCTCTCAGCGCCCCCGCCGGCCGCCTGGAGCTGCGACACCACACTCAAATAGGTGGCATCGGCACCCCCTTCGCCGAAACTACGCAGATCCACATCGCTCTGCGCCACCGCCTTCTCCAGCGGCGTCTCCTCAGAGCACCCCACCCCCACCGCACACACCGCCAGCCCAGAAAGACCAGCAAGCGCCCAGCGGCGGCGCGACAGGGACGACCGGTTTCGGCACAGTTCGCGGGAAGTCGGCATGGGGTGTCGTTCCGGCCCCGCCCGCGGTCCGCGGCGGGGGGTCGTGGCGGGTCCCGCGTCGCCGCGGGGTGCGTCACTGTAGCGATTCGGCGCAGCTCCGGTCCGGGGTCCCCCAACGACCCCAACTTCCTCGCCCCCGATCAGATCGTCCGCCCCAAATGCCTCACCGCTCCACAGGCTCGTCCGCGTCCTGTTCGGATTTCGGCACCGGCAACTCATAATCCACCGGGTACACCGGCCGCGGCGTGTACAGCGACTCGATCCACGCCACCGCCTCCTCGTACCGGTCATCGTCCATCGACCGGAAGATCGGCCGCCACCCCCGCCGTCCCCGCGTCTCGGGCACCTCCGGGTGCTTCCACTGCGCCGCCCCCTCCGGCAGCCCCGCCTGCAGCAGCACCGACTTCTCCGGGTGCTCGTAGTCGATCAGCCCCCGCCCGTCCTCCAGCCGGTACCGATCCAGGATGTAGAAGTTCGTGTACACCGTCGACGCCCGGTTCTTCCCCCGCGTCGCCAGCATCAGCCGCCCCGCCTCCTGCCCCCCGTGGCAACCAGAGGACGCGCACGCGTTCACCAGCCACCGCCCGTGGATCCGCTCCCGG
The DNA here is from genome assembly GCA_964615815.1 of uncultured Phycisphaeraceae bacterium. Classification (GTDB taxonomy): domain Bacteria; phylum Planctomycetota; class Phycisphaerae; order Phycisphaerales; family UBA1924; genus DAIQNV01. The sequence goes on along the minus strand of CAZTQV010000017.1, from coordinate 45,326 downwards.
AAGGTCTCGAAAACCGCCGGATCCTCCAGCACCTTCACATCGCCGTACAGCTCCCGCGCCTGCACGCGGAACATCAGGTCCAGGATCCGCGCCGGCCGAGCCGAATACAGCGCCCGCTTCCCCTCCTCGTCCTTCGGAATGAGCGGGTGCTCGCGGTACCCCTCGATCAGCCGGTCGATCGTTTGCCGCGTGATCACCATCTTGGGCGGATCCGACAGATCCACCTCGTACACGCGGATCAGGTTGATCTCCGCCTCCGTCAGACGCGGGAACGGCTTGTCCTCGTCCTCCTCCGGCTCCTCGGCGCCCGCCGGCGACCCATCGCCCGTCTCCCCGGTCCCCGTCGCCCGAAGCCGCGTCCGGTTCTCCAGCACCAGCTGCGCCCGCAGCCACCGCACCAGGTCCCGCGCCCCCGCGTTCCCGGGGTCCACCCCCAAGACGCCCTCCGCCTCGATCAGCGCCAGCGCATACCGCTCGCGATCCCGAAGCCACCGCGCCAGCAAGAGCCGCGTCTCCGTGTCCTCGTCGCGAATCGTCGCCCGCCGCTCCTCGTACCGCTGCTCCACCGGCGGCAGCAGCTCGAAGATCGAAATGTCGCCCGCCGGGATGAAAAGCTCCCGCCCGTCCACCCGCAGCCGCACCCCCGTCGACTTCCGCTCCACCAGCAGCCCGATGACCGACCCGCCCCCGCGGATCACCACCCGCGCCTCCTCGGGCGGCGGCGGCACCGTCACGAGCTCCCCGTCGCCCGCCCCCGCCTCCGCCTCATCCGCCGGCTGGGCCACCCCGAACCCCGTCCCGACCCCTGCCCACCCCGCGAGCCCGAGCCCGAGCACGGCCACCCCGCACGCGCACAGCACCCGCGACACGCGTCGCCGCGCACCGGTCACCGTCCAGCAAGAGCGGGGGGGTTCCACGCCGGGATTGTCAGGCCGCCGACACATCCGGTCCACCCCGGGGTATACGGGCCGCCCCATTCCCCGGTTGACCCCACCCCGTTTGACCCCACTCCCGGTTGCCCCACCCCGTTTGCCCCGATTCCCATAGACCCCACCCCGCCCGGGCTTCACACCGTCAGGTCCACCCCGAGCCGCTGCGCCAGCCCCGCCAGGTCCACGATCTCCCCGCTCCGCTCCACATCCGCGAACTTCCCGAGGTGCACCAAGTTCTCAGACCCCAGGGGCCCGCACCGGGGGATGTGGTCATCGCCCAGGTCGATGATCACCGGCCCCTTCACGAACGACTTGAACACCGCCGTCCACCCCGGCAGCACCACCGTCACCCCCGGGTGAATCCCGCGGCGCACCGTCAGGCTCACGATCGCCACCCGCCGCCACGCCGCCGCGGCCTTGCTCAGCGGGCGCCCCATCGTGTAGATCGTCCCCCGCGCCGCCGGCCGCTGCGAGATCTCGGCGAGCAGACCCTCTCCGAGCGTCAGCAGCTCCCGCGAGATCTCCTCCAGCTCCGGCACCCACCCGAGCCGCAGGATCGTGTGCACCCCGCCCCGCCCGCCCAGCTCGCCGATGTCCACCCGCTTCGAGACGCTCACCACCCCGCCGCGGATCACCACGCCCGGGCTCTCGAGCGTCGAGCGGAGGCTCAGCTCGCAGTTGTTGATCTCCCGGTCCACCACGCAGGGCCCGTCCACCGTCCCCGTCACCCCGTCGAGGTACCGCGCCCGCAGCGCCCCGCCGACATGCAGCGTGCCGATGTCCCGCCCGGCCATCCCCGTGTCGAAGGTCAGGTCCTGCTCCACATCAAGGTTCGCCGCCTCGACGAGCTCCTTCACATGCACCGACCCCGCCGACGCGACCGTGAAGCGGTCCCGCACCCCCGCCCCGATGTCCACATCCCCCGGGAAGTCGATGTTCCCCGTCGAGAAATCGACATTGCCCTCCACACGCAGCGTCTCCTCGACGCGGATCTCGTTCTTCTCGTGCACCAGCCGCCCGTCCACCTCCGCGACGACCTCGTTGTCCTCGCTGAGCTGCAGCCCCTCCCCGATCTTGAGCGTCAGGTCCTTCCCGTTCGCCGCCTCGATCGGGTCCCCGTGCACATCCGACCCCGGCACCCCCGCCGTCGCGGGCCGCACCTTCCCGATCCGCGCGCTCCGGCGCACGATCACGAACGCGGACACATTGTAAAAATCGATCGGCGAGTCCTTCGGCACCTCGCCCGACGACCCCGCCTTGGGCACCGGCGCCTTGCGGAGCGCCTCCTGCCGCTGCTTGATCGCCTCGAGCTGCCTGGCGATCTCCGGGCTGAACTCGAACCGCGCGTCCTCGCCCGGCCTCGGCGGCGTCCCCTGCGCCACGAAGCCCTCGTGCGGGGCAGAGGGCTCGGCCTGCGCCGCGCTGATCAGCGAGGTCACCGCCTCGCGCTCGATGAGCGTCCGCACCACCCCCCGGGCGTCCAGGAACGCCATCGCCGAGCCGACATCGAGATCCGCGGGATCGCACCCGGGATCGATGCGCAGCTTGCACCGAGCCCCTCCGGAATCGAAGATGAGCTTGAGCGAACGCTGCACTTCGCTGGAGCCGGCCATCGGTCGCTCCCCGCCCTCGGGCGTCAACCCCTCAGGCGATCATCAGGACGCCCCCATCAGGGACTCACGCCGCACTTCGCCAGCGTCTCGTTGATCCGCTGGCTCAGCAGGTCCGGCGTGAACGGCTTCACCACATAGTTGTTCACGCCCGCCTTGATCGCCTCGATCACGCGGCTCTTCTCGGCCTCCGTCGTGACCATGATCAGGGGCGTCGACTTGTTCTGCTGCCGGTACGCCTTCACGAAGCTCAGCCCATCCATGTTGGGCATGTTCCAGTCCACCAGGATCAGCTCAGGCTCGAACGCGCCAACCTTGTTCAGCGCGTCCTGTCCGTCGCACGCCTCCTCGATGTCCGTGTACCCAAGCTGGCGGAGCACCGACTTCTGGATGTTCCGCATCGTCTTCGAATCGTCGATCAGCATGACCTTCATCGCGTGGTCTCCTCGAAGGGGCGTCAGGCCCGCGCACCCGTGCTCGCAGAACCGGCCCCAGCGCCGGCGCTGGCGTCCTCGCGGATCGCGATCTCAAGGACAAAGTCGCCGCAGTCCGTCTTGCAGGGAATCAGGACGCACGGCACATCCGACTGGCGGGCCACCGAGTGGTTCCGCCCAACGATCACGCTCGGCACCGAGATCGACACATTCCCCGTCGCCGGGAACTGCGCCTTCGCCCCGCCCGAGATCATGTTCACGAGCTCGCCCACCGCGTCGGCGAAGTCCGAGCTCTCCGCGTCGAGCTTCTCGCCGCAGAACAACGCCACGATCGCCACCGCCGAGTCCATCGGCATGCTCAGGATCACCGACCCCGAGACCTGGCCCGTCATGCCGATCACCCCCGTCACATCGTGCGGAGGCTCCGTCCCACGCTTCAGCACGGGCTGGCCGATCTCGACCGGAAGCTGCAGCATCGTGCTGTACACATTCTTGATGCTCGAAACGAACGGGCTGATGAAACTCGGATCCATGTCGATCACTCCTCAGTGACTCGGTTCCCTCCGCGGGCTCACCCGCGGCCTCCGTTGCGACGGAGGAGCTCCGCCACATCCATGATCAGGCTCACGCCGCCGTCGTTCCGCACCGTCGCGCCCGAAACGGGCCCGTGCGACTCGACGCCGTCGAGAGGCTTGATCACCACCTCCTGCTGCCCGATCACACGAGTGACCAGCAGGCCGATCTCCTTGTCCCCGCCGCTCAGGACGACCGCCAGCGGCGTCCCCGTCCCCTCACCCCGCGGCACCCCGAACACATCGTGCGCGTCCACCAGCGGCATCACCGCGTCCCGGAGCCGGATCACCCGCTCCTCGAGAATCGTCGAGAGCTCCCGCTCCGTCGGACGAACGATCTCAACGATGCTCCCCAGCGGGATCGCGTACTGCTCACCCTCGATCGCCACCATCATCGCCGGCATGATCGCCACCGTCAGCGGGATCGTGATGCAGAACCGCGTCCCCTTCCCCTCGTCCGTCGTCACCGTGATGGTGCCCTTGAGCTTCTCGATATTCGTCCGGACGACATCCATCCCCACGCCGCGACCGGAAAGGTCGCTCACCTGCTCCGCCGTCGAGAACCCCGGCAGGAAGATGAACTTCGCCACCTCGTCCGCGCTCAGCCCCTGCACATCCGACTCGCGGACCAGCCCCTTCTCGATCGCCTTCTTCGCGATCCGCTCCCGATTCAGCCCCCGACCATCGTCGATGATCTCGATCAGCACATGATCACCCGCCTGCGCCGCTCGCAGCGTGATCGTCCCCGTGTCGCCCTTGCCCGAAGCCTCCCGCTCCGCCGGCGGCTCCAGCCCGTGGTCCGCGCTGTTCCGGATCAGGTGCACAAGCGGATCGCCCAGCTCCTCGATCACCGACTTGTCCACCTCGGTGTCGCCGCCGATCACATCCAGCTTGATCTTCTTCCCCGTCTTCTGGCACAGGTCACGGATCAACCGCGGGTACCGCCCGAACAGCTTGTCCAAGGGCTGCATCCGCGTCTTCATCACCGCGACCTGGATCTCCCCCGTCACCCGATCGAGCGAGCCACCCGCGAGCGACACCGCCTCCGCCAGGTCCTGGTCCACACCCTCCGCCATCGAGATCCGGTGCGCCAGCTCCCCCATCCGGTTCTTCTGCAGAACCAGCTCGCCCACGAGGTTCATCAAGGACTCGAGACGGCTCACCTCCACCCGGATCGTCTGCTCCGCCGCCGCCGCCGCGTGCCGATCACCCTTCGCCTCCGCCTTCGGAGCACTCTCCGGACCAGGCCGCGCCGCGGAAACCGGCTCAGGAACCGGCTCAGAAACCGGCACCGCCGCCTCAGGCGTCACGGCTTCCACCGGCACATCAACGACCCCCGCCGCCCCCGCATCCCCGTCGTCGTCAACGCCCCCACCCAGCCGCAGCGCATCCTCCACCGTCGCCCCCGCGGGCAGCGCCCACGACGGATCGACCGCCTCGCCCCGCGCCAGCTTCCCGAGCTGCTCCAGCAACGCCTCCGCACGACCAGAAGGCCGACGCTGCTCCTTCAGCGCCTCCGTCTGGTCACGCATCACGCGGATCACCGCCTCCAGCCGGGGCATCATCTGCGACAGCGTCTCCTCCGCCGCGCCCCCCGCCGCCACCCCCGCCTCGCCGAGCGCCCTCGCCAAGGGCAGCATCGGCCGGAACTCGAAGAAGTCGATCGTCGCGACCAGGTCCTCCGCGATCTCCCCGATCTCCGGCGCCGCCTCCGCCCGCGCCGCATCGCTCGCCAGGAGCGCGATCTTCTCCGTGATCGACTCCAGCTGCCGGTCCACATCCTCAATGAAGTGGCTCAGCAGGTCCGCCTTCTCGGGAGGCAGCGCGAACGACTCCTCGTCGCCGCCCTCCGCCGATGGCCCGCCGCCGGCATCATCACTCGCCGCCGGAGCCGCGACCCCGCCCCCCAGCTCCGCCTGCTTCCCGTCGCCGATCGCCTGCAGCGTCGCCACAAGGTCGGGCTCCGCCGCCGTCAGATCCGTCGACCCGCCCGCCAGCTCCCCGAACTGCGTCTTCAGGAGGTCCACCGCACGCAGCAGGAGGTCCATCATCGCCTTGTCGACGACCGCCTGCCCGTTCCGCGCCGCGTTCAGCGCGCTCTCCGCCGCGTGCGCGATCGCCACCAGGTTCGTCAGCGCCAGGAACGACGCCGAGCCCTTGATCGTGTGCAACGCGCGGAACACCTGGTTGATCAGCTCCAGGTCGCTCGCACGCTCCTCCAGCGACACGAGATCGCCCTCGAGCTGCTCGAGCAGCTCGCCCGACTCGGTCAGGAAGTCCTGCAAAATCTCGGGATCGAATCCGGCGATGCTCACGGCGGGTCCCCTTTAAGCAGCCTTCGCCGCGGTCGCCCGCGCCGGCGTGTAGCAGAACGCGTGCGGGATGTTCACCGGCACGAACATGTCGTCCTCGTCCCGGATCGACTCGCTGTGACCGATGAAGAGCTGCCCGTCCGGCGCCAGCGTGTCCGCGAACCCACGCAGCACCCGCTTCTTCATCTCGTTGTCGAAGTAGATCATCACATTGCGGCAGAAGATCACATCCCAGTGACCGTGACGCTTCGCCGCCAGCGTGTCACGCAGGTTGTGCAGCTCGAAACTCACCATCCGCCGGATCTCCTCCGACAGGATCCAGTTCCGACCTTCCTGCTTGAAGTATCGCTGCTTCATCATCTCGCTCGTCGTCCGCATCGAGTAGTCCGTGTAGCGGCCAGAGTTCGCGATGTTCAGCGCCCGTTCAGAGATGTCCGTCCCCAGGATCTCGACCGTCCAGTCCTTCAGGCGAACCCCGAGCGTCCGGTGCACCAGCATCGCCAGCGTGAAAGGCTCCTCCCCCGAGCTGCACGCCGCCGACCAGATCCGAAGACGCTTCGTCGCACGCCGCGCCTCGATCAACTCCGGCAGCGCCCGCTTCTCGAACACCTCGAGCTGCGCCTCGTGCCGGAAGAAGCTCGTCTCGTTGATCGTGATCCGGTTGAACATCTCCTGGAACTCTTCCGTCTGGTACGGACCCATCGTCAGGAACGCGATGTACTGGTCGAAGTTGTCCATCTCCAGCTCGCCGAGCCGGTGGCACAGCCGGCTCTCCAGGATGTACTTCTTCTCCACCGGGAAGTGGATACCCGAGCGGTCGTACACGATCTTCCGGAGCTGCTCGAACTGCCGCTCGGACATCTCCACACGCGTTGTTGTCATCGCCGTAGCTCTCCGCAAGGGCATCCGCCCGACCCTGCCGTCCGACCCGATCCGTCAACCGATCTGCGAGAACTCGTCCAGCTCCGCCGCGTTGAACAGCTTCGGCAGGTCCAGCAGGATCAGCAGCCGATCCTCCAGCTTGCCCACGCCCGCGATGAAGTCCGTGTCGATCGAGGTCACCATCTGCGGCGCCGTGTCCACGATCGACGCAGGGATCCGCAGCACCTCGTGCACGCGGTCCACGATGAACCCGATCACCCGGTTCCGAACCTCCACCACGATGATCCGGCTGTGCTCCGTCCGCTCCCCAGGCGGCATCATGAACCGACGACGCAGGTCGATCACCGGGATGATCTTCCCGCGAAGGTTGATCACCCCTTCAACCTCGCTCGGGCTCTGAGGAACCCGCGTCAGCTCCAGCATCCGGTTGATCTCGTGCACCGCGAGGATGTCCACGGCGAACTCCTCGCCGTTTGCCTCGAAGGTCACCAGCTGAAGCTGGTCCTCGCCGCTGTGCGCAAGACCCGCCCCACCAGACTTCGGCTCGGCCGTCATGTTGCTCATCGTGCTGACCTTCCTCGCCATTCCGGCACACACGCCGGCACACACAACCGTCAGCGCCTATCGGCTCGCCCCGCCCCGTGGTTCACAGGGGCGCACGCTTCGGACCCATCACGCCGTTGAACGATCACGCCGACCGCCGCATCGGGGGGGCGGGCGACGCAGCACGCGCACCCGAACCAGCCCCCCGACACCGAAGACCACGAAGAAACGCCAGGATCTCGTCCGGCGTCCCCACCGCGTCCGCCGCGTCCTTCTCCACCACCGCCCGCGGCATCCCCCACACCACGCAGCTCGCCTCGTCCTGCGCCACCACCGTCCCCCCCGCCCGGCGGATCTGCCCCGCCCCCACCGAGCCGTCGTCGCCCATCCCGGTGAACACCACGCCCAGCACGCCCCGCCCGAACACCCGCGCCGCCGACTCGAACAGCTCGTCCACATCCGGCTTGTACAACGCGTTCGCGGGCTCAGGCGTCAGCCCCACCTTCCCCGCCCCCGTCCGACCGCCCACCACGATGTGCTGACCGCCAAGCCCGATCGTCACCGTCCCCGGCTCCAGCGCCAGCCCGTCCTCCGCGATCCGCACCCGGACCTTCGACGAGCTGTCCAGCCGCTGCGCCAGCGAACGCGTGAACAGCTCCGGCATGTGCTGCGCCACCAGCACCGGGAGCCCGAACCCCTCTGGCAGACCCGAGATCACCCGCTCCAGGACCGGCGGGCCGCCCGTCGACGACCCGATCACCAGCACCTCGAACCGTTCCGTATCCCGAAGCGCCGTCGGCTTGGGGAGCTTCGATGCTTTCTCCGCAGCGGCCGCGAGGCTCTTGTTCACCGCATCGAACGCCGTCCGCGCCCCGTCCGCACGCTCCAACCGCGGGCGGACCCGACGCGGCGCGATCGCGCGCACCTTGCTCACGAACTCATCGCCGAACGCCGCATCCCCGCGCCCGACCACATTCGGGTCCTTCGCGATGATGTCCGCCGCACCCAGACGCAGAGAGTCGAGCGCCTCGTGGCTCCCCTGCACCGTCAGGCTCGAGCACATCAAGACCGCCGGCACCCGCCTGTCCTTCGCCCGGATCCGCTTGAGCGCCTCGATCCCCGACACCCGAGGCATCTCGATGTCCATCGTCACGACATCGGGACGCAGCTTCTCGATCGCCCCGATCGCGTCCTCCCCGTCCCGAGCCGTCCCCACCAGCTCCAGCCCCTCGGCCTTCTCGATGAACCGGCCCAGGATCTTCCGCATGAACGCGGAGTCGTCGACGATGAGCACTCGGATCGGCATCGCAGGCCCCCGCGCAGACCGGCACGGCCGCGCTTCTTCCTGCCGCTATCGAGCATTCCACCGGCCCGCTTGACGCCGCCCGACGGGGGTCTGCGCCCCGCCCCCATACCGGGACCGATCCCGGCGCGCGCGCACGGCGGGTAGTAACGCCATCGCCGCGTCTTCCCCTGTATCGGTGTCGATGAGGCCGCCCCGTGCGCACGGCCGTGCGGGCCGTGCGCGCGCCGCGAGCACGCGTGCGCACGAACATCCCCCGCGCCTATTCCGAAGAATCGACCACGGGGGATGAAGAAAAGTGCCCGGGAGAGGACTCGAACCTCCACCCGGTTTCCCGGACTACCACCTCAAGGTAGCGCGTCTGCCAATTCCGCCACCCGGGCACCTGTTGTGTTGTCCCGCGAGCAAGCCCGCGGGGGCCACGATTGTAGCGCACCCGCCCCCTGTCAAGCCCAAAGGCGGGACTCTGACGCACACCGGTGCTAGATTTCCGCGCTGTTTGCCCCCGGCGTATCGGACGCTGAGGTGGTCCAGGCCGCGCAACTCCCCCAGTTTCGGAGGGTTCCGATGTCCGCCAGCCAGTCCTCCACCGCCCTCGCGGGCCTGCTCGATGACCTCCGCCGCCGGGCCGCCGACGCCGGCGTCTTCGGCGGCGTCCGCGTCACCGAGGGCCGGCTGGAGTGCGACGCCGCCGCCTCGGCCGAGCCCGCCACCTACCGCGTCGAAGAGGACGGGGGCAAGGTCTGGGTCGTCCTGGTGACCGCGGACCGGTGGCTCAGCGAGTCGATCGAGGCGGACCTGATGCACTCGGGCGACACGCTCGAGGAGCTGGTCGAGGAGGAGCTGGTCGAGCTCGGGGTCGACGGGGCGAAGCCGTCGTTCGAGCACTATCGCTCTGAGGACAAGCTGTTTACATTCCGGACCCCGGTGCCCGTCAATCCGACGGACGCCGATGCGGCCGAGACGATCGCAACCTGGCTTCTGGCGTACGAGGCGGCCTTCCGGCAGCTGGGCGACATGGAAGCGGACGAGGAAGACTGATCGCGGGCGGTGGGCCTATCTACTGAGGGGACAGAGCGTTGCGCGTCTTGATGCTTGGCTGGGAGTTTCCTCCCTATATCGCGGGCGGCCTCGGGACGGCCTGCTTCGGTCTGACGCGCGGGCTCAGCAAGCTCGGGCACGAGATCCTGTTCGTCCTGCCGCGCCCGTTGGGCCGGACCGAGGCCGAGCATGTGACGCTGATCGGCCCCGACGCGGTCGCCGAGATGTTCGACCCGAGCGGCGGGGCCCCGGCGCCTGCGCCGACGCCCGCCCCGGCTCCCACGCCGACGCAGGTCCCCGGCCCGGCTTCGACCGCCGGCGGCAACGCTCCGGTTGCGGGCCCGCATGGCGGTGAGATCGCGGGGCACCCGGTGCGGCACTGGGTCGCGTCGTCGCCGCAGCTCGGCGGGCCCGTGGGTCAGGCCGCGGCTTCGGGCGGGGTGGTGCGCGGCAAGACGGAGCTGTTCGAGATCGACGCGGCGTTCCGGTCGCCCTACGGCGACGGCGAGGCGGTGGGGGAGCAGGGCGGCGGTTCGTCGCTGACGAGCCTGGTGCAGGGGCTGTCGGCGCGGGGTGATGCCGTGGGCGGTGGGGGGGAGAGCGGGTCGGCGGGGTCGGGCGGGCCGGGCGGGCCGTTTCATGCGTGGAGCGGGTGGCTGCAGGGTCTGGCGGCGGGGCGGGCCGAGGACCTGAAGGAGGTCATCGACTCGATCGGGGCGATGAAGGCGGATTCGTCGCACTACGGGACCGACCTGATGGGCGACGCCGACCGGTACGCGAAGGTCGTCGCGGCGCTGGCGATGCGGACGCGGTTCGATGTGATCCACGCGCACGACTGGCTGACCTACCCCGCGGGTCTCGCGGTGAAGGCGCTGACGGGCAAGCCCCTGGTGTGCCATGTGCACGCGACGGAGTTCGACCGGTCGGGCGACTCGATCAACCAGCAGGTGTACGACATCGAGCGTGCGGGCATCACCGGGGCGGACCGCGTGATCGTGGTGAGCCAGCTCACGCGGACGATCGCGGTGAACCGGTACGGCGCGGACCCCGCGAAGGTGGATGTGATCTACAACGGCGTCGAGAACGCGGGGCCGATCGCCAACGGCGGGCCCGGCATCGCGAGCGACGACAAGATCGTGCTCTTCCTCGGGCGGATCACGCTGCAGAAGGGCCCGGAGTACTTCATCCGCGCGGCGAAGCGCGTGCTCGAGAAGGTCGAGAAGGTGAAGTTCGTCGTCGCGGGCTCGGGCGACATGGCGGTGCGGATGATCGAGGAGGCGGCGGCGCTCGGCATCGGGCACAAGGTGCTGTTCACCGGGTTTTTGCGCGGGCGCGATGTGCAGCGGGTGTTCCGCATGGCGGACTGCTATGTGATGCCGAGCGTGAGTGAGCCTTTCGGGATCGCGGCGCTCGAGGCGATGCAGCAGGACACGCCGGTGATCATCAGCAAGCAGTCGGGCGTGAGCGAGGTGTTGAGCCACGCCCTGAAGGTCGACTTCTGGGATGTCGACGACATGGCGAACAAGATCGTCGCGGTCTTGAAGTACCCGCCCCTGAGCCAGACGCTGCGCGAGCACGGGGCGTTTGAGGTGCGGCATCTCACCTGGGATGGCGCGGCGGAGAAGGCGACGAAGACCTACGGACGGGCGATCGGGGGGGCGTGAGGGGTTCCGCTTCGCGGGGGGAAGGTGTGGGGTTGTGACCGTGTCGTGGGAAGCACTGGCGGGCGAGCCGCCAGTGGCACCCGAGGCGCGTGCTTCTCTTCGCGTGCGATTGCACTACGCGACGCGGGGCGTCGCATAGTGGCACCGTTCTGCGGCGTCGCGGTGTGGGCGGGTGTTTGGCGTTGCATCCGGCGGTGGGTGGGCTACGAGGCTTGAAGTTGTGGGAGGCGCTGCGCTTGGGGAGCCCCTCTCCTGTCGCTGCGCGACATCCTCTCCCCGTTGGGGAGAGGGAGCGGAGCGGCGGTGCATGGGTGAACGAATGCCGGGATGGTGCGTCAGCGGTCAGCCGACATCGCGGCCTTCGAAGAGGACGATGGCGAGGGCGAGCATGGCGCCGACCTGGACGATCGCGTAGAAGGCGACGAGGAAGAGGTGGGTTGGCGGGATGGGCTGGGCCTGGGTGACGGCGTCGACGAGCCAGAAGGCCTGCATGTTGGGGATGAGGCCCCACGCGACGGTCGCGGCCCAGTTGACTCGCGTCGGCTGGAGAAAGACGGCGTCGCCCTGCTGAGGGCCTCTGGCGAGGGGGAGGGCTGAGCCACCGACATGCTTGACGGTGAGGTCCTGCCCGGTGACATCGGTGATGATGAGGGCCGGCGGGACGGCGGGGTCGAAGAGGTCGCGGGTGAGGTCGACCGACGGGTCGGGGGTCTGGAAGGTCGGGGTGATGAGGCCCAGGCCCGTGCGGGCGGGGCCGAAGAAGAAGCGGGAGCCCACGGGGATCTGCGTGTCGGGCGGCGCCTCGAGGCGGACGGTGGCGACGGCGGGGGGCTCGAGGAGACCCTGGTCGTCGGGGTCCTCGTAGGTGACGGACTCGACGAGGCCGATGTCGCGGTTGACGAAGGCGTAGCGGCCGATGAAGTGGTTGCTGAGCAGGCCCATGATGAAGACGCCGGCGCACACGACGAGGGTCATGACCTGGCCCAGGCGTGTGGATGCGGCGACGGCGACGCCGGTGATGACGAGGAGGGCGCCGCCGAGGGCGGTGCAGGCCATGATGACCTGTGGCTTGAGGTCGGTGGTGATGGGCTGGAGTTCCCACTCCTTGGTGAAGAGCAGGGTGAGGGCGTAGCCGACGGCCATGAGCGGGAGCAGCGTGAGCGTGAAGACCTGGCTGAAGGACCAGTTGTACATGAAGTTGGTGAAGGCACCGGCGGCGGCGGCGAGGAGGAAGGCGCCGGTGGCGAAGGTGACGACGGGCCAGTCGATGAGGTCGGCGGCGGTGGTCATGACGCCGTGACGGAGGGCGAAGAGGAGCTGGAAGACGAGGATGGCCGAGGCGATGGCCATGGTGGCGGTGACGCCGATGAACTTTCCGATGATGACGGCGGGTCTTCCGATGGGCTTGGAGACGACGGTGAGGACGGTTTTGTTGTCGATTTCTCGGGTGAGGGCCGCGGTGGCGATGAAGGCGGCGAGGAGGATGCCGCCGACGAAGGCGGTGGCGAGGCCGACATCGAGGAGCATCTTGTCGTCGCCGGTGATCTCTCCGGCGGCCTCGATGCGGTAGCCCATGGTGTAGCCGGTGGAGGCGGTGTTGATGTACTGGAGGAGGCCGCAGAGGAGCACGATCACGAAGATGACCGGCTGTCGCAGGCTTTCGATGAAGGTGTTCCTGGCGATGGTGAGGGCTGCGGTCATGCTCGGGTGGTGCTCCGGGTGGGTCGTGCCCTGGTCAGTCTGAAGGAGCCAAGGGTACGGCGGGCGGGGGTGTCGGGTTTCGGTCTGCGTGGATGAGTGGACGCGGGCGGCCGAGGGGCGGCGCGGGGACGGGGGTGTGTGCCCCCCGGGAGTTGGGTGGGGCGGGTGCAGGGTCGGGGTGGTGGTGAGCGATTTTTGAATCGTGGTCGGCGTGGGGGCGAACTGCGGTCGCGGGTGGTCGTACCTGCTCGTGCGCGAACGGGGGTGCCGGCGCTGGGAGCCGGTGGACACTTGGGGCGGGCTCGCGTTCAATAGCCTCCCTCGAGAGAGCGGGGCGGGCCGGGCATTCCTTCCTTGTGGGTCCGCTTGGGCGTGGGGCGGCGTGGCTTGGACGGATGCGGAGTGGATCGTCGGCGGCGTGTATAAGAGTCGTCGATGGGCGAACGCGGCGGGGGCGCCGCCAGGAGCGAACCAGATCCATGCAGGGCGATGTCTTCAACTACCGGCGTGCGACCTCGGTCAGCATCCTCGGCACGGTGATCCAGACGGTGGTGACGCTGTTGTTCGCGGTGTACGCCGCGTACAGCCGCGGTGACCACGCGGCGTGGACGACGACGGTGTATGTCGGGATGGGGATCCCGGTGTGGCTGACGCTCGTTCTGCTGTACGACCAGCACCGGCGCGAGCGGATCGAGGCGATCGAGGCGGAGCGGCTGGCGTCGGACCCGATGGGCAGCGCGTTCGAGCAGTCGGGCGACGAGATGCGCGTGGCGGCCCGTCGGCTGGCGGGGATCCAGAAGTTCGTGCTGCCGATCGTGAGCCTGTCGGTCGCGAGCGTTCTGATCAGTGTGGGCTTTGTGCGGTTTGGCCAGGGGTCGGCGCTGCTGAACCCGGACCGGTACATGGAGACGCCCTTCAAGGGCTGGGCGATCGCGATCGGGCTGGCGGCGGCGTTCGTGGGGTTCGTCTTCGCGCGGTTCGTGTCGGGGATGGGCAAGCAGCGGGTGTGGTCGAGCCTGCGGGGCGGGGCGTCGTACGCGGTGGGGGCGGCGCTGCTCGGGCTGGCGATCGCGGTGGCGCACTTCGTGCAGATGGCGGGCGGCGGCGACGGGGCGCTGCGGTACCTGCAGGTGATCTTCCCGGCGTTCCTGGTGGCGATGGGCATCGAGATCGTCCTGAACTTCGTCCTGGACATCTACCGCCCGCGGGTGGCGGGCGAGGACCCGCGGCCGGCGTTTGACAGCCGGCTGCTGGGCCTGCTGGCGGCCCCGGACAAGATCGCGGAGAACATCGGCGAGGCTCTGAACTACCAGTTCGGCATCGAGGTGAGCCGGACCTGGTTCTACCTCCTGGTGCAGCGGTGGTGGCCGGCGTTGGTGGGGCTAGCGCTGTTCATCGTGTGGGGGATGACCTCGCTCGTGGTGATCGAGCCGCACCAGCGGGCGTTGATCCTGCGGTTCGGGATCGTCGAGCGTGCGAATGTGGAGCCCGGGCTTCACTTCAAGTGGCCCTGGCCGATCGGGTCGGTGTACATCCCGACGACGGCGGAGGTGGTGGACGGGCGTCTTGTGCTGACGCGGACGGCGACGGGTGTTCGCGAGATGAACCTCGGGACGAACCCGCCTCGGGATGAGGACAAGCCGATCCTGTGGACGGAGGAGCACACGCTCGAAGAGGTGTACAGCCTCGTGCAGCCGACCCGGTTCCGCGTCAGCGTGACGGAGAACCCGGCCGGCGGGGCGTCGGGCGGGCGGGCGACGGGCGACGAGAACCTCGCGACGGACCTGTCGCTGGTGGCGGTCGAGTTCCCGACGCAGTGGATCGTGGACGATGTGGAGAAGTACGACCGGTTCGCCCAGCCCGAGCACCGCGAGGCGTTGCTGAAGGCGGTCGGCCAGCGGGCGGCGATGCAGTATGTGTCGGCCCTGACGATCGACGATGTGCTGGCCGGGCGGCGGACGGAGATGGCGACGGAGCTGCGGCACCGGCTCGAGGACGAGTTCGGGCGGGTCGGCGGGATGCCCGGCGCGAGCGAGGGGGCGGGCGTGGACCTGCTCTTCGTGGGCGCCGGGATCGTGCACCCGCCGAAGGATGTGGCGCCGAGCTTCGAGCGGATCGTGCAGGCGGGCCAGGTGCGGGAGAGCCGCATCGAGGCGGCGCGGCAGCAGCAGATCCGGCTGCTGACCGAGGCGGCGGGCAGCGTGGACCTCGCCCGGCGGATCGTGGACGAGTTGAACGCCCTCGACGGTCTGCGCGAGGCGCGGGCGTCGGCGGAGGTGATCACAGAGCGCGAGCTCGAGGTGCAGCGTCTCCTCGAGGAGGCCGGCGGCGAGGCCGGGGCGCTCCTGATCGAGGCTTCGGGCCAGCGGTGGGCCCGTCACATGGGCGAGCGGGCCAAGGCGGCGCTTTACCAGGGCCAGCTCGCGGCGTACGAGGCTAGCCCCCGGCTGTTCCGGGCGACGATGTACTTCGACGCCCTGGCCGAGGCGATGCGTGACGCCCGGGTGTACCTGACCAGCAGTGACTTCGAGGACCTGCGGGTGCGCCTGCAGCTCGAGACGCGGGACACCGGCGTGGATGTCTTCGACCCCGAGGTGGGCTCGGCGATGCAGCCGCAGTGACCCCGGGCGGAATGAACCAGACGGCGTGATCTGAATCGGATTGGACCGAACTCGCCCTGGACGGGCGGCAATTGGAGCCGAGGCGTGCAAGCCATCCTTCGACCCGTGATCGTGATCTTGTTCCTGGCGGCGATTGCCGCGTTCACCTTCTCCTACACCGTGCGGTTCACGGAGGCGGCGGTGGTGACGACCTTCGGCCGCGCGGGCGAGGGGGCGATCCAGATGGAGCCCGGGCTCAAGTTCAAGTGGCCCTACCCCATCCAGAGCGTGACGAAGTACGACCGCCGCCTCCGGCTTCTGCAGACGCGCAGCGCGACGCAGCAAACGGCGGACGACAGCCAGATCGTGGTCGAGGCGTTCGCGACCTGGCGCGTGTCGGACCCGCTGAAGTTCTTCCAGCGGTTCAGCAACGCGGGGCAGCGGTCGATCGACCACTTCCGCCAGGCCGAGGACATCCTGCGGACGACGCTGACGAGCGCGATGGGCGAGACGAGCAAGTTCCGCATGGACGAGCTGTTCAGCCCGACGCCCGGCGCGAGCAAGCTGCCCGAGCTCGAGCAGCGCGTGATGAACGCCCTGACGCTCGGGCCCGAGGGGGGC
The DNA here is from genome assembly GCA_964615815.1 of uncultured Phycisphaeraceae bacterium. Classification (GTDB taxonomy): domain Bacteria; phylum Planctomycetota; class Phycisphaerae; order Phycisphaerales; family UBA1924; genus DAIQNV01. Next base: position 29,111 of record CAZTQV010000017.1, on the reverse strand, counting down.
AACAGCCTCGAGGAGTACGGCATCGAGGTCACCATGGTCGGCGTCAACCGCGTGGTGCTGCCCGAGGAGACGACGCAGAAGGTCATCGAGCGCATGGGCGTCAACCGCGACCGGCTGAAGCAGGAGCTGGAGAGCCAGGGCACCGCCCGGGCGACGGCGATCCGGGCCCAGGCCGAGGCCGATGCCCGCAAGATCCGCGAGTTCGCGCAGCGTCGGGCCGCCGAGATCCGGGCTCGCGGCGAGTTCGAGGCCCAGGAGTACCTGGCGCAGCAGAACACCAACGCGGACCTGGCCGTGTTCCTCCAGAACATCGAGCTGATGAGGAACGCGATGGCCAAGCGGTTCACGCTGGTCTTGAGCGCGTCGGATTACGGGCTCGGGCTCTTCACGCCCGACGCCCTGGCCAACACGCCCGCGGGCCAGCTCCCGCCGACGCAGGGGATCGACCTGACCGGCGACCGGGCCGCGGCCGACCGTGAGGGGGGCAACCGGTGAGCGACACCCCCATGAACGGACCCGGCAACGGGCCCGACATCCCTGATGGCGAGCCCAGCGGGCGACCCGTCGCCGACGAGGCCTCGCTGACCCACCCTGCGCCCGAGCGCACCGCGTCGGTCCGGCTGCGGCAGGACCTCGGGGCGGGCGACGCCTCCCTGATGGACCCGGCGAACCAGTCGCTGGCGGATGCGCTCAAGATCACCTTCCGCCTGGTGCAGCTCGCGATGGTGATCCTCGCGGGCCTGTTCATCTTCAGCGGGTTCCAGACCGTCAACGAGGGCGAGCGCGGCGTGAGCATCCTCTTCGGTCGCCCGGCGGCGATCGACCTGGAGCCGGGCTTCCGCTTCGCCGCTCCCTACCCCTTCGGCGAGCTGGTGAAGGTGCAGACCGGGGCGCTCAGCCCGAAGGTCGATACCGCCTTCTGGCCCGACGCGAACGACCCGACCGCGGCGGTCGAGAACCTCGGGCGGCAGCGGTCGCTGGTGCCGGGGCGGAACGGCTCGCTGATCACGGCTGACCTGAATCTCGCGCACACGCAGTGGCAGGTGACCTACCGGCGGGCCCGCGTGAGCGATTTCGTCCGCAATGTGCTGCCCGAGGACGAGCGGGAGATCGTGCTGCACGCCGTGGAGCGGGCGGTGGTCCGCGCGGTGGCGGAGACGACGATCGACGACCTGCTGAAGCCCGAGGGCGGGACGCGCGAGCTCGCGCAGCGCGTGCAGGTGATGGCGCAGGACTTCCTCGACGACATCGCGGGCGTCGGGCCCGAGGGCGTGCCGCAGGGCATCGGCGTGCAGATCGAGCAGATCGATCTCGAGCGGAAGATCCCGCCGACCGCGCTGGTGCAGCAGTTCGCGGGCGTGATCACCGCCCGTTCGGAGGCGCAGCGGGCGCGGACCGAGGCCGAGGCCGGCCGGGCCGAGACCTTGAACGCGGTCGCGGGGCAGTCGTCGTCGGTGCTGCTCGAGCAGATCCGCCGGTACGAGGTGGCGATCGAGACGGGCGACCGCGAGGAGGCCGAGTCGATCCTCGCGACGATCGACACCCTCCTGATCGGCGACACGGCGGAGATCGACGGGCGCGAGATCGCGGGCGTGACGAGCGGCGAGGTGACGCAGTTGCTGGCCGAGGCGGAGAGCGACCGCGCGTCGACGGTGAACCGAGCGCGTGCGGACCTGGCGCTCTTCGAGGCGAAGCTGGCGCAGTTCGAGGCGAACCCGCAGCTCATGATCGCCCGCGACTGGGCGGACGCGTACAGCGTCTTCCTGGGCAAGCCGTTCGTGCAGACGCAGCTGCTGCCCGAGGGCGCGGCGGCGGAGCTGTGGCTGAACGAGGACCCCGACATCGTCAAGGAGATCGACCGGGCGCAGAAGCGTCGGGAGGCGATCGAGGCGGCGGCGGAGCGCGAGCGGGCGCGGCAGCTCGACCGGTTCCGCACGCAGCAGGGCATCCAGCGGGAAGAGGAGTGACGCCGGCATGACGCAGGCCGCGACAGGACGCACCATCACCTCCTCGACCTCGGGCGAGCGGCCCGTGATCGCGTGCCAGGACCTGACGAAGGTCTTCAAGGACTTCTGGATGCGTGACCGCGCCCGCGCGGTCGACCGGCTGAGCCTGCAGGTGCGTCCTCGGGAGATCTTCGGGCTCCTGGGGCCGAACGGCTCGGGCAAGAGCACGACGATCAAGATGATCCTGGGCCTGCTCAAGCCGACGAGCGGGCGGGTGATGGTGTTCGGCAAGCCGCCGACGGATGTGAAGACGAAGAAGAGGATCGGCTACCTGCCCGAGGAGAGCTACCTCTACGGGTTCCTGAACGCGGAAGAAACGCTCGAGTACTACGCGAAGCTGTTCGAGCTGGACAGCCGCACGCGGAAGCGGCGCATCGACGAGCTCTTGGACATGGTGGGGCTGACGCACGCGGCCCACCGGCCCGTGCGGGAGTACTCGAAGGGCATGCAGCGCCGCATCGGGCTGGCGCAGGCGCTCATCAACGACCCGGACCTGCTCATCCTCGACGAGCCGACGACGGGGCTCGACCCGATCGGCACGCGGCAGGTGAAGGACCTGATCATCGAGCTGGGGCGGCGCGGGAAGACCGTGATCCTGTCGAGCCACCTCCTGAGCGATGTCGAGGATGTCGTCGACCGCATGGTGATCCTCTACGGCGGCAAGACCAGGGGCGAGGGCACGACGGGGGAGCTGCTCGAGATGCGGGCCCGCACCACGATCGAGACCGACGACCTCGACGATGAGACGATCGCCGAGATCGACCGGATCATCCGCGAGCGCACGCACGGGGAGAAGTCGATCCTGGGCGTGAGCCGTCCGCGGCAGAAGCTGGAAGAACTCTTCCTCGACATCGTGCAGAAGGCCCAGGCCGAGAAGGCCTCGACCTCGGGCGCGATGCACGGCGGGCAGACGGCGGCGTTCCTGAAGGCGCAGGAGGACGAGGGCGTTGGGGGCGAGGCCCTGATCGACTCGCTCGTCCGCGCCGAGCCCGAGCGGGCGCCCGTCGACGAGGCCGACCTCTCGCCGATGCCGGTCGAGGGCTCGAAGGCGGACGAGGAGAAGGGCGAGTCGGTCATCGCGGCCCTCGTCAACGATGAGCCGGATACGCCGCACGACGAGCCCGTGACGCACGGGTCGGCCGACCGGCACGGGCAGGACCGGCCCCACGATCAGCACCCCGATCCGAGGCGTGAGGCGGCCCCGCCGCCGGCGGATGTGGACCTCGATGTCATCGGGAACCTGATGGGCGACGAGGCGCGGTCCGATGACCGGCAGAAGAAGGACGACGCGTGAAGCTCCGCGAGCTGCCCGGCGCTCTCGACCGCGCCCAGCACGGGCGGGTCTTCAAGATCACCGCTTCGGTGATCATGGCGGTGCTCGCGATCGGCATCTTCGCGGCGAACTTCGTCGCGGTGACCAGCGGCTCGGTCGACGCTGAGGTGGCGCTCGCCGAACGGATCGGCGTGGATCCGTCCGTGGTCGCGGAGAACAGCAGCCTGCAGTTGCTCGCGGGCATCGCGTCGAGCTCCGGGGATGTCACGGCCGTGGGCGTGTGGTGCGCGGTCGGGCTCCTCGTCGCGCTTGTGGTGATCTGGCTGGGGCTGGGCCTGACCTACCTCGCGCTGCTCGGGGGCGCCGCCGCCGTGGCGGTCCCGCTCTCGCTCTACGGCCCGACCGAGGTGTACGCCAGGCTGATCATCGGCCTGGTCGCGTTGACCGCGTCGTTCACGGCGTTGATGCAGGGCCTGCGGGTCGTGTTCGGCGGGCCGGGCCGGGTGTCGGCGGTCGCGCGGAATGTGCTGAACGAGGCCGTCCGCATGAAGATCAGCCTGGTCTTCATCGTGCTGCTCATCGTGGGCCTGGCCGCGTTGCCGGGGCTGCTGGACGACGAGCAGCCGCTGCGGTACCGGGTGCAGAGCTTCCTGCAGTGGGGCACCGGCTTCAGCTTCTGGGTGCTCGGGATCCTCGTCGTGCTCTTCGGGGCGGCGACGGTCGCCTTCGAGCAGCGGGACAAGATCATCTGGCAGACCATGACCAAGCCGGTCGCGGCGTGGGAATACATCCTGGGCAAGTGGCTCGGTGTGGTGGGCCTGGCGGCTGTGCTGCTGTTCGTGTGCGCGAGCGGGATCTTCCTCTTCACCGACTATCTCCGCGGCCAGCCCGCGGTCGGCGAGCGCGAGGCGTATGTCGCCCGCGACGGCGAGATCTCCGAGGACCGCCTGATCCTCGAGACGCAGATCCTGACCGCCCGCTCGGGCGCCCCCCTCTACCTGCCCCCGCAGCTCAGCGCCGACAGCCCGCAGCTCCAGGAGGCCGTCACGCAGCGCATCGAGCGTGAGCGCATCGCCGATCCCAACTTCGCCCGGACCCCCGCCGAGGCGAACAAGGTCATGGGCGAGATGCTCGAGCAGCTCCAGACCGCCTACCGCTCGATCGAGCCGGGCCAGGCCCGCCGCTACCAGTTCCGCGGGCTCGGCATCGCCAAGGAACGCAACAGCCCGCTCACCTTCCGCTACCGCATCGACGCCGAGGGCAACCGGCCCGACCGCATCTACACCATGACCTTCGTCCTGCCGGACGGCGGCGCGATCGTCCGCGACTCGGGGCTGGGCTTCCTGCACAATGTCTCGATCAGCCCCGAGTACATCGCCGACGACGGCACCCTGACCATCGAGGTCATCAACGGGCGGCTCGTCAACATGCGCGGCGGCGCGGGCCTGGGCATCGAGCCCAACGCCGCCACCGTCACCTTCCCCGCCACCGGGCTCGATGTCACCTACTCGGTCGGCTCCTACCAGATGAACTACCTGCGGGCGATGATCGTCCTGTGGGTGAAGCTCGCCTTCGTCGCGATGGTCGCCGTCTGGGCGTCCACCTTCCTCAGCTTCCCCGTCGCCTGCCTCGTCGCCGGCGGCATCTTCATCATGGCCGAGGGCGCCGGCTGGCTGGGCGACGCCGCCGACATCTACGGCACCACCGATGTCCGCGGGGAGCTCATGATCCACCGCTTCATCACCACCAATGTCACCGTCGCCATCTCCAATCTCTTCTCCGTCTACACCGACCTCAAGCCGATCGGTCGCATCGTCGACGGCGTCCGCCTGCCCCTCAGCCAGATGGGCGCCGGCATCGGCGTCCTGACCATCATCACCGGGGCTTTCTACGGGCTCGCCGTCGCGATCTTCCGCCGGCGCGAACTCGCGACCTACTCCGGGCAGTAAGACACAGGTCCCGGCGGACGCCGGGCGACGGGAGCGACCGATGGGCACAACGCAACGCAACAGGCTGATCGCCGGCGGGACACTGCTGCTCTTCCTCGCCCTCTCCGCCGTCACCAGCGGTCTGATCGCCACCAGCGTCGGCCGCAACGAACTGGGCTACGCCGACACCGCCGCCGAGAGCGACCCACCCGAGGTCGCCGCCGGCATCGCGATGGGCGCCTTCCGCGGGCTGTTCGTCAACTTCCTCTGGATCCGCGCCAACGACCTGAAGCAGGAGGGCAAGTTTCACGAGTCCGTCGAGCTCGCCCGCGCCATCACCAAGCTCCAGCCCCGCTTTCCCCGCGTCTGGGCCTTCCACGCCTGGAACCTCAGCTACAACATCTCCGTCGCCACCCAGACCCCCGAGGAGCGCTACGAGTGGGTCATGGCCGGCGTGAAGCTCCTCCGCGACGAGGGCATCCCCGCCAACCCCAACGACCTCACCCTCCACCGCGAGCTCGCCTGGATCTACCTCCACAAGATCGCCGGCTACACCGACGACTCCAACCAGTTCTACAAGCGACGCGTCGCCGACGAGTGGACCGGCGTCCTGGGCGAGCCCCCCCGCCCCACCGACGGCCTCGCCGACCGCGACACCATCGTCCGCCTCTACACCGACTGGCTGGGCGAGATGGCGAACGCCCCCGACACCCTCGAGGAACTCACGGGCGCGAACGAACGCGTCGCCGAGCTCGTGCAGACCCTGAACGACCGCGTCCAGATGGAGCCGAATGACGAGCTCCTCCGCCGCTGGGCCCTGCACAACGCCATCTCCAGCAATGTCCGCGATGACGAGTACCGCGCCACCTTCGGCGAGCGCTCCAGGACCTTCGACGAAATCGTCAACGAACCCCGCTTCGCCGGCGCGTGGGAGCAACTGCTCGCCCACACCCGCAAGCGCGTCCTCATCGACAAGTACCACATGAGCCCCGCGCTCATGATCCGCTACACCGAGAAGTTCGGCCCCATCGACTGGCGCCACCCCGCCGCACACGCCCTCTACTGGTCCTACCGCGGCGTCGAGCGGGCCCTCACCCGCTACGAGGAGTACAAGGAAAAGGACTTCGATTTCACCAACGCCGACCGCATCGTCATGCAGTCCGTCCAGCAGCTCTGGCGCACCGGCGACATCTACTTCAACTTCCTCGACTTCGCCTCCGGCATGCGGGGCTACTACCAGGCCGTCCCCAATCCCTACTTCGTCGAGAGCTACGGCAAGATGACCCAGGAGATCGAGGACCGCGGCGGCATCTTCACCTCCGACCAGCGCGTCCACCGCACCTACGCCGCCGGCTACGAGAACTTCCTCGCCGACGCCATCATCTTCTTCTACCGCCGCGGCCAGCGCGACCGCGCCGAGTACTGGTACCGCGAGTTCCGCGTCTTCGAGAACCAGAACATGCACGACACCGAGCGCCAGCTCGACATCCGCTCCATGCCGCTCGACGAGTTCGTGCAGTTCAACCTGCTCGACCGCATGTCCAGCCCCAACATCGCCGTGCAGGAGGTCTACTCCAACCTGCAGGGCGCCTACGCCAGCCTCCTGCGCGGTGAGCAGGACGCCTTCGCCAACCAGTTCGAGTACGCCAAGCGCACCCACCGCTACTTCATGACCCAGCAGTACCGCGAGGTCGTCGCCGCCGGCGCCTCGGGCCAGCGCATGGAGTTCATGGACGCCGACTTCCGCCTCGTCGCCGGCGGCGCCTTCACCAACATCATCTCCATCCTGCCCCTGCAGGAGGCCCAGCTCCTCTACACCTACGCCCCCGACGACCTCAAGCGCTTCGCCTACGACATCATGCTCCAGCGCTTCCAGGAGGATGTGAACGAGGACGCCGAGGGCGAGGGCGACACATTCGCCTCCCTCTTCCCGGAGCCCCCGGACATGGAGGCCTTCCGCGTGTATCTCGCGTCCAAGGAACGCCAGCGCTCCGAGGAACGCATCGACGGCATCAACCGGCAGTAAGCGGCAGTAAGCCAAGGTCAGTGGGATGGCCTCCCGGGCCGTCCCGTCATCACGCCTTCATCAGCCGCTCCGCCGCCTCGCGATAGCGAGCGAGCGTGCCCTCCACCACCTCCGCCGGCAGCTCCGGCCCCGGTGCCGTCTTGTCCCACTTCCCCGCCGCGACGAGCTCCTCGAGGTACTCACGCACGAACTGCTTGTCGAAGCTCGCCTGCGCCCGCCCGGGCTCGTACCGGTCCGCGGGCCAGAACCGACTGCTGTCGGGCGTCAGCGCCTCGTCGATCAGGATCGGCCCCCCCGCCGGCTCGCCCGACGCGTCCACCGGCAGGCCGAACTCGAACTTCGTGTCCGCGATGATGATCCCGCGCTCCAGCGCGTACGCCGCCGCCTCGGTGTAGATCCGAAGCGCCGCGTCCCGCAGCCGCGCCGCCGTCCCGTCCCCGGCCAGCTCGTCGATCACCCGGGCCGCCCGCTCGAAGTCGATGTTCTCGTCGTGCGCCCCGCCCTCGGCCTTGGTCGCGGGCGTGAAGACCGGCTCGGGCAGCCGGTCGCACTGCTTCAGTCCCGCGGGCAGCCGCACGCCGCACACCGAGCCCGTCCGCTGGTAGTCCTTCCACCCGCTGCCCTCAAGGTACCCCCGCACGACGAACTCCACCGGCAGCACCCGGCACGCCCGCCCGATCGTCACCCGCCCCTCCAGAGCCGAGCGGGGCGTCCGCCCGGGCCCGACGGCGTCGTCCGGCAGGTCGGCCGTGTCCGTCGAGATCAGGTGGGTCCCCACGATCCCCCGTCCCGCGATCCAGCGGAGCCAGAAGGCGGCGATCGAGGTCAACAGGCGGCCCTTCCCCGGCACCGGTGTCGGCAGCACCACATCGAACGCGCTGAGCCGGTCGCTCGCGACGATCAGGACCCGCGGGCCCGCCCCGTCCGCGGGCAGCTCGTAGACATCCCGCACCTTGCCCTGCCGACGACCGGGCAGGTCGAGGTCGCTCGCCATCAGGGCCCCGCCGCCGTTCGTCGCTGTCGCCTCGTCCATCCGCTGGCCCTTTCCTGTCCGACCCGCCTCTTCCCCGCCCCCAACCCCCGCGTACGGGTGTTTCCCGGGGCCCTTGCCCGCACCCGTCCGCGGGCGACAATGTACGCTGTGGGGCGGGAAGGGAACCGCGGCCGTCCGACGCCCGGGCGCGCGGGCCCATACCCACTATGCCGGAGCCGGCCCGAACGGGCCCCGCTCCCGAGCCGGCCGCAGGAGGGCCCCCGAGCCGCATGCTGAGCTTCCTGGTCTTCGAAGGCGATAAACCCGCGACCGCGCTGTCCCTCCGTCACGAGTGCCTCGTCGGGCCCGAGGAGGTGCCCGTCGCCGGCGAGGTGAAGTTCGAGGACGGCCTCGCCCGCTGCACCAAGACGAACACCGACGCGGCCAGCCTCTCCCTCCAGTTCGGGCTCGACGCCGACACCCTCGCCCTGCTCAACGCCCACGGCGTGGGCGAGGACGCCCCGATCGACGAGGCCGCCCTCCGCGAGAAGATCAAGAAGGACCGCGCCGAGCGGGCCCGCCTGGCCAAGGGCATCGACGACGCCCACCCGGGCAAGCCGTCCGTCCCCGACGCCCCCGCGTTCACCGACGAGACGGGCCTCTCCACCCTCCAGCCGCTGGGCGTGCTCACGCTCCGCACCTGCCTCCTGCCAGAGCGCGAGGAGCCGTACCTCCTGGCACTCGAGCTCGCCCGCCACCGCTTGATGCTCTTCCTGAACAAGCTCGAGGAGTGGCAGCTCTTCGACCTCCCCCCCGAGCACCCCGTCCTCGAGCTCTTCGAGCAGGCCAGGCTCCTCTTCACCGAGGCCCTCGTCGCCCAGCGCTCCGGCCGCGACGACCACCAGGCCACCCACGGCTACAGCCCCGAGGCCCACCGCCTCGCCTGCCGGGCCCTCTGGCTCGCCGTCGAGGCCGGCGAGCGGCTCGCCCTCGAGCACGCCGCCCGCGACTTCGGCCCCCGCGTCTCGGGCAAGCTGTACTCGGAGTACCTCGAGCGCACCCCCGCGGGCCACCCGGGCCGGTCGCGTTCCAATGCGCCGGTGCTGACCGCCGACCGCCCGGGACTGATCCTCGCCCAGCGCCCCGTGCTGGGTGTCGCCGTCTCGCCGACCTCGTTCAGCGAGCCCGCGCAGAAGGTCGCCTCGACCGCCGTCGACTTCCTGCAGATGCCGATGCGCTGGATCGAGATGGAGCCGACCGAGGGCAAGTACGCCTTCAAGGGCACCGACCAGTGGATCGAGTGGGCCGTCCGCAGGGCCAAGCTGCCGGTCGTTGCCGGTCCCGTCATCGACTTCCGCCCGAGCTGCGTGCCCGAGTGGCTGTACATCTGGGAGAACGACTACGAGACCCTGCGCGAGCTCGTCTACGAGCACCTGCGCAATGTCGTCACCCGCTACCGCCGCACCATCGGCCGCTGGACCGTGCTGTCGGGCGTGCACGCGAACGACAACTTCCACTTCAGCTTCGACCAGATGATGGACCTGACCCGCGTCTGCGTCCTGGTCGCCCGCAAGCTCCACCCGACGGCCAAGGTCCTGGTTGAGCTCACCCAGCCCTGGGGCGAGTACTACACCACCAACCGGCGCAGCCTGCCCCCGATGCTCTACGCCGAGATGGTCAGCCAGGCCGGCATCATGGTCGACGGGTTCAACATCCGCGTCCAGATGGGCCAGCCCGCCGCCGGGCAGTCCACGCGCGACCTCATGGCCTTCAGCGCCATGCTCGACCGCTACGCGGTCCTCGAGAAGCCGATCAGCCTCACCGTTGGCGTCCCGAGCGCGACGCCCGAGGCGTCGAACGCACAGGAAAACGCGGCCATCCAGCCCGGCTTCTGGCGCGCCCCCTGGAGCGCCGACCAGCAGGCCGACTGGCTCACCGCCGTCGCCGGCATCGCGATGGCCAAACCCTTCGTGCAGTCTGTCTGCTGGCACGAGCTGTACGACCTGCCGCAGGCGGCCGAGATGCCGCGCGGCGGCGTCATCGATGTGCAGGGCCAGCAGAAGCCCGCCGCCGCCCGCCTGGGCGAGCTCCGCGAGGCCCTCCGCACCGGCACCGTCCCCGCCCACCTCGACCGCGACGCGCTCCTGAACCGCGCCAGCGGGGGCAAGGGCTGACCCGTGGCCGGGGCCGACCGCACGCCGGGGCTGGCGATGCTGGCGGCCGGGTTCATCGGCGGGGCGGCGACCATCGGTCTGATCTGGTCTGTGTCGACCCGTCCGGTGGCGGTCCCCGCGCCGCCGCAGACCCCGCCGCCCGTGCGCACGCTTGCGCCGATTGAGCGCACGCCGGCCGCACCCGTGCGCACGACTGCTGATCCCGTGCGCACCGACCTCGCGGCCGAGCGCGCGCCCGAGCTGCAAGAAACACCTCTCGCTCCGCAATCCGAGGACTCCGCCGGCGCGCCCATCGACCCCACCGCCGACCCCACCCCGAACCCCGACCCGGCCCCGCCGTCCGTTGAGTCGACCCCACCCGACCCGGCGACGACCCGCATCCGCATCAACACGGCGACCGCGGCCGAGCTCGATCTGCTGCCCGGGATAGGCCCGGCGCTGGCGGCTCGGATCATCGAGTCGCGGCGGGTCGACGGGCCGTTCGGCGGGCTGGAGGACCTGCAGCGGGTGCGGGGGATCGGGCCGAAGACGGCGGAGAACATCGCGCCGTTGGTTCGGTTCGACTAGACGGTTTTGAGCGGGAATCTCGGTGGGGGCGCGGCTCCTAGGCTTGCAGCCGAGTGGCCGATTCGTTCGACCCATTGATCCCGATCGCCAAGGACCCGGCCGTGCGGACGCTGGCCGAGAGCCTTGCTGCGCGCCGGCGGGTGGTGGCGACGGGGGCGTCGGGGTCGAGCACGACCTTGGTCGCGGCGGCGCTGGCGCGGGAGCTGAAGCGGCCGGTGCTGCTGGTGGGGGCGCACCTGGACGAGGCGGACGAGGCGGCGGACGAGCTGGCGACGCTCGGGGTGCCGACGGTGCAGTTGCCGGCGCTCGAGGTGTTGCCCGGCGAGAGCGGGGTGAGCCCGGAGCTGGCGGGGCGGCGGCTGGCGGGGGTGCGGGGGCTGCTGTCGCTCGCGGAGGACGCGGCGCCGGTGGTGCTGGCGCCGATCCAGGCGCTGATGCAGCGGCTGCCGAGCCGGGAGGACCTGGCGGGGCTGGCGCGGCGGCTTCGCGTAGGGGACGAGGGGGACCCGACGGGGCTTCTGAAGTGGCTCGTCGATCTCGGGTACCGGCGGGTGGAGGCGGTGGAGGAGCCGGGGGATGTCGCGCTGCGGGGCGGGATCCTCGATGTGTTCCCGGCGGCGGGGGCGGTGGTGCGGCCCAAGGGGGCGGCTCTCGACGAGGAGACGAACGCGCCGGTGCGGCTCGATTTCTTCGGCGATGAGCTGGACCGGCTCAGCGAGATCGACCCGGACACGCTGGGCTCGGACCGGGCGCTCGACGCCGTCGAGCTGTTCACGGCGGACGCGTCGCGGCTGATGCCGACGAGCGGGGGGATGAGCGCGGCGGAGGTCGTTCCCGAGCGGGCGGTGGTGGTGCTGCACGAGACCTTGGAGGTCGTGGAGCAGGGGCGGGGGTATTTCGAGCGGGCGCACGACGGGCGGGCGATCGATGGGCCGCCGGCGGTGTTGAAGCTCTTGGGCTCGCGGTTTCATTGCCTGGCGGAGATCAACCAGTTCAGCCCGGGGCAGGCGTCGACGGACACGCGGGTGGAGCTGCCGGTGGAGGCGCTGCCGCAGCTTGAGCGCGACCCCACGGCGGCGCTGGCGGAGTTGGTGGAGCTCTCGGCGAGCGCGGCGGTGCGGGTGCCTTGCCAGAACGCAGGCGAGCGGGAGCGGCTGGGCGAGCTGATCGCGGAGGCGGGGGCGCAGAAGAGCGTGCGCCCGATGGGGGCGTACATCCACCGCGGGTTCGTGTGGGGGCGTGGTGGGGGCGGGGAAGAGCATGCGTTTGCGCTCGCGCCGTACCACGAATTGATGCACCGCTTCGATGTGCGGCGGAAGTCGGGGCGGCTGCGGGCGGGGCGCGCGATGGACACCTTCCTCGATATCGAGGTGGGTGACTATGTGGTGCACGCGGACCACGGGATCGCGAAGTTCATCGGGCTGGAGCTGCTGCCGCCCCGGCAGATGGGGGCGAAGCCGACGCCGCAGGAGGCGCCGACGCCGAAGCTGCGGCCCGACGCGAAGAAGAAGACGGAGGCGAAGAAGGTCGAGCTGGTCGAGTACCTGACGCTGGAGTTCGCGGGATCGAGCCGGCTGCATGTGCCGGCGACGCAGATCGACTTCGTGCAGAAGTATGTGGGCGGGTTCAACGGGAAGCCGCCCCTGAGTCATATCGGCGGGACGAAGTGGAAGAACCAGAAGGCGAAGGTCTCGGAGAGCGTGCGCGATCTCGCGGCGGAGATGCTCAGGGTGCGGGCGGCGCGGGAGCACCTGCCCGGCACGCGGTTCCCTGGCGACACGGCGTGGCAGCGGGAGTTCGAGGCGGAGTTCCCGTACACGGAGACGGAGGACCAGCTCGCGGCGCTGCAGGAGATCAAGAAGGACATGTCGGGCGAGCGGCCCATGGACCGGCTGCTCTGCGGCGATGTGGGGTTCGGCAAGACGGAGGTCGCGATCCGGGCGGCGTTCAAGGCGTGCGAGTTTGGCAAGCAGGTGGCGGTGCTGGTGCCGACGACGGTGCTGGCTGAGCAGCACGAGCGGACCTTCCGGCAGCGGTTCGCGGCGTACCCCTTCAAGGTGGAGAGCCTGAGCCGGTTCAAGACGACGAAGGAGATCAACGACACGCTGGCGGCGGTGAGGAAGGGCCAGATCGATGTGGTGATCGGGACGCACCGGCTGCTGAGCAAGGATGTGCGTTTCGCGGATCTGGGGCTGGTGGTGATCGACGAGGAGCAGCGGTTCGGCGTGGAGCACAAGGAGCGTTTGCTTCAGCTTCGCACGCAGGTGGAGGTGCTGACGCTGAGCGCGACGCCGATCCCGCGGACGCTGCACATGGCGATGCTGGGGCTGCGGGATATCAGCTCGCTGACGACGCCGCCGCTTGATCGTCGGGCGATCGTGACGGAGGTGATCCCGTACAACACGCAGCGCGTGAAGCGGGCGATCGAGCGGGAGCTGGCGCGGGAGGGGCAGGTTTACTATGTGCACAACCGCGTGCACGACATCCAGACGGTGGCGAGCACGATCCAGGGGCTGGTGCCGGAGGCGCGGATCGTGGTGGGGCACGGGCAGATGGCGCCGAAGGAGCTCGAATCGGTGATGCTGAAGTTCATGCGCCGCGAGGCGGATGTGCTGGTAGCGACGACGATCATCGAGAGCGGGATCGACAACCCGACGGCGAACACGATGATCATCGACGACGCGGACCGGTACGGGCTGGCGGACCTGCACCAGCTGCGCGGGCGGGTGGGGCGGTACAAGCACCGGGCGTACTGCTATTTGCTGCTGCCGGCGGACCGGACGGTGAAGGAAGTGGCGCAGAAGCGGCTGAAGGCGATCGAGCAGTACTCGATGCTGGGGGCGGGGTTCAAGATCGCGATGCGGGACCTCGAGATCCGCGGCGCGGGGAACATTTTGGGCGCGGAGCAGTCGGGGCACATCGCGGCGGTGGGGTACGAGATGTACTGCCGGCTGCTGGAGCACGCGGTGAAGGACCTGACGCGGGACCCCGATGCGCAGACGGTGAGCCAGACGACGGTCGAGATCGGGCTCAACGGCGTGATCCCGCGGGCGTACATCCCGAGCGACGCGCGGCGGCTGGAGGCGTACCGGCGGCTGGCGACGGCGGAGAGCGACGCGGCGATCGACAAGGTGGCGGCGGACCTGGCGAGCGCGTACGGGGGGGCGCCGCAGGCGGTGGAGCGGCTGATCGAGCTGGCGCGGGTGCGTGTGGCGGCGGCGGGGCTGAGCGTGCGGACGGTGACGCGGCGGGGGCAGGACATCGTGTTCCTGTGCCCGGACCCGGCGCCGGTGGTGGGGGCGCTGGAGGGGACGCAGGGGACGGTGCGGGCGGTGTCGGCGGAGCTGGCCCAAACGAATGCGCGGAGCATGCAGGGGGAACCGCTGGCGGAGGTGTATTGGCGGCCGCCGGCGAGCTATCTGGAGCCGGATTCGCTGGCGCGGGTGTTGGCGCGGCGGCTGGGTGGATCGGGTGAGGCGGCGTTGGCGGGGCACGGGCCGGGTGCGGGTTTAAGCGCTAAACCGTGAAGAGTGCCTCATTTAGCGGACCAGAAGTGAAGGCGGATGGTCCCAACGGCCGACGCTCGCCTAGAGTCCTGATCCGCGTGTGCGGAATAGGACCCCTGAATTGGGTGCGTCTTCCCCGCGGCGTGGTTTGGAGCGAGTTGTGACGCGTGTGCCCGAACAGCCCGAGACGACTGGCCGCCTGCGCGGGAATGGTGCGCCGGGGCCGTCGTCGCTTGATCGCGAGCTTGGGCACTTGCGGCGGCGTGTGCTGCGGTCGGCGAATGTGGCGATCGACATGCTGGAGGCGTCGCTGCACGCGTTGTGGACGGTGGACCACGAGGTGGCGCTGGATGTGCGTCGGCGGGACGACGCGGTGGACGACGAGGAAGTGCTGATCGAGCGGGAGTGCCTGCGGCTGCTGACGCTGCAGCGGCCCTATGCGCAGGACTTTCGGCTGATCACCTTCTGCCTGAAGGCGAACGCGGATATCGAGCGGGTGGCGGACCACGCGACGAGCGTGGCCAAGATCGCGTTGTGCCTTGATCCGCGTCAGCCTCCGCAGTGGCCGACGGCGTTGACGGAGATGGCGGATCGGGTGCCGGTGTTGTGCCACACGCTGCTGCGCGCGGTGCTGGATGAGGACATCGCGGCGGCGCGGAGCTTGGTGGTGGGGGACCGGGTGATCGATCGGCTGGACAGCCGGCTGTTCGATGAGATCACGGCGTGGGTGAAGCGGGAGCCGGGGACGGCGGATTTGGCGCTGCACTGCTACCGCCTGGGGCGGGAGTTGGAGCGTGTGGGGGACCTGATGGCCAACATCGCGGAGGATGTGGTGTACCTGGTGACGGGTGAGATCATCCGGCACCAGACGCACCGGGTGTCGCCGCCGCCGTTGGCCGAGGGGGCTTGAAGGGGCGGGTAGGGCGGGGGCCGGGGTCGTGATCTCGGCGCAGGGAAAGCCACCGACTGGACTCGAACCAGCGACCTGAGCTTTACGAAAGCTCCGCTCTACCGACTGAGCTACGGTGGCACGGGCCGGGGGAATCCGGCTCCGACGGGCTGT
The DNA here is from genome assembly GCA_964615815.1 of uncultured Phycisphaeraceae bacterium. Classification (GTDB taxonomy): domain Bacteria; phylum Planctomycetota; class Phycisphaerae; order Phycisphaerales; family UBA1924; genus DAIQNV01. The sequence continues at coordinate 13,595 of CAZTQV010000017.1, read as the reverse complement.
CGCCCGGGCCCAGAGTATCGGCGCGGGTGGGGCCGGAGTCCACTGGCGGGGTCGGGTGTTCTCGGGCGGGGTGGGGCGGGGCGGGGGTGCGGTGGGGGAACTGGATCTGCAAGTCCTTTGCTGATCGGTGTTTGCAATTGAGACTCAGTGTCGACTTCGTAGCTGAGACCGATTCGCGGCGTCGCGGGGGCGTTCGTACACGAAGATGGAGGTGTACACACGCGAATTGAACCGGCCGGCGGGCGGGGACGCCCGGGCCGGGGGAAAGGAGTCTTCGGATGCACCAGGTTCAGGACGGCCAGTGCGGGATGTGCGCTCACTTTGGTGAGCACGGCGGCCCGCAGGACAAGATCGTGCAGATCCGGGTCAACGGGCAGGGGCCCGAGGATCTCGTGGCGGAGTGCGGTCACCCGGCGAACGCGGACCTTCATCTGAAGGTGACGCCGATCAGCGGGTGCCAGGGGTTCACGCCGGCGAAGGGGTGAGCTTTGCAGGTCATGCCCGCGCCTTCGGCGTGGGCATGGCACCCGTGGCTCGACACAGAGGCGGCCGGCTCGGTTATTCGGGCCGGCCGTTGTCGTTGGTGGACCAGCCTTGTTCGTGGGCGGGGTCGGCGGGCTCGCCCTCGGGGGTGGTGAGGGTCATCCGCGCGCCGGCGGAGCGGAGCTGGTCGAGCTGGCGGGAGCCGATCTCGGCGCGGAGGGTGACGGTGTCGGCGTCGTAGGTGCGGTCGAGGACGGTGCCGCGGTTCTCGATGACATGGATGGTGCGGCTGTCGCGGAGGGGGACGGTGATGTCGAGGACCCGGGGGGTGCCCATGGCGGCGCGGCGGGCGCGGGCGATGAGCTCGTCGTGACCGCGGCGGAGGCGGGCGGGGTCCTCGGCGTCGGGCAGGGCGGAGATGGCGATGGCGTCGGGCTCGCGCTGCTGCCAGACGAGGAGCTCGCGGTTGTCGGCGAGCTTGTCGACCTTGTTGAGCAGGAGCTGGCGGGGGGGTGGGGTCCAGCGTTTGAAGGTTTCGCCGGTGTGCTCGGCGCGTTTCTCGGCCTTGTCCTCGACGCGTTCGACTTCCTTGAAGACATCGTCGAGCGTCTCGTGCACGGTCCGGAGGTGCATCTCGGCGGCGGGGTCGGAGACATCGAGGACGATCAGGAGGAGGTCGGCGTGGGTGGCTTCCTCGAGCGTGGCGCGGAAGCTGGCGACGAGGTGGTGGGGGAGCTCGCGGACGAAGCCGACGGTGTCGCTGAGCATCGCGGTGAGGCCGCCGCCGGTGCCCTCGCTCTTGAGGTCCCACTCGCGGGTGCGGGTCATGAGGGTCGCGAAGACGCGGTCGTCGGCGTAGGCGCCGCCGGCGGTGAGGGTGTTGAAGAGCGTGCTCTTGCCGGCGTTGGTGTAGCCGACGAGGCCGACGGTGAAGTGGTCGAGGCGGCGCTGCTGGACTTGCCGGCGCTTGCGGGCGCGGATCTCGTCGAGCTCGGCGGTGAGGATCATCTTGCGGCGCTGGACGAGGCGGCGGTCGATCTCGAGCTGCTGCTCGCCCGGTCCCCTGGTGCCGACGCCCCCGATGCCGCCGGAGCCGACGATACGCTCGAGGTGGTCCCACATGGCGCGGAGTCGGGGGAAGGTGTACTCGAGCTGGGCGAGCTCGACCTGCAGCTTGGCCTCGCGGGTGGTCGCGCGGCTGGCGAAAATGTCGAGGATGAGCTCGGAGCGGTCGAGCACCTTGCGCTCGGTGATCTTCTCGATCGAGGCGATCTGCTTGGGGCTGAGCTCGTGGTCGAAGATGATGGTCTTGGCATCGGTGGCCTCGCAGAGGCCCTTGAGCTCCTCGACCTTGCCCTTGCCCATGTAGGTGCCGGCCTCGGGTCGGTCGCGGCGCTGCTCGACCTCGCCCACGACGACGGCACCGGCCTGGGCGGCGAGCTCCCTCAACTCGCCGAAGGGGTCGGCGTGGTTGTAGACGGAGTCGGGCAGTCGGACGGCGGCGAGGACGGCGCGTTCGGACTGGACCTTGATGGTGGTGCGTTCTTTGGGTGCGGGCACGGGGGACTGTAGGACGATGCGTCAGGGTGCTTCGGCGGCGGCACGCCAGCGGGCGGCGGCCTTGGCGCGGGCGGGGTCGGGGTCGGAATCGGAGTCGGACTGGGCCCAGCCCTCGTAGAAGCCGGCGAGGGTGGCGGCGGCGTTGAGGGTGCGGGGGTCGGCGGGGCCTCGGGTTTGGGTGAGCACGGCGTGGGCTTCGAGGAGGGTGCGTTCGGCGTCGGTCCAGCGTTGCAGGCGGCCCAGGACGATGCCGTGGCGGTGGAGGTAGACGCCGAGCTCGGGGTGCGGGGGTGTGTCGGCATTGCCCCGGGCGAGGCGGACGGCCTCGGCGAGCTCGGTCTCGGCTTCGTCGAGCTTGCCCAGTGTTTCGAGGGCGACCGCGTGGGCGGCGAGGGCGCGGAGGGTGTCGGGATGGGCGGGCCCAAGGCGGTCGCGGGAGCCGCGGAGGGCCTCGTCGAGCAGGCGTTCGCCCTCGGCGGTCTGCCCCGAGGCGACGAGGAGCGTGCCGAGGCTGGACATGGTGCCCAGGGTGCGCGGGTGGTCGGCGCCGAGGGTGGCGCGGCGGCGGTCGAGGACGGTGCGGTAGACGGACTCCGCTTCGGCGAGGCGGCCCTGGGCGTAGACGGCACCGGCGTAGAGGTTGAGGGCGAGGACGGTGTCGGGGTGGTCGGGCCCGTGGAGGCGTTCGAAGCCGCGGGCGGCGTCGGCGAGGATGGGCTCGGCTTCGGCGGGCCTGTTCTGTTGCATGAGCATGCGGCCCAGATTGGCGAGGGAGGCGAGGGTGTCGGGATGGTCGGCCCCGAGGGCGGCGCGGCGGCCGGTGACGGCCTCGATGGCGAGGGGCTCGGCGGCGGCGAGCTGGTTCTGCTGCATGAGGGCGAGGGCGAGGTTGTGGACGCTGGTGAGCGTGGCCTGGTGGTCGTCGCCGAGGAGCGTTCGGCGGCCGGCGAGGGCGGCGCGGAGCTCGGATTCGGCCCGCGGGAAGTCGGCGGCTTCGAGGTAGACGGCGCCGAGGTTGTTGCGGGCGGCGAGGGTGTCGGCGTGGGTCGGGCCCAGGACGGCGGCGAGGCCGGTCGCGGCTTCGGTCGCGAAGGGGATCGCCCCGGCGGCGTCGCCCCTGGCGAGCAGGAGCATCGCGAGGTTGCCGGTGACGCGGAGGGTCTCGCGGTTGGTGGGGCCGAGGGCGCGGCGGAGTCCGTCGCGGGCGGTGGTGTAGCTGGCCTGGGCCTCGTCGAGCCGGCCGGTGGCTTCCTGCACCATGCCGAGGGAGTTGATGGCTTCGAGGGTGTCGGGGGCGGCGGGGCCGAGGGCTTCGGTGCGGAGGGCGATGGCGCGGGTGATCTGCTCCTCGGCTTCGGCGTGTCGGCCCAGGGCGAGGTAGGTGTCGCCCACGGTCTCGCGGAGGCTGGCCTCGAGGGCGGGGTCGCCGGCGTATTGGCGCTCGATGAGGTGGACGGCGTCGTCGAGCATGTTCTGCTGCACGACGGCCATGGCGAGGGCGGCGGTGTCGGCGAGGCCCAGGGTGCCCTCGAAGTAGGCGAGGAGCTGGTCGACCTGCTCGGGGGTGGCGCCGCGCTCGGTGAGGGTGCGGTTGATCTCGGAGCGCATGCGGTCGGTGACGCTCGCGCCCATGCGGGCCTTGTTGACGCTCCCGAGCATGTCGTTCTGGAAGTCGACGACGGTTTCGAGGTTCTGCTTGGCGCGGTCGGCGGCGCGGCGCTGGCTGGCTTCGCTGAGGCCGAAGGCGGTGGAGACGCCCGCGGCGGCGACGAGCGCTACGAGGACGATCGCGGCTGCGGCGACGCCCGCGGTGTGGCGGCGGGCGAACTTCTGGGCGCGGTACCAGCCGCTGGGCGGGCCGGCGAGGACGGGGTCTCCCCGCAGGAAGCGCTGGAGTTCCTCCGCGAGGGCGCCGGCGTTGTCGTAGCGGCGGTCGCGATCCTTTTCGAGGCACTTCATGCAGATCCAGTCGAGCTCGCCCTTGAGGAGGCGCTGCAGGACGCGGACCTCGGTCTGGCGGTGCCAGCTCAGGACCTCGGGCTGGGTCTGTGGGTCGGGGCGGAGGGTTTGCGTGGCGGCGAGATCGCGGAAGCGGAGGCTCGGGCGGGCGGGGTCGACCATGCGGATGATCTTCTGGAGCTCCATGAAGGAGGCGGAGCGGAGGGCCTCCTTGTCGAAGGGGGTGACGCCGGTGAGGAGCTCGTAGAGGACGACGCCGAGCGCGTAGACATCGGTGCGGGTGTCGATGTCCTCGGGGCCGGAGTCGGCCTGCTCGGGGCTCATGTAGTCGCGGGAGCCGATGACCTGGCCGGCCTCGGTCATGGCCTCGCTCGCGAAGCCGTCCTCGCCTCGGCGGAGGGCCTTGGCGACGCCGAAGTCGATGACGGTGATGCGGGGCTTGCCGTCGACCGTGCGGGCGAGGATGTTGCCGGGCTTGAGGTCGCGGTGGATGACGCCCTTCATGTGGGCGTGGTGGACGGCTTCGGCGACCTGGATCATGAGCTCGACGCGCTGGCGCATGGTGAGGCGTTCGGCGTCGGCGAAGCGGGTGAGGGGCTTGCCGTCGACGAACTCCATGACGAAGAACGGGCGGCCCGCTTCGGTGACGCCGCCGTCGTAAACGCGGGCGACGCCCGGGTGGTTCATGACGGCGAGGGCCTGGCGTTCCTGCTCGAAGCGGCGGACGACCGAGGCGGAGTCCATGCCGGGCTTGATGATCTTGATGGCGACCTTGCGGACGAGGGGCTCGGTCTGCTCGGCGAGGAAGACCTGTCCGAAGCCGCCCTCGCCCAGCTTGTCCTTGATGGTGAAGGGGCCGATGCGTTCGGGGGGCTTCTCCTCCCAGCGGCCCTTGGGGGAGGGGCGGGTTTCGGAGTCGGGGCCTGCGGCCCAGGTCGTTTCCTGCGGGTCGTGCATCTGGGGTGAGTATGGCCGGAAAGGGGGCGGGGACCAAATCGGGACGAGCGGGCTTGGGTGAACCCGGGGCGGGCGGGCCCGTACGATCTGGCATGGCCAGACACCGAACCGCTGATCGCAAGCACCGTCCCTCGTCCCGCGGCTGGACGACGCCCGTCCTGCTCGGCATCCTCGGGGTGGCGGTGGTGGGGTCGACGCTCGCGGTGGCGCGGTCGAGCCAGGACTACCGGTTCTTCGACCCGATCATCGATGTGCACGCGCTGATCGCGCGGTACGCCGTGGAGGAGCCGGACGCCGAGGCGCTGCAGGAGGCGGCGATCCGCGGGATGCTCGAGGAGCTGGACGACCCGTACGCGGCGTATGTGCCGCCGGAGTTCAACGAGGACTTCAACAAGGCGCTGACGGGCGAGTATGTGGGGATCGGGGCCGAGGTGAACATGCAGGACGGGTACCTGCACATCGTGACGCCCTTGGACGGCTCGCCGGCGTTCCGGGCGGGAGTGATGGCGGGGGACAAGGTGCTGGCGGTCGACGGGACGACAACGGCGGGGCTGGAGATCGACGAGGCGATCGACATGCTCAAGGGCGACCCGGACACGCCGGTGGTGCTGACGATCGACCGCGACGGGACGCCGACGGACATCACGGTGATCCGCGGGGAGATCAAGACGCGGTCGCTGACGGGCTTCCACCGCGACCCGACGGACGAGGGGCGCTGGCGGTACGAGATCGACCCGCAGCGGGGGATCGTGTACCTGCGGCTGACGCAGTTCACGCCCGGGCTCGCCGAGCAGCTGCGGGAGGTGCTCATCGACGCGGGGGCGGCCGAGGGGCAGGTGAAGGGGATCATCCTCGATGTGCGGTGGAACCCGGGGGGGCTCCTGAGCGAGGCGATCGAGATCGCGGATCTGTTCCTGGATTCGGGGCGGATTGTCTCGACGAAGGGGCGGGCCTTCCCGGAGGAGGTCGCCGAGGCGACGCCGCGGGGGACGGTGACGGACGCTCCGATCGTGGTCCTGATCAACGCACAGTCGGCGAGCGCGAGCGAGGTACTCGCGGGGGCACTGACGGAGAACGAGCGGGCGATCGCGCTCGGCACGCGCTCCTTCGGCAAGGGGAGCGTGCAGTCGGTGCGGACGCTCTCGGGCAGCATGCCGGGGGCGGTCCTGAAGCTGACCGAGCAGCGGTACTACCTGCCCTCGGGCCGCAGCCTGCAGCGGACGGACGACTCGGGCGTGTGGGGCGTCGACCCGTCGGCCGGGTACTTCCTGCCCCTCGACGATGAGGAGACGCGCGCGATGCTCACCGCGCGGCGGGAGCAGGAGATCATCGTCGAGGCCGAGGCAGACGATGCCGGCTGGAACGAGCCCGCAACGGTCCTCGAGCGGCTGCAGGACCCGCAGCTGGCCGCGGCTCTGCGGGCGCTGCAGCTCCGCATCGATACGAACGAGTGGGTGCCGACGGGCCTCGAGGACGACCCCGATGTCGATGAGGTGACGCTCGAGGCGCTCGCCGACGCCCGGCTGGCGCGGGAGCGGGTGCTGCGCGAGCTGGAGCGGGTGGACCGTCGCATCGCGGCGATCGAGTCCGAGGCGGGCGATGATGTCGCGCTCGCCGAGGAGCCGGCGGACCTCCTGCCCGACGACGCGGAGATCGCGGGCGGCACCATGATCATCCGCGACGCCAACGGCAACGAGATCGCGCGTCTGCGCATCGACAACCCGCAGATCGAGCGGTGGCTGATCGACGCGGGCGTCGAGCCGCTGCCCACCCTCGAGCCCGCGGCCCCCTGATGCTCGTCCTCGGGATCGAATCGAGCTGCGACGAGACGGCGGCCGCCGTCGTGGAAGACGGGCGGGCCGTGCGATCGTCGGTCGTCGCGACACAGCACGACCTGCACGCCGAGTACGGGGGCGTGGTGCCCGAGATCGCGAGCCGGGCGCACCTCGAGCGCATCCAGCCGGTCGTGCGGTCGGCGGTCAAGGACGCGGGGATCGCGCTGGCAGACCTCGACGCGATCGCGGTCGCGCACCGCCCGGGGCTGATCGGCTCCCTGCTCGTGGGCGTCGCGGCGGGCAAGGCGCTCGCGTGGTCGCTGGGCGTGCCGCTCGTCGGCGTCGATCATGTTCACGCCCACCTCGACGCGGCCCGGCTCGATCGCGAAATCGCCGATGATGCCATGTACCCCGCGCTGGCCCTCGTCGTCTCCGGCGGGCACACCTCGCTGTACCGCATGGAGAGCCGGACGCGGATCACGCGGCTCGGCGCGACGATCGACGATGCGCTGGGGGAGGCGTACGACAAGGTCGCGCAGATCCTGGGCCTGCCGCATCCCGGCGGGCCCGAGGTCGACCGCTTGGCGCAGGACCCCGCCGCCGACCCGGCGCGCTACGACCTGCCGCTGCCGAGGCTGCCCAAACGCCCGCTCGACTTCAGCTTCTCGGGGCTCAAGACGGCGGTGCTGTACGCCGCCCGCGGCACGCCCCGCCCGCCCAAGGATGGCGGCGGCTTCCCGCGTGAGCTGAGCGAAGTGACCGGCAACGAGCGGCGCGACCTCGCCGCGGCGTTTCAGAAGGCCGCGGCCGACGCGGTCGTGTACAAGCTGAAGAAGGCCATCGCGCAGCACGGCGAGGGCTGCCGCGCCTTCGTGAGCGGTGGGGGGGTCACCGCGAACTCGGCGCTGCGTGCCGCGCTCGCGGGCTTCGCCGATCGGCACGGCCTCACGCTGTTCATCCCGCCGCCGCGGTACTGCGTGGATAATGCCGCGATGATCGCCTCGCTCGGCTCGGCGTTGCTCGCCGAGGGCGGGGCTTCCGACCTCACCCTGACCCCGGTGCCCACAACCGCATGCTGACGATACTCCTTGCCGCCGCCGCGCTCGCGTTCGCCCCCGATGCCCCGGAGCCCCTGGAGCGGCTCAGTGATTACGAGCCGCGATCGATCGAGGGCTTCCGCGTGATGGTGCACGAGGACCTGCTGGCGGACGAGCCCTTGTGGTCCCGCGTGGAGCTTCACCTGCGGGCGGACCTCGACCGCGTCGCGACGCTGCTGCCGGAGCCGGCCGTCGCACGGCTGCGGGCGTCAACGCCGATCTGGGCGGAGCGTGAGCGCGAGCACTCGCCCGTCGGCATGTCGGGCCGGGGCATGTGCTACCACCCCTCGCGGGCGTGGCTCGCGAGCAACGGCGTCTTGCCCGACAAGGCCGGGGGCATCGAGATCCAGAACGCCGACGACTTTCTCAACTGGCGGAACAACCAGCCGCTGAGCCTGCTGCACGAGTTCGCGCATGCCTGGATGTACACCGGGCCGGTGGACCGCGCCGCGATCGAGGGGGCGTACAAGGGCGCGATGGAGGCGGGGCTGTACGACGCCGTCGCGTACAACCTCGCGAACGAGCCGCGCCGGGCGTACGCCGCGAACAACGCGATGGAGTACTTCGCCGAGCTTTCGGAGGCGTACTTCGTGCTGAACGACTACTTTCCCTTCACGCGTCGGCAGCTCGCCGACCACGACCCGGCGGGCCTGGCGATGATCGAGGCGGCCTGGAACGCCGCCGAGGAAACCGCGGATGGCGACACCTCCGAGCCCGGGCCGTGACGCAGTTTCCCTTCGAGAAGCCCGTCGAGCGCCCGCCGCACCCCGCGGCCCTGTCCGACGACGACCTGCTCGCCCGGTGTGATATGGGTCGCAGCCGCACCTCGGGCCCGGGCGGGCAGAACCGCAACAAGGTCGAGACGGCCGTCGAGCTGACCCACCGGGCGACGGGCATCTCCGCGAAGGCGGGCGAACGCCGGTCGGTGCGGGAGAACAGGCAGGTGGCGATCAAGCGGCTGCGGCTGGCGCTCGCCGTGCAGCACCGCGAGCCCGTGCCGATCGGGGATATCCGCTCGACGCTGTGGCGTTCGCGGCTGCAGGGCACGAAGCTGGTCATCAGCCCGAGCCACCGCGACTACCCGTCGCTGCTGGCCGAGGCGCTGGATGTGCTCGAGGCCGCGGGGCTCGACCCCAAGACCGCGGCGATCCGGCTCACGACCACGCCGAGTCAGCTCCTGCGGCTGCTGCGCCATCACCCGCCGGCGCTCGCGGCGCTGAACGCGGAGCGCGAGCGGCGCGGCGAGCACCCCCTGAAGTAGAGGGTCGTCAGCGCATAAAGAAGCCCCGCGGTCGGGTCGGACCGCGGGGCCAAGCTTTGCGTCGTCCGTGCGGGCGCGGTCGCGCTACGAAAGCCCGCCGGACGGGATCGTGCGATCAGCGGCGACGACGGGTCGCGGCCAGGCCACCGAGGCCGAGCATGGCGACGGCGCCGGGGGCCGGGACGAGCGTGAGCTCGAAGGCCTGGTTCAGGTCGGCGCCGAGGGGCGAGCCGCCGGGGAAGGCGCCGACGAGGTTGTCGCCGACGGTGGCGTCGTCCGCGGTGACGAACCACTGGGCCCGCGAGACGGCGGCGCCGAAGAGGCCCTCGTCGTCGAAGGACATCTGGACGAAGCCGCCGCTGGCGACCGCGACATCGTTGTTGGTGATGTTGATGGTCCAGATGAAGTTGCCGCCCTGGCTCAGGTTGACGCCGAAGCCGTCGACGAGGTTGCCGCCGGCGTCGAAGAAGTCAAAGAACACGACGCCACCCGGGTTCGGCGGGAGGAGGGGGTCGGTCTGGGCCGTGTTGACGCCACCGACGAAGCGGAAGCTGTCGAGGAAGCCGCCGTTGGGGGCGATCGACTGGTAGTCGTCGAAGTTGACGACATCGAGGTTGCCGTCAGCGACGGGGGTGGTGTTGCTGACGCTGAAGAAGCCCTCGCTGCTCGAGGTCATGTTGCTGTAGGCGACGCCCACGAACTCGTTGGGGGCGATCGAGTCGATGGCCTGCTGGGCCGCCGGGGCGTAGATCGTGTACCCGCTGCGATCGATGTTCGCGGGGAGGGCCGAGGCGGCGGCCGCCGCACCGGCGACCGCAACGATACCGATGATGCTCTTCATCTGTGTCTCTCCTGCTCAATATGGGCGCACAACAACGGCGCCGGGGACTCCAGGACCTGTTCTTGGCCGTTGGAACCTCGACGCCGACTGCACACAGCAGAAGATCGTCGCCTTGTCTCTCTCCCAACGGACCGTCTCTCAACTGGGAAAGTACCAGATCGCGTGGGGTCGTCAACTGCAATCCAACACAATTCAAACACAAAGTGCGCCCCGAGGTGTGCAGGCTCACCCGGAACAGGTAGTGGCTAGGTTCTCGGACCTCTGGGCGACTCGGCTCAGTCCCCGTGCCGCTGACGCAGCTTCGGGCTCAGCCGGTTGATCAGGTGCACCCGCTCGAAGAGGTCCACCCAGTCCTGCACCGTCGCCGCCAGTTCGTCCTCGGGCACCTCGGCCCCCGGCAGCGGGCAGGCGGCCCCGAGGGCCTTCTCCGCCTTGGCCCGGTAGCGGCTCAGCGTGCCGTCGCCCACGAGGTCGACGAAGTCGAAGTCCTCGTTGCAGAAGACCGCCGTCGGCACCCGCAGGCCCTCGCTGATCCGGATCTTCTCGGAGAGGTCCATGTGCTCGTCGCGGTCGACGAACCGCACGCGGACCTTGGCCGCGTTGGCCTCGCCGATGCGGGCCAGGATCGGGCACTGCTGCACGCAGTCCCCGCACCACAGCCCGCTGCTGACCACGACATTCACCTCGCGCTCGAACGACGCGACCAGCTCGGCCTGCGCCGGCGTCAGCCGCACCCGCTCGGCCGCCCGCAGCCAGGTCTCCGTCTGCCCGGGCGTGCCGCCCGCGACATAGTCGCCGTACGCCTTACCCGCCTCGAACTTTGCCTTCAGCAGCTCGCGTGTCACCATGCCCTGCGCACCCTCCGGGGGTTGGTGTTATTCCCGATCACCACCGCTCGTCGTCGCCCTGCGCCCCGAGGGGCCACGGGTCGCGGCTGATCCCGTTCACGGTCGAGCCGTGCTGGATGACCGTCCGCGTCCCCTCCACGAAGTCGAACGGGAACGCCTGGCGGACATGGCTCGCCTCGTCGAGCTTCGAAACCTGCTCGTCGCTGAGGGAGACCTCGAGCGCCTTCAGGTTCGCGTCGAGCTGCTCCATTGTCCGGGCCCCGATAATCGTGCTCGTCACGCCGGGCCGGCTCTGCACCCACGCGAGCGCGACCTCCGCCGGGGTATGCCCGGTCTCCTTCGCGACCGCGAGCAGCGCGTCGATGATCCCGTACACCTGTTCGTCCAGTTCCTTCGCCGCCGAGCGGGCCTCGCCCTCCTTGGGCCGGTTCTCCCGCGTGTACTTGCCCGTCAGCACGCCGCCCTTCAGGGGGCTCCAGGGCGTCACGCCCATGCCGAGCTCCTGGGCCATCGGCATCAGCTCGCCCTCGACCGTCCGCTCCATCAGGCTGTACTCGATTTGCAGCCCGACGATCGGGCTCCACCCGTTCTGCCGGCACTCGTACTGCGCCATCGCGCACACCCACGCCGGGTGATCGCTCAGCCCGATGTACCGCACCTTCCCCGCCCGCACCAGGTCGTCGTAGGTCCGGAGCATTTCCTGGATCGGCGTGTGCCTGTCCCAGAAGTGACTCCACAGGAGGTCGATGTAGTCCGTCTGCAGCCGCCGCAGGCTCTCGTCGACCGCGGCCATCAGCGCCTTGCGCCCGTTCCCCCCGCCGTTCGGGTCGCCCTTGAACATGTTCCCCGTGCACTTCGTCGCCAGCACGATCCGGTTCCGGTCGCCGCGGGCCTTCAGATGCTCCCCGATGATCGCCTCGGCGTGCCCCTTCGTGTAGATGTTCGCCGTGTCGAGAAAGTTCCCGCCCCGATCGAGATACGCGTCAATGATCCGCTTCGAGTCCTCGATCGGCGTCCCCCAGCCCCAGTCCTCCCCGAAGGTCATCGTCCCGAGGCTCAGAGGGCTCACCCGGAGCCCCGAACGCCCGAGCGTCACATAGTGGTCAAGCTGCGTGCCCGTCGACATGGACCGATCTCCCGCTCACCCGCGCCGAATCATGCCGACGCGAGCCGAACAGTAGCGGGCGCCCGATGGACAGGCCCGCGGCACTGACATTCCAGCGGTTTCCTGTTCCCGCAGCCGCTTCGGCGTGGTATCTTCCGACTGCGAAGGGAGTTCCGATGCCGACGCCGAAAGATCTCGCCCTCGTCTGCCTCGTCGCTGTGGTCACGGCGTTCTTCGTCGCCGGCGTCTTGCGACTGGCTGGCATCACCGATACGGCGGTCTTCGCCGGGGTCGTCGCGGCCGTGACAGCTAGCACGACCACCGTCGTGCTTGCCGCGAGACGCCGCAAGGCCGATGCATAGCGCGGTTTACCCGTCGTCGCGCGCCAACTCGACCAGCCGCCGCAACTCATCGAACGCCCCGAGCGGCGTCAGCCCCTCGATCTTCACTTCCTTCAGCGCCTCCACCGCCGGGTGCGGCACAAACTCGGTGAAGAGCCCCATCTGCTCGTTCGCCCGCTTCTTCGGCGCCTCCACCTTCGCCGTGTCCACCCGCCCCGCCTGCTGCACGCTCAGCGTCCGCAGCACCTCGTCCGCCCGGGCGGTCACGCCGTCCGGCACGCCCGCGAGCCGCGCGACATGCACCCCGTAGCTCGCCTCCGCCCGCCCCGCGCGGATGCGGTGCACGAACACGATCTCGGGCCGCCCCTGCGCATCGGCCCACTCCCGCACCTGCACATGCAGGTTCTTCACCCGCCCCGCCAGCCGCGATTCGAGTTCGGTCAGCTCGTGATAGTGCGTCGCAAACAGCGTCCGCGGCCCGACCGCTCCTGTCTCTCCACCGTCTTCGTCCTGATGCCTCATGCCTGATGCCTGATGCCCACTTGGCATCGCCAAGTGCTCCGCAATCGCCCAAGCCAGACTCAGCCCATCGAGCGTGCTCGTCCCCCGCCCGATCTCGTCGAGCACCACCAGACTCCGCCCCGTCGCGTGGTTCAGGATCGCCGCGGTCTCCGTCATCTCCACCATGAAGGTCGACTGCCCGCGGTGGATCGCGTCGTCCGCCCCGACACGCGTGAACACGCGGTCGCAGGTGCCGATCGTCGCCGCCGCCGCCGGCACGAAGCTCCCCGCGCTCGCCAGCACGACCAGGAGGGCGCACTGCCGAATGTAGGTGCTCTTGCCCGCCATGTTCGGCCCGGTGATGAGCGCAAGCCGCGCCCCGTCCCCATCAGGAGCGGGCCGCCCCGCCCCCGGGGCGGTCTCCCCGTCGCCGGTCGCACGCGACATCCCGAGGCACACATCGTTGGGCACAAACCCCTCGCCCAGAAGCTCATCCAGCACCGGGTGCCGCCCCTCGCGGATGTCCAGGACCGGCTCGTCCACCACCTCGGGCCGCACCCACCCGCGCTTCACCGCCTTCTCCGCGAACGCGAGCAGCCCGTCCAGCTCCCCGATCGCCCGCGCGTACGCCCCGATCGCCTCGATCTCCCGCCGCGCCGCGTCCACCAACTCGGCGAAGATCGCCCGCTCCCGCTCGAGCGCTCGCGCCTCCGCCGTCGTTGCCTTCGCCTCGAAGTCCTTCAGCTCGGGCGTGATGAACCGCTCCGCGTTCGTCAGCGTCTGCCGACGGCTGAAGCTGTCGGGCGCCCGCCGCGCCTGCGCCTTGGGCAGCTCGATGTAGTACCCGAAGACCTTGTTGAAGCCGAC
>CAZTQV010000016.1:23666-82589 GCA_964615815.1 uncultured Phycisphaeraceae bacterium | reverse complement strand
TCGGTGCTTCGTAACGAGGCATGTCGCGCAAGAGAGGCCTTGCGGCAGGCGGCTCAAAGTCGAATGGCGACTGCGCGCAGCCGCCCAAAAGGATGGAGACGCCCAGGCAGCAAAACAGCTTTGGTTCAGTAAATCTCATGTGTTCCACTCGGATAGAGACGTTGCCCGGTGCACGCCGAGCCCCTGGGAAAGACGAACGCAGTACACGTACTGCGCAGAATCCCAAATCGTCCTAAACGAGCAAAATCACGCTGCGAAGATGGCAAACAGAGAATCCAACGCCCGATAGCACCAATGGTCGGAGGGCGGAAGTCGTACTTGCCGATCTGTCAGTGAGGAACTCCAACCAAGGCAAGGGCTGATCACCAGGCCCATGAAGTGTCCAATCTTCGTCCGTGACTTTCTCAAAGCGATCAACGGCGACGATCAACTCGGATTCCACCTCAGTGGACCGGCAACCGCCGTCGGGGCAGGCAACGCGGTGACTCGATTCATCGCTGTGCTCCGAGGGAACCGGGCACGGGTTTTCCCCTGGACCGTCGCAGCAGAATTGGTCGCCGAATTGTGCGGTCGTTGACCCATCAGCACAGATGCAGAGGAACCGCGGGCCGAGCCCAGCTCCCAAGGCGAACCAAAGGGCAAGCAGGATCGAGATGGATGGGTGGTGTTTCACGGGGGTGGGTCAAGCAGGCTAGCGACTTCTTGACTATTACACTACATCGTGTAATAGTCAAGTGTGATCAAGCGCTGTTCTAGAAATTGAAGGGGTCTCACATGGAGTCTTGCCGCCCGAAACTGCCTCTGAATGCTCGCCCGCTGATCGGGGCCCTTGAAGCGGAGCGGGTCGGTACCCTCTTTAAGAGCTTGGCCCATCCAACCCGACTCCGTCTGCTCCACGCCCTGATTCGGGTTGACGAGCTCAGCGTGGGTGACCTCGCAGACGAAACAGGGATGACGGTGCAGGCCATTTCAAATCAGTTGCAACGCCTAGCCGAGGTCGGTGTAGTTGGCAGGCGGCGCGATGGGCTTCAGGCCCTGTACCGCGTGATCGACCCCTGCATCCCCGTGCTGCTCGAACGAGGCTGGTGCCACATCGATGAGTATGCGTTTGATCTTCCTCCAGTAAACAATCCACAACCCGTGTAAGTATTCCGCTGGCGGTACGCCTCGTGTCGCCCGCCCTGGTCTTCGCTCCGCGTGGCCCATGAGAGTTGGTGTCGAGAAACGGTCGGAGCCGCAACGAACTCATCGGCGTATCCCGCAGGCGGGTGTTAGACACTCCCCGCGGGCCCGCCCGGCACGCGACATCGGATCTACCCATTTGAAACGGTTCAGATCTGGGAGCATGGCAGGCCCGTGTCCCAAGGACACGACCTGTTTTTTATTGGGACAGGGCCGGATAGAAGCCCTTGACGGCGTCCGGGGCGGGTTTCAGCATTCTCTGCTTTGGGGTTGGTGAGTGGGTGACGACCGAAAACCCCAGTTGGGCAGTCCGGCCGGCGCAAGATTCTCGCACTCTCTAGCTATCCGTTTACGGGGGGGGCTGAGCAATAGGTGCTCTTGGCGGCAGTTTCGAGAGTGAGTTACTGCCGTAGCCGCCTTTACACGATTTCCGCATACGCATTGCGCCGCGTATTGGCTGTTCGCGGGCTCGATGCGTCCAAGCAACAGCCAATCTCAACGCGAACGTGATCTGCTCGTCAGTTAAACTTGATTTTTTCATCGAATCGACCTCCCAACAGAGGCCGCATGATGCCAGAATCACTCGCCCTCTAACAGTCCAAGAAACGGGCACAAGGGCATATCATAGACCTCGTGGCTCGTGTCGTTCGCGCCAGCACGGAAACCAATCAAATCTTCGAATCACGGCCGAGCTTAAATGAATGGAGTGAAGGATGAACCGTCGCAAGGTGGAGGTTGGTCGGGACCATGTGCAGCGGCTGATGGGCACGTCGCCGCAGAAGGCCATCGAAGAGCTCATCTGGAACGCCTTGGACGCGGGCGGCGACCGCGTCGAGGTAAAGCTGCAAATCGATCTTGGTGTTGTTAGCCGACTCGAAGTCATTGATGGCGGACCTGGCATCAAGCCTGACGACCTTGAGCGGGCCTTTGGCTCGATCGGAAACTCGACCAAGGTGGAGCGGAAGGTCAACCCCGACCAGCGTACGTACCACGGCCGAGAAGGCAAGGGACGGTTCAAGGCGCTCTCGCTGTGCCCGACGGCCATCTGGAACACGAAGTATCGCGAGGGAGATAAGACGCTGGCCTACACGATCAAGGTCACACGCGACTCTGCGGACTACTACGAGGCTAGCGAACCAGAGTCAGTCAACGGCCGAGCTACAGGAACGGCGGTTCGTCTCGACGGCATAGATAAGGGACACCAAGCTCTTGCCCGTGAAGACATGCGAGAGAAACTCGCAGAGACGTTCGCGTCCTATCTCACTAGCTATCCGGGCGTTGCCCTGTTCTGGGATGGTCGACAGATCCAGGTCAGCGAGTTGGTTCAGCGGGATGAAACGGTTGATGTACTTCCAGATAAGGATCCGCTGGGCCCCGCACAACTCCAGATTCTCGAATGGAAGTTCAAGCCCGACGGCAAACGACTGCACATTTGTGATGCTCAAGGATTTTCGTTTCACGACATCCCAGCGGGCGTACAGGCTCGGGGCATCGAGTTCACTGCCTACATCCGCACCCCAGCCGCTCCGGGGTGGGCCGACTCGGCTCGGTTCGTCACCGAAGACCTAGATGGCGATGTCAAGCGACTCGTCGAGGCGGCAAAGGACCGACTGAGAGAGTACGTACGTGGAAGGCTCGCGGAAGAGTCCACGTCTGTCGTTCAGGGTTGGAAGGACGAGGATATCTACCCGTACGCCGACGAGCCGACAGACCCGCTGGCGGCCGCTGAGCGCGAGGTCTTTGACATCGTCGCGGTTCAGATCAACGACCAGCATCCATCATTCGAGAAGACAGACACGCAGAACAAGAAACTAACGCTTGCACTTGTGAAGCAAGCCCTCGAAACGAACCCGACCAGCCTGACGAAGATTCTTCACGAGGTGGTGTCGCTCGGTGAAGAGGACCGTGACGCATTCGCCGAGCTTCTGGAACGCACGCCCCTGACGAACCTGATCCGAGCTGGAAAGGTGGTCGCTGACCGTCTCGATGTCATACAAGCTTTCGAGCAGATCCTCTTCGAGAAGGCCTGGAAGAAGCGGCTTCTTGAACGGACTCAACTGCACCGGCTACTGGTGCATGAGCTCTGGTTGTTGGGCGAGGAGTACGCCCTAGGTGTCGATGATGACGGGCTCCGGACACTTCTCGAGAAGCATCTCAAGCTACTCGGTCGTGACGAGCTCGCAACCGAAACAGACATCAAGCAGATTACCGGAGAGGACGGCGTGCCGGACCTGATGGTGTACCGCCGGCGGAAGATCGACAGAGACCGCTTTGAACACCTCGTCATTGAGCTGAAGCGTCCAAGCCTCAAGCTCGGCCAAGAAGAGGTGTCACAAATCGAGCGGTACGCGTTCACTGTGGCGGAGGACGAGCGGTTCGACACACAGAAGTGTCAGTGGAACTTCGTCCTACTGGGAAACTCATTAGACACCTTCGCGAAGCGAAAGGCCACGAGTGATGCCACGCCCGATGGCTGTATTCACCAAGACAATGGAGTTCGCGTCTGGATCCACCCATGGGCGGAAGTCTTGAATTCTGCACGGTCGCGATATGAGTTCTTTCGCGACCAGCTCAAACTTGAAGCATCGCATTCCAAAGGAATCGAAACCCTCAAGGCACGGTATCCACACTTGTTTGATGGCAGGGGGGAACGCAAGAGAAGGGACCTTGCGATGTCAAAGGCGAAGTCGAGTCAGTAGTTGCCTTGCGCGGTCTTCGTCCACACAGCTTATCGCTGAGTAGGACGCCTGGAACAGCATCCATCGAAACAACGCTCCAGGTCGTCCTCCAACTCGACAAGCGTGCGCAGCGGCAGAATACACCGCTAAAATATCGGCTTCGGTCTTTCGAACCCACCCTCTTAGTCTCGCTTGCTTGAACAACGCCGCCAACCGCCACGGGTCTTTGAGGTCAGCCTCCGTCACGTCGTTGAGGTTCGGGGCTTCGGCTCGTATTCGAGCACCAGCCGGGACCGCCGCTCGGGCGGGTTTCTGGTGATCAACTCTCCGTAAGGAGAGTTTCTTTTGTTCTCTAGGGGGTGCGGAACTGGTTGTGGATACTTGCTGGGGCCGTGCGGATTCTGGGCTCCACGTGAAGCTCACGACCACCGGTCGGCCATAGCGGTTCAGACGGAGCTGGTCCGCCTCAACCGGCGTGAGGACTCCCAGTGCTACGAGACGTGCTCGGGACTCCTTCACCGAGCGGAGCCCGATGCCGAAGCTCTCGGCGACCCATGACGCCCTGCACCAACCGCCGGAGCGGCAGACGCCGCGTTTATAGAACACGCACCGGAGCAGGTGCCCCAAAGCCGTTGCGATGAGAGCCTTCCCCCGTGACGTGGCGAGCATCCTGAGAAGCGGACGTGGAACGGGGACCAACCGCCCGCGAGGCTCGTCACCGGGGCTGGTCTCGATGCTCTGTTCGTCGAAGGTAAGCAGTTCGTGGCGTTCCAGTCGGCGGAGCGAAGCCCGCAAATGCTGTCCGCCGACGCCCCCCACCAACCGCTGGAGCTCTTCGAGGCCGTACGCGGGCTTGCGGTCGTTGGCCAAGCCGCATCGCCTGGCAACCAGCTCGTGACATGCCAGCCAGACCCGCACGTCCCGGAGCTGGAGACCGCCCTCTGCAAAGTGACGCCAGACCAAGAGGATTCGGTCGGCGTGGAGGATGCAGTAGCCGCCTCGCGGCTTCTCGGTCTCGACGTGCCATTCGCGGCCGGTCGCGTAAGTCGTGTTCATCGTGGGTCCCCGTGGTTGACGCGGGGCATGGAAGCATTGACCACTGAACGACCGGTGTAGTACGGTCATTTTGTCACGCTTCGCCGGCCCCGGCGTATGTGTGTCTCTCGATGACGGGCCGCGTTCCGGCCCGTCGCTCCTTTCAGCATCCGATGCATGACGTAGTTCTGGCAATGCGGGCTTTTGCACGCACGGGTCAGCCAGCTTCGCTCGTGCCGAACGGGCGCTGAGGCGATGACGCTCCATCGCCAGTGATTCTGAAGCCCCTTGCCAACCGCAGTGCTTCTGTGGCAGCCTTGACCTGGCACCCGCGAGACGACGCGTTGTTGCACTCTGGCGACGACGCCGTTCCGTCGAACGGGTGTTCGAACCAACCACAGGAGAACGCATGAACGGACTGGAAACCACGCCGGGGGCGATCGTCGTCGCCGTCGGTAATCAGAAGGGCGGGGTCGGCAAGACGACCACCGCCGTACACCTCGCACACGCCCTCGCCGAACGGGGACACCGGACGCTGGTCTGGGACCTCGACATCAATGCCGGGGCGACGAAGCACCTGGGTGTCGAACCCGACGCTTTCATGGGGACCTACGAGGTGCTCGCCGCCGGAGAGGACCCCCTCTCCGTCGTGCTCACCGGCCAGGAGGAAGGCGTTGAGCTCCCCGCGGACGTCCACCTGATTCCGTCGCGTCGCCGGCTGGAACAGCTCGACGCCGCACTGAACGAACGCAGCAAGTTCATCGCCAAGAGCGAGATTCTGCACGAGCCGGTGCGGACGCTCCGGGGTCACTACGACATCATCATCCTCGACACACCGCCCAACACGGCAACGGCCCCGGCCGTCGCGGCGTACGCGGTGGCCCATCACTTCCTGCTGACCGCGATGCCGGACCCGCTGGCGGTGGCCGGTCTCGCTGAAGCCGTCGATGACATCGCCGCCGCCCGCCGGCACGCCAACCCCCAGCTCCATCTGCTCGGTGTGCTGCTCGGCGGGGTGGACTCCCGCACCAAGCTCGCCCGGCAGCTCGTCGCGTACGTGGACGACGCCTTTGGGGGCAACGGCTCAGGAGACTCCCGCAAGCTCGACACGACGCTGCACCGCTCCACGGTGGTGCCTCAGGCACAGCGGCTGGGCACGACCGTGCTTGCCCATGCTCCCGACCACAAGCTCGCGGACCAGTTCCGAGCACTGGGGGCCGAGGTGGAGGACCGGCTCAGGTCGCATCAACGGGAGGTGCAAGGTGGCTAAGCGAATCAAAGACAAGGACCAGCTCTACAGCCCACTCGACTCGACTCGCATCGCCGAGCTCTCACAACAAGGCAATCGGCCACACGAGCGGCCCACCGTGCTCCGCACGTCCACGCTCAGGACGAAGGTTACTTCCGTGGAGAAGCGGCGGTTCTTGCGACTGGTGACACGACTGGGTGACACGCTCGACGCGTCTGTCAGTCCGAGCCATCTGCTCCGACCTCTCATCGAGTTAACCATCGATGCTGAACGCAAGCTCCTCGCCGAGGCAGAGCGGGCGGCTCCGGTATACCGCCCACCGAACGACCGCCGGGACGAACTCGACCGCTTCGAGGACAGGATTCGGTCACTGCTGCTTGCGGCCATCGTGGGTCGACACGAGTCATAGCGGAGGGGTGTTTGTTTCGCGTGTTTAGCTGGAGAAGGTGAATGGTGACCGGGGCTCCGACTTGCCGCCCGGGCGAGGACGGGAATCGAGCCGTATCGACATGGTCCGCTGGTGAGTCCAGAGGCAGCATGAAGTCCGGTGCAGCCGCTATCCGTTGAATGCACATGAACACCGCATTGTCAAGCACTGTCGAACAACCGTTCGGTAGGTCTCGACATCGTTGTGGCGTTGTGGCATTGTCGAGAAGTCGTTGGGGCGTTGACGCATCGACGCTCACCAAAGTGTCTGACTGAACGCCGCAACGACATCAATCCGCCTCGGGAGGGGCATCAATGAAGGAGAGAGACATGCTGAACATTCGTGTGAAAGGGTACGGCAGAGACGTAACGGGCAAGGTTCGACGCATCGGTTTTCACGACTTGTCGGACCGGGCCAAGGCCGCCGGCTTGCCGTTTGGTCTCGGGCTGGCTCAGTCGGCCCATGACCTGCTCATCAACGTCGAGAACCCGCTCGGTGATTTCGAGATGGTGGAACGGCGGACGCAGCGCCTACTCGACACACTCGCCGACACAGTTCGTCTCGGCGGGCTGGAGCTGGACCGGCGATACCGCTTCGAGGTGAAGCTGCCGGACCGCCGCGAGACGGACCGGTACGAACTCGTCGCGTTGTACACGCGGGTCGCTTTCGGGACCGAATGGATGCTGGTCGACCGGGCCGGTGTTCACGAGTGCGTGTGACGCGTCGCCCCGGGGCTTCTCGGCCCGGCCGTCGCTGAAGACGGGAAACACGAGGCACAGGCCGTGGCGGCGTTCGGCGGCTGCGGTTTCAACCACGCGGCGGGCAATGGGACCTACCGCGTCAACCACGGATACAGACAATGAAAGGAATCAGCACACAGACACCATCGAACTCGACGGCATCACGCCACACGAGGAATCGCGAGCGGGCGACCCGCAACGAATGCGGCCGGACCAATGGCCTCAGCTCGCTCGTCAGCTTCCCACGGCGGAACAACCGCTGGGGCGACGCCCGGTTCCGCGGGAACTGCGACGGCGGGCTTTTTAAGGAGCTGGTGCATCACTACCGGCCGCAGCGGGTCGCAGACCCGATGCTCGGCTCCGGGACCACAGCCGACGTGATGGATGACCTCCGTTACCACGGCCTCTCGCCGGCGAGGTACTGGGGCAGCGACCTACGTCGTGGTTTCAATCTGCTCACCGATGACATGCCCGGCAACTTCGACTTCATCTGGGTCCACCCGCCGTATTGGGACATCATCCGATACCGGCCCGATGACGTCCGCGACCTCAGCAACTTTGGACAGTACGGGGAATTCATCGTCGCGTTGACGGTTTGTCTGACCCGCTGCGTAGACGCCATTCGGCCGGGAGGTCGGCTCGCGGTGCTCGTGGGTGACGTTCGCAAGCGGGGCCGCTACTACCCACTTGCCGCGGACGTCGCGGCGATGGCTCCGGCGTTGGGTGAGCTGACCTCGGTCATCATCAAAGCCCAGCACAACTGTCGTTCCGACTCCAGGGTGTATGCCTCGATGCGGGACCTGCCCATCAAGCACGAGACGTGCCTGGTCTTCCAGCGGCCCGCCGCCGGGGCGAGATGAGCTCGATGTCGCGGCGGGACACGCCGCGGCCCGCCGGCCAGGAACTCGACCTCAACACCGACGCTTTGCCCAGGTGGCTGAGTGTCAACCAGATACGACAGATGCAGCGGTGCCGTCGGGAAACCGTCGTGGACGCGATGCTCCTCGGGGAGCTGCCCTTCGAGCAACGCGGGCGGATTCGCTACGCCCGGCTGAGCGATGTCATCCGCTGGGAAGAGCAACGGCTCCGGCCCGATGCCGAGCGGGTCAGCGGGCTGATTCACCCCGATTTGCAGGAGTTCGTATGAGCCCCGCGACCCGAGCGGCCGCGGCGGCCGCTGTCTCATCGTCGACCGGTGTGCTCCCCGGCTCCGGCTCCGAGCGGCCCGGGAGGTCTGGCGACCGGGCCGCGTCGGCCCCGGACCCTCAAGGAGCACGCACCATGACCAAGGCCCAGGACGCCAAGCAACGCATCGACGACGCCATCGAATCGCTAACCGACGAGCTCAACGCCGGCAAGAGCAAGACCCTCGAAGCCTTCCTCTCGATGCTCTCGAAGTTCCATCACTACTCGTTCGGGAACGTGATGCTGATTCTCAGTCAGCGGCCCGAAGCCACCCGTGTCGCCGGGTACCGGGCCTGGCAGCAGCTCGGCCGTCAAGTCCGCAAGGGCGAGAAGAGCATCACCATCATCGCCCCCATGATGCTCAAGAAGGAGTCCGACTCCGGCGACACCGAGAAGGTGCTCCGCTTCCGGGCGGCGAGCGTGTTCGACATCGCTCAGACCGACGGCGACGACCTTCCCGAGCCGGCCTCGGTGCAGGGCGACCCGGGCACCGCGTTGCAGGCCCTGCTCGCTCACGCGGATTCCGTCGGTATCACCGTGGATTTCGGCGGCCTCCGGGGAGCGAACGGGGTGAGCCGGGGCGGCCACATCACCCTCGCTGAGGGCATGACCGAGGCGGAGACCTTCTCGACGCTGGTCCACGAGCTCGCCCACGAGCTGCTCCATCAGGGTGAATCCGCTGAGCGTGGCGACAAGACCACGCGGGAGCTCGAGGCCGAGGCCGTTGCCCACACGGTCTGCATCGCGGTAGGTCTCGAAGTCGGCACGGCGTGCAGCGACTACATCCAGTCGTACGGCGGTGACGCGAAACAGCTCGCGTGCGTGCTGGAGCGTGTCCAGAAGACCGCCCACGAGCTTCTTGATGTCGTTTTTGGCGTGGTAGCCGACTGCCCGACTTAAGAGAATCGTGCTGCTGTGTGGCGTAGCTGGCTCAGGTAAGTCCAGACAGGCCGCTCGGGCTTGAATCCGAAGCGAAACTCTGTACATTGGAATTCCGGGCCGGTTCGGTCCCCGACACAGTCGAGGACCGTGACCATGCTGCGCATCACGCCATTCGAATCCGCTGCTGCTCTTTGTCGCTATTTCGGCGAGACGCCGAACAAGGCTTTGTACTACCAGTCGGGCACGGAGAGTCCCGGAGTGTGGGACGGGCTCGGGGCCGAGTACCTTCGGCTCGCTGGCGAGGTCAAGGCCCGTTACTTTCAGGACCTCGCGAAGAACCTCCGGCCCGGCACGACCGACAGGCTCACTCAACGAACCAACACAGAACGGATTGCCGCCTGGGACTTCACCTTCTCGGTGCCCAAATCCGTGTCGGTGATGTACGCCTGTGGTGACGACCGGGCAATCCAGAAACACGTCGAGGCCGCGGTCTCGGACACCATGGCCGAAATCGAGACCTTCGCGGCTGCTCGAATCCGCAAGGGCGGAAGGAACTCAAGCCGCACCACCGGCAACCTCACATTCGCGGCCTATGTCCACCGGACGACCCGCCCGGTCAACGGAGTGCCCGACCCGCATCTGCATGTCCATGTCGTCGTGTTCAACGTCACGCGGGACACCGCTGAGAAGAAATGGAAGGCTCTGAATATCAAGCCCATCCGTGACCGGGTGGCTTTGTTCGACGGAGCGTTCACGGCTCGGCTTGCGAAGCGGCTCAAGGACGCGGGCTACTCCATCACGCTCAATGAACGGTCATTCGAGTTGAGCGGGCTCGAACGGTATGTTGCGACCTTCTCAAACCGTACACGGCTCATCAACGACCGTGTCGAGGACCTCGGCATCGAAAACCCCAAGGCGAAGGACCGGGTCGGCAAGTGGACCCGGGAGGCAAAGCTCGGCAATCTGAAGTGGGAGCGGCTTCAGGAGAAGTGGAGAGCTCGGTTCAAGCCCGAAGAACTCGCCGCGATTATTGAACTGGGTAGTCCAAAACCCCGGCCAGGCGTCTCATCCTCTCATGGTCAGAAGAGTTCCTCCGCAGAGCCGCCCGAGGCTATGGGCGTTCCACCGGAAGACCAGGAGCTCAACAATCAGGGAGATGAGCAGCAGCATCAGCAACGCAGAGCCAAGCAAAAAAAGCGTGCCAAGGAGACGGGGGCCCGGGAGGAGTGGACCCAGCAGAGCTTCGAGTCACCGCCTGACGGGTGGTACAACGACGGCTCCGAGACCATGCCTGAGTCCGAGCGTCAAGGTCATAACGCAGCGGCCGATGAAGACGAGCTCGGCCCATCGGAAAGCCGCCACAATCCTGGGTCGGAGTCGCTTTGGAATCGGCCGTCGGGACCGGGGAGGAACGCGGCCGGCTCTCGCACCGGTGCCTCTTCGGCGATAGACGGCGACCCGAGCGAAAGCCCCGAGACGGACCCGCGGGTCCGTGTCGTTGACGGGCGTCAGCTGGAATTGCCTCTGCAGCGGAAGCGACAGACACGTGGCGGATGGTGGTCGCGTGCCGGTGGCCAGGCGGAGCGGCCGGACCCCAAGACCGCCCCGGTCACAGCCGAGGCCCGGGCCGCCCTCAAGGAGGGGGCCGCCAAGGTATTCGCACGCGACGCGGTCGTCAGCCTGCTCGACCTGCGTGCCGCTGTACTTGAGCACGGGCTGGGAGACGTGTCCCCGGAAGAAGCCACCGCTGCCATCTTCCAGAGCGAGAGCCTCAAGCACGTTGAAATCGAAGGCGTTTCATTCTTCGCAAACAGATTGGATGTTATTCTGGAGCGCAAAGCCATCGACTTCGTCCGTCTCGGGCTTCATCGGTGCATGACCAACCTTGGGCCCGAGCTCGTTCTCTCGAGAGGCAACATCGGGCTCCGCGACTGGGACAAGTCGGTTCTCAGGAAGCTGTTTGCGTCACGGGACGTGGTCACAATCGTCAAGTACGGCGGAACGAACCGCCGTGCTGGGTTCGCGACCGCAGCGCTTGATGGCCTCGCCCAGAACGGTCGAAAGACCATACTGCTCGGTGCAACGTCAAGGACCTGCCAGACCATGGAACAGCGGTACCTCTTCGGCCGAAGAGTGCAAACCGTCCGGCACTTTCTCGAAGACCAACGCGGCGATGGCCTGCTGGCAAAGCCCAAGTTGACCCCTGAGCGAGACTCGGTCTTCTGGGTCGAGGATGCGGGCAGCCTTGGCATGCGAGAGATGGCTGACCTGCTCAAGCTCGTCAAGAAGTGGAAGTGCAGAGCCGTGCTGCTCGGTGATGACCGCTCGGCCCGCTCGTACGAAGCAGGCCGTCCATTCGCACTCTTCCGCGAGCGTGGGATGTGCAGCATCGAACATAGGGTCGCCGAGGACGAACGCGATGCGATGGAGAACGACCTCCAGAGCATCGACCACGCTCCCGCGAGCGATGTCGTTCGCAGGATGGTCTACCGCAATCAGGCCTCGCCGGTCGGCGACGAGGAGGGCGTCCTTCAACAGACCGCCGAGCGTGTCAGCGACGCCATCGCTTCGAAGCGGACCAGCGTCGCGGTCGCCGCATCGCACGAAGCCGTCGTGAATATCTGTGCCGCTGTTCGGGGCAAGATGCGAGAGAAGAAGCTTCTCCGAAAACGTGAGACCGACGTGCTCCAGCGCAAGCCGGTGTGGCTGACCGGTGACTGGGCGAAGGACCGCGAGCTCATCGACAACACGATGACCATCCACTTTCACACGCAAACCACGGTATTCAAGTCTGGGGACACCGCACCCATCATGGCAACACTGCCCATGGGAGGTCTGCTGGTGCTCGGGCCCAAGAACCTGCCGCTGACAATCTTCCCGAAGAAGAAGAACATCAGCATTACCAGGCCCGACGGCATCAAGCTCTCTTCGGGCGACCGCATCCGGCTGACCCGTTCGATGAGCAAGAAGCAGTTTGGCTTTCGGCTCAAGGCCGGCAAGGAGCTCCAGGTCGAACGGGTCACAGCCTTGAACATCATCACCAAGGCCGGCTTCTCCATCCCCCGGTCTTGGGGTCACTTCGAATACGTCTACGCGACGACGCCGGCCGGCATCCAGGGCCGGCGGGTGGATGATGTTGTGGTCGCTGGGTACCGCACGGCCTGGAGCGGGCTCGCCCGCGAGCAGATTCGCTCGGCCTTCGAGGCCTGCAAGCGTTCGTTCCACTGCGTTGTGGATGACCTGGACGACCTCAAAGCGTCGCTGGACATGCACCGACCGCACCACTCGGCGACCGACCTCGAGGACCGGCCCGAGTCCGTCCTCGCTCAGCACCAGCGGTACCAGCGATGGAAGGACCAGCAGCACGAGCGGGCGAACGACCACAGGAGGACGCACCATGTTTGACGACCTCGATTTCTCGCCGATGGAAGAGCTCGAGAACTGGGTCAGCGGAGCCAGCGACGATGCCATAGACGCCCGCGACCAGCGTCCTCCGATGGTGGACTTCAGGCCCCTCCGAGGCCCTTCGTTCGCTCTGCCCTACGCCAGCCTCGTGGACCTGACATTCGACCCGACGGCCTCGTCTCAGCTGGTCGCGACGTTCAGCGACCACATCGTCCGCATCGTGGGGCACGGCCTGGAAAGCGTCTACCTCGTCCTGGCCAGCCAGACCGCGTCCACCGTCGAAGCCCGCTCCGCACGGCACCGACCCGACGCCTACACCGGTCCGGGGGAAGTCCTTGAGGACGGCCTGGTCATCGTGGAAGGCATCACCTTGGAGCGGCGAGCGAAGCGTGGCACGACCAAGCCCGAGCCAGGTCAGCAGAGCGGCATCTGGGGAGAGGAGTGACCCGTGGCACGGATACCACTGGAGGTGGATGCCACGGTTCGACGGCCGGCCGAACCTGCTCAGATGTTCGGGTGTCTCGGCGGACGGGTCGGGCAGAGTTCCGGATTGGCGCAGTGTCGTCAGTTTGGCAGACATCTGCCCTTGTCACCAGACAAGGGCTCTAACCCCGTGACAACCAGTCACTTCGAGCGACCGGAGTGTTCGGGTGCGATGATAAAGGAGGCACCGCGATGCTGAAGACAGACAGGGACCCGCAACATCCCCACGCACGCCTGAACCGTGGGCACCGGTTGGCTCCGCCAAGTGCTCGGTGGCCGCTCGACCTCGGACTGCTCCGGCTCTCCAGCCGAGACTGGTTCATGCTCCAGGACGCCTTCTCGGCCACCCACATCTTCGGGGGCCTCGGGTCCGGCAAGACGACCGGCAGCGGCCAGTCGCTCGCCCACGCCTATCTCCGGGCGGGGTTCGGCGGCGTCGTCCTCTGCGCCAAGGCCAGCGAGAGGGCGACCTGGGAGCGGTACGCCGCTCAGACCGGACGAACCAAGGACCTCGTCTTCTTCGGACCCGGCTGCGGAAACGGTTTCAATCTGATCGACTACGAGATGAACCGCAAGAGTGAGGGCGCCGGCAACATTGACAACATCGCGAAGATTCTCGAGGAGGCTCTCGAGACCACGACCGCGAACCAGGTCGCCGGCGGTGACCCGTTCTGGCGTGAGGCTCGCGGCGAGATGATCCGGCACATGCTCCAGCTGGAGAAACTCACGGGCCGGCCCATCAGCTGGATCAACATCATGCGGAACATCCACTCCCTGCCGCGGAGCATGGGTGAGTACCGGGACCCAAGGTGGCGGCAGTCTTCGGAGTTCCATCGGTCATTGCGGCTGGCGACCGAGCGGCTCAAGGCAGGCACAAACGATGACGGCCAGCTCATGGACCTCTGGCTCACAGCCCAGTACGTGCACAACATCTATGCCCCGCTCGACCCGGAGCCACGGTCCGGCATCGTGAGCATGGTCTCGGCACTCGCCGACCGACTCCAACGCTCACCGATGCGAGACCTGATCCTGAGCAAGACCACCGTCGAACCAGAGGCTACTGAGGAAGGCAAGATCATCATCCTTGCCATGGATGTTTCTACCCATGACCGTTCCGGGCAGTTCGTTCAGGTGCTCTTCAAGAATGCATTCCAGCGGATGATTCTGCGACGACGACACACCCATACGGCATCGTGCCGCCCGCTCTTTCTCTGGGCCGATGAGGCACACTTCTTCACGTCCGAGTTCGACCACAAGTTCCAGACCACGGCACGCGAGTTTCGGGCCGCC
Organism: uncultured Phycisphaeraceae bacterium; assembly: GCA_964615815.1. Classification (GTDB taxonomy): domain Bacteria; phylum Planctomycetota; class Phycisphaerae; order Phycisphaerales; family UBA1924; genus DAIQNV01. Next base: position 68,033 of record CAZTQV010000016.1, on the reverse strand, counting down.
ACGGTCTACCTGAGCCAGAACCTGCAGAACTACTACGCCGCAATGGGTGACGGCTCGCCGGCTCGTGCCAAGAGCCTCCTCTCAGCATTCGGGAACACGATCTTCCACGCGAACAGTGACCCGGAGACGAATAAATACGCGGAGGAGCTCGCCGGTGTCCACGAGGTCAGGCGTCCGAACGCAAGTGAGAGTTGGTCGCATTCCTCGTCGGGCTGGAACTCGTCCGGCAGGAGCCACTCGGTCAGTAACGGCTGGAGCGAACAAGTTGAACCCTATCTACGCCATGCAGATATCAGCATGCTGTCACGCGGGGGTAGGCACTGTTACACCGACGCGATCATGTTTCGTTCGGGCAAACCGTTCTACTCGACCGGTCGGAGCATGATCCGCCTGCGGTTCCCCCAGCAGGTTCGGTACATCGCGCCTCACAGACAGAGGACCTCAGAATGAGCCCCTTCATCCCCCTCGTGACGCGGGGCCTCCTGCGCGTCCATCTCATCCTGTTTCGCCGCGATGCTGACGAAGACCACGTTGGTGTATTCGGCATCATCGAAGCTCAGCTCTCGCTCGTGTTCGTCGCCGTGCTAATCGTGATGTTGCGCGGGCTACTCGAACCATGGCAGCCGATCGGACCCGTTTTCATCCCCACCATCATCATGATGGGTGCGCTAGGAGCGTGGTGGCTGGCCCGCTACAACGGCCTCATGGACACGATGGGACCGCTCGCGGACCCCGACGCGCCGACGGGCTTTAGCGGACACGCCTCATACGTTTGGAATGGCCGCCCGGCAACGCCGAGCCGCAAGCGCATCAACGAATGGCAGATCTTGGGTGTCACCGAACCACTGAAGCTCGGACTCCCGGGCCTAGCGCTTCTGGGCTTCCATTCATCCGCGGCAGCGGGGCTCCTGTTGCTCGGCGTCGCAGTTACAGCCGCAATCCAGACACACCGCGACCGTTCACTCGACCGCTTCGCAATTGAACGTGAAGCGTCGTTTGCCAGAGACCAGGTTAGTGTCATGGACAACGGAGAAGGAGCAGTCGACGCCGTACTTGATGATGACGAATTCGAGGAATCCATCGTACAGCAATTCGGAGTGAGACATGGGTACGATGAGTTCGGTACTCCGGAGCAGCAACCAACCCCACCTGAGACGTTCTACCAGAAGCGACAGTCGATCAAACCACCTATCAAGCGAGGGCGGCAAAGCGCTCCCAACCTGCGGTGGCCATCGCTGCTTGTTACGGGTGTGACGCTCGCCGCTTCCCTCGGCCTGTGGTCCGGTGACCGATTTGGGCTTTATGAATCCGCACCTGACCGGGTGGTCGCTGTTGCGCAGAGTATCGACCGCGAACTCGCCGTCGTTGGCCTCTCGCCTCGCACCGCGTCTGGCTCTGGTCTGGACGACCTGTTGCTTCAACGACTCGATGAATCTGCCTGGCGCGACCACCAAATTCGGAAACAGCATCTCGCATCACGAGATTCCCTGGTCGAGGAGCTTGCCGCTGCCGCGGAGAGCGCTCGTCTACTCCGGGCCGCGTGCGAGTCGCTTCCTGGAGACTTCGAGCTTGCGCCAGGTCCCGCCCCCTTCCACGAAGTGCTGATGACGAACGAGGCCGTCGCATCAGACTGGGCCCTGCTCGTACTCGAACTCAAAGAGCTTGAAGTATCGCTGGAGAAACTCCGGGCAGAGTCTGCGCAGTTACTCAATGGTTCGACGTCGTCATCGTCGTTCCTTGCTCATGCCGAGTCTGTTCGTCTCAGGATTTCTACAATGAACGAGACCATGGCAAAGCTATCGCATGCCCACCGGCGGGTTGCCGCTGCCCTGTAGTCGACACGTGCACGTTGTTCTCTGAGTATCCCGTTCACAAGGACGCCGACCCGATGATGCAGACCAGATGCCTACTTCCCGCCTTGCTGTTTTTGATAGCTGCACCAGCGCTTGCCCAGTCAGGTGCGGAGAAAACAAGACTAGCGGTCAGAGAGGACGAGCAAGGAAAGCTGAATGTTCAGACTGACGAAGCACGTCTCGGCGTTGCGCTTCGAGCCCGCTTCGAAACGACGGTTCCGGAGATGGCTGCATCCATGAGTGCCCTCGCAGCTGAGCACACCAGCTTCCAGGACCGCATGGAGAAGCTGCAAACAAGCGATGAGGGTCGGCTGGTCGCCGCCGACACGGCGGCATTCTGGCAGGTGCTCTCCCTTCAACAACGGCCGGTCTTGCACCCGGCGGAGTTCGCATCACGTCAGGCTGCCGCCGAACAGCTTGATGAGGCCCTGAAGACATTCCAGCAGAAGGGCCGGGCGACGGCTGGCGTGGTGCCTTCACTTGACGCGATCGCGGCCACCGAGGACCTGCTCACATGGACGCGAGAGAAGCGGCTTCGTATCGACCGGATGAATCGCCTGATCGATCACGCCATCGAGTCGCATGACACAGGCGATCGCTCCGTTAACGTTTTGCCAACACTCGCCGAAGCGATCAACGAGGCGATCGCATTGCAGGCCAGAAGGCGTGCCATGATTACGGCCACTGCTGAGGAGCAGGCTCGCTTCGATGCGGAAGCCACGGTCCAGCGTGATGCGTACGACGCGGCACTTCTCGCCGAGCTGCAGCGCTCCGAGCAACGCCGAATGGAACTCGAGGCTCTGCTTGAACGAGAGCGCATCGAAGTCCAGAGTGACCTCCGAGCGATTCGCGCCGAGACCGCCGCCATGGAGGCGGCGTCGATCGCCGAGTTCGAAAGAGAAATGAGCGAGCTTCGTGCAGAGCGTGACCGACTCGCGGCTGAGCTCAGGCTGATGGCAGCTCAAGAAGCAGCGCAGACGCAAGCAATTGACGAGCAGGCTGAGGACACGAGGCTCAGATCCATCGCTCAGAGCCCGGAGACCGCGGCATTGCTCGCTCCCTTCCTCGCGGATGGCTATTGGCAGCCCGGCGACCGACGCAATGAGATCGGTCTCGAGTTGCGACCCATGTCATGGAGCCGCCTGAAGTCGTTCGGGGCGACCCACCCCACCCCCGACGGGCTCGCTCAGCTCATCGCTGTCGTCAACACACGCGGCTTTGCCGGTCAGGCATCGGGCGCGAACACCAGCCGCGGGGGGAAGCACAACGACACCCTGCGACCGAAGCTCTCGCTGGGCACGACGTTCGGCCAGATTGATGATGCCGAGCGCGAGAAGCTCGCAGAGATGCAACGACTGTTGAGAGAGCTCGGGCCGACTCTAGTTGAGCTGGGGATGCTCGACCCCTGAACGGCATCTGAAGTCGCGTCCTAGCCAAAGCGAGGTCCTCCATGCTCCAAAGAAGAGACACACAACCCCAAACCCCGCTCAGACAAGCGTTTCTGGACCGCTTTGCGCCCACACAACCGCCTGAGGCGTCCAGCCGAGTCTGCCTGACCCGTTGCGTGCATTGCGGAGCACGAAATCGAATCGCCTCCTTCGCGACGGCAGTTTCTGCCACCTGCGGCCGCTGCGGATCCAAGCTGCCGCCGCCCGAGCCTCGCGTCGGCCGAGCTCTGCTGTGTGACGTATCTGCGTCGATGGGGGAGCCAGCTGGCAGGCTTCGACGGATCGATGTCCTCCGTGCGGTTCTCGACCGGCTCGGGGATGTGCTCTCTGATCCATCGACCACACTGATGGCGTTCTCATCTCGTCCGACAGTGTGTCGCGACGCTGCCGACTTGCCGGGCCCTTCCGGCAGCACCGATCTCGATGCCGCATTCCGGCATGACGGCATGCAACGAATGACTCATGTGGTTGTCCTCTCCGACGGCTACCCCGATGACCCGGCAGCGGCGTTGCAAGCTGCCCGGTCGAATGGAGCTCCGGTCGATGCGGTCTACTGCGGTTCACCCGCAGACGGGCGCGGACGGGCTTTTCTGCGGAAGGTCGCGGAAGTCACTGGTGGGCGATTCATGGAGGCGAGTTATGATGCGCCGAACGCTGCTCATCGACTCACGGCTGTCACGCGTGGGCTGCTGCTCGGCCCATCGCGCGAGTGAAGTGGGAGCCGGTGAGCGTCCCTGTGTGAACCTTCGCTGGCGACCGAAACGATCGGACGCCGTGATCAAACCGTGTGAAGCGTCATGCGGCGGGCTCGTGCTCCCGCTCCGTTGAATCCTCCGTGTCTGCCGAATCCGGCTCGGACTTTGCCTGCTCGTGGATGGTGATGAAGCTGTGGGCCTGATCGAGGACCTTGGCCGCAGCAAGCAGATCGTCTCGGCCGAGACTCGTCGTTTCTTGCCATTGGTCGTCCTTGTCCTTGTAGACACGGACAAGAGTGGTGTTGAACATCGACCCGTTCCGGGTCTCGTTCTTCCACACCACGGCTTTCACACCGTTGATGCGGTACTCCATGACAGGGTGGTTTTTCTCTTCGTTCATACGTTTGTTCCTTCGCATTGCAGCGTTTCCTTTCTGGGTCGGCCGGGCCGACAACCTTGAGGAACGCTCACCGACTGTTTTCCTTATGGCGGCCGCCACGCGGCGTGTCGCATAAGCGACTACGCCGAGCGTGCGGCCGGGGCATCGTCGAAGGGGCGGAGCACCCGACGACGCATCCGCACGCAGTCGGATGGCACGGTCTCAAGCCCCGCCTGCTTCCGGGTCCGGTTGACCGCCCGCAGCACGCTCAGCATCTGCCGGACCACCGGCCGGTAGGGCTCGAAGCGGAGCATCCGGAACTCTTGGGCGACTTCCTCGACCGAGGCGTTGCGTCCGAACTGCACCATGAATCGCTTCAGCCAGCGGTACTCCTCCGGAGCGATCCGCACCGACGCGTGGACGCGGCCGTGCGGGTCCGTGCCCACCCCGACGCTATAACCCGCGAACGAGACCGGGTGCCGCCGGATATCCCGGATGACCGCCGATTCACGCTGGAAGAACTCGTGCTCCCCCTTGGTCGCGATCAGGACATAAAAGCCCTCGTACCGCAAGTAGTGCAGATTTGCCCGGCCGGCGAGCTTCCGGCGGGCCCGTTGCCATCGCGACAACGCGATGGCGTACCGCTCCAGCAGCACGCGGTCGACGCGTTCCGGCGGCTTGCCCGGCGGGATGTGCCCCGCGACGTAGAAGTAGTACCCGTGGGTGACGTAGGCGACCGCGAGTTGCTGGATGAAGCCCGGCACGCTCGCGGCTTGATATCGGTAGACCATGTTCTCTCCTCTGATTGATTCGATGGGGTGTCGATTCGGTCCTCTCTTCCTGGCTCGACACCCAAAGCCTTGTTTGAAACCCTTGGTCGGTCATCGCACTGATGACCGACCTCAACCTTGCGCCCGCTCCCGTGTCCGGCGTCCTGCCGAACACGGGCTCAGGTAAACCGCTCCAGGCCTGTGCCTCTCCTTTGCACCACGGCCTGAGCATCTCCTGGTGTCACACACCAGATTCCATGTATTGGCGTTGCCCAATTCATGGGTGTTGCGGTTGGCCACACGGTGGTCATCGCAACGCTGCACCGCCGGCTGTGCCCCGCCCCCGCCGTTCCCGACGCGGGGCGGGGCACTCCGACCGCTTGGCGAAAGCCGCCCACGAGCATCAACTCGTGGGCCGGCGTCCGCACACAGATGAAACGCGTCGCCGCTTTCGTCGACCGCTCGGGTCAGCCATGGCACCGCCCACGGCTAAACAGTCCCTCGCAGTACGAGCCGTCACTGCCTTGCAACGGCACCGCCGGGTCCAAGACCCGCTTCTACTCGCGGCACACTCCCGGTCTCGGGGCTTTGAATCACCGGGTTGACCCGCTCCAAACGGAGCACCCGGCACCGGCTCATCACGCCGGCCCCCCGAGACCTTCCCCTGTTAGCCATGCTCGTCACCGAGACGGTCACGTCGCTGGCCACCTGCTGTCCCCGACCCGGTTCCCCGGGACGAGGCGTTTACGCATGGACACTGTCCGTGCGATTTCTGCCGGCAGAACCCAGAAGCTCCGGCCTACCCATCAGCAGGTGACGTTCTTACGCGGTTCGGCACCGTCTCCGTCTCGATTGACCGCCAAGCCCTCGCGGGCCTCTCATGGTTGAGCTCTTCACCGCCGGCTGTTTCGGCCGGTCGCCGGGCATGGTCGATGCCCGGTCGTCCGCATCGCTGCGGACGAGCTCCCCACGGCGGCACGGGTTGAGCGAGGTGCGAGACCTCGAACCCCCCGCGACGGATTACGCGGCAGTGCGGCCCGTTGGCCGACGCCGCCTCACCGATTCGAACATGGCGGCTCGCGGAGCGTCTCCGCGAGTCTGTCCAGGTCGCCCCGGTCCCGGGGCGGACAGGCATCGGATAGAAGCTGCGGATTGCTCTCGGGCGCGAAGCCACAAGTCTTTACTCGCAACAGCCTCCGTCGAACTGGACAAGCGTGTCTCCACGCATCCAGCTCTACGCGTCTCCGATTGCCACAGAATTGTGGGCGGGATGATGAGTCCCGCGTCCCTTTGCCCGGCTGGTGAGGCCGGACTCCCGGGGATCGGAGTCTGTGTGCGGACGCCGCGGCGGGCGGATGCCAGCTCGGTGTCCACTGACGCTGCTCAGCAAACGGTGTTCGCCAAACAACGTCTCGGAAGTGAAGCTAGCGCAGACCGGCTCGCTACTCAAGGCCTTGTAGAATGGTCGGCATGGACTGGGAGCTCGAAGACCAGGCTTGGGAGCGTGAGCGGCAAAACCTTGTCGATGAGGCGGCGGTCGAGTTCGCGTCCGTGCTCAAGCGAGCGGGTTTCGAGCGGGGCCCGGACTACGAGCGGCTTTCGGCCTGCGGCGGCGTGCAGGCCATCTACGTCGGTCCGATTGAGTCGAGCTCCAAGGCGTGGTCGCTGGTGCTCCTGGCTCTCTACAGCGGGCCCGACGGCTTCGAGAATGTCGGCCTCGACGCTTTTGATGAAGTCCCCACGGGGCGGCACGTGCACTGGCTTGTTCTAGCCAAGTATGACGGGACGCTCTTGGAGACCATCAACCCGTCCGAGTTCTGCTGGTGCCCTCCGATGACCGCGTAGCGTCGGGGGCTTTGGTCCAATGGTGCTGCCTCCATCTGTTTGTAGTCTGATAGGGCTCTTCGTGCCCCAAAGCCTTCTCAGATGCCGCCTCAGGTGATTTGTTGGACCGATCCTGATGCCAACATGCCAATTGCACGATAACATGTCGTGTGTTAGCGTGCAGTTTTCGTGTTGGAGACCTCCATGCCGGTCCTTGAAACACAAGTGCAGGAGTACCTTGGAGAGACGCTTGGTGTGCGGCTGCACACGATGGCATGGCACCAAGCTGAGCGGCTCCCTCCCTATCTGGCAAGCCGATACCGATTTGCCGAAGCGGACATCTTTGGCAATCCACTCTTGCTGATGCTCGATGAGTCCTTCGAGCAGGAGTCGCCCGCTGCGCTCCGAAAGCACATCACCAAGGTTCAAGACCGGAGCAACGCCGCTGTGGTGTATGTCCGCGACCAAGTGTCGTCGTACAACCGAAAGAGGCTGATCGAGCAGCGGGTCCAATTCATCATCCCCGGGAACCAGATGTACCTTCCGGAGCTCGGGATAGACCTGAGGGATTACTTCCGTAAGCCCGCCGCTACGAAGCAGAAGTTCCGTCCGGCCACACAGGCTGTCTTCCTCTTTCTGCTCTTGAACCGTGGGAAGTGCAATCCCGTCGCTTCGGCGATCGCACCAAAGTTGGCGTACTCCTCGATGACTCTCAGCCGAGCATTCGACGAGCTCGAATCGGTCGAGTTAGCAGAGTCAAGTTCGTCGACTCGTGAACGCGTCCTCCACTTCGTATCACCGAGTCGGGAGACCTGGGAACGAGCTCAGCCGTGGCTCATCGACCCCGTCAGTTCTCGAAAGCACGTTGCCCACTGGAACGAAGACCGACCCGGGCTTCATTCCGGAATGGACGCACTGGCTCACTACACGATGATCGCACAGCCGAAATCACCATGCTTTGCCGTCGGAAAGAAGCGGTGGAGGGAGCTCAACCGTGACTCGAATCGGCTTCTTCTCAGTGAACCCGACACAGACTCGGTCAAGATCGAGGTGTGGAAGTATGCCCCGAGGTTCTACCGCGACCGGGGAACGGTTGACCCACTCTCTCTGTACCTCTCGCTTCGCGACAACCCAGATGAACGAGTTAGTCAGGCACTCGACCAACTCGTGGAGCAGATGCCATGGTGAGCGGCCTTGATCTTTTTCGTGACCACTTCACGGACCACATCGACAAGTACCTGATCATTGGCGGCACTGCCTGCGATCTGAATTTCACAGATGCAGGCCTCGATTTCCGGGCTACCAAGGACATCGACATCGTCCTTTGCCTGGAGGCGGTCGACGCAGACTTTGCGAGAGCCTTCTGGGAGTTTGTACAGGCCGGCGAGTACGCTTCGCTCGAAGCACCGCCCGAGAAACGCCAGTTCTACCGCTTCAACAAGCCTCAAGTTGAGGGCTACCCGTTCATGCTGGAGCTCTTCTCGAAGGTGCCTGAGTTCTTGGGCAAAGACATCGCTGGACATCTCACGCCAATCCCGATTGACGAAGAAGTCTCAAGCCTGTCAGCCATACTCCTCGACTCTGACTACTACGAATGGACCCAGGCAGGTCGGGTGACGATCGATGAGTTGCCGCTCGTTCGAGCTGAACACTTGATACCGCTGAAAGCCAAGGCCTGGCTTGACCTGACAGAGCGAGCTGCCGAAGGCCAGCGTGTCGACCGCCGTGACATTCGCAAGCACAAAAACGATGTATTTCGACTCTACGCCGTCGCAGAGCCCGCGTATACAAACACACCCGCGGACTCAATTCGGCAGGACATGGAGAAGTTCATTGGGCTAATGTGGAATGAAGAAATTGACATGAAGGCGGTGGGGCTGGAAGGAATTGCTCAGGACACCGTGCTCGACGCTTTGACTGAGCGGTACTCTGAAGCCCGCAGGTGATATCAGTAGATTGTGTAGCGGGTAGATGCCTCGCCCAACGCTGTGTTGCCGCCCGGAACCGGATCTATACATATAAACTGTATCACTTCCGAACAAGAGTGAATGAAACGGCAGAGCACTCACAGATGAGCTTCTTCGCTCCGGTCCGCGGCTGGGCTTCGAGCAACGCACCGCATTTGATGCACTTGAAGCAATCAACCAGCTCCTTGAACGCAGCGACGACCGATTCAAAGTCCGCCCTCTCAAAGTTCGCCCACTCGTTGTAGTGCACCGCCTTGTTCACCATCCACTGCTCGACGTTGCTCGCCGCCTTCTTCTCATCGAATCGCTCACGTGCTGCCTTCACTGCGGCGAGTGCATCCGCGTCACCCCACGACTCTGCTGCCTTCTCGGCCTTCTTCAAGAGATCACCAAACCGCCCGACCGCCTTCGGCAACAAGTCTCCAAGGTCGTAGTTGCTATCGAGCTTGAGCGGCACTGAGGCACCGATAGCCGCACACACCTCTCCGGCGACGTACTCCAGATACCTACGCAGGATGCCCGCAGCAACCGGGACCCGCTCATTGTCAAGTTCCGCCTCAATCTCTTCCCACGCGTCTTGGGCGACTTGGACTCGTGGACCGCTGTCGATAGTCCAGCTCCTGAAGTTCACCGCAGACGTCCGGCCGACGAGCTTCGCCGAACGCATTTGATGGAGCCACGCCTCGTCGTGAGTTGTGATGACAAACTGCGTATCCGGGAACTCTCGCCGAAGCAATCCGCACACTTCCTTGCGATGTTGCTTGTCAACTGACATCACGACATCGTCGAGCACCGCAAGCTTGAAGTCCTCACCGAGTAGCTGCCGCATGAGGGCGAGGTAGAGACAGAGTCCCATGCCGTCCTGGTGCCCCTCGCTGTGATACGCACCAGGATGGAACAAGCCGCGTTCGTGGAAGTCGACTGCGAGGTCCAGCTTCCCCTCGCTGGGACACAACTTTGCAGTGAATTTCCCTTCGTCGTCCTTATTGATGGCTCGGTACCACTCGGCAAATGTCTTCTGTACGTCTTCGTACAAATCCGCCAGGACCTTGTTCGATGCCTCGCAGTAGGCGTTGTAAACCGACCGGGCGTCAGTGCTCACCGTCTCGTGGTGTTTCTCCTCCCGCCGCCTTTCGCGATAGGCCTTGAGCCTCTCTTGCGCGACAGCCAAGAACGCGGTCGCTTTTGACGCCGCTGACCGATCTGGCAGCTTCTTGAGTGCAGACTTTACCGTCTCAATCGACTTGGCGAGGTCGTCTGGAACCTCCCTCCAATCGCCCGCAATTCTGCTCGAACTTGCGAGTGCCCCTTCAACGGTGCCCAATTCGGTCTTGAACGTCAGTAGGTCATCCAGCCACCTGTCGAGTGCGTCGGCTGGCGCCTCAAGCTCAAGAGTGCGTGCAGCTTTCGCGATTGGCTGCGCGAGAGCTCGAAGTGCCTCCACTTGCCCTCGGAGCTTCGCTGCCGATTGCTTGAGAGTCGTCTCAACGGTCTCTGCATCTTCCGACTTCTGAACCTTCTCGCGAAGGTGTGACCGCAATGCCTCCGCCTCCCACTCGGTATCGCAGAGAGGACACGAGTCATCAGTGACGAATTCAAGTCCTGTCTTCACAAATGACCGACGTTGCAAGGCAACCAGAAGATCCGGCTCGTCTTGGAGCCGTTTCAGTTGGTCTCGAAGCTGACGCAGATCCGGATCGTCGTCTGGCACAGGCGAGTTCACCGAATCGAATAGTCCGTCAAGGTCGCGTAGCGCCGTCTCCTTTTCGAGCTTGGGCCGACCTTCCTCGTCCTCGACGACACCCTCGGAGAACGAGGTCGTGGCGGTGAGTTCGGCCAGCTCTTCGAGGCCCAAGGTCTTTCGGTGCGAGTTGACCACCGCGAGTATCTGCTCGGATTCCAACTTGGGCAAATCGAGGTGGCGTCTCAAGGCATCCGCAGCGGACTCCCTCGCGGCGACGGCGGCGGTATGCGCACTCTTGGTTCGGTTGGCCGCAGTCTTCAAGCTCGCACGCATGCCATCGATTGACTCAAGACGCAACAGAGCCTGAATGTCCTTCGAGCGATTACCCGCTTCTGTGAGGATGAACTTGATGATCTGGCGACGAGTCAGCGTGATTTCCGGATGAGCAGCGACCTCGGCGAGGACACCGCGAGCAGCATCGTCGTCTGGTTGGAGGATGAGTTCGTTGGGAGCCTTCACTTTCCTGGTCATGGTCACGGTCGTGTCAAGACTGGGGAGGTAGACCTTGAGTCGAACCAATGCCTTGTCTGGGTAGTCCCTGGCGTCCACATGAGGACCGTGCGTTTTGACGGAAAGACCTGCGGTGCCCTTCCCAGACAGCCGAGTCATGTCGCCGGTGAGGCCAAACTCAATGGCGTCAACAACACCACTCTTGCCGGACCCGTTTGGCCCATGAATCGCAAACGCCTTGCGACCCATGTCGAGGGTGAGATTTTTAATCCCACGGAGCTCCTCGATGTGCACTTCCTCGATCTGGATCATTGCACGGCCTCGTCAGGCTCTTCCTGAAACAGCGAGACGAACTCATCGGCCTTGGGTGGCTTCTCGGCAGCGAGCAATACTCGCAGCTTCTTGCGTCGACCGTCGCTCATCACCCCGTCGGAATCGAGTTGGCGAAGGCAGGTGTCGTTTACCCGGGCTCGTACCGAATGGACGGACTGCTCACATTGCCCTTCTCCTGTCGCGTCAGCGTTTGAGGAATCCGTGGTCATAGGGTGGCCTCCATTCAATCGCCGCGTGTTGCGACTGCTGCCCACTCTATTCTAGTTGCTGGCCCGCAATTGTTTGCGAACCCACTCAACCAGCTTCCGGTGCTCTGGACTGACCGGCTTCATGTAGCGGTCGGCCATCTGCGAACTCGCAGAGTGTCCGAGCCATCGCTTCATTTCAGCGATCGAGCACCCACGACGCGACCCGAACTCCGTTGCTCCGACATGTCGAAGCATGTAGAAGCTGTCCAGAGTGTCTTTGGTCTCGCCGAGTGCTTCGCGGACTCGGTTCCACCACTGAAGGATTGAGTCGGACTTCTGGTGAACAACCGGCTTCCCGGTTTCGGTGACAAAAAGCAACTCGCCGTTCTTGCGAGGTGTCTCCCTGAGGTAGTCCGTGATCGCTGCCCACACTCGGGGCGGGGTGTCACCGTACCGCTCGATGCCTGTCTTCCCTCTCCGAAGGTCGTAGCCCTTCGCGTCGATGTGACCGACGCGGACATTCGCGAGGTCGCTCTGACCGAACCCGAGCCCTAGTGCCATCCAGACCAGCGCTCGTCCGCGGGCATCGCTGTGCTGCAACACTGCTTCGAGTTGCTTCTTCGTGGGGAATCGTCTCGGCTTGGTTCCCCGACCGGGGATGCGGTCCAATGAGTCCCAGTTCCACTGCAACACCTGCTGCCCGTACTCCGGTCGGCCGGCTCGATCGATGATCTTCTTGACGACCTGCATCTTCCGGTTGAGCGTGTTTGCGGCGATGCCCGCCTCGACAATGTCCCGGTTGTAGCTCTCGACATCGTCCATGCTGAGATCTTCGACAGTCAATCTGCCTGCCGCACCGACTCCATGTCGTTCATTGATGTGAGCGAGGAAGTCCTTCACCGCCTTCTTGCGGTCGAGCAGTGTGCGAGGTGAGATTGTCCCTGGGACTCGTGACCCACTGTCCTGGCGTGCACGGTCGGTCTCGTACCGGATGAGCCCCGAGGCGACGTGGACCAGAGAACCTGTGACCGCAGCGTCCGTCCCCTTGCTCTTGCTCGACCGTCGCTTGGACGTGCCGTTCTGCTTCGGCTCCAGGGTCGCATTCGAGACCTTCTCTGCCGTTCGCTCGTCGTACCCGAGGTACGCGGCAACCCAGGTGTGATACGCCCGCTCCGCCTCCGCCTGAGAGACGTTCCCGAAGCGGTGCTTCTTCGGCAATCCGGTCTCGCGATCGCGGTACGACACATGCCAGCCGATGCCTCGCAGCTCGGTGTACTTCAGTTGCGGAACACGTTTCTTCCGAGCGGGCGTCGCCAAGTCGCGGTACTCTGCATGGGACGAAGAAGTGCTCGCCGCGGCGGCGAGACGCGGAAGATTGTAGTGCAGAGAAGCTGCAAAATGTAGTGCATCGGCCTTCACGGCCTGCAATCAGCGATTCCGTAGCGTTCCCAAGCTGAATGTCGTCGGTTCGACTCCGATCACCCGCTTTCCCGAGCCAGCTGGCCAGGCCGACTTCCGGCACCGACGGCCCGCTCCGCTCACCTCTCCCACAGCCCGTGCTCGATCCCCGCGAGGAAGTAGATCGCGATGATCCCCTCTCCCGGGATCTCCATCCGCGCGATCGCGACCTCCGCTCCCGCCTCCTCCGCCGCCTTCACCGCCGCGTTGATGTCCTGCACCAACACATAAGGCCGGACCACCGGTGTCTCGTTGTCGCTCATCGGTGCGCGGACGCCGATACGGCCGCCGCCCGCGAGCGCCGCCGTGCGAGCGTTCCCGAGCGCAGGCACGGGCTCGCCGAAGGTCACGCCGTGCATCTTGGCGAGTGTCTCGCAGGTCTTGCTTACCTCGGGCGTCACGATCTCGAGGTACGCGACCTCCACCGCGGCCGCCGCCCGCTCGTCGAGCTCCGCTCGCGCGCCGACTTCGCCCGTCGGCTGCCCCTGGCCCGTCGCCCATCGACCCGCGCCGAGCGCAACGATCAGCACGGCCGACGCCAGACACAGCACACCCAACCGCGCCCTCGCAGCACTGGTCATCCCATGCTCCCCTGTGCGATCTGGATCAGGTTCCCGCAGGTGTCATCGAACACCGCCGCCGTCACCGGGCCGTAGTCCACGGGCGGCTGCGTGAACCGCACTCCGAGCGCTTCGAGCCGCTTGTGCTCGGCCGCGATGTCGCTCACTTCGAAGGATGTGTACGGGATCCCGTCGTCCATGAGCGCGGCCTTGAAGGGCTTCACGGCCGGGTGCTCGTCCGGCTCCAGGCATAGCTCGGTGCCCTCCGGATCCTCGGGCGACACCAGCGTGAGCCAGCGGTGCTTGCCCATCGGGATATCGTGCTTCTTCTGGAAGCCGAGGATCTCGGTGTAGAAGCGAAACGCCTTCTCCTGGTCATCCACCGGCACGCTCATCAGGTGAATCTTCATCGGAATCCGCCTTTCTCGGTGCGTCCACGGGCCACCGCTCCGTGATCGCTTTCAACGGTTCGCCGTTGAACCGGTGAAACTTGTACCGGCCCTCCCGCCAGACGATGACCAGCCCCGCCGACTCAAGCACCTCAAGGTGCTGCGACACCGCCTGCCGCGACGAGCTGATCCCGTGCTTCATAACCAGCCGCCCGCACAGCTCGAACAGCGTTTGCCCATCGCGCAGCACAAGCTCGTCGAGAATGGCGCGCCGCGTTGGGTCGGCCAGCGCTCGGTACAGATCGTCCATAGACCTCCTGGCCAGTTATTATGCAAGTCGCGGCTTGCCTGTCAAGGCGAATAGTGTGTAACCCCGCCAACCGCTGGCCGCCGAGTGATTCGCTCCGCCCCGGGTGTCGTGCAGGTTGACCGCGCGAGCGGGTGCTGTGTTACGGCGCATCCCCCGCCGCCGGGTCCGCTACGATCCGCTCAAGCAGCCCCCGAAGCTCCGCCGCCTTCTCGGGCCGCTCGCTCGCCAGGTTCCGCGTCTCGCCCGGGTCGTCGGCCAGGTTGAACAGGTACTCACCCGTCCCCGCCGGCTCGCTGCGTAAGGGGTTGTTCGGCTCGGCGTGCTTCAGCACCGACCAGTGCCGCGCGAAATTCCGCCTGGCCCGGTTCGCGGGGATGTACTTCCACGCGCCGGCGTGCAGCGCGTTCCCGCCCACGCCCTGCGTCACCATCAGTTCGCGCCCCGCGTCGGTCCGACCGAGGAACGCACCCGACAGGTCGCGGCTGTCCACCCGCCCGTTCAGCGACGGATCGAGCGGCGCCCGCGCGATCGCCCCGAGCGTCGCCAAGAAGTCCACCTGGCCCACCATCGCGTCCGTTACGCCGGGCTCTACCACGCCGGGCCAGCTCACGATGAACGGCACCCGCGTCCCGCCCTCCCACAGCGTGTACTTCCCGCCCCGGTACACGCCCGACGGGTCGTGGCTCGCGCTGTCCTCGAAGACGCCGTCGCTGTACCCGTCGTCCATCACCGGCCCGTTGTCGCTCGAGAAGATCACGAGCGTGTCCTCGCGGATTCCGAGGCGATCCAGGGCGTCAACAAGCCGCCCCACCGAGTCGTCCACCTCCAGCATCGCGTCCCCGCGCAGGCCAAGCCCGCTCTTGCCGACGAACCGCTCGTTGGGCATCCGCGGCACATGGATCTGATGCAGGTTGAAGAACAGGAACCACGGCTCCTCCGTCTTCGACCGCTCCTCGATGTACTCGACCGCGAGCCCCGTGAAGTGGTCCATCATCGTCTCGTCGTCCCACAACGCCGAGGCGCCCCCGTGTTGCCAGCCGATCCGGCTCACGCCGTTAACGATCGTCCCCGAGTGCTGCGGGTCCGCCGGGTACCGCAGGAGGTCGGGCCGCTCCGTCCCCGTCGGCCAGTCGCCGATCTTCCGCTCGTACGACACGCGAAGCGGGTCCGAAGGGTCGAGATTCACCACCCGGTGCCCGTCGAGATACACGCACGGCACACGGTCGCCCGTCGCCGGCAAGAGGTACGAGTGATCGAACCCGATCTCGAGGGGCCCCGGCTTCACTTCCCCGTTCCAGTCGACATCGCCCTCACCCAGTCCGAGATGCCACTTCCCGATCACCGCCGTGTCGTACCCGGCGTCGGCCAGGTGGCTCGCCAGCGTCAGGCTCCCCGGCTCGATCAGCAGCGGCGCATCGCCCGGCAGGATCTCCGCCCGCTCGTTCCGGAACGGGTACCGCCCCGTCAGGATCGCGAACCGGCTGGGCGTGCAGGTCGCCGAGGCCGCGTGCCCACGCGTGAACCGCCGCCCGCTCGCCGCGAGCGCATCGATCTCAGGCGTCGGCAGCGCCGCGCCCCCGTACGCGCTCACATCCGCGAACCCCACATCATCCGTGTAGATGATCAGGATGTTGGGCCGCTCCCGCCCACCGCCGGAGGCACGCTCCCCCGCCCCCGAGCACCCCGAAAGCCCCATCCCCAGCCCGAGCAACACCAGCGCAGCCACAGCCGCGGAACGCCACGAAAACGAATGACCCATCGGACGACACCTCAAGCCAATAGGGGTTGCTCCCGGATACCCAAAGCCTACCCGATGCCGTTCCCGCCCGCCCCCACCCCACCCATCCCCCAGCCCCCGCCCTGCCGCGAGAGCAGCGGGGGACCGCACCAGTCGCACACTTCCAACCCCCACGCACCGACCTACCATTCGGCCAGAGGCGGCCAGGCCGTGACCGCGCTCCAGAAGGTGCCCCCATGGCCAAGCCCGTCCGCCGAACCACCCCCACCCCGAAGTCCACCATGCCCCCCGAGCCCGCTCCATCGGAACCCCACCGCGAGCGGGTCCTGCCCGTACACATCCTCCCCCAGCCCGACGACGAGACCTGCGGGCCCACCTGCCTCCACGCTGTCTACCAATACTGGGGCGAGAACATCGCCCTCGAAGAGGTCGTCGACTCCGTCCGCTCCCTCTCCGTCGTCGGCGCCGGCCGCGGCACCCTCGCCGTCATGCTGGGCATCCACGCCCTCGCCCGCGGCTACCGCGCCACCCTCTACACCTTCAACCTCCATGTCTTCGACCCCACATGGTTCGACGAGGACGGCCGCGCGAAGCCCCACGACCTCACCCGCAACCTCCAGGCCCAGGCCGACGCCAAGCGCGTCGAAGACCCACGCTTCCAGGTCGCCACCGACTCCTACCTCGAGTTCCTCAACCTCGGCGGCGCCATCCGATTCCGAGACCCCACGAGCAGGCTCCTCTCCGGATTCATCCGGGACGGCGTCCCCATCCTCACCGGCGTCAGCGCCACCTACCTCTACCGCTGCGCACGCGAGTTCGGCCCCAATGACGACTACGACGACATCCGGGGGTTGCCAACGGGCCACTTCGTCGTCCTCCACGGCTACGACCCCGACTCCCGCCGCGTCAGCATCGCCGATCCCCTCGAGGACAACCCCGGCTTCGAATCCCAGCGCTACACCGTCTCCATGGACCGCCTCGTCCCCGCCATCATGCTGGGCGTCCTCACCTACGACGCCAACCTGCTGATCATCGAGCCCACAGACGACCGCACCCCCCGGAAGCACCACAAGTGAAGCCCCTCCTCGTCGTCGATTCCCCCAAGCGCTGGCCCCTCGAGATCCCGGGCACGGAGCTCGTCTCCTCCTACGACTACCTCGCCAACCCCACACTCGCCGAGGGCGCAGGCCGCAAGGTCTTCAACCTCTGCAGATCCTTCAAATACCAGGCCGCCGGGTACTATGTCTCCCTCCTCGCCGAGGCCCGGGGACACCGCCCCCTCCCCTCCAT
The DNA here is from genome assembly GCA_964615815.1 of uncultured Phycisphaeraceae bacterium. Taxonomy (GTDB): domain Bacteria; phylum Planctomycetota; class Phycisphaerae; order Phycisphaerales; family UBA1924; genus DAIQNV01. Next base: position 50,637 of record CAZTQV010000016.1, on the reverse strand, counting down.
CACCGCCATCCAGGACCTCCGCCTCGCCCCCGTCGTCAAGCTCGTCTCCCAGGACCTCGAAGACCTCATCCAGTCCAACCTCAAGCGCATCAAGTCCGAAGACTTCGAGCTCAGCATCTACTTCGGCCACAACCTCGCCGCCGGCCACGACCGCCTCGCCGCCGCCATCTTCAACGCCTTCCCCGCCCCCCTCCTCCGCGCCCGCTTCGAGCGCAACGGCGCCTGGAAACTCACCTCCGTCCGCGTCATCGGCCTGGGCGAAGTCCCCGATGCTCACCGAGACTTCGTCGTCGAGCAGGCCGGCCGCTACCTCCGCCGCGTGCCCCGCAAGAGCAAGTCCCTCCCGCCCACCAAGTACGACCTCGCCATTCTCCACGACCCCGACGACCCAATGCCGCCTTCCGAGACGGAGGCCCTCAAGAAGTTCATCGCCGCCGGCGAGTCACTCGGCATCGCCTGCGACCTCGTGAAGAAGGACGCCTACGGACGCATCGCCGAGTACGACGCCCTCTTCATCCGCGAAACCACCTATGTGAACCACCACACCTACCGCATCGCCCGCCGAGCCGAGGCCGAGGGCATGGTCGTCGTCGACGACCCCGCCTCCATCCGCGCCTGCACCAACAAGGTCTACCTCGCCGAAACCCTCGCCCGCCACCGCGTCGCCACACCAAAGACCCTCGTCCTCGCCAAGCACAACGCCCTCGAAGGCCTCCGCTCGCTCGGCTTCCCCTGCGTCCTCAAGCGTCCCGACAGCGCCTTCTCCAAGGGCGTCAAACGCTGCGACACCGAGGCAGACGCCCCCGCCATGCTCGCCGACTTCTTCGAGGACAGCGACCTCCTCGTCGCCCAGGAATACGCGCCGACCGACTTCGACTGGCGCATCGGCGTCCTCGGCGAGAAACCCCTCTACGCGTGCCGCTACACCATGGCCCCGGGCCACTGGCAGATCGTCAAGCAGGACGATACCGGCGTCGAGCAGGGCGGCTACGAAACGCTCCCCATGGAGGACGCGCCCAAGGAAGTCGTCAAGCTCGCCGTCCGCGCCGCCAACCTCATGGGCGACGGCCTCTACGGCGTCGACCTCAAGGTCGTCCGCGGAAAGTCTGTCGTCATCGAGGTCAACGACAACCCCAACATCGACGCCGGCGTCGAGGACGCCGCCCTCGGCGACGAGCTGTACAAGCGCGTCATGCAGCACTTCTTCTGGAAGCTCGAGTCACGATGAGCACCGACCAACGCATCGCCGCCCCCTGGTCCTACCCCCGCCACCTGTTCGAGGCCTTCGGCATCGAGCTCGAGTACATGATCGTCGACCGCGACACACTCGAGGTCCGACCGATCTGCGACGAGCTCTTCCGCGCCGCCACCGGCCAGGACACCTGCGATGTCGAGCCCGACGGCCCGGACGGCGCCGTCTCCTGGTCCAACGAGCTCGCCCTCCATGTCGTCGAGCTCAAGACGCACACCCCCGCCAAGTCGCTCGACGCGCTCGCCGATCCCTTCCAGGACCATGTCCGAAGGATCAACGGGCTGCTCGAACCCATGAACGCCCGCCTCCTCCCGACGGCCATGCACCCCTGGATGGACCCCAACCGCGAAACGCGCCTCTGGCCCCACGAAAACAACGAGATCTACCGCACCTACGACCGCATCTTCGGCTGCAAGGGACACGGCTGGGGCAACCTGCAAAGCACGCACATCAACCTCCCCTTCGCCAACGACGACGAGTTCGGTCGCCTCCACGCCGCCCTCCGCCTCGTCCTCCCCATCCTCCCGGCCATCGCCGCCAGCTCCCCCATCGTCGACGGCGACTGGTCCCCCATCTCCTGCCACCGCATGGAGGTCTACCGCACCAACTCCAAGCGCGTCCCCATGATGACCGGCCTCGTCGTCCCCGAGCCCGTCTTCACCCGCGATGGCTACGAGCGCGACATCCTGGGCAAGCTCTACAACGACCTCCAGCCCCTCGACCCCGAGGGCATCCTCCGCCACGAGTTCGCCAACGCGCGCGGTGCCATGGCCCGCTTCGACCGCGGCGCCATCGAGATCCGCGTCCTCGACATCCAGGAATGCCCCAAGGCCGACCTCGCCATCGCCGCCCTCATCATCGAGCTCGTCCGCGCCGTCGTCGCCGAGCGTTGGATGACCTACGAGGACCAGAAGAAGGCCAAGACCGAGCACCTCCACACCGTCCTCCTCGACACCATCCGCTACGCCGACCGCACCCGCATCCGCGAGCGCGCCGTCCTCGACGCCTTCGGCATGCAGCAGAGCATGGTCTGGGCCCAGGACCTCTGGCACACCATCCTCGACGAAGTCATGCCCGACCACCCCGTCTGGACGCCCATGCTCCGCCGCATGCTCAAGACCGGCACCCTCGCCAACCGCATCCAGTCCCTCGTCCGCCGCTTCCCCACCATGCCCGAGCTCCACACCATCTACACCGAACTCGCCGACTGCCTCCACAACGGAGAGCTCTTCCGTGTCCCCTGACACACCCCCCGTCCTCCTGCTCACCTGCGAGCACGCCGGAAACGAACTCCCCGCCGAGCACGCCCACCTCTTCGCCGGCCACGAGCCCATCCTCGAAACTCACCGCGGCTACGACCTCGGCGCCTACCCCGTCGCCCAGCGCCTCGCCGCTCGCCTCGCGGCCCCCCTCATCGCCTGCACCGTCACCCGCCTGCTCATCGACCTCAACCGCTCCGAAGACCACGAGAGCCTCTTCAGCGAGTTCTCTCGCACGCTCCCCGAGCCCGAGCGCGACGCGATCAAGGCGACCCACTACACGCCGCACCGCGAGACCGTCACCCGCACCGCCTCCGCCCTCATCGCGGCGGGCCACACTGTCCTCCATGTCGGCGTCCACTCGTGCACCGACATCCTCCACGGCAAGACCCGCGACCTCGACATCGCCCTGCTCTTCGACGAGGACCGCGCCTTCGAACACGCTCTCTGCCAACGCTGGCGCGACAACATGCAAGCCCTGAGCCCCGCCCTCCGCTACCCCTTCAACGAGCCCTACCGCGGCGCCGACGACGGCCTCACCACCACGCTCCGCGCCCGCTTCGCCCCCGCCGCCTACCTCGGCATCGAGATCGAGCTCCGCCAGGGCTTCGTCATCGACCCGGCGACCCAGCGCACCGCCGCCGACCTGCTCGCCGACGCCCTCGCCCCGCTCATCCAGCGCTAGTCCCGGCCCCCGAAACCCCCCACCCCGAAACCCCCACCCCGAAGCGCCGCCCACGCCAGCGCCACCTGCCCCGCGCTGATCCCCCCGTCGTTGCACGGCACCTCCCGATTCGTCAGCACCCGCAGCCCCCCCCCGAGCGCCGCACCGAACTCCGCGAACAGCCGTCGGTTCTGCCACACGCCCCCGCTCAGGACCACCGTCCCGATCCCCGCCCCCTCCGCCTCCCGCCGCGCCCGCGCCGCCAGCGCCCCCGCCAGCCGCGCATGAAACCGCGCCGCCACGACAGCAGGCTCCGCACCGCCAAGCCGCTCCTCAACCATCCGACCGACCAACACCCGCGGGTCGAGCCACCGCTCGTCCCCCTCCGCCTCGGCCGCCGCCCCCTCCGCGAGCTGCTCGAGCCAGATCGCCGCCTGCCCCTCGTAGGTGATCTCCCGCGTAAACCCGCACACCGCCGCCGCCGCATCGAACACCCGCCCCGCCGAAGTAGACCCGAAACACCGCACCCCCTTCGCCACCATCCCCCGCGCCTGCCGGAAACGCGCCGGAAACCCGAACGGCTCCGACTCCAGCACCCCCGCGTCGAACGCCCCAAGAAACGCCGCCGCCGCCTGCACCGGGTGCCGCGCAGCCGCGTCCCCACCCGGCATCATCACCTCCGAAAGCGACCCCACCCGCTCGAACCCGAGCACAACCGACCCCCGGAACACCTCGCCCCCCCAGATCGTTCCGTCCCGCCCCCACCCCGTCCCATCGAGCGCCACCCCGACCACCGGCGTCTCCAGCTCCCCATGCTCCAGCAGCACCGAAGCCACATGCGCCTCGTGATGCTGCACCCCAACACGCTCCCCCGCCTCCATCCCAAGCGCCGCCCGCGTCGACACATACCCCGGGTGCAGGTCGTGCGCCACCACCAGGCTCCCCCGATCCACCGCATACATCGACAACAGGTCCTCGATCGTCTCCCCGAACGCCCGGTCCGTCTCCAGCTCCCCGAGATCCCCGTCGTGCTGACCCACGAACACCTCGCCGCCCACCGCCAGCGCCACCGCGTTCTTCAGATCCGCGCCCACCGCCAGGATCGCCCGCCCCGCATCCAGCTTCGCAACGCTCCCCGGCGCATACCCCCGCGCCCGCCGCACCACCACCGCCGCGACCCCCCGCACCGCCACCACCGAGTCATCCACCCGCCGCTGAATCGCCCGCTCCCCCACGAGAAACCCATCCGCAAGCCCCGCCAGCCCCTCGAACGCCGCCTCATCCTCGTACGCGATCGGCTCGCTCGACCGGTTCGCACTCGTCAGCACCAACGGCTCCGGCGCCCCAAGATCAAACAGCAGGTGATGCAAGGGCGTGTACGCCAGCATCACCCCGATCTCCCCCGTCCCCGGGTGCACCCCCTCCAGCACCCGCCGCCCACGCGCCAGCACGATCGGCCGAGCCACCGAGCCAAGCGCCGCCCGGTGCGCCCCGCTCAACTCCACCAAACCCTCCGCCGCCGCAAGATCCCGCACCATCACCGCAAACGGCTTCTCCTTCCGAAACTTCCGCTCCCGAAGCCGCCCGACCGCCCCCGCATCACTCGCATCGCACGCCAGGTGATACCCCCCGATCCCCTTCACCGCCAGGATCGCCCCCTCCGAAAGCATCCGAGCCGCACGCCCGATCGCCTCCCCACGCCCGCACACCTCCGCCCCATCCACCACCAGCCGATACCCGGGCCCGCACGCCCCGCACGCCGTCGGCTGAGCGTGGTACCGACGATCAAGCGGCTCCTCGTACTCCCCCCGGCACGCATCGCACAACGCCCAACCCGCCATCGTCGTCCGCGGCCGGTCATAAGGCAGCGATCGAATGATCGAATACCGCGGCCCACAGTTCGTGCAATTGATGTACGCGTACCCCGCCCGCCGATCCCCCGGCTCGCGCATCTCCCGCAAGCAATCCGCGCACACGCACAAATCCGGACTGATCCGAGTCGTCGGCGCCCCCGCCTCCGCGCTCTTCCGAATCGAGAACCCCTCGAACCCCTCGACCCCCGCACGCTCCACCAAGACCTCATCCACCCGCGCCGCCCCCGGTGCCCGCTCCCGAAGCGCCACCGCCAGCGCCCGCAGCACCTCCCCCTCCCCCTCCGCGTGCACAGTCACCCCGCCCGTGTCATTCAAAACCCACCCACGCACCCCAAGCTCGAGCGCCACCCGGTACACGAAAGGCCGATACCCGACCCCCTGCACAACCCCCCGCACCACCATCCGCCGAGCCTCCACACCCATCAGCAGATCCGCGGCAAAGGATCACCCACCAGCACATCGATCACGCGCTTGCCCCCAAACCCCGTCCGCCCGATCACACGCCCCGCGTGCTCGCCCACCACCCGCCCGATCACCCGCGCCCCCTCGCCCCCCGCCACACCCCGAAGCGCCGCCACCGCATCATCCGCCCGCGCCCCGTCCACCACCGCCACGAACTGCCCCTCGTTCGCCACATGCAGCGGATCAAGCCCGAGCAACTCGCACGCCCCCCGCACCGCGTCCCGCACCGGCACCGCCTCCTCGTCCACCAAAACGCCCACCCGCGCCGCCTCCGCAAGCTCGTTCAGCACCGTCGCCACGCCCCCACGCGTCGCGTCCCGCATCCACTTCACGCCCGAACCCAGCCCATCAAGCAGCGCCCGCGTCAGGGGCAGCACGCTCCGCGAATCACTCGCCAGGTCCGCCTCGATGTCGATCTCCGCCCGAGCGATCATGATCGTGATCCCGTGATCACCGATCGGACCGCTCACGATCACCGCGTCCCCCTCCGCCGCACGACCCGGCGAAAGCTCCGCATCGCCGCGAACGATCCCCACGCCCGCCGTGTTGATGTACAGCCCGTCCGCCCGCCCGTGCTCCACCACCTTCGTGTCGCCCGCCACAATCGAAACCCCCGCCGCGCGCGCCGCCCCCGCCATCGCCCGCACCCGATCCCGAAGCATCCCCGTGTCCAGCCCCGCCTCCAGCACGAACCCCGCCGTCAGCCCGATCGGCTCCGCCCCCGACACCGCAAGGTCGTTCACCGTCCCGTGCACCGCCAGCGAACCGATGCACCCGCCCGGAAAGACCTGCGGGCTCACCACGAAGGTATCCGTCGTTATCGCGAGACGCACACCACCCGCCGAGACCACCGCCGCGTCCCCCATCGCGTCCAGGGCCGCGTTCGAAAGCTCCCGCGCAAACAACCCCTCCACCAGCCGGCGCGTCGCCTGACCGCCCGACCCGTGCGGCATCGAGATCTGCACATCGTTGAACTCACCAGTCGCCATCCGCCAGGACCTCTCAGCCAGTCGCCCCGATCGTCACATCCGCGTACTTGTACTGCGCCGCGCAAGCGCCCTCGCTCGACACCATCAACGCACCCACAGGCTTCTCCGGCGTGCACCCCTTGCCAAAGAGCCGGCAGTCGCTCGGCTTCAGGGCCCCCTTCAGGACCTCCCCGCACTGCGCCTCCACCGGGTCCGGGAAGGTCTGCCCGTGCACGCCGATCTGCCGCTCCGCGTCGAACGCACCGAACTCCGGCCGGATCGCCAGCGCCGAACGCGGGATCTCACCCATCCCGCGCCACTCAAAGGCCGCCCGCTCCTCGAAGACAAGGTCCATCGCAGCCACCGCCGCCGGGTTCCCCTCCCACGACACCGCGCGACCGTACTGGTTCTCCACCTTCGCCTCGCCCGCGTTCATCTGCCTCACGATCATCGCGATCGACTGCAGAATGTCGAGAGGCTCGAACCCCGACACCACCAGCGGCCGCCCGAACTCCTCCGCGATGAACCCGTAGCTCGCGCACCCGATCACCGTCGACACATGCCCGGGACCGATGAACCCATCGATACGCATGTCGTCCATCTCGAGCAGCGCCCGGATCGCCGGGTTCACCAGGATGTGGTTGCAGTACACGAAGAAGTTCGTCACGCCCGCCTCACGCGCCCGCAGCAGCGTCACCGCCGTCGAGGGCGCCGTCGTCTCGAACCCGATCGCGAAGAACATCACCGGGCGGTCCGGCGTCTCCTGCGCGATCTTCAACGCGTCCAGCGGCGAGTACACCATCCGCACATCCGCGCCACGGGCCTTCGACTCCAGCGGGCTCCCCTTCGACCCAGGCACCCGCATCATGTCGCCAAACGCCGTGAAAATCAGGTCCTTCCGCTCCGCCATCGCCAGCCCCACATCCATCCGGCCCATCGGGAGCACGCACACCGGGCACCCCGGCCCGTGGATCAGCTCGATGTTCTTCGGAAGCAGCTGCGCCAGCCCGAACCGGAAGATCGTGTGCGTGTGCCCCCCGCACACCTCCATGATCCGGTAGGTCCGCGAAGGATCCACCATCCGGCGGATGTCCTCCGCCACCGCGTGAATCTTGCCCGCGTCACGAAACTCGTCGACATACTTCATCGCGCCGCCCCCGTCGTCTCCAGGCCACCGTTCACCATCGCGATCGCGACGCCCTGGTGCACCAGCACCCGGTCGCCCGGCATCACCCCGTGCACCAGGTCGATCGCCACCCGCGAGCGCACCCCGCCCGCAAACTCGACCACCGCGTCGTGCCGCTCGATCGACACCACCCGGCCCGCATCGGCCTTATCGCCGCAGGTCGCGCACGCATGCCCGTGCACAACGCCGCACGCACCACTCACGACGCACCCCCTTCGACCGCCCCGGCCTCCACCGCGCCGAACGCGTACCCCTCCGCCTCCTCGCGCGCGTCCGCGTCCTCGCCAAGCAGCGCCAGCATCTTCATCTGCTCCTGCGCCTGCGCCTCGCTGATCTTGCTCATCGCGAAGCCCACATGGATCAGCACCCAGTCACCCTCCGCAGGCGGGTCCTGCCGCAGGAGATCCACATTCACCTTCCGACGAACGCCCATCACCTCGACGCTCGCCAGCCGAGCCTCCGCGTCGATCGACCGAATCTGCCCCGGAATCGCAAGACACATCGCTAAGCCCCTTCCTCGCACGCGCCGCCGTCCCCGGACCGACGCCAGATCATCACCCGGTTGTTCCCGCTGTCCGCCACCGCGAGCCGATCGCCCGCAAGGTGCAGCCCGTAGGGCCAGCACAGCGTGTCCCGCTCCACGGCCTTCCAACGGTTCTCCCCGTTCGCACCAAAATCCGGCTGCGCCAGCACCGCCTGCGCGTCGGGCGCGATTCCCACCGAAGGCACGGGCTCATGAATCAGCACCCGGTTGTTCGCCGTGTCCGAGATCGCCAGCACCCCGCCGTCCACCGCGAGGCAGTACGGGAACCGGTGCGTGTGCGCCGTCTGCGGGCCGTAGGGCCATTCCTTCGCCGTCACGAAATCCGGCTGACCAAGGACAAGGTCCGGCTCGCCGCCCTCGCACGCCGCCTCCACGCTCGACCAACCAAGCACCCGGTGATTCCCGGCGTCCGCGATCAGGAGCCGCCCGCCCTCGCCCGCCACCGCGTGCGGCCAGCGGAAGGTCGTCGGCCCCACCGGGCCGTCCCGGTTCTCACCGCGCGACGAGAAATCATCCTGCCCGATCACCCACTCCGCCGGCTCGTTCCCCCACGGCACCCCGCTCCACCCGAGCACCCGCCGGTTCCCCGTGTCCGCCACGAAGAACCGACCGCCAACAACACCGAACGCGTAGGGCCAGTAGAACCCGTCCGCCGCCGCGACCCCCTCGCACCCGCGGTTCGGCTCGACACCGTCAAGGCCCGACTGCCCGATCACCCGGTCCGGCGGGACATCGTTCGCTGTCGGCACCCGATCCCACACCAGCAGCCGATGGTGCCACGCATCCGCCACCACCAGCCGCCCCTCGATCACCGCGACGCCCGTCGGCAGGTGCATCAGCTTCGGACCCTCGCTCGCGAAGTCCGGCTGCCCGAGCACCACATCCGCCGCCACCCGGTCCCGCCCCGGCACGCCGCGCCAGATCAGCACGCGGTGATTCCCCGAATCCGCGACCACGAAATGCTCGCCGTCGAACCAGACGCCGCGCGGCGCATACAGCGTTTCGGGCGACGGCGTCGCGCTCGGGAGCGCGAGGCCGCCCGGCGCCGGCGCGCCCAGCCAAACCTCGGGGATAAAGGCTTGCGTGCGCGCACGCGTGCTCGCGGCGTGCGCACGGTCCGCGCAGGTGTGCGCACTCACGGCGTTCCCCCGTTCGGGCGAACACAGACCACGCCGTCCTCCACCCGCAAGGGGTACGGTTCGAGCTGCACCTGAGGCTCGTTCAGGCACTCGCCGCTCGTCACATCGAACGCCAGCCCGTGCCACGGACAGGTCAAGGTGTCCCCCTCGCACTCCCCGTCGTGGAGCGACAAACCCTGGTGGGGACAAGAGTTGCGGTACGCGAACAGCCGCCCGTCCCGCCGCACCACGATCGCGTCGCACCCCTCGCCCGTCACCCGCACGCACGCCCCCTCCGCCACCTCGTCCGCCAGGGGGCCCCGCACCCAGCCGTGGTCGTTCGACGCCCCGATCGTCAGCGGCACCACCCCCGCGACCGGCGGCCCCTTGACCTCTCTAACTTCTGTAATTTCAGGTACTTCCGCGCGGATGACCTCCTCGACGCCGTCGCGCAGCGTCGCGGCCGACATGCTGCACCCGGCGCAGGACCCGTGCATGCGCACGAACACCACCCCCGCCTCCACCTTCACCAGCTCTATAAGTCCCCCGTGGCCAGCAACATACGGCTTGATCCGCTCCATCGCCCGCGCCACGCGTGTCACCACATCGGGCTTGACGATCCGCAGGTCGAGCAGCACCGCGTACACCAACGGGTCGTCCACCAGCTCGAAAAGCACCTGCCGCGCCCGGTCGTCGGCCTTCAGCCGGCGGACGATCTCGCGGACGCCGGCGGCCGTAAAGGCTTTGTGGGCATCGAGTAACGAATCCGCCTTCTTGCGGATGTCCTCGTCGAGGGGCGCGAGCTGTTCGCGGGCCCGGTCCACGGCGGACGCGAGTGCCTCGGCGCTCGGCGGCTCGGTCATGGGGCCGGTGGTCGTGGGCGGTGGCATGGTGGTCATGCGGCTCCTTCCGTGATCGCGGCCCGCTCGAGGGCTTCCTCGGCCTTCGCGCGGACCAGCGCGGCGAACGCCCGCGCCGACGCGGCGCGGAGCGCATGTCCCACGGTGTCAGGGGTTTCCGGCTCTGCCGTCGGCATCGGGCGGCGTTCGAGGGCCTCGAGCACGGCGCAGGCGCCGGCGGTGTTGTCGAGCGCGTGTTCCCGGAAGAACATCTCGACGAACCGGTCGAGCCAGACGCCCTCGGCGTTGGGGTTGGTCCGGAGGATCGCCAGCGCGCGGGTGGGGCCGTCGCAGCGGTGGATGGCCGTTTCGCAGAGCAGGTCGCAGGCCTCGTGGACGAGGTTGTCGATGTGGACGCGGCGGAAGTCATCCATGGGCGGCTTCCTCCTTTGGCGTGGTGCAGGCGAGCATCTCGGCTTCGATCGCGTCGATGCCGGCGAGTGCGTCGGCGTCGGCTGCGTCGCTAAAGATCGCGCGGGCCTCGGCGAGCAGGGGGCGGGCATCGTCGTAGCGGGCGAGGTGGGCGAGGGCGTTGGCCTGGCTCGCGAGGGTGCGGGCGCGGGCGGGAGTGGGGGTCGTGCGTCGCGCGAGGACGGTGGTGTAGAGGTCGACGGCCTCGGTGAGGTTGTGCCCGACATGGGCGCTTGGGAGGTGCTGGAGGGCGTTGGCGAGGTTGAGGGTGGCGCTCTCCCAGAGTTCCGGGTGTTCCTCGGCGGTGAGGATGTCGAGTGCCTCCCTGAGCGACTGCACGGCGATGGCGCCGCGGAGTTTGCCGGCGTGCTCGTTCATGGGCATGGAGAGGTAGGCGACGGCGATGTTCATGTGGCAGACGGCGAAGGCGACGGGGTGTTCGCGGCGGGGGAGGGCCTGGGTCGCCTTCTGCAGGACGATGACGGCCTGCTGCAGGAGTGCTGGGCGGTCGGCGCCCATGGCCATGAGGGCGTCGGCGGCGGCCATGAGCAGTTCGCCGCGGAGGGGCTCGAAGTGCAGGCCCTCGAGCGATGCGGCTGCGTTCTGCAGCTCCATGACGGTGCGGGCGTCGGGCTCGGTGAGGGCGGCGGCCTCGCCCAGGTATCGGGCGGCGGCGGCGGGGCTGAGTCTCGCGACGATATCGGCGGCGGTGCGGAGGAGGGTGACGGCGTCGCGCGGTTCGCCCGACTGGGCGAGGTCGTGGGCGTAGGTGGCGAGGAGGTAGGCGCGGACGCGGGGATCGAGGTCGGGGTCGTCGGGCGGGGGCTCATCGGTCGCGCCGATGCGGAAGGCGACGGCGGCGGCGTGGGCGGCGGCGCTTTGGTCCGCGTGGGGGTTGGTTTCGCCACGGGTTTGGGCGAGGGCGAGGGCGTCGTTGGCGGCGATGGCGGCGTTGACGCCGGCGGGGACCGCGGTGGTCGGCGCGTGCTCGGCGTGGTGGCCGTCGCGGGCGAGGAGAAGGAACTGCCACTCGAGGGGCAGTTCCTGCCAGCGTCCTTGCGCGACGGCGATCGTGGCGTCGGTGGTGGCGGCGGCGGCTGGGAGGAGGAAGGCGCCGGCGGGGCCCGGGAGGATGCCGAGCGCGGTGAATCGTGGGTCGAGCGCGGCGAGTGTGTCGTGGTCGATCATGCGTGGGCTCGGGTGTGTGCTTTGGGGCCTAGAGGCCGGTGGGCGGGGTGATATCTCTGCGTGCCGCCCATGCGATCCAGCGGGCGGCGGTGCGTGCCTTGTGTTCGGAGCGGTATGCGGCGATGCGTTTCCTCTGGATGCCTTCCGTGAACCAGACTTCGAGGTAGACGGTCCATGCGCCGTTCTCGAGGATGACCTCGGTCTGCGCGAGCATGGGCTCGTCGCGGGCGGTCATGGGTCCGGGGCTCCGGCGGTTTGGGCGTGCTCCGGCTGGAGCGGGATGGTGAGGGTGCGTGTGTGTGCGTCGTACTGCGCGTCGCGGTGGCCCGGGGCCCAGTCGCGGTCCCGGATGTGCTCGATAACGAGGACGGCGCGGTCGCCGGTTGTGGAGGTGCGCTTGAGGATGAGCCCGCCGACGGCGGTGGGGGGGAGGAGGGTGAGGGTGATCGCGTCAGCGGTGATGCGGACGAGGGTGGAATCGGCCGTGGCCGCGGTTTGCGCGGCCTGGCCGGTGAGCTTGACGGAGCCGTGTGGTGTCAGTTCGACGCGCACGGGGCGGCTCCTGTGGTTGTTGTGCAGTACCGGTCGACGATGATGTCGACGACCTGATCCATGGAGCGGCGGACGGTTTGGGAGAGTTCCATGCCCGGGGCGGTGGACTCTGCCTCGATGAGGAAGACGGTGATGTTCTTTGGGTAGTCGTCCTTGAGGAGCCACCTGGCGAATGGGATGGCGTGGTCCCAGCGGAACGAGTGGAGGTTTCCGGCGGCTTCCAAGGGGGAGTTGGCGGCTTCGTCGCCCGGGAGCTCGAAGATGGCGCCGGGCTCGGCGCCTGAGGTGCAGGCGTCTACGAAGACGACCTGCTGGACTCCGCGCATGCGGAAGGCCACATCCATGCCCGAGGTGCCGGCGTCGGCGACGCCGACATCCTCGGGCAGGGTGTGGTCGAGGAGGCGGCGGATGAGGACGGGTCCGACGCCGTCGTCGGACCTGAGGAGGTTTCCGCAGCCGATGATGAGCACGCGTTCTCTTTGATCCCTTGGCATTCCGCGGGCTTCCCTTGTCAGCATCCGCCGCCGATGCGGAATCGTGCGAGTTCGCGGTCGGTCCTTGCGTCGTATGCGTGGACGGTGCAGACGAGGCAGGAGTCGTAGCTGCGGACGACATGGCCGAGCTCGACGGGGTCGTCCGGGTCTTCGATGGGCGATCCGCAGAGGGCCTGCTCCATGGGTCCCATGGTGCCGGAGGCGTCTCGCGGGCCGATGTTCCATGCTGTGGGCGTGACGACCTGGTAGTTCTCGATCTTGCCGTCCTTGATCTTGATCCAGTCCTGGAGTGCGCCCCTGGAGGCCTCGGTGGCGCCCCAGCCTCTGCCCTCGGTGGGTTCGTTCGGCTTGATGTAGAACTTTTCGTGGAGGTCGATCTCGGCGAGCCACTTTCGGATGCGCGCGACATACTTGGGCCCCTCGTGCATGCGCGAGAGGACGCGGGTCATGACGCTCGGGCCGAGGGTGTTGTGGATATCGAGGAAGAGCGGGTCGTTGTCCTGGTGGGCCTTGCCGTCGGGCTTGGCGGCCATGACCTGTCTTGCGTAGGTGCCGACCTCGACGGGGACCATCTTTCCGTTGAGCATGTATCGGGGGGCCTTGGCCCATGTGTACTTGCCCTGGCGTGCGCCCTCGAGGGGGTCGATGGGGTCGGTGACGCCGTCGAATGGGTGGAGGGCGTCTGAGCCCCTGAAGAACGAGTAGGTGTGGTCCTCCCTGACATTGGCCTGGTCGTAGTCGTGGAAGTTCTTTCCGTCGTAGATGCCGCCCTTGGAGATGCAGGCTTCCTGTCGGGAGCCGATGTCGGGTCGTGCGTAGTGGTCCTTGTCGATGTAGGCGCCGGGGGTCATGAACATGCCGGGGCCCTTGCCGTACTTATCGAGGCCGGTGTCCTGGCAGTAGCGGATGAAGAAGGCGAGGTCGGAGTTGTGCTGTGACTCGTTTTCGTCCATCCAGGCGGTGAGGTCGTTCCAGGACTGGATCTGCATGTAGCGGTCGATGGAGCAGCCGAGCCAGTACTTTTCGAGCCATTCGTCCTTCCAGTATTCGAGGATGGCGCGGGCTCGCGTGACATCGGAAAGGGTGGGGGCGCACATGACGCCGCCTGGGATCATGAAGCTGGAGTGCGGCCACTGTCCGCCGAAGATGGCGTAGATCTCGACGGGCTTGTTGGAGAGCGTGACGCCGGGCTCGTAGCTGGTGCCGACGAAGGGCGCCCAGCGTCGGACGGCTTCGTCGTAGAGCTTGCTCCTCGCGTACTTCTTGTTGACGAGGTCGATGCCGAAGAGGGCGTAGAACCAGCGCGGGATGGACTGGATGGTTTCCGCGGCCTGTGCGATGGAGCGGATGAGGTGTGCGTTTGGCGGGAGCTGGGTTTTCCAGGCGACATCGAGGGCGTAGGAGGCCTTGGTGAGGTGGCTTCCGCCGCAGATGCCGCAGATGCGTGGGGTGACGATGAGTCCTGCCTGTGGGTCCTTGCCCTTGAGGATGATCTCGAATCCTCGGAACATGGTTCCTTCTGTCCAGGCCTCGGTGACGATGCCGTCGTCGATCTTGCACTTGATGTCGAGTTCGCCCTCGACGCGTCCGAGTGATTCGGCCTTGAGTTCCATGGTGACGCCCATCGCGTGTCCTTTCTTTCGGTGTTGTTGGAGCGGTGTGGAAAGGGTGTTTGGTGTGCGGGGGCGTCCTGCTACACCACGAACATGTCTTCCTTTGCCCATTCGGGCGCTGCGGCCCGTGCGGCGGCGGCGTGGAGGGTGTAGCTGAGGGGATCGGTGCCTTCGGGGACATCGCGGGGGACGACGCCCAGGACTTTCTGGGTCTTGAAGACGGTGCCGGGGGCGAGGTCGTAGAAGGGCCAGTTGGGCTCGGTGCAGCCGTGGCAGGGCTGTCCGGAGCGGGTCTTGCTGGACTGGCGGTTCCAGAGGATGCGGTTGCAGGAGGAGTGTGTGAACGAGCCTCGGCATCCCTTCTCGTAGAAGAGGCAGCCGGTGCGTGTGCCCTGGCCGAACTCTTCGACGGACTGCTTCCACTCGAAGTACTGGTTCCGGGTGCAGCCGGTCTGCGTGAAGCTCTTGAAGAAGGTCTGGGGGCGTTGGTAGTCGTCGAGGGCGATGTCGCCGACGCGGCCGGTGGCGAGGGCGACGAGGATCTGGCTGATCCAGTCGGGGTGTGCGGGGCAGCCGGGGATGTTGATGACGGGGAGACCTGATCGGGCGGTGTAGCCCTCACCGAGGAAGCCTCCTCGCTTGTTCTTTCGGAACTGGAGGCCTTCGGAGTCTGAGGGGTTTGGTGCGGTGGAGGGGATGCCGCCGAAACTGGCGCACTCTCCGACGCCGACGGTGACGAATGCCTTGGGGGCGAGGTCTGCGACCCAGTCCTTGAAGGGTCTTCCGAGGAACATGTCGTAGCGGCCGGTGCCGTTGGGTCCGTTGATGATGGTTCCCTCGACGACGAGGACATCGAGTTCGCGTTCGCCGTTGATGATGGAGTTGAGGAGTGCCTTTGCCTGCTCGCCCATGTCGGTGACGAGTGCGTGGTGGTAGAGGACCTCGATACCGAAGTCGGTGACGAGATCGATGACGGTGGGTTCCTCGGCGTTGAGGAAGGACTGCGTGTTGCCGTTGCACGCCCCGCCGTGCAGCCAGACCACTGTCGCCATGTCTCGGTCCTTTCTTTCGGGCGGGGTTTGGCCTCGCCTGGTGGTGTGCTGGGCCCGCTTCGAGAGGAGTTGGTGAAGCGGTTTCAGAATTCTTGATTTGAGTATACTGAACTCTGGTATAGTGTGGACATTGGGATAAGGAATTCTTCATTGAGACTGCGTCTCAACGCGTTGAGGCGGGTTTTCGCAGGACAAGGGGAGCTCTGATGGTGTCGAACGGCGATCCCAACGCGGCGATGGCCCGGCTGAGCGAGCTGCTGGATGACCCCCAAACTCTGGGGGGTCTGGAAGAGTTTCTGCATCGGCTGCCGGAGTTGAACGCGACGCTGGAGCTGGTGTCGGGATTCCTGGCGAGTTCGAGCCGGATCGCGGAGAACGCGAACGGGATCGTGGGGACGGCGCGGAAGGCGATGGGGGGGACGGACGCGTACGAGCAGGCGGAGAAGCTTCGGGATGCGGTGACGCGTGGGGCGCGGATCGCGGGGCGGCTGGGCGAGCCGTTGAGTGAGCCGGAGACGCTGGAGAGCGTGCGGTCACTTATGGAGATGCTGCCGAAGCTGGTGGCGATGCTGCAGGTGTTCGAGCAGTTCCTCGCGAACTCGAGCCGGTTTGCTGAGAATGTAAACTCGATCGTGACGACGGCCCGGAAGGCGGCGGAGAGCAAGTGGCCCGACCTTCTGGATCGTCAGGGGTTGCTGGAGCTGCCGCAGCAGGTGCACCAGATCATCAACTCGCCCTCGCTTCGGCGGCTCCTGGATAGCCGGGTGCTTTCGGACGGGGCGCTGCATGTGATGGACCAGGTGGCGGCGGCGACGGTGGATGCGCACTCGAAGACGGTGGAGCGGGACACGCGGTTGAACCGGCTCGGCGCGTTCAAGGCGCTGGGTGACCCGGATGTGCAGCGTGGTCTGGCGTTCACGGTGGAGCTGGCGCGGTCGCTGGGGGTGTGCATGCGTGAGCAGCCGCACGCGACGCCCAGCTCGGCGCGGGAGCTCCCCGGGACGGGAAACGGCCGTGCATGAGCTTTCCATCGCGGCGGCGCTGGTGAGCGGCGTTGTCGAGGCCCTCGAGGGGGCGGGTGAGGCGCGGGCGGTGGAGGCGGTGACGGCTCGGATCGGCGATCTTTCCGGGGTGGTGGTGGAGGCGCTCGCGTTTGCCTGGCCCGTGGCGGCGGAGGGGACGCGGTGCGCGGGGGCGGCGCTGCGAGTTGAGCGGGTGGCCGGGCGGGTGCGTTGCGCGGTGTGCGGTGTGGAGACGACGCTCGGGTCGCCGCCGCGGTTTCGGTGCGGGGTGTGCGATCGTCCGACGGGCGAGGTGGTCGGGGGCCGTGAGATGGAACTGGTGTCGGTGGAACTGGCGGACGAGGGTGTCCGGGCGGAGGAGGTCGGTCATGCAGCAGCCGCGCATTCTTGAGGTACGGACGCAGATCTTGAAGAAGAACGACGAGATCGCTCGGGCGCTTCGGGCGCGGTTCGCGGATCTCGGGGTGTATGTGATCAATGTGGTGTCGAGCCCCGGGGCGGGTAAGACGGCGCTTCTGACGGAGGTGATGCGGGAGCTGCGGGGGCGTGGGCTGTCGGTGGCGGCGGTGGTGGGGGACCTGGCGACGGAGAACGACGCGGAGCGGCTCGGGAAGAGCGGGTGCCCGGCGGCGCAGATCCTGACGGGGACGATGTGTCACCTCGAGGCGGACATGGTGGAGAAGGCGGTCGCGGCGTTCGACCTGGAACGGACGGATGTGCTGTTCATCGAGAATGTGGGGAACCTGGTGTGCCCGCAGGGATTCGACCTTGGTGAGGACCTGCGCGTGTTGTTCTTCCCGAGCACAGAGGGCGAGGACAAGCCCCTGAAGTACCCGACTCTGATCAACACCTGCGACCTGGTGGTGCTGAGCAAGATGGACATCGCGGGGGCGGTGGAGTTCGACGCCGAGCTGGCGCGGAGGAACTGCGACGCGGCGCGGCCGGGCGTGCCGATCGTGGAGACCTCGGCGAAGACGGGGCTGGGCGTGGGGGCGTTTGCGGATGTGATCGCGGCGCGGGTGAGCTTGAAGTCTGCTGTGGAGGGGCAACCGGCGTGATGACAACCCTGGCGCATGGCGGGCACGAGGCCGCCGAGACGATCGTGGCGACGGCCCCGGTGATCGCGGGGCTGATCGCGGGTGCGGCGCATGTGTTCACGGGCCCGGATCACCTGGCGGCGGTGGCGCCGCTTGCGGTGGAGCAGCAGAAGCGGCCTTGGCTCGCCGGGGTGCTTTGGGGGCTCGGGCACTCGGGCGGGGTGTGGGTGCTCGCGGTGTTGGCGCTCGTGTTTCGCGAGGCGCTCCCGGTGGAGGCGATGAGTTCCTGGTCGGAGCGGCTGGTGGGGGTGGTGCTGATCGGCGTTGGGATCTGGGGGCTGCACCGGGTGGTGCGGCTGCACGCGCACACGCACCGGCATACGCACGCGGGCGCGGACGGGGCGGCGCACACGCACGAGCACACGCATGTGCACGCGGTTCCGGCGAGGGCCGGTCGGGAGCATCGGCACGCGCGGCACGATCACTCGCACAGCCTTTTCGGGATCGGGGCGCTGCACGGCGTGGCGGGAACGGCGCACCTGCTCGGCGTGCTGCCGGCGCTTGCGATGCCGGACCGGGCGTCCGCGGTGGCGTATGTGGTGTCTTTTGGCGTGGGATCGATCCTGGGGATGGGGCTGTTTACGGCGGGGCTGGGGATGCTCGTGCGGGCGACGAACGCCTCGGGCCGCGGGCTGACGCGGGGGCTGATGTCCGTGTGCTCGGCGGGGGCGATCGGGGTGGGGGTGTACTGGTTGACGGCGGCGTAGGGGGATCGCGCGCGGTATGGTTGTGGGGATGGGCGGCGCGTGGGGCCCGATGGCCCCGGCGCTCGGCGTTGCGCGTGAGGAGATGTCGTGGGCGATGTGGTGTGGGCGCTGCTTGGGGCGATGGCGATCGGGGTGTCGCTCGGTGGCTTCGGCTCGGGCGGGTCGATCCTGACGGTGCCGGTGTTGGTGTACCTGCTTCGGCACGAGGAGAAGGCGGCGATCGCGGAGTCGCTCGGGATCGTGGGGAGCATCGCGTTGATCGGGGCGGTGCAGTACGCGATCGCGAAGATGGTGAGCTGGCGGACTTTCGTGCTGTTCGCGGTGCCGGGGATGGTGGGGACGGTGGGGGGTGCCTGGGCGGCGTCGTTTGTGAGTGGGACGGTGCAGTTGGTGGTGTTCGGCATCGTGATGCTGGCGGCTTCGGTGATGATGTGGCGGCGGGCGCGCGGCGGGGGGAAGCGGCGTGAGGACGAGGGGACGGGGCAGCGGGGGGCGCCGGCGTGGTGGTTGGTGGGGCTCGAGGGCGCGGGCGTGGGGGCGATGACGGGGTTCGTCGGCGTGGGGGGCGGGTTCTTGATCGTGCCGGCGCTGGTGCTGCTGGCGCGGTTGGAGATGCGGCGCGCGGTGGCGACGAGTTTGGCGGTGATCGTGGCGAACGCGGCGGTGGGGTTCGTGAAGTATCAGTCGGTGCTTGGAGAGTTGGGTCAGTCGGTGGACTGGGGGACGATGGGGGTGTTCATCGTCGTGGGGTCGCTCGGGAGCGTGGTGGGGAAGTATGTGAGCCAGCGCGTGAACCAGAGGGCGCTGCAGAAGGGGTTCGCGGGGTTCCTGCTGCTGATGGCGGTGTTCATCCTCGTGCGCGAGGGCGGGGCGCTGGCGGGGTGAGCCCGAGACGCGGTCAGTCGATGGGGTACGCGGCGGTAGGGGGGCCGAGGACCGGGGCGGGCGGTGGCTCGGGCGTGCGCAGGTGGGCGGGGATGGGGGGGCCGACTTCGCCGGGGTTCGGTTGCGCGGCGGCGGTGGTGAGGTCGTCGGTGGGGCGGCCCTGGGGGGGCTGGGCGGAGGCGGGGAGGTCGAGTTGGATGGGGAGGCCTTCTTCATCGAGCGCGAGGGAGGCGAGGACGCCGGCGGGGTGGTGGTTGTCGCGGTTGTCGATCTCGAAGACGCAGCGGACGGTCCGCGTCGCGGGGTCGATGACCGGCGGGGCGGCACGGAGCCAGGCGACGAGCGGCGCGTTGATCGGTTCCTCGGCGTGGACGAGGTAGGAGCGGTGGAGGTCGAGGCCCTCGGCGAGGTGCGCGGGAACGGCGAGCTCGAGCTTGAGCGAGCTGAGCTGGACGAGATCGAGGATGGGCTCGGCGAGCTGGCGCATGCCGCCGGGATCGGTGTGGATCCGGGCGACGATGCCGGAGAAGGGGGCGCGGATGTCGTGCTCGTCGAGGCGGGCCTGTTCGACTTCGAGGGCGAAGTTGGCGTGGGCGGCGTTCTCGTGCGCACTGGCGAGGCGGGCCTCGGCCTGGGCGACGGCGAGGCGGGCGTTCTCGATCTCGGTGGGGTTGGTGCCGAGACGGTCGGCGAGTTCCTGGACGCGGTCGTAGCGGAACTTGACCTGTTCCAGCTCGGCCTGGGCGAGGCGGATCTCGGCGGTGCGGTCGGCGTCGGCCTTGGCGGCGCGGGCGGAGGCGCGGGCGACGCGGGCGTCGAGCTCGGCGAGGGTGTCGCCCATGAGGACGCGGTCGCCCTCGCGGACGAGGACGGCGGCGAGGATGGCGTCGCGCGGGGCGGCGAGGGTGACGGAGCGCCAGGGGCGGGTGACGCCGCGGGCGGCGGGGAGGGCGATGGTGGTGGTGAAGGCGGAGGGGGCGAAGCGTGTGGTTGGTGTGGTTTCGGCGCGCGGGGGGGCGCTGGCCGGTTGGGCGTGCGCGATGCTTGCGGCGAGGGCGAGGATGAGGGCGGGTCTGATCACGATGCGGTCCTCAGTCCGTCCAGGAAACGACGGAGTCGGTCGTGCAGCGTCTGCGCGAATGGGCGGTGCACGACGCCGAAATCGACGCGGGCCCGTGAGCCGTAGAGAGGGGCGTCGATCGGCGGGTCGGTGATCTCGATGGTGACGGCGAAGAAGGGGGCGGCGGTCTGGAGGTCTTGGCCGCGGACGGGGATGGCGCCGCCGGCGATCTGGGTAAGGGCCTCGTCGGTGATGCGGCGTTCGCCCAGGGGGTCGATGGAGACGATGCGGCCGGTGAGTTCCTTGGCGGGGGCGACGCGGAGGCGGCAGCGGACGGCGTCGCCGACCTGCGGGTTGATGAGGGTGAGCGTGTCCTCGTCGACGGGGACGCGGATGGTCCAGGGGCCGGCGGCGAGGGTGGCGAGTTCGTCTCCGACGCCGACGAAGGCGCCGGGTGTGTCGGCGGCGGGGGCGCTGACGAGTTCGGCGTCGAAGGCGGCGGTGATTGTGAGGCGGGCGAGGTCCTCGGCGGCGGTGCGGCTGGCCTCTTCGGCGTGGCGGAGGCGTTCGCGGGCGGCGGCGACCTCGGCGGGGGAGGCGGCGTAGGCGGCGCGTTCGGCGATGGTCTGCTCGGCGGCGATGGCGTGTGCGCTTGCGGCGGCGAGGGCGAGGTCGATGTTCTCGAGGTCGATGAGGGGGGCGTCGCGCTGGACGCGGTCTCCGGGGCGGGCGTGGACCGTGCGGACGAAGCCCGTGGCGGGGGCGCGGAGGACGGACTCGGCGGCCTTTCCGACGACGCCGTCGGAGCGGAAGCCGAGGGGGAGCGGGAGATAAAAGGCGGCGGCGAGCGGGGCGACGACGGTGAGGGCCGTCGCGAGGATGGCGCGGCGGCGGACGGGCTTGGTGTCGGGGGAGAAGAGGGTGTGCTTGATGAAGGAGGCGGCGGCCTTGGCGATGGCCATGCCGCCGACGACGACGGCGAGGAAGATCCCGAGGCCGAAGGCGCGGGTGGCGATGACGGCGCAGATGCCGAGGGTGAGCGAGATCTTGTAGAAGCCCGAGGCAACCCCGAAGGTGCAGAGGCCCGCGGAGGTGAACAGCCCGCCGGCGAGCGGCTTCTTCAGGCCCAGGGCGAGGCGGTCGAACCAGGCGGTGATCTCGGCGGCGGCGCGCTTCCGGAGGTTGGGCATGCCGACGATGTCGGTGAGGATGTAGTAGCCGTCGAACTTGGCGAGCGGGTTGATGTTGAAGCCGATGGTGACGAGGCTGGCGAGCAGGGCGGTCTGGTAGGCGACTGTGTTGACGAGGCCTGCGCTGGTGGAGGCCCAGACGAGGGTGGCGATGGCGGCGCAGAAGAGCTCGATGTACATGCCGCCCAGGTTGACGATCATGCGGTGGCGGAAGCGGGGGAGGCTCCAGGAGTCGGAGGCGTCGACATAGGCGCAGGGCGTGCCGAGGATCATCATGACGCCCATCTCGGGCACGGTCGCGCCGAAGCGTGTGCAGGCCCAGGCGTGGCCGAACTCGTGGGCGATCTTGAGCAGCACGAGGACGATCCAGAGCAGCGGGAGGTTCTCGAACTCGAGGGCGGTCATGAAGGGGGCGGCGAGGTCCTCGCGGCGGGTGAAGGCGACGACGCCGGCTGTGATGACGACGGCGAGCCAGAGTGCGAAGGTGAGGCGGGAGTAGACGAGGCGGGCGACCCAGCGGGTGCGCTCGAGGAAATCTGCTGGGTTCCACAGGGGGACCTTGAAGGAGATGAAGGCGAAGAGCAGGGATCGCTTCTGGGCGGCGCGGCGGCGCTCGAAGCGGGCGTAGAGGGACTTCTCAAGGTTGACGGGCAGGGTGAGGACGCCCATGCGGTGCAGGGCGGTGACGAAGCTGTAGAACTCTTCGCTGTCGGCTTCGTCGAGGACACCTTCCTCCACGAGCGCGGCGAAGGTCTCGCCCAGGGTGTGGTCGGCGTCGAGGGCGATGAAGACGCGGTACTCGCTGGCGCTCAGCCGGTGGGACTGGAAGGAGATGGGGTCGCGCAGGATGTAGGCGGGCTCGCCGCGGAGGACATGGCGGGTGACCGTGATGTCGGCGCGGACGCCGACGACGCTCCCTGAGAGCCGGTCGGCGAGGGAGGGCGGCGCGGGGGGGTGGGGCGGCTGGCCCGGCGCGGGGGCCGGGAGCGGTGCCCGCGGGCTCGCTGGTTGTGATTCGTGCGCGGTCACAGCCAGAACCTCAGGCGGATGAAGTCTGCGAGGCGTCGAGTGGCGAGCCACCAGACGGGTCGGTCGTCGATCTGGATGCGGGCGGTGCCCTCCATGCCGGCGCGGACGGGGATGGGTGCGTTGGTGACGCGAGCCTTGGCGACGAAGACATTGCGGCCGTCGCGGATCTCGGCGGCGGGGGCGATCGATTCGATCTCGAAGGCGAGCTTGTCGCCCGGGGCGGCGATCGGTGCGAACGATCCGGCTTGCGCGACGCGGAGGTGGTCGATCGAGTGCTCGGGGAGGGCGATCTCGGTGAGCCAGCCGTCGGTCGGGGCGAACTTGACGAGGGCCTCGCCCTGGCGGACGGCCTGGCCCACGAGCTTGGAGAGGTCGCCCGCGAGGACGATGCCGTCGGTGGGGGCGCGGACGGTGGCGGCCTCGATGCGGTGGCTGGTGGCTTCTGCCTCGGTGAGCAGGACGCCGAGGCGGGCGCGGGCCATCTCGGCTTCGCCGGTCTTGCCCTCGGCGAGGGCGAGGTCCATGGCGACGCGTTCGGCGGCGGCCTGGGCGTTGATCTCGCTGAGCCGCAGCTCCATCTCGCGGGTGTCGAGGCGGTAGACGGGGTCGCCGGCTCTGAGTTCATCACCGGGCTCGGCGTGGACCACCGCGATCTTCGCGGCGAAGGGCGCGGCGAGGTGGGTGACGCTCGGCGGGGCGATGGTGGCCGGGGCGGTGAGGGAGAAGGGGAGCGTGCCGAGGCAGAACCACGCGATGAAGACGGTGACGGCGAGGGCGATGACGCGGCGGGCCCAGGCCTTGCGCTGTGTGAAGGCGACGGCGGCGTCGCGGAGGGTGTCAAAGGCGTGGCGGGGGACGGAGCGTGCGGAGCGCTCGACGAGGAGGAGGGCGGGGGCGAAGGGCGCGGCGAGATCGCGGACGCGGGTGAGTTCGTCGAAGGTGAAGGCCTGGTCGGCGCGTCGGCGGAGGCTGAGGATGGCGATGACCTCGTCTCCGACCATGAGCGGGACGCTGGCGACGGCGGCGCGGCCTGCGTTCTCGTGCCAGCGCTGGTGCAGGCGGAATGGCTTGGTGACGGTGTCGTCGCGCCAGGGGTCTTCGGCCTGCACGCAGATGGGGCGTGCGAGGTCGGCGCATTCTTCCATGGCCTCGCGCATGCGGGCGGCACCGGGGGGGCGAGCCTTCACATCGTCGAGCCCGGAGATGGCGAGGAAGCGGACGCGTCCGCCGCGTGGGCGGCCCATGGCGACCTGGTCGCAGGCGAGCTTGCTGGCCATGGCGTTGACGAGTGCGAAGCCGAGCTGGTAGGGGGAGGTGTAGTCGCGGGCGCGGTTGAGGTGGGCGGCGACATCGGCGCCGGGGGATGAGGCGGTCCGGGCGCCGGAGCCGAGGCCTTCGAGCAGGCCGGCGAGCAGGCCCGTGAGTGAGCGGAGCTCGTTGAGGCGGGTGGTGAGGTCGAACTGCGATTCGCAGGTGCAGTAGGCGACGATGGCGCCCTCGGTTTCGCCCATGGCGGGCAGGGCGGCGGCGAGGACGCCGACGAAGCGGTCGGGGTCGCTTGTGGCGAAGGCCCTGGCGAGGCTTTTGCCGTTGGTCTGGGCTTCGAGGAGGGCGTCGCGGGCGACGCGTGTCCAGGTGCTGGCGTCGCCCGGGATGGTGGCCTCGGAGACGGTGAAGGCGCCGACGGTGAAGGATCCCGCGGCGAAGTAGCCGCCGAAGTGCTCGGAGATGACATGGACGGCGACGCGGAGGAAGCGTTCGCGGGAGGCGGTTTCGGCGGCGAGACGCGGGAGCGCGACGAACGCGGACGGCTGCTCGGCCGTCTCGGGCGCGGTGTGCGTCGCTGTGGTCGCGTCTTGGGTCATCGTGTGGTGTGGGCGGGACGGGGTATCAGGCGGCGGACTTGTTGGATGCGGGGGTGACCTCGGGGAGCTCGATGTTCTGGAGGAAGGCAACGCCGACCTCGAAGGCGTCATCGCGGACGAAGCGGCAGCGCATGCAGCGGGCGAGGACGGGCGCGATGGCGATGGAGGCCTGGTCGAACTGGAGGCGGTAGATGTCGCCGACCTGGAGCGGGAGTGGGAAGAGGGCCTGGCATCCGCCGCGGGAGATGTCGCTCGTGATGCCCTGGAGCTTGAGCTCGGTGCGTTGGCTGGTGTTGCCTGGTTGGACGATGATCTTGGCGCGGATCTGGATTCGGTCGTGGGCGCGTTGGCGGCGGACCTCGTCGGGCGTGCTGCGCTCGATCTCGGTGAGCATCTCGACGGCGTCGCGGTCGATGCCGGGCGGGAGTGATTCTGGCGGTTGGTTGGTCATGCGTTGTCCGCTCTTGGAGTTCGAGGGTTCTTCCTATCCATCGGAATTGGGTGTAGCCGGGCTTATCCCCTGCGCCGATTGACCCGGTTTTCGTCGTCGCGTTGTTCCGTCCGCGGTCCGATACCCAGGCCTCGCAGCATGCCCCACAGGACGGGGAACACGCCGGAACGGGCGGGATCCCCGCCCGTGGCAGCGGTGCGGGCGGCTTCGGAGACGCGGTCGCCGAAGGCGTTTCGGGCGTCGTCCTGCGTGGCTTCGTCGGCGGAGGCTCGGCGGGAGGTGGTGTCGTCGGTGCTGACGAAGACTTCGAACGCGGGGCGTTCGAAATCGGGGTCGATGTCGGGGTCGGCGGCGGGGGCGATGGCGGGCTCGTCGATGCGGGCGACGATCTCGCTCTCGATGACCTGCTCGCCCGCGACCAGCGGCTCGATGACATTCGCCGGTGTGTCCAGGTCGATGCCGGGGGCTGCGGCGTCGTCGGCCAGTTCGACCATGTCGTCGACTTCGGCCTGGGCGTTCAGGATGGCCAGTTCTGAGATGTCGGCCCAGGGGTCGTCGGGGTCGGTCTCGACCTCGGTGGCCTTCAGCTCGGCGGCTTCGGGGGTGGCGATGACGGTGACGGTGAAGGAGCCGGTGGTGTCGCGGGTGCTGTCGCCGTCGCGGGTGGTGACGGTGTACGACAGGTCGAAGTCTTCGTCGGCGTCCTGCGGGGGGGTGATGGTCAGGCCGGGCAGGTCGGCGGTGGACAGGGTCCATGTGCCGTCGCCGTTGTCGGTGCCGGCGGACAGGGTGGCTCCGGTGGGGACGCCGGCGATGACGATGGACTCGATGGATTCGGAGTCGTCGGTGACGGCGGCGGACAGGTTGATGGCGATGGCGGTGTCTTCGAAGCCGGTCGCGTCGGAGGCGGTGACGGCGGCGGCGTCGGCGACGGCCTGGACGCTTATGGAGAACGAGCCGTTGGTGTCCTGGGTGCTGTCGCCGTCGCGGGTGGTGACGGTGTAGGACAGCTCGAACTCGCCGCTGAAGTTGGACGGCGGGGTGACGGTCAGGCCCGGCAGATCGGTCGCGGCCAGGGTCCATGTGCCGTCGCCGTTGTCGGTGCCGGCGGACAGGGTCGCGCCGGTCGGGACGCCGGCGATGACGATGGAGTCGATCGTTTCCGATTCGTCGGTGACGGCGGTGGACAGGTCGATGGCGACGGGGGTGTCTTCGGTGCCGGTGGTGTTGGCTGCGGTGACGGCCGCGTTGTCGGCGACGGCGGTCACGCTGACGGTGAAGCTGCCGGTCGAGTCGCGGGTGGCGTCCGCGTCGCGGCTGCTGATGGTGTACTGCAGCTCGAAGTCGCCGCTGAAGTCGTCCGGTGGGGTGATAGTCAGGCCGGGCAGGTCGGTTGCGGCCAGCGTCCAAGAGCCGTCGCCGTTGTCGGTGCCGGCGGACAGGATCGCGCCGGTGGGGACGCCGGCGATGACGATGGAATCGATGGATTCGGAGTCGTCGGTGACGGCGGCGGACAGGTCGATGGCGACGGCGGTGTCCTCGTTCGTTGTCGCGCCGGGTGCGGAGACCGCGATCTCGTCGGCGACGGCATCGACGGTGACCGTCAGGGAGCCGGTGGTCTCTCGCGCGCTGTCGCCGTCTCGGCTCGTGATCGTGTACTGCACCTCGAAGTCGCCGCTGAAGTCGTCCGGCGGGGTGATGGTCAGGCCGGGCAGGTCGGTCGCGGCCAGGGTCCATGTGCCGTCGCCGTTGTCAGTGCCGGCGGACAGGTTGGCTCCGGTCGGGACGCCGGACAACACGATCGAATCGATGGTCTCGGAGTCGTCGGTGACGGCTGCGGACAGGCCCAGGGCGATGGGCGTGTCCTCGTCGCCCGTCGAATCCGAGGCGGTCACGGCGATCTCGTCGGCGGCGGCGCTCACGGAGACAGTGAACGAGCGTGCTGTTTGCTCGGTGCTGTCGCCGTCGCGGGTGGTGACGGTGTACTCCAGATCGATATCGCCGCTGAAGTCCTCGGCCGGGGTGATCGTCAGGCCGGGCAGGTCGGCCGTCGTCAGCGTCCAGGTGCCGTCGCCGTTGTCGGTGCCCGCGGACATGATTGCGCCCGTGGGGACGCCGGAGATGACGAT
>CAZTQV010000016.1:0-23566 GCA_964615815.1 uncultured Phycisphaeraceae bacterium | reverse complement strand
GGGACGCCGGAGATGACGATCGAGTCGATGGTCTCGGAGTCATCGGTGACGGCGGCGGACAGGCCCAAGGGGATCGCGGTGTCCTCGTTGCCCGTGATGTCCGCGGCGGACAAGGCGACTTCGTCGGCGACGGCGTCGACGGTGACGGTGAACGAGCCGGTCGTGTCCCGGGTGCTGTCGCCGTCACGGGTGGTGACGGCGTAGTCCAGGTCGAATGCGCCGCTGAAATCGTCCGGCGGCGTCACGCTCAGGCCCGGCAGGTCGGCGGCGGCCAGGGTCCATGTGCCGTCGCCGTTGTCGGTGCCGGCGGACAGCGTCGCACCGGTGGGCACCCCGGAGATCACGACCGAATCGATGGTCTCCGAGCCGTCGGTGATGGCCGCGGACAGGTTGATGGCGATCGCGGTGTCTTCGAGGCCGGCGACATCGGACGCGGTGACCGCGGCGGTGTCGGCAACGGCGTTGACGGTGACACCGAAGGTGCCGGTCGTCTGCTGGGTGCTTGCTCCGTCGCGGGTGGTGACGGTGTAGGACAGGTCGAAGTCGGCGCTGGAGTTCGTCGGGGGCGTGATGGTCAGCCCGGGCAGGTCGCCTGCGGCCAGGGTCCAGGTGCCGTCGCCGTTGTCGGTGCCGGCGGACAGCGTGGCGCCGGTGGGCACGCCCGCGATCACGATCGAATCGATGGTCTCCGAGCTGTCGATCACGCTTGCCGACAGGTTGATCGCGATGGCGGTGTCTTCGGCGCCCGATGCGCCCGGGGCGGTGACGGCGGCGGCGTCGGCCACCGCGTCGACGGTGATGGAGAAGGTCGCGGGGTTGGTCGACCACAGATCGCCGTCGCTGGCGCTGAAGGCGATCGTCGTGGTGCCCGACCAGTTTTCGGCGGGGTCGAAGGTCAGGCGCCCCGAGGCGACGGCATCGCCCGGGATCACCTCGCCCGAGGCGACGGCCTGCCCGTCGAACCGCAGCGTGCCGTTCGCGGGCAACGCGTCGATGCGGAAGCTGGTGATGTTCGAGCCGTCCTCGACATCGACGCCCCGCAGCGTGACGACGACCGGCGTGTCTTCCTGCGTCGTGGCGCTCCCGGACAGGGCGACGGTGCGGTCGTTCACCGGGGTGACATGCACGGTGACGGTCTCGGAGACGGTGGCCTCGTCATCGTTGGAGGATTCGCGGGTGGTGACCTCGAAGGTGACATCGAAGCCGGTGTCGCGGTTGGCCGGCGGCGTGACGGTCAGGTTGGCGGTGTCCCACCCGGTGATGGTGATGGCCGAGCCGTCGGCCGTCACGGTGTTGACGCCGTCGCTCAGGACGCTGCCCGCGGGCACACCGCCGACGCGGATGGTGCTGATGCTTTCGCTGTCGTCGGCGTCGGCGACGGCGGCGGCGAACGGCAGGGCGATCGCCGTGTCTTCGCTGCCGGTGACATCACCCGTGGTCAGCAGCGCATCATCGGCGACGGCGGTGACCCGCAGCGTGACCGTGCCCGAGGTGTCCGACCAGTTCTCTCCGTCGCTGGCGCTGAAGGTGAACGAGACCTCGCCGTCCCAGTCCTCGGCGGGCTCGAACACTAGGGCCCCGGCGGCCCGCTCGGCGGCGGTGAACTCGGTGCCGGCGGTCACTTCCGCGCCGTTCAGCAGGAGGCGGCCGTTGGCGGGCAGGGTGTCGATGCGGTAGGCCTCGATCGGGTCGTCCTGGTCGACCTGGTCGGCGGACGGTCGGACGACGATAGCGGTGTCCTCGGTCGTCGTGATGACGGTGTCGTGCGGGCGCGGCGCGTCGTCGACGGGGTTGATGACGACCAGCACGGTGTCGGCGGCCGTCGTCTGGTGGCCCGAGTCGGGCTCGCGGGCGGTGACGCGCAGGGTCAGCGTGAAGTCGGTCTCGTGGTCGGGCGGCGGCAGGATCTGCAGCGTGCTCGTGTCGTAGCTCGTGATATCGACCTTCCCGGTGCCGGTCACGATGGTGGTGTGGACGCCGTCGGTGATCGTCGAGCCGATCGGCGCGCCCTGCACCGTCACACGGCTGATGGTCTCGCTGCCATCGATGTCGGCCGTGGCGAAGGAGAAGTCCAGATCGACGAACATGTCCTCGTCCTTCGCCGCCGAGCCGGCGTCGACGAAGGGGGAATCGGCACGACCGTAGACGCGGATGTCGTGCTCGCCCGCGGCGTCGCTCCAGGCGTCGCCGTCGCCCACGCTGAAGGTGAAGGTGTCGGTGCCGCTCCAGTCCTGATCCGGCTCGAAGGTCAGCAGGCCGGCGTCGACATCGGCCTTCGTGACGACGGTTCCGGGCACGATCGCGACGCCGTTCACACGCAGCTCGCCGTGCGACGGCAGCGAGTCGATGCGGAAGGACTCGACGGCGTCGGCGTAGTCTTGGTCCGTGCCGCCCAGGCGGACGGCGACGGTGTGGTCCTCGGTGCCCGTGTCGCGGCCGTCGGTGGCGATGGGCCCGTCGTTCTCGCCGTCGACGGTGACGGCGACGGTGTCGACGACCGTGTTCTCGCCGTCGGTGGTGGTCAACTGGAAGACCAGCACGGTGGGCTGGTTGACATCGGGCGCGGTGAAAGTGGGGCTCAGGCCGTCGGTGTTCGACAGCGCGACGCTCGGGCCGGAGACCTGTTCCCAGCTGTGCAGCAGCGTCCGACCCTCGGGGTCGACCGCCGACGCGGACAGGGTGACCTCGGTGCGCTCGATGGCCGCGACCGGGCTCCCGGCATCGATCAGCGGGGCGTCGTTGTCCGCGTTGACCAGCACGCGGACGGTGTCGGTGACCTCGTGGACGCCGTCGCTGACGGTGACCTCGAACCGCAGGAACGAGTTGGTCAGGTTGTTCGGCGCGGTGAAGCTCGGTGTCGGCGTGTCGGCACCGGTCAGCGTCACCTCGGCGCCGCCGATCTGCCGCCACGAGATCGTGACATCGCGGCCCTCGGGGTCGTTGATCGCGGCGGACAGGTTGACCAGGTCGCCCTCGTCGACCTCCAGCAGCGGGCCGGCGTCGACCTCGGGCGGGTCGTTGTCGGCCAGCACGGTGATCGTGATGCTCTCGACGGTCTCGTTCACGCCGTCGGAGACGACCAGCTCGAAGGACAGGTCGGTGTCATTCAGCAGGTTCGGGGCGGTGAAGGAGGGGGAGCCCGCGGTCGGATCGGACAGCGTGACGGTCGGCCCGCCGGTCTGGCGCCACTGGTAGGTCAGGCCCTGGCCCTCGGGGTCGGTGGCGACCGAGGTCAGCGTGACCTCATCGCCTTCGTTGACCTCGCGGTCGTCGCCCAGGCTCAGGGTCGGGGCGTCGTTATCGGCCTCGACGCGCACGGTGACCAGTTCGGTCACCTCGCTCTCGCCGTCGTTCAGGGTAACTTCGAAGGTGTACTCGGTCGTCTCCAGGGTGTTCGGCGCGATGAACCGCGGCGACCCCGTGTCGGCGTCCAGCAGCTCCACCTCGGGGCCGCCCACCTGTGCCCACGCGTAGTGCAGCTCCATGCCTTCGGGGTCCGAGGCCGGGATGCCGAACGCGACCTCGCCGTCTTCCTCGGCAACGACCGTGGTATCGCCGTCGATGGTCGGTGCATCGTTGTCGGCCTCGATCAGCACATTCACGGTCTGCGTGACGGTGTGGGTGCCGTCGGTTGCCGTCATCTCGAAGACGAAGATCTCCGATCGCGGCAGGTTGGGCGTCGTGAATGAGGGCGAACCGGTGTCGGCGTCGGTCAGTGTGACATCGCGCGATCCGTCGACCTGTCGCCAGGAGTAGGTGATGCCGCCGTTCGAGCTGTCGACGCTCGATGTGATGGCGACGCCGCCCTCCTCGATGACCTCGATGATGGCGGGCGTCTCGATCAGCAGCGGGACGGGATCGCCGCCGCCGCCGCCCCCTCCGCCACCACCGCTTCCGCCCCCGCCTCCCCCGCCGGGAGCGCTGCCCGAGTTGCCGGCGCCGCCCGAGTTTCCAGGGCCGCTCCCGCCGTCCGTTTCCTCGCCCGGGTACACCAGGACATCGACCGTGTCGATCGTCGAGTGTTCCCCGTCCGTCACCCGCACTTGGAAAGTCACCGTGGTCGGCTCGTCCACACCCGGCAGCCGCACCTGCGGAGACGACCCGCCCGCCCCGTAGATCGTCGTCTCCGGACCCGAGACCTGCGTCCACTCGTAGGCGATGGCCCGGCCCTCGGGGTCGGCACCCGCCGCGCTCAGCATGACGACCTCGTCCTCCGTCCCGTAGAAGTCGTCCATCGCCTCCACGGTCGGCGCCAGGTTGTCCGCGTCGATGAAGGCCCAGACCGTGTCAACGACGGTGTTCGTGCCGTCCGAGACCTCGACCTCGAAGCGCACCCACGAGTTCACCACCAGCTCGGGGGCCTCGAAGCTGGGCGTCGCGGTGTCGCCTCCGGTCAGCGTCACCGCCGGGCCGCCGCGCTGGATCCAGTTGTAGGTCAGGCTCTCGCCTTCGATGTCGCTCGCCTCGATCGCCATCGAGATCGTGCCACCCTCGTGCCCGCGGAACACGGGCGGCTGCGTCGTGGTCGGGGCGTCGTTGTCCGCGTTGATCGTGATCGCGACCGTGTCCGTCGACTCGTTGACGCCGTCGGACACCGTCAGCTCGAACGAGACCGTCGTGTTCGCCAGGCCTTCGGGAGCCGTGAAGCTCGGCTCGGCCGAGGTGGGGTCGTCCAGCACCACCGTCGGCCCCGAGACCTGCCGCCACGAGTAGGTCAGCGATTGGCCCTCCGGATCGTCGCCCGAGCCGCGCAGCGTGTAGACCTCGTTCTCCTCCACGGAGTCCGCGTCGCCCGCGTCGGCGGTTGCCGCGTCGTTTACCGCGGCGACGGTGAAGGTGACCTGCTCGCTCACGGTCGTCTGCCCGTCGGTCGCGGTCAGCTCCAGCACGATGTCCTCGTTGCTCAGGAGCTCGGGCGCAACGAACGACGGGCTCAGCGTGTCGGTGTCGACCAGGTCGATCGTCGGCCCCGAGACCTGCCGCCACTCGTAGACAAAGTCCTTGCCCTCGGGGTCCACCACGCTCGCATCGACCGTCACGCTCGACCGCTCGGCGACAACGCGGTCGCCGCCCAGGTCGATCACCACCGGGTCGTTGTCCGCGCTGATCCCGACCGTCACCGTCTCGGTCACCGTTGTGTCGCCGTCCGACACCTCGAGCCGGAACTCCATCACCGTGCCCGCGTCCAGCTCCGGCGCGTGGAAGGTCATCGCCGGAGAGTCTGCCCCGGCCAGAGCAACACTCGGGCCCGCGGTCTGTGTCCACCGATAGGTCAGCGTCGCGTCCGCGGACCGGACGGCCGTCGCGGAGATGGTGACCGCCGTCGACTCCTCGGCGACAATCGCGTCGGGCAGTTGCACCGTGAAGGCTTCGGCGCCGCTGCCGACCACGATATCCGTCGGGCCGTCGTACTCGATCGTAAAGGTCTGCCAGTTGCCCATGTCGACGGTGATCGAGCCGTCGTTGAAGGTCAGGTCGTCGTAGGTGAAGCCGCTCAGGTCGAGGGTCGCGCCGCCCGCGCCCGCGCGGATGCCATAAGTGGTCCACGCTGTCGGCGAGCCGAATGTGAATGTATCTCCGTGGTCGGAGCCGATCACGGTCTCCACATTCACGACCGAGGGGCCATCCCCAGCCCCCGTGAGGTCCACCACGACACCCGCCCCGGACGAGCTGTAGTCCACGGTGTCCGAGTCGCCGCCGCCATCGATGATGTCGTCGCCGTCCGCGATGAAGAGGTCGTCGCCATAGTCACCGGTCATCCGGTCGGCACCGGCGCCGCCCGTGATCCGGTCGTGGCCGGTCCCCCCGTCGATCACATCGTCGCCGTCGCCCCCGTCGATGATGTCATCCTGGTGACCGCCGAAGATGGTGTCATTGCCCGTTCCGCCATCGATCGTGTCCGACCCCGTGCCCCCATCGATCGTGTCGTGGCCGGCCCCGCCTGTGATGATGTCATCCTGGTGACCCGCGTCGATCGTGTCGTCACCGTCACCGCCGTCGATGACATCCTCGCCGTCGCTGTCCGTGATCGTGTCGTTGCCCGCGCCGCCACTCAGGCGGTCGCGGCCCGAGCCACCGACGATCGTATCGTCGCCGTCGCCTCCATCGATGACATCATCGTCGGTGCCGCCGTCGAGATCATCGTTCCCGGCACCGCCCGTCAGCGTGTCGTTCCCCGAGTCGCCGATCAGGGTGTCATTCCCGGCGCCACCGTCGAGGGTGTCGTGATCGGTGCCGCCATCCAGATGGTCGTTGCCTTCGCCACCGACAAGGGTGTCGTTCCCCCATGAGCCCGTCAGCGTGTCGTTGCCGTCGCCGCCCGAGACGGTGTCGTCGTTGCCCCCCCCGTGCAGCACATCATCACCGGCATCGCCGAACAGGGAGTCGGATCCGAGCCCGCCGGACGCGACATCCGCGTCAACGCTGCCCAGGTAGACATCCGCCCCGTCCGTCGGCCCGTCGATCGCATCCCCGGTATCCGCGTCCACCCAGGTCGCCGAAAGCAGGATCCGGTCCTCGAGCGTCTCCCCGCGCAGCTCGGCCGGTCGGCGCGGCGGCTTCCCGTCGCCGCCGTTATCCGGACCACGCCCCCGCCGATCGCGCTTCTTGCTCATCTGGACCTCCGGCTCGTCTCAGGACCTGCATCAGTCATCGAATCCGCCCGCGGATCGATCAAGCCCGGTTCCGTCATCCGGCGTAGGGAACCCCCTCGTCGCTGGTGCAGCTACCCCAAGTTGAATTCGACCACCGAGCACACCCCACACCCGCCCGCGCTCAAGGCCGGGGTTCACCCCGAACGCCCGAGAACCCGTCACGGTCCTCCCGGGCCCATACCCTGTTCCCCATGCCCTTCCCGGTGCGCACACTCCTCCTCGCCGTCCTCCTCCTCGTGTCCCCGGCGGGCCCGGCCGCCCATGCCCAGGACGCCCCGCCGGCGGCCGAACCCGCCCCCGATGCCCCGACACCCGAACGCCTCCGCGACCGCATCGCCGCGACCGAAGGCGACACGACGATCGACGCCGCCGAACGCGACGCCGTCCTCGCCGAACTCCGCGCCGCGCTCGACGCCGCCACCCGTGCGTCCGGGTCCCGCGCCGAGGCCAAGACCCTCCGCGACGCCGCCGGCGAAGCCCCCGCCCGCGTCGAGCAGGCCCGCGCCGAGCTCGCGAGCCCGCCCGCACCGGTCACCATCGACGCCCAGCCCGACATGTCGACCGACGCCGTTCGCGACGCGGTCCGGTCGGCGAACCAGGAGCTCGAGTCCGCCCGGGCCGACCTGCAAGCCGTGCAGACCGAGGCCACGCGCCGAACCACGCGGCTCGACGAGATCCCGCGCGAACTGGCCGACGCCCGGGCCCGGCTCGCCGAGCTCCAGGGCGAGCCCGCGATCGTCGGCGGCAGTCCCCGCGACGAGGCCCGCCGCCTGCACCGCGCCGCCGAGATCGCGGCGCTGAACGCCCGCATCGAGCGAGCCGAGGCCGAAGTCGCCAGCTACCGCGCCCGCCAGGACCTGCTCCCCCTCCGCCGCGATCTCGCCCAGCGCCGCGTCGACCGCGCCCAACGCCGGGCTGAGCTCTGGCAGGCCAAGGAGAGCGAACGCCTCCGCGAGGCCGCCGCCCAGCGCGAGCGCGAGGCCCGCAAGCTCGAGCGCGACGCGACGCTCCTCGCCCCGCCCCTGCGACAGCTCGCCGAGGAGACCGCCGCCTTCGCCGCCCGCCGAGCCGGCGACGACGGGATCGTCACCCGACTCTCCGACGCCCGGGCACGGCTCTCCGCCATCGACGCCCGCCTCGCCGAGCTGCGCACGCGCTCGATCAGCACCATCGCGAAGGTCGATGCCGCGGGCCTGTCCGACGCGGTCGGCGTGGTGCTGCGGAAGGAACTCGCCAACCTGCCCGACCCCCGCCCCATCCGCGCCGAGCGGGAGGCGCTCCGCAAGCGCATCGGCGACGCCCAGTACCAGCTCATCGTCGTCGACGAACGGCTGAGCGAGGTCTCCGACATCGAGGCCGCCGTCCCCAGGCTCGTCGACCGCGTCGACCGCGCTGATGTCACCGCCGACGACGCGACCCTCGAGGCCACCGCCCGCGAGCTGCTCACCGCCGAGCGAGCCGTGCTCTCCGATCTCCGAGCCGAGTACACCGACTTCATCGAGGTCGCCGCGGACCTCGACGCCGCCATGGGCCAGTTCGTCCGCCTCGCGACCGACTACCGAGCCTTCATCGAGCAGCGCGTGCTGTGGAGCCGCTCCGTCCCCGGCACCCTCGTCCCCCCCGCCCGCGACTTCGCCGACCCCGTCCGCTGGGCCATCGACCCGCAGCAGTGGGAGGGCGTCGCCCTGACGATCTCCCGCAACGCCTGGCCCCCGCGCCCCGGCGTGCCGATCCTCGCCCTGCTCACGATCCTCGCGATCATCCTCGCCCGCCGCGCCCGCGCCCGTCTGAATGAGCTCGCCGACCTCGTCAAGAAATTCACCACCGACCGCTTCCGCCACACGCTCGAGGCCATCCCGCTCACGATCGTCGCCGCCTTCCCCATCCCGCTCGCGCTCTGGACGCTCGCCGTCCTCATCGAGCCCCGCCCCGACCCGCTGGGCGTCCTCCCGCCCACCTCGACCTTCGCCGCCGCACTGGCGCCGTCGCTCGATGTCCTGGCGCTCGTGGTGCTGGTCCTGCGGCTCATCGCCATCGTCGCCGGCCCGGCCGGCCTCGCCGAGACCCATTTCCGCTGGCCAAAGGCGGGCCTCGTCGAGGTCCGCCGCGCCGTCCGCATCCTCCAGCTCGTCGGCATCCCCCTCGCCGCGGTGATCGTCCTCATGCAGAACCAGGGCAACGAGCTCTGGATCAACGCCCTGGGCCGCGCCGCCTTCATCGCCATCATGGTGCTCATCTCGGGTGTCTACGCGTGGGTGCTGGCCCCATGGCGGCCTTTCGTCAAGCCCCACCTCGACAAGCGCCCCGGCTCGGCCCTCTCCCGCACCCGCTGGCTGTGGTACCCCGCCCTTATCGCCGCCCCCCTCGTGCTCGCGGTGCTCGCCGCCGCGGGTTTCTACTACACCGCCCTGCAGCTCGACGCCCGCCTGCAATCCTCGTTCTGGCTCATCCTCGTCGTGGCCGTCCTCCACGCGACGGTCCTCCGCTGGCTCTTCGTCGAGCGCCGCCGCCTGCTCGTCGAGCGTGCCCGCGTCCGCCGCGAGGCCGAGGCCGACGACGAGGACGACGGCGACTCCATCGACCGCCCCGCGGAGACCGAATCGCTGCTCGAGGTGCCCGAGATCGACGCCCAGACCCGCCGCGTCCTGACCGCCGCGGTCGTGTTCACGCTCGTCCTGGGCGTCTACGCCCTCTGGACCGATGTCCTGCCCGCCCTGCGCATGCTTGAGCGCGTGCAGGTCTACCCCACCATGACGATCCTCGACGAGGACGCCGCCGACGCCGGGCCTGTCGCCGCCACCCTGCTCGCCGATCCACAGGATGCGCCGGCGTCATCGACGAGCTCGACGCCCTCGCTCCCGGGCATGCCCGCGACCGGCTCGGCAAGCCCCTCCGAGCCCATCGGCTCGCTCACGCTCGACGAGATCGCGCTGGCAATCATCGTCATCACACTCACCTTCATCCTCTCTCGAAACCTGCCGGGCCTTCTCGAAATCACCATCCTCAAGCGCCTTCCCCTCGACGCGGCCGTCCGCTTCGCCATCTCCGCCGTCCTGCGCTACCTCCTCGCCATCATCGGCATCCTCATCGCCTTCGCCGTCCTCGGCATCGGATGGTCCAAGGTGCAGTGGCTGGTCGCTGCACTCACCTTCGGCCTCGCCTTCGGCCTACAGGAGATCTTCGCCAACTTCATCTCGGGCCTCATCATCCTCGCCGAGCGACCCATCCGCGTCGGCGATGTCGTCACCGTCAACCAGGTCTCTGGCACGGTTACCAAGATCCAGATGCGGGCCACCACCATCCGCGACTGGGAACTCAAGGAACTCGTCATCCCCAACAAGGTCTTCATCACCGACCAGGTCATCAACTGGTCGCTCACCGACCCCAAGCTCCGTGTCAACATCCTTGTCGGCGTCTCCTACAGCTCCGATGTGCGCCTCGTCGAACGCACGCTCCTCGAGATCGGCACCACCCAGCCCCATGTCGTCGAGGACCCCCGCCCGCGCTCGCTCTTCCTCGGCTTCGGGGACTCGACGCTCAACTTCGAGCTCCGCGTGTACATCGAGCACTTCGACTATGTGCTCGCCACCAAGCACGACCTCCACATGCGCATCATCGAACGCTTCCGCGAGCTCGATATCGAGATCGCCTTCCCGCAGCGCGACCTCAACATCCGCGCCATCGGGCCCCTCGAAGCCGCCCTCCGCGACAACGCCCGCGACCGCGCTCGACTCCCCGACCAGGAGCAGCCCGCCTCATGATCCAGCAGCAACGCCCCCCCCTCGCCCCCGAACACGGCGTCCTCGCCGTCCGCACCTCCCCCGACTCCCCCGTCGACCAGCCGACGGATTCGATCGAGGCGACCCTCGCCGCCCTCGCCGGCTCCACCTGGCACTGGCTCCACCTCGACTACAACCGCGACACCACCCACGACTGGCTCACCAACCGCGCCCATGTCCCCGAGACCGCCGCCGAGGCCATGCTCGACGAAGACACCCGCCCCCGCTGCGAGAACCACAAGGAGGGCACCCTCTTCATCGGCAGAGGCGTGAACCTCGCCGAGGGCGCCGACCCCGCCGACATGGTCTCCGTCCGCGCGTGGATCGATCACGACCGCCTCATCACCGTCGTCATGCGCCGCCTCCGCGCCGCCGAGGACATCGCCAAGGACTACGACGCCGAGCCCGAGGCCTTCCCCACCCCCGCCCACCTCCTCGCCCGTCTCATCGACCGCATGGTCGACCGCATGGACCCCGTCATCGACCAGCTCGTCGACGACTTCGACGACTTCCAGCAACGCGTCATCGATGAAGAACCGGGAATCACCACCGCCGACCTCGCCCCCATGCGCCTCCGCGCCCTCACCCTCAACCGCTACCTCGTCCCCTTCCGCACCGCCACCACCGAGCTCTCCAGAGGCCCCGAGCAGCGCATCGCACCCGATGTCGCGAGCGACCTCCGCGTCGCCGCCGACCGCCTCACCCGATACACCGAAGACCTCGCCGCCCTCGAGTCCAGAGCCGTCGTCACCAAGGACGAAATCGTCTCCGCCCACAACGAACGACTCAACCGACGCCTCTACGGCCTCACCGTCCTCACCGCCATCTTCCTCCCCCTCACCGTCCTCACCGGCGCCCTGGGCGTCAACCTCGCCGGCATCCCCTTCTCCGACAATCCAAACGCCTTCCCCATCGCCCTCATCGCCTGCGGCGTCATCGTCGTCCTCGAGCTCTTCCTGCTCAAGAAGCTCCGCTGGCTATAGCGTCATCCCCTCTGCCGCTCTGCCCCTCTGCCCCTCTGCCCCTCTGACCTAGTCCACCGCCCACCGCCAGGTCCCCGCCCGCACCACGGGCGACATCGGCGTCCACCACTCCCCCCCCGCGTACAGCCCCGCGATCTCCTCCCTGCTCAGCTGCCGGCTGAAGTAGCTCACCTCCCGTACCGACCCGAAGAGCTCCGCCGACAAACCGCTCGACAACGCGTAGGTCCCACCGAACACGCTCGGCTCCCGATTGTTGTTCCCCCCGGCGTTGGGCACCTGCGTCCAGCCCGAGTCCTTCGCCACCTCCACCCCGTTCACATACAGCGTGAACCCATCGCCCCCGCAGCTCATCGCCACATGCGTCCAGGTATCCCGCGCCACCACCGGCCCCGAAAGCATTCGCCAGCTCGACCTGCTCTCCAGCGTCGCGTACAGCCGGCCCCACCACAAGAACACGCTCCACTCCCCGCCCGACCCAAACCCCTCATCATCCTTGCTCACCGCGTACCGCGGGTCCATGCTGTCGCTCGTGCTGTACAGCCAGAAGACCACCGTCGCCGCGCTGGCGCTCATGTTCCCGTGGTGCGACGCCACGACCATGTCGTTCGAATCATCGAACCGCGGCGCATCGCCCCCGTCCGGCCCACTGTCGCGCCCCGCCACCCCCGACCAGTCCTGGTACACCCCGTCGTGCCCGTGCACGATCTCCGTCGCCCCGCCGCTCTCCTCCCCCGACGCCTCGTCGAGCGGCCAATGGCACTCCGGCCCCAGCAGCAGCACCCGATCCCGATACCCCCGCGCCACCGCCACATCCACATCCAGGAGCGCCCGCCCCCCCCCGACCTCGCTCTCCCCACGCACCGTCACCACCCCGTCCCCGACATCCCCCGCCTTGTACGCCCGCACCCGCCCGTCCCCCACCTGCTCGCGCACGAAGTCCGTCCCCACCGCAAGCCCCATCGGCTCCGCCCCGTCCTCCACCGCCTGCAAGCCAAGCTCCACCGCAGACCGCGCCAGCAGCCGCGCCGCCCCCCCGTCTGCACGCATCGAGCTCACCTCGAGCGCACGCCCACGCACCATCAGCCCGCCCACCGCCAGAACCGCAACCACCGCGGCCAGCGCCAGCACGAACACATACGCCCCGCCGCGCCGAGCAATCACCGGTTCGCCTCCATCGCACGCGTCCGCACAGCCCGCCGCTCCGCCACGATCCGGTTCCCCTTCATCACCCGCACGATCAACAGCCGCGCATCATCCGCCATCGTCCCGGGCGTCTCCAGGTCCGTCGGCTTCACCCCCCACACCACCGCCAGCCGCATGTACCCGCTGTCGACGCCGAGCGTGTTCCCATTCATGTCCTCGGGCGGTCGCCCAACCCACCCGTGATAGTCGTTCACATCGTTGAAAGCCACGCGGTTCCCAGTGGCCTCTCCCGCCTCCGGCCCCTGTCCAGTTTCAACGAACGCCGGCGCATCCATCATCTCCGCCAGCAGCGATTCCGCGAGCCAAGCCCCCGTCGCCCGCTCCCGCGTCAGGAGCGCCGTCTGCGCGCTCTGCCCCACAGCGTTCAGCGCCGCCGCGACCATCAGCCCCACGACGGCCGTCGCGATCACCACCTCCATCATGGAAAGCCCGCGCCGGGCCCATCGCCGATCCATCATCAGAACCCCTGCGTGTTCCACATCGACACCGTCGCCAACGCACGCGTCCCCGCCGTGTCGCTCCCGATCACTTCAACCGTCACCGCCATCCCCCCCGCCCCGAGCATCCGCGTCGTTGCGGATACCGACTTCGCCCGCCTCAGCAGCACCTCATCCCCCGCCCCGTTCTCGTTCCGCGTGAGCGCATAGGTCGCACCCGCACCCGAGTCGTCCCAGGTGTACACCACGCTCTCGCGGTCCCCGTCCCCGTCCCGGTCCGGCATGCCGATCGTCCACGACTCCCCGCTCCGGCTGAACGCGTCCGCCATCGAAAGGTCCCGCGCCATCTGTTGAACCGCCGCGTGCGTTGCCATCGCCGACATCGCCGGATCGTCATCCCCCGGTATCCCCGCCCGGG
Source organism: uncultured Phycisphaeraceae bacterium (assembly GCA_964615815.1). GTDB lineage: Bacteria > Planctomycetota > Phycisphaerae > Phycisphaerales > UBA1924 > DAIQNV01. Next base: position 10,093 of record CAZTQV010000016.1, on the reverse strand, counting down.
CCACCATCATCACCGACCCCATCGCCAGCATGAGCACACTCATCGCGCCCATCGCCGTAACAAGCTCGATCAGCGTGAACCCGCGACGACATGCCGACCGGCCAAGCATCACAGCCCCCCCAGCACACCCTTGACCGTTGCACCAAGCTCCTCGAGGAGCTTCTCAACATCCTCGTCGACACCCACATCCCCGCTGTCGGTATCACCCTCCGCCCCGAGCGTCACCACCCGCGCCGCCCCGCCCGCGCTCAGCTTGATCACCCCGTAGTCCTGCCACCGCCCCCACCCGTCGATCTCCACGCTCGTCTCCGCCGAATCTCCAAACGCCGCCGCAAGACCCGTCAACCGATACGGTTCGAGCCCAAGCGACACCACGCCCACCGGATCATCCGCCCCCGCATCCTTCACGCTGTACGAAAGCCCCGCCCCGTCGAACCCCACCGTGTACCCCCGGCTGCTCGACCGCGCCATCTCCTCCACCAGCGAAAGGTCCGTCATCACCCGCATCGCAGCCATCTCGGCCCGCTGACCCGTCACCGCCCCCGCAAACCGAGGCACCGCCACCGTCGCGACCACCCCGAGGATGACCACCACGATCACAAGCTCCACGAGCGAAAACGCCCGCGCACGACGATAAAGCGAAAGGGTCCCTCGCATACGCCCTTAATCGGGCAATCCACCCCACCCCAAACCCACCCATCTCACACCCACCACCACCCCAGCCCCCGCACCGCCCTCACACCCCACCCCACCCCGCGCGCAACACGCGTTATCGGCTCCTCACTCCGTCTCTTCGTCTCTTCGTCTCTGCGTCTCTTCCCCAATCACCCCGCCCGCCGCGGCTCCTCAATCCCATACACCTTCATCTTCTTGTACAGCGTCGTCCGGTTGATCTCCAGCTGCTCCGCCGTCCGCTGCCGGTTCCACTCGTTCGCCTCGAGCGCCTTGAGCAGGATGCGCCGCTCCGGCGCCTTCAAAGCCTCCACCAACGGCATCGGCTCCCAGGGCCCATCATCCTCCGCCCGATGACCGCCGATGCTGAGCACACCCGCGTCACCCGTGATCACATGCGGCGGCAGGTCGGAGAGCTCGATCCGCTCCCCCCGGCACAACACCGCCGCCCGCTCCACCACATTGCTCAGCTCCCGCACATTGCCGGGCCACGAATACCGCCGCAGCGCATCCACCGCCTCCCCGCTGAACCCCGCCACCGCCTTGCCCAACTCAGCCGCGTGCTCGACCAGGAAATGCTCCGCCAGCACCGGCACATCCCCGATGCGATCCCGAAGCGGCGGCAGATCCACCTTGATCACATTGATCCGGTAGTACAAGTCCTGCCGGAACCGCCCGTCCGCCACCAGCCGCTCCAAGGGCTCGTTGCTCGCCAGGATCACCCGCACATCCACTTCAACGGTCGTGCTGCTCCCCACCGGCTCCAGCTTCCGCTCCTGCAACACGCGCAGCAGCTTCAGCTGCATCCCCGGGCTCGCGCTGTTGATCTCATCCAAAAACAGCGTCCCCCCGTCCGCACTCACAAACCGCCCCGGCTTATCCGCGTGCGCCCCCGTGAACGCCCCCTTCACATGCCCGAAGAGCTCGCTCTCGAGCAGCGTCTCCGGGATCGACCCGCACGAGATCTCGACGAACGCCCCCTTCGCCCTGGGCGACCGGTGATGGATCGCCCGCGCGATCAGGCTCTTGCCCGTCCCGCTCTCGCCCTCCATCAAGACCGTCGTCTTGCTCTCGCTCACCGCCTCGACGAGCTCGAACACCCGACGCATCCGCTGGTCGCTCCCCACGATCCCGTCCAGCCCGTACCGCCGGTCCAAGGTCTGCCGAAGCTGCGCGTTCTCCGCCATCAGCCGGTGCTGCCGCAGCGCCCGCTCCAGCCCCAGCCGCAGCTCCTCATCCACCACCGGCTTCGTCAGGTAATCGACCGCCCCGTGCCGCAGCGCCTCCACCGCGCTCTCGATCGTCCCGTACCCCGTCAGCATCACCACCGCCGCCGCCGGGTGCGACTCACCCGCACGCCGGAGCAGCTCCATCCCCCCGCCCCCCGGCATGCTCACATCGCTGATCACCACCTGGTAAGGCTTCGCCGCCCGCCCCGACGACGCCTTCGCCGCGTCATCCAGCAGACCCATCGCCTCGTCCACCCCGCCCGCCGTCGCCGCCCGGTACCCCTCCGCCTCCAGGAACGCCGCGATCGAATCCGCCACGATCGGATCGTCGTCCACGATCAACACACGCCCCTGCTCTCCCCTCGCATCAGCCACGCTCGCGCTCCTCGCCCCCACCGGCTCCCCCGCCCACGATCACATCCCCCGACCCCGTCGACTCCCACGCCGGCACCCGCACCCGCAACACCGCCCCCGGCCGACGCTCGTTCGCCGCCCCCTCACGCGTCGCGAGCGCGATCGCCCCGCCAAGCTCCCGCACGATCTCCCGGCTCAAACTCAGCCCGATCCCGCGCCCACCCCCATCCCCACCCCGAGTCGTGTACCCCGGCTCAAAGACCCGCTCCACGCCCTCCATGGGCGGCCCGATCCCATCGTCCTCGATCTCGATCACCACCGCCCGCCCATCCGCCCGCACCCGCACCTCCACCAGCCCCTCGCCCGGCTGCCCGCCCAGGCACTGCTCGATCGACTCGATCGCGTTCCGAAGCCCGTTCAGCACCACGCTGTACAAAGGCCCCGCCGGCGCCGTCCCCGCGCCCTCGTCCACCCGAATCCCAAGCGAAACCCCCAGCTCCGCCGCCCGCGGCCGCACCACATCCAGCGCATGATGCGCCGCCTCCGCGATGCTCGGCCCCGGCCCCAAACCCCCGAACCCAAACCGAGGCCCCTTCACCCCGCTCGCCGTCCGCACCAGCTCCGCCATCCGCCGAAGCGACTCCCGCACCGTGTCCAGCTGCCGCCGAGCCCGCTCCAGGTCGTCGTCGTCCGACTCCCCGGTCTTCAGAGTCCGCTCCAAAAGGCCAAGCCACCGCATCGACCCATCGAGCAACCCCCCCAGCTCGTGCGTCAGCGTGCTCAGACGATCCGCCGCATCCCCGGCCTTCCCCGAGGACTCCACCTCGCGCGGCGTCCCCGCCTCACCACTTCCGGGGTCGCCCTCGAACTCAAACGCATCGTCACCGCTCGGGTGTTGCTCCATGGCAACATCCATCGGCCTCTCAACCCCAAACCTGCACAACCCGTTGCCACAATCCGACACCCCGCCCCAGCGTCCGAGAACTCAACTCCCTCTACCCCTTTGTCCCTTTGCCCCTTCGCCCCTTCGCCCCTTCACCCCCAACCCAACCCCTCCTCCAACGAGTTCAAATTCTCCACCCCCCCCTCCCGCACGATCACTAGATCCTCCAGCCGAATCCCCCCAAGCCCCGGCGCATACAGCCCCGGCTCAATCGTCACCGCGTCCCCCGCGATCAGCTCCACCCCCGTCGCGTCCACCAGCGGCGGCTCTTTCAAGTCCAACCCGATCCCATGCCCCACCCCGTGCGGCATGCTGCAGAACCCCACCGCCGGCCCCGTCTCCGGGATCTCCCCGTCGTAAAAGCCAAGCCCGTACCCCGCCCCCGTAATCACCGCCGTCGCCGCCTCGTGCACCGCCCGCCCCGTCACGCCCGCCCGCGTCGCGTCGAGCGACGCCTTCTTCGCCCGCACCACCGTCTCGTGCATCCGCGCGACCTCCGCCGGCACCTCCCCATGCACCACGCACCGCGTGCAGTCCCCGTGATACCCCGTCCCCAAGTGCTTCGGGAACACATCGATGATCACCGGCTCCCCCGTCCGCAGCACCCCCCGCCCCTCGTTATGACAATCCCCCCCCTGAGGCCCACCCGCCACGATCATCTTCTCGCTCGCGCAGTCAAGCTCCGAAAGCCGCCGCCGCATCAACGCCCGCACCGAGTCGCTGGTCAGAATCTCCCCATCACCATCCACCAGCGTCCCATCATCCTCCGCCCGCGCCCGCGCAATCGTCTCGCACGCCAGCCGGATCGCCTCCTCCGTACACCGCTGCGCCAGCGCCAGCGCCTTCACCTCCTCCGCATCCTTCGCCCGCCGCTCCATCACCCCGTACGCCGGATCGCAAACGACCTCAACGCCAACCCCACGCACCATCTCCACCACCAGCGCCGGTGTCGACCGCTCCACGATCACCCGCCCCACGCCCTCCCGACGCAAAAACTCCGCCACCGACTGCGCCGACCGCACCTCCCGATCCGGGCTGAACCCCCCCTCCGGCTCAAAGTCCTCGTACACAAAGATCGCATCAGCCTTCACCAGCCGCCCCGCCCGAGCCCGCTCCACATCCCGCAGAATCACCACCCGCCGACCATCAAGATCAACGACACTCACCGGGTCCGCCAGCGGCAACCGCACCGCATGAAACACCGCCTTCAAAGTCCCCGGCGCCCCGCTGCGAAGCTTCGCCTCCTTCATCACGCCACCCCGATCGCCGCCGCATCCCGATCACTCAGAAGCGACCCATCGCTCCGCTCCTTCACCGTCCCATCACGCTTCCGGCTCCGCTCACACCGCGGCTCCTCCCGCAAGTCCTCGACCACCACCGCACTCACCGCCCCATCGACCCGCGCCCGGCTCACGCCGCACAGGTCCGCCAGATCCACCGCATCAAACCGCGACACAACCCCCTCCACATCCGGCAAAACCAGCCCCGCGTCCATCGCGTTCTCGATCCCCCGGCCCTTCGCCTCCTCCAGTGCCTTGAGCGCCCGATCCCGAACCTCCATCACCGTCCCCCACGCCGCGTCCGCCTCCACGCCAAACGCGCTGAGGAACCCCTCCACATGCACGCACGCATCCTCCGCCCGCCCAGGCATCGCCCGCCACGCCTCATCCGCCGTGTGCGGCAAGAGCGGCGCCAGCAACCGGCACAGCCCGTCGCAGATGTCATACACCGCCGACTGCGTCGCCCGCCGCCGCTCCCCGTCCGCCGGGTCGCAGTACATCCGGTCCTTGATCGCCGCCAGGTACACGCTGCTCATCGCGTCGTTGCAGAAGTTGTACAACGCCGACTGCGCCGCCCGGAAGTCAAACCGCCCGTACGCCTCCACGACCACCGCCGACACACGGTCAAACTCCGCGAGCGCCCACGCATCGATGGAAGCGGGGGGGACCGACTTGAAATCGACACAGTGCGTCCCGACCACAAACCCGTCCAGAGTCCCCAGCATGAACCGAAGCGTGTTCCGGATCTTCCGATACGCCTCCCCCGCCAGGTCAAAGAACGAATCATCGACCTTCACATCCCCCTCGTACGGCGTCGTGCTCACCCACCAACGCAGCACATCCGCCCCGTACTTCTCGAACAGATTATCGATCGTGTGCCCCGAGCTCTTGCTCAGCTTCTTCCCCTCCTTGTCCACGCAGAACCCATGCGTGAACAACGCCTCGTAAGGCGGCCGCCCCGTCACACCGATCGCCGGCAGCATGCTCGTCTGGAACCACCCCCGGTGCTGGTCCGACCCCTCGAGGTACACCCGCACCGGATAATCGCTCCCGCCCGAGCGCTCCCGCATCACCGCGTTCCAGCTCGAGCCCGACTCGAACCACACATCCAGGATGTCCTCGCCCTTCGCGAGCTGCGAGAGCTTCACATCCCCACTCCGCACGCCCTCCGGCGCCTCCGCATCACCCTTCGCGTCGTAATGCTTCAGGATCGACTCGGGAGACTCCGTAAACCACGCATCGCTCCCCGCCTCGCGGAACCGCTTCGCCACCGCCTCCACGCTCGCCCGCGTCATAAAGGTCTCGCCATCCGGCGTCACAAACGCCGGGATCGGCAACCCCCAAGCCCGCTGCCGGCTGATGCACCAGTCCGGCCGGCTCTCCAGCATCCCCCGCATCCGGTTCCGCCCCCACGCCGGCATGAACGACACCGACCCCGAAACCGCGTCGCCCAGCTTCGTCGCCGCACGCTCCGGCCCAGCCCCATCGGGCTCCGCCGACAGATCGTCCGCGCCCCCGCGACCAATAGGCCCGCTCGCCAGCCCCTGCCCGTCGTACTCGCCCGGCGCCAACGGCGGACGCGTCATCCGCCGATCCACCTCTCCCTCCGAGCCCGCCGCGGCATCGCCATAAGTCCCGCCGACCCCGCCCTGCTGATGCGTCCCAACAGGCGGCCGCCCTCCGCTACCAAGAGGATTCGCGCCAACAGCCGTGAGCGCCCGCTGCCGCAGGCTGAACTCCGGCCCCTCCCCGTCCCCCTCGCCCGCAAACGGCTTATCGACGCCGACAAACCACTGCTCCGTACACCGGAAGATCACCGGCGTCTTGCTCCGCCAGTCATGCGGATAGCTGTGCATGAACTTGTGGCCATAGAAGAGATGCCCGGACTGCCTCAGGCGATCGGTGATCTCCTCGTTCGCCTTCCAGATGTTCACCCCGCGCAGCCACTCCGGCACCCGCTCGTCGTACTTCCCGTCGTGCTGCACAGGGCAGTACACCGGCAGCCCGACGCGCAGCCCCGTCTGGTAGTCCTCGGTACCGTGCCCCGGCGCGGTATGCACCAGCCCCGTGCCGTCCTCCAGCGTCACATAGTCCGCCTCCACGATCGACCACACACCCGCACCGTCCAACGCCGGCGTCTCGATGAAGGGATGCTTGTACCGAAGCCCCACAAGCTTCTCGCCCTCCGCGAGCGCCAAGACCTCCACGTCCTCGCTCTTCGCCGCCTCGGTCACCTTCCCGATCAGCTTCTCAGCAAGGACAGTCAGGTTGCCGTCGATCCGCGCCAGCGCATACCGGATGTCCCGCTTCACCGCGATCGCCAGGTTCGCAGGCAGCGTCCAGGGCGTCGTCGTCCAGATCATGAAACTCGGGGTGGGCCCAGGCCGATCGTCCTCTCCAAGCCCGAACGCGTCGTACACCGCCCCCGCGTCCGCCGCCTCGAAGTCGACATAGACGCTCAGGTCCTCGCGGTCCATGTACTCCAGCTCGGCCTCCGCCAGCGCCGTCTCGTTGGCGATCGACCAGTGCACCGGCTTCAGCGCCCGGAACACCAGCCCCTTCTCCACCAGCTCCGCCAGCACCTCCAGCACCGCCCCCTCGTACCGCGGGTGCATCGTCAGGTACGGGTCCTCGTAGTCCGCGAGCGTCAGCAGCCGCTTCATCTGCCCCATCTGCAGAGACACATTCCGCTCCGCGTGCTCCGCGCAGCTCCGCCGCACGAACATCCGCGCCTCGTCCGGGCTCATGTCCTTCAGCTTCGCCGCCGCGCCCGACTCGACCAGCCCCTCCATCACCTTGTGCTCGATCGGCAGCCCGTGACAGTCCCACCCCGGCACGAACGGCACATCCAGCCCCATCATGCTGCGCGACCGCACCACGAAGTCCTTCAGCGTCTTGTTGAGCAAATGCCCAAGGTGCAAGGACGCGTTCGCGTAGGGAGGCCCATCGTGGAACACCCACCGCTCCGAGTCCTTCCGCGCCTCACGCAGCTTCGCGTACACCCCCGCCTTCTCCCACCGCTCCAGGCTCGCCGGCTCGTTCTTCACCAGCCCCGCCCGCATCGGGAAGTCCGTCTTCGGAAGGTTCAAAGTGTCCTTGAAGGAACGCGCCTTGGTCTTGTCGCTCATCGCACACTCACCCTGGGGGGCCGATGCCCCAACACACGCCGGAAAGGTCACCAGACCACCCCGGCCGCTCACTCGCAACCACTACAACCAACTCTAGAAGAACAGTGGGGCCCCGCCCCACCGGCCGGCCCCGCCCGCGCACGAAAATGGCCCCGTCACCGGGGCCAGGTAATTCGCTCAATCAACGCGGGGAAAAGCATGCCAGAAGTCTAGCACCCGGCTTTCCCCAGACGGCCGATGGCCGATCCCAAGTCCCTAATCGACCCCTCCGGGGCCGATCACTGATGCTCAAAGATCGTCTGCGTCCGGAGCACAATCCCACCCGCAGCCACCAGGTGGTAGCTCTGGATGTGGATCTCCTTGCTGAACCGCTGCACATCCAGCATCGACAGCCCCGGCCCCGCCGCGTCCTCCCACCGGTGGGAAATCGCGTCGACCTCGCTGGCGTAGTCCAGCATCTCTTCGTAGGTCGCCAGGTACAGGTTCTCGCTCAGCTGCTCAGTCTGCACCGTGGTCATGTACCCGATCTTCAGCCGCTCGAACGAGGTGTCGAAGTCGCGTTCGCCCGCGCACAGGAACGCCGCGACGACACCAGAATCGGGGAGCCCATGCTCCTGGTCCGACACCAGCTCCGTCACGCACATACCCCGATACTCGAACCGCAGCGCGTGGGCCCCACGCATCACCCACGACTCGAGCTCGTAGCCACCATGGGTCATGACCCGCCGCTGCCGGAGCTGGAACAGCTCCGGGTGCAACGCCCGGTCGTACAGCACCACCTGGTAGCTCTGAAGACTGTTCTGTTTGGCCGCTTGGTTCACCGCTGGATCTCCTGACGAGGCCAGCCCACGGAATCCCCAGACCGAGGGCCACTCGTCAATGTGCTTGGATCCGTGCCCTGTTCTGCGGCCGGGACTCCGTTCCGGCCGATCACTGAAAGACGGCACACAAACGCACCAACGCTTCGTGGGGTGGGAGCCGATAAACCACTTGCAAACACAACGGTCGTCGGCCGTACGGAGGTCAGTTGCGTCGGACCACAACATATATGACGCGGTGACACTGTGTCTACAACGAATCACAGGTTTCGTGAGCACCATTTCACAGCTCGGTAGGGCCGTGTACCGACAACTCCTGTATTCGCTGGGAGTTCCAGTTTGACCAAGGCGTCTGCCCCCAATTCGCCCCGCGCACGACTGGCCAGAGTGCCCTCCCCCGATCGGGCTGAGGCATTCGGGGCGGCCCTGGCCCACGCAGACCCTGACGCCGCAAACGACCTCGCGCTCGACCTTCTCGACGCCCTGGCACAGTTCCAAGACGCCTCCCTCTGGCACCGCGCCGCGCACGCCCTCCCGCCCCGCCTCGTCCCCGAAGACCTCCGCCGGAACCTCGACCAGCGCTGGGGAGAACCCGCCCGCCGACGCGCCGCCCTCCGCCTCGCCGCCCGCTGGCACGACCTCGATCGACACACGCAGCGGCTCGCGGCGGTCAGCCTGCACCCGATCTGGGGAGACCTACTCGCCGACCACGCTTCCAACCCAGAGTCGCGCTCCGGCGCAAAGACAGGGAAACCCCTCGACCCGGCCCAGCTCGTCGGCGTCGCCGCCGCCGCCGCCGAAGCCGGCGACCCCGCGAGCGCCCTCGCCCACGCGACGCTCCTCCGGGCCGACGACCCCCGGGTTGTACTGGCCGCCGCCGCCGGCTTGGGCCGGGCCGCCCTGAGCGCCATCGACCCCGCCCTCCGCGCCGAGCTGCCCAAGTCCCTGACCGACGAACTGACCGCCGCCGCAGGCCCCGCCGCCCCAGCCGGCCTCGGCGACCCCGCGGCCCGGTCGCTTCTGACCGAGGCCGTCGTCGCCGGCGTCCGCTCCGCCTCCGATCACCGGCGCCGCGAGGTGCTGCTGGCGGCCCTGGTCCTCGCCGCCGACGAGACGCTTGCGACCGGCTCGACGAAGCTCATCCGCACGCTGCTCGCCGACGCGACCGCCCCGGGCGCCCGCGAGCTCGCCTCGGCGCTGCGCCGCTGCCCGGCGCCGGTGCTCCGGGCCTGCGCGTGGCGGTGGCTCGACGGGACGGTCGCCGAGGGGCCGCTGATCGACCGGCTGGGGCAGGCCCACACCGACGGCGACCACGCGGCGTGGCTCGAACTCGCGCACCTGGCGCTGCGTCCCGTGCGCGCGCAGCGGGCGCGCCAGCTGTGCGCCGACCCGCGGACGGCGCGCGCATGCCTGCCGCACGCGCGCGCATTGGCAAGCCTTCAACCCGGGGCCCGCCTGGGCCTCGTCCGCACCGTCGACCTCCTCGCCCGAACCGACGCCGCGCGGCGCGAACACCTCACGCCGCTGCTCGCCGACCCCGAGCCGCGGGTGCGGCTCGCCGCGGCCGCCGCGAGCCCGGCCGAGGATTTGCCGGACTGGTGTTTCGACGCGGACCCGGCCGTGGCGCGGTCGGCGACGCTGCGGTGGGCGGGCGTCGGGACGGCGATGC
>CAZTQV010000015.1:76824-91449 GCA_964615815.1 uncultured Phycisphaeraceae bacterium | reverse complement strand
GCCACGGCCGCCGCCGCCGCCGCGGTCTTCGCGCGGGCGCGCTTCGTTGACGGTGAGTGAGCGGCCCTGGAACTCTTGGCCGTTGGTGGCGTCGATTGCGCGCTGGGCGGAGTCGCCGTCGGCGAATTCGACGAAGCCGAAGCCGCGGGGGCGGCCGGTTTCGCGGTCCATGACGATGGTGGCGCTGGTGACTTCGCCGTGCTGGCCGAAGTACTCGCGGAGGTCGGCCTCGGAGGTGTCAAACGACATGTTCCCGACATACAGCTTGGTTGACATTGCTGTCCTTCATGTGCCCTGAGCAGTGAACCGGCCGTTTCTCAAGGCACAAGAAAGCGTCGGGATGCTCCTGACCGGCCCGGTACCGCGGGCCTCAGGACTCAGGAGCAAAGGAATTGTCCCCCCGTGGGTCCATCAAGGCGAGGGGGGACCGAAAATATCTGGTGGTGGTGGGGGAGGGGTGTGGGTGGGTCGGCGCGGGTGGGGGGCGGGCGGGGGCGGGTGGCGGTGGGGGGTGGTTTGTGCTCGCCTTGGGTGCTCGATTTGTGCGCGCTAGGGGTGCTGGGTTTGTGCGCTTTTTGGGGGCGGCGTTTGTGTTGCGCACACTTGCGTGTGGTGCGCGCACGGGGGGCGCGGGTGTGCGCATGGGGGGCGGGTTTTGGGGTTAGCCGCCCGCTGGTTTGGGGTGGTAGCCGAGGGCCTTCAGTTTTTCGATGACGGCGTCTTTGTGGTCGCCCTGGATGACGAGCTCGGGGGCTGACTTGTCGGTGTCGTCGAGGCCGGCGCCGGTGCCGAGGGTGGTCTTGAGGGTCTTGAGGAGGGGTTTGAGGTCGGTGGAGCCGGGGTCGGGGCTGGCGTGGAGGCCGGCGATGATGGTGGTCCACTTGCCGCGGCGTTTCTCTCGGCGGACGCGGGGGTGCTGGAGCTTGGGTGGGCAGGGGTTGCCGGCGGGGTCCTTGGGGCAGACGCAGTGTTCCTGGAGGCAGTGCTCGCAGGTGACGGGTCGCTCGAGGGGGGTGCCGTGGAAGAGGCCCATGGGGGAGGGTAGGGGGATCGCATTCTGGGCATCAGCGTTGTCCAAACGGGTGCAAAGACGATGAAGAAAGCGGCATGACGGCGTTAAGGACAGTGCCATGCGAAAGCCGGTACACTGACGATGGAGACACGCATGCAAGACTTGAAGCCCACCAAGACAGTGTACTCGGCAGCACAATTTCTCAATTGGCAGCGGGCCGGGACATTGGTGTTGCAGCCTGATTTTCAGCGACGCGAAGTGTGGAAAAAGCCTGCAAAGTCCTACTTCATCGACTCACTTATCAGAGGGTATCCCGTCCCGATCATTCTTTTGAGACAGGTGCAAGATCTAGCTACATTATCCGAACAAATGGAAGTGATCGATGGACAGCAGCGACTGCGCACGCTATTGGCATACATTGATCCAACATCTTTGGCTGATTACGATCACTCACGCGATGATGTGACTGTGTCTAGAACTCATGCGAAGGACAGCGGTGTAGCTGGAAAATCGTTCTCCCAATTGCCTGAAGCAATCAGGCAGCGACTTCTTGCGTACGAGTTTAGCACGCATGTGTTCCCGTCTTCCACGGGAGATGAGCAGGTATTTCGCATCTTCGCCAGACTAAACTCAACGGGACTTAATCTCAACAAGCAAGAAATACGAAATGCAACCTATCATGGCGTGTTTAAGACATTTGTGTACGAGTTCGGAATACAGCGTCTTGACTATTGGCGCGAGATGAATGTGTTCTCGAGCCAAGACATTTCGCGGATGATGGAAATCGAGGCCGTATCCGAGTTTGTAATTTTCATGCACGATGGCATAACTGCAAAGCGGCAAAAGTCAATTGATGATATTTATGAATCGCACGAAGAAGACTACAAGCCATTGTCGGTCGTTCGAGCTAGAATGGCATCGGTTCTTGATGAAATTCGAAGGCACGGTGCTAGGTGGTTTGCTAGTTCAAGTCTAACGCGGGCGACGTTATTTTTATCTCTGTGCTATGCCGTGTATTCACACATGTATGGGGTGCAATCGAAACTTGTAAAGAAATCGCCTAAGTCATTGCCTGACGCATTTTCTGCGAAACTGCGCCGTCTTGCTGACGATATCGGTGCGAAACAATTGCCCGCTGAAATTCAGGATGCGATGGACAAGGCAACGGCTGATAAGATTCGGCGTGAGCGTCGCTATAAGTACATGATGAAGCGATTGGGTCTTTCCAATGCCGCCACAAAGGCCTAAGTCCATCGGGCCAGTAATTGATGGACTGAACAGCTACTGCGACCGCGTAGAGCGGGCCTGCTCTGTCGGCCGGTTGCAAGTGCAAGATGCTAATATCGGATATGCATCGGCCTTGCTGGTTGCTGCCAGTCGGTGGGAAGCTTTTCTTGAAGATTTTCTCTTTTTTTGTGTGTGTGGAACGGCGAATCAAAAGCAATCACGTCGCCGACTAATAGAGCCGAAGAATGTTGACGCGTTCCGAAAGATGCTGCTGCGTGGAGATCGCTATCTATCGATGCCGACCCTAGCTGATGCGAAGCAAGTTGCTGGATTGTATCTCAAGGACTCGGTTCCGTTTTCCTGCGTATCTGACGGAAACAGTGGGGCTCTTGGTGAAATGCGATTCATTCGCAACGCGATAGCGCATGAAAGTAGTTATGCAATAAAAATGTTCCGGAAGAAGTGTCCTGGCGTTGAGTCGCTTGGTCCTCGTCGGCGATTCCCTGGTCCATACCTCCGTCATGAGTTTCGCAAGAATCCGTCGCAAAGGCGGATCCAGCTCTATTTCGCCGCTATCAAGGGAGCGCATGCTGAGATTGAGTCGGCGTGGTAGGCTGGCCTGTGTCTGCCTTTGGGCGCGGTTGGGTGCGAACTAACGGAGGCGATCGGTCTACCGTCATACTGCACGGGCACTGGGGCGTCGAAGTGGTAGCCCCGCCTCCCGCCGGCGGGGCCCGGGAGGAAGAGGTCGGGCGGTGAGGGGCGGGGCAGGGGTGTTGGGCGGTGAGGGGGCGGGGGGTTGGTTGATCGGGAGTTTTGTGGAGGGTTGGGGTTGGTGTGCCGGGTGGAGTGGGGGGGTGGGGTGTGGGCGACGCACTGGCGGGTGAGGCGGTTGTGGCGGCCTGTTCAACCCGAAGCTTCGCGGAGCCTCAGCTTCGGCGTCCCGGGGAGTGGGGGGCGGGCGGGCGTTTTGGGTGGGAGGAGGCTTGGAGGGGGGGAGGCGCTGCGCTTGGGTAGTCCCTCTCCTGTCGCTTCGCGACATCCTCTCCCTGGGAGGGAGAGGGAGGGGAGAGGCGGCCTCGCTTGCGCTTCGGGCTCGTTGTTGGAGGAAGCGCTTCGCTTGTGTTTGCTTTACCCCCTCCGGCCCTTCAGGCCACCTCCCCCGCCGCCCCACCCGCCCCACCCGCGGCGGGGGAGGGGAGGGTTTAGCCGCTTGCGCTTCGGGCTCGTCAAAGGTGGAGGCGCGGGCGGGGGGGGTGTGGCTTGGGGGTTGGGAGGTTGGGGAGTCGTCTTCGGGGGTTTCGAGGATGGCGGGGGGCGGTGGGGGGGCGGGCGCGTGGCTGGGCGGGGGGGCTGTTGGCGGCGTTTGGTGCGGGACACCATGAAAAGAACCCCGCGTGTGGGCACGCGGGGTTCCGGGGGTACGAAAGTGAGACCCGTTTAGGAGCCGGCGACGAACCTGTTGAGGAACGCGTTGATGTCGCTGATGGTGAACAGTCCGTCGGCGTTGAAGTCGGCGGTCAGGCTCTGGGACTGGAAGGCGTTGATGAACGAGACGATGTCGTTGAAGGTGAAGCGCTCGTCCTCGTTCATGTCGGCCAGGCTGCCGAAGGTGACGATCGAGCCGCCGGAGGCGAAGGAGAGATCGACGAAGTCGATCACGACCTGGGAGAAGAGGACGCCGTCGTCGTTGGGGTCGTTCGGGTCGGCGTTGGGATCGACCTGGGCAAACTCGATGGAGACGCCGGCGCTGGTGAGGCGGTCGAGGGCGAAGACGGTGCCGGACGCGTCGGTCGCGGACTGGAAGGTGTCGGAGGGCCCGATGAGGAGGTTGGTGATGCTGCCGAAGGTATCGGAGGAGGGGCCGCCGATGACGAACTCGAAGATTTCGCCGCCGATGGCGATCATGTCTTCGTCGACGCCGTCGAAGGCGGTGGCGCTGTCGTAGAAGCTGACGCCGTTGAGATAGAAGCCGGAGAGGTCGATATCGGTGTCGTTGACGGCGAGGCCTGCGGCGACATTGGCGGGGGTGTAGTCCTCGCCGGCGATGGTGGTCACGACGCCGACGGCGTCGAAGAACTCGATGTCGAGTTGGGGGCTGCTGATCAGTACGGCGGTCTGCGGCTGGAAACCGAAGGTGCCGCGGGCGACGGAGCCGACCTCGAGGCTGCTGAAGAGTCCGAGTTCGTCGCTGACGATTTCTGTGACTCGGCCTTCGTAGACATAGTTGTCTGCCTGTGCGTGTGCTGCACCGGCTGCGAAGAGGATGGAGACGACGCTGAGCGTGGCTGTGCGGGGCATTGCTGACTCCTAAAGTTCAGGCTGCCCGAGGTGTCGGCTCTGTGCAAGTGTGTCCGGCACCTCGGCACTGTTCCGGTTGGGCGTTGCCCAGTGCGACGCCCAACCCTTTCGATTGGACACGATGTCTTCTCTCCGATCAACCTCCGAGAGTCGTTTCTGAGAGAAAAATCTTGAGAGAGCGGGTACTTTGTCCCATCAAAATACGAACAAAACTGAGGTTCAGGAACGGATTGCGGGGGTGGGGTTTGCGATCCGGGATGGTCTGGCGGCTGCGCTCGACCCGGTGGTCGGCCCTTTCCCGCGTGTGAGTCACTTGGTGGAGGCGTTGGGGCTCGACAAGACGAACGCTTGGCGGATTGTCCGGACGCTCGAGGCGAGGACGGGTGAGTCGGCGATTCATGAGACTTCGGCGCCGAGTGGGTTGAGGATGGTGCTGAAGGCTGCACGGGAGGCGGGATCTCCGGCGGAGGCTTGCGCGGCGCTCGAAGCGGCGATTGCGTCGTTCGCGGATTTGATCGCGGAGTTTCCGGATGGGCGGCGGGGGGTGGCGGCGGCGGTCGTGATCGGGCTGGACGGTGCGGCCGACGCGATGCATCGGAACGCTCGGCGGAAGGTCGTGCAGGGTCTGACGGAGATGCTGGGGATCCGGGGGGCGATCCGGTACTTCGCCACGATCATGACGCCTGGCGCGCTCGCCGGGCACGGGGATGTCATTGGGGTGGGCGGGTATCGGGAGTTGCGGCGGGTGCGGTGCGGGCCGCGGCCGGTCGTGTTCAGCACGCAGACTTACACGAAGGTGGCGCGGGAGGGCGATCCGAGGGCGTTGACGCTCGATGGGCTGGATGATCCGGATCCGCGGCTGCGTCTCTTGACGCAGTTCAGCGACCTTTCCGCGGACAAGCTGACGCTGCAGCAGCGTGGTCGGGAGCAGCGGCTCATCCTGGACTCGGAGACGCCGGCGGTGAATGAGCCGGTCGATCTGTTCTTCGCGCAGCGGGTTACCAATGCGATCGACCTTTCTGCGACCGGTCAGGGGCAGGCGGAGATCATCCACCATCAGCCGAAGATTCCTACCGAGCACGCGATCTATGACACGATCGTGCACCGAGAGGTGTTTCCGGATGACGATCCGCCGCAGTCGACGGTGGAGTGGTTCGGGTTCAACCCGGTGGTGCAGGCTGCGTTCCCGGATGACGATTCGTATCGGGTTGACTGGAATCCCGAGACAAGACCGATGGGGTCGGGGCTGGATGGCGTGAAGCACCGGGACCTGCCCTACTTGCCTCGCCTGCTCGGGCATGTCTTCGACCAGGTCGGGCTCGATCCCGCGGACTTCAGGCTGTACCGGACGGCATTTCCGCTGAGTGTGCCGGGCGTCTCGCTCGTGATGTGGTTTGAGACTCGGCGGGCGATGGAGGAGACGGGGGACGGCGAGGCCTGAATATGGACGGGCTGAGGCTCGTCGCTGTGGGCGATATGCTCTGACATGCCGTTCGTGCGTGCATCCGCGTGGAACCGGTTTATGAGAGCTCATCGGAAATCTGTATTCCGTCGTGCCTTGGGGCCAGCAACGGTGCTTTCCGCGGTTGCTGGCTGCCTTACGGGCTGCTCTGCTCCTGGAACGAGCGAGCATGCCGCGGCGGCCGTCGATTGGCGAGCGGACCTTGGCGCGTTCGACCAGCGTCTCGCGGTGCTCAGCGGGGGCGGGCGCGTGCCCGGCGAGGCCGAGCTTGTCGCTCGGGTCACGCGGAGCTTGTCCACTGAGGTTGTGCCGATCACCGACGGCGCGGGCGGGCTTGTCGATACCCGGCCCGAGCCCGATACGGTGCAGTATGTGGTTAATGAGGCGTTGCGCGGTGAAGCTGTGCGCTGGACCGTTCGGCTGAAGTCTGATCCGATCGGTCTCGGCACGACGACGGTCCTCGAGCCGGACCTCGGAACCGATGCGGCGAGGGTCGGGCTCATCCTGCTTGAGCGCCCGGCCATGAACCCGGGGACAGGGCCACTCAGCGCGGGGGACATTGTCATCATCTCGGGGACGATCGGAGATGCTTCAGGAAACAGTGGCCTTCTGGTGTATTCGTACACGGGTCCGGTGACGATCTACCACCTGTCGGCTGTTGATCATCCGGTGTTCTGGGTGGGGCTCAAGGACGCTCGGGTGGAGGCTGTTGGCGAGGGGCCTTGAGGGACGGTTGCTTGCGGGCGTGGTGTGTTGCCCCACGCGACGCCTTTGCGGGGGTTCGGGTTCGGCGCGCCGGTGGGGGTTGGGTTTAGGGAACGCACTGGCGGGCGAGCCGCCGGTGGCACCCGGGGTTGTTCAACCTGAAGCTTCGTGGGGGCTCGGCTTCGGCGCCGGGTGGGGTGGGGCGGGTCTGTCGGGTGGAAGGAGGCATGGAGCGGGCGGAGGCGCTGCGCTTGGGTAGCCCCTCTCCTGTCGCTGCGCGACATCCTCTCCCCATGGGGGCGAGGAAGCGGAGGCACGGCTTGCCGCAGAGCCGGTCAAGCCGTGGCACCCGGCAGTTGGCTACTTGTCTTTGGGTGTGTAGAACCCGTAGACGCCGTTGGAGAGCTCGGTTGCTGCGAAGATCACGCGGGTGTTGTTCTCTGCCATGGCATACACATCGAATGTGTGCTGCTCATGCGGGTAGGTGGGATGCGGGAGCACCACTTGCGGGGCATCCAGTCTGATCCAGTCGTGATGCCACGGGTTGAGGCCCTTGATTGTGATGGGCGCACCCTCGGTGGTGACTCCCGCTTCCTCCCACGCGATGACATCGATCTCACTCATCCCATGTGCTTGACGATGGCTTGGCCGAATTCGGAGCACTTGAGGAGGGTGGCTCCGTCCATGAGGCGCTCGAAGTCGTAGGTGACGGTCTTGGCGCTGATGGCGCCCTCGATGCCCTTGACGATGAGGTCGGCTGCCTCTTGCCAGCCCATGTGCTCGAGCATGAGGACGCCCGACAGGATGACGGAGCCGGGGTTGACCTTGTCCTGGCCGGCGTACTTGGGGGCGGTGCCGTGGGTGGCTTCGAAGATGGCGTGTCCGGTGTCATAGTTGATGTTGGCTCCGGGGGCGATGCCGATGCCACCGACGCAGGCGGCGAGGGCGTCTGAGATGTAGTCGCCGTTGAGGTTCATGGTGGCGATGACGGAGTATTCGGCGGGTCGGGTGAGGATTTGCTGGAGGAAGGCGTCGGCGATGACATCTTTGATGGTGATGGTATTGCCGGTCTTGGGGTTCTTCATGGTGTGCCAGGGGCCGCCGTCGAGGGGGGTGGCGCCGAATTCCTTGGCGGCGAGTTCGTAGCCCCAGCGCATGAAGGCGCCTTCGGTGAACTTCATGATGTTGCCCTTGTGGACCAAGGTCACGGAGGGCTTGTCGTGGTCGATGGCGTATTGGATGGCGGCGCGGACGAGGCGGGCGGTGCCTTCCTGGGAGACGGGCTTGAGGCCGATGCCGGCGGTTTCGGGGAAGCGGACCTTCTTGAAGCGGTCGGGGAAGTTGTCCTGGAGGAGCTTCTTGAACTGGGTGGCTTCGGGGGTGCCGTGTTCGAACTCGATGCCTGCGTAGATGTCTTCGGAGTTTTCGCGGAAGATGACCATGTCGGTGTCTTCGGGCTTTTTGACGGGGCTGGGGACGCCCTTGAAGTAGCGGACGGGGCGGAGGCAGGTGTAGAGGTCGAGGATTTGGCGGAGTGCGACATTGAGGGAGCGGATGCCGCCGCCGGTGGGGGTTGTGAGGGGGCCCTTGATGCCGACGAGGTACTTGGTGAAGTCGTCGAGTGTGGCCTGGGGGAGCCAGTCTCCGGTGGCGTCGTAGGATTTTTGTCCTGCGGCGACTTCGTGCCAGTGGATTTTGCGCTCGCCCTTGTAGGCCTTTTCGACGGCGGCGTCGAAGACGAGCTGTGAGGCGTTCCAGATGTCGGGGCCGGTGCCGTCGCCTTCGATGAAGGGGATGATGGGGTTGTTGGGGACCTTGAGGCCGGCGGGGGTCATGGTGATGGCTTCGGGCATCTGTGGGCTCTCCTGCTGTGGTCTGAAACGGGACGGGGGGGATTGTAGAGGGTGAGGTGGTTTGGGGCTTGGTGGTGGTGGACGGGGCGGTGTGCGGAGGTGGACGGGGGTGAGGGGGTGGGGCGGGGGAGTATGAGGGTGGATTCAGGGGTGATTCACTGGGGTATCGGGTGGGGATGGATAGTTGTGGGTATATGCGACGCGGGGAGTGTTCCCGTGGCGGCTTTTGATCTTCAAGATTCCAGTGCGATGCAAGGAGTGTGATATGAACATCGGCGAGATGATTGGCAAGCGGGCGGTGATGATGGTTTCGGTGTGTGGTCTGGCGCTTGGTGTGGGGGCGACGGCGGCGTCTGGTCAGGATCTGGAGAACCGCGAGGAGCGGATGAACCAGGAGCCGGGGCACTACGAGCTCGATGAGGAGGAGTGGTACGACCCGACGGACTGGTTCGATGGGGACAGCGTCGCGAACTGGCGCTACGAGGACGGTTGGGACTGGGAGGTCGATGACAACGCCGAGGATGGGGAGCGCGTGCCGATGGTGCGGCGCGATGGGGAGACCTATGACGGTCGCTGGTGGTCGGACACGGACAAGGACCTGTTTACGGAGTCGTACTACGACGGGTATTACGACGGGTACGAGGACGATGAGTTCGGGTACGACGACTACGAGATCGGTCAGAACACGATGACCGAGGACAACGGGTACGCGGCGGGGTACTACGACGGGTACTACGACGCGCGGCAGGGGTATGAGTCCGACTGGACCTACTACATCGTGACCGTGCCGATGAACGAGCGGGGTGAGGCCTCGGACCGGCAGCGGCGGGCGGACGAGAGCCGCCAGCGCGGTGACCGGTCGAAGATGGCCGGGACTGACAAGATGTCCGAGGGCGAGCGGATGGAGTGGGCGTCCGAGGACGCGATGCGTATCCGTGGCCGGATCGACCGCGTGGTGCGCGTCGATGAGAGCAATCTGCCGGAGCACCGCGAGGAGCATGTGGTGCAGCGGATCAGCTTTGACAACGGCAAGACCGTGCTCGCGGATCTTGGTCGGCGTGCGGATCGCGTGCTCCTCGAACGCGGCGACAAGGTGACGCTGTACGGGAAGAAGATGAAGCTCGAGGGCGAGATGGAGGTTCTGGATGTTTCGCGTTTGAGCGTCAACGGCGAGCGGATGTGGAATGCTTCGGAGAACTCGCGCCCGGTGAAGAGCAAGCTCAAGTAAGTCTCCTTCGGGTCATCGTTCGGATGGCCCGACTTGGCTCTGTGTGGGCAGGCGGCGGCCTTTGGGCCGTCGCTTGTTCTTTTTTAGAAGGCATTGAGGCATTGAGGCATTGAGGCACTGAGGCATTGAGGCAATGAGGCATGGGGGGTGAGGGCAGAGAGGGGATGGGCGGAAATCTGTGATTGGGGTGGGGTGGGGGCCGATGATTTGGGGCTGGGCGGAGGTGTCCTGGAGACTTGCGGTGGGTGGGGGGAGGGCTTTGTGTTCGTTCCTGAGAACCAGACGGTGCCGGCGGGGTTGCCCGCGCTCATCAGCTTTCCGCGGACCGGGAGCCACTGGCTTCGCATGGCGCTGGAGCTGTACTTCGATCGGCCGATGCTGACTCGGCACTTCTTCGAGCACGCGAGCGATCGGGTGCTGCTGTGGCACGGGCACGACAAGGGGCTGGACTACCGGGCGACGGGGCCGGTCATTTACCTCTATCGCGGGCCGGTGGATGTGGTGTTCAGCGAGCTGACCTTCCGGCACGGGGAGGGGGCGGTGGATGTGTCGGGCGAGGTGGTGGACGAGGTGGCGGAGCACTACCGGCGGCACCTGCGGCGGTGGCTGCTCGGGGAGGGGCGGGGTGGGGAGCCGGGTGGGGAGAAGCCGGGGGCGGTGCTGGCGTATGAGTGGATGCTGGATCGCCCGCTGGAGGCGCTTCGGCCGGTGGTGGAGTTGTTAATGGATGAGGGTGAGTCGTTTGACGCGGGGCGGCTGGAGGCGGCGTGGGGGCGGGTGACGCCTTCTGAGGTGCGGGACCGGACCGAGTATTTGAGCGAGGTGATGGACCGGGCGGCGCACAAGGAGCTGCGGCGGGCGTTGTTCCGGTACCGGTATGGCGGTCGGGTGCTGGGGCGGTTCCGGGGGGACGGGGAGCTTGCTTCGGTGATGGATGGGCGGCTCCTGGACGCGTGAGGGGGCTGGGTGGGGCTGGGTGGGGCTGGTGGGGCTGGTGGGGGTCGGGAAGCGGGCGGATTCGGGGGTCTTGGGTGCGGCCCGGGGGCGTTCTCGGGGCGCTTCGGGGTTGGGTGGGGTACCTTGGTAGCGAGCCGTGAACGAGGTGCCGACCGAGCTTGGCGGGTATGTGATCGAGCGCGTGCTCGGGCGTGGCGGCATGGGGGTGGTGTACCTGGCTCGCGACCCGCGGCTGGAGCGGCGGGTGGCGGTGAAGGTGCTGCCGGACGCGATGAGTTCGGACGCGGACCGTCTCCGTCGGTTCGAGCGCGAGGCGAAGACCTTGGCGCGGGTGAACCACGCGAACATCGCGGCGATCTATGCGCTGGAGGAGGCGGGCGGGCACCGGATGCTGGTGATGGAGTTCGTGCCGGGGCAGCACCTGGGCGAGCGGATCGAGGCGGTGCGTGCGGCGGCGGGCGGTCGCGACGGGCTGAGCGTCGAGGAGACGCTGCGGGTGGCGGTGCAGATGGCGGCGGGGCTGGAGGCGGCGCACGCGGACGGGGTGGTGCACCGGGACCTGAAGCCGGCGAATGTGCGCGTGCGCGATGACGGGGTGGTGAAGGTGCTCGACTTCGGGCTGGCGAAGCCGGAGACGGGGGCGTTCGGGGAGGGGGCGGATGATGCGGACACGGTGTCGTTTGCGGGGACGGAGGCGGGGCGGGTTCTTGGGACGGCGGGGTACCTGAGCCCGGAGCAGGCGCGGGGGCAGGCGGTCGACAAGCGGGCGGACCTTTGGGGGTTCGGGTGCGTGGTGTTCGAGTGCCTGGCGGGTGTGCGGGCCTTTGAGGGTGAGACGGCGATGGACGCGATCGTGAGCGTTCTGGAGCGGTCGCCTCCTTGGGAACGGCTGCCGGCGGGGACGCCGGTGCGGCTGATCGATGTGCTGCGTCGGTGTCTCGAGAAGGATGTGGAGCGGCGGGCGCGGGACATCGGTGATGTGCGCGTGCAGCTCGAGGATGTGCTGGCGGCGGTGGTGGGTGGCGGCGGTGGCGTGGGCGCCGGTGGTGTGGCGCGGGGGCTGGCGCCGATGCACGCGGCGGGCGGGGTGGGCGGGGTGGGCGCCGCGGACGGGGGGGCGACGGGGCTCGGGATGGGGACGCGGGCGTCGCTCGGGTTTGGCGCCGGGGGCGGGACGGGGAGCGGGTCTGGATTTGGTTCTGGATTTGGGTCGGGGAGTGGATCCGGCGTGGCGGGGCTGGCGACGCCGACGAATTTGAAGAGTCGGCTGACGCGGTTCGTGGGGCGGGGGGCGCTGCTCGGGGAGATCGGGGAGCTGCTGGCCGAGCGGCGGATGCTGACGCTGACGGGGCCGCCGGGATGTGGGAAGACGCGGCTCGCGGTGGAGGCGGCGTCGCGGGCGGCGGGTGCTTTCAAGGATGGCGTGTGGCTTGTCGAGTTGGACGAGCTCTCGGCTGGCGCCGACGCGGAGGCGGTGGCTGGGAAGGCGGCGGCGGTTTTGGGTGTGGAGGCGTCGCGGCTTGGGGACGCGATCGCGGGGACGGAGTCGCTCGTCCTCCTCGACAACTGCGAGCATGTGGTGGAGGGTGCGGCGGGGTTCGCGGGTGCGGTCTTGAACGCGTGCCCGCGGGTGAAGGTGCTGGCGACGGGGCGGGAGGCGCTCGGCGTTCCCGGGGAGACGGTGCTGGCGGTGCCGGCGATGGTGGTGCCGCCGGTGGGCGCGGACACGGCGACGCTTTCGGTGAGCGAGAGCGTGGAGCTGTTTGTGGATCGGGCTCGGGCGGTGCGGCCTCGCTTTGGGTTGTCGGCGGATAACGCGCGGTTGGTGGCGGGGATCTGCCGGGCGCTGGATGGGTTGCCCTTGGCGATCGAGCTGGCGGCGGCGCGGGTGAAGCTGTTGAGTGTGGAGCAGATCTCGGAGCGGCTTGGGCAGCCGTTCAAGCTTTTGCGTGGTGGTGGGAAGGGGCTGAGCGAGCGGCAGCGGAGTTTGCACGACGCGATCGCGTGGAGCTTTGATCGGCTGGAGGGTGCGGAGCGGGCGGCGCTGCGGCGGCTTGGGGTGTTGCCCGGGAGCTTTACGCTTGGGGCGGCGGAGCATGTGTGCGCGGGGGAGTACGCGGAGGAGGCGACGCCCGGGGATTTGAATGACGATGCGGTGCTCGAGGAGTGGGAGGTGATTGACCTGATCGGGACGCTCTTGGATAAGAGCTTGCTGGAGGTGGAGGAGGACGGGGGGAGCGCGGAGCCGCGGTATCGGATGCTGGAGACGGTGCGGAAGTTTGCGGTGGCGCGGCTGGATGAGGCGGGTGAGGGGGCGGTGGCGCGGGATCGTTTGCTGGCGTTTGCGGTGGAGGTGGTGGAGGGGGCGCGGCGGGCGGCGGACTCGGGGGAGCTTGATGAGGCGGGGTGGTTCGGGCGGGTGTCTGCGGAGGCGGGGGCGGTGCGGGCGGCGGTGCGGTGGGTCTTGGAGGGGGAGGGGGATCTGGAGCTAGGGCGGCGGGTGGCGGCGGCGGCGTGGCGGTGGGCGTGGTGGAGCGGGCACTTCGGGGAGATGCGGGCGGCGCTTCGGCGGCTGGATGCGGCGGGGCGGGGTGGGAGGCCGACGGCGGCGTGGGCGGGGGTGCGGGAGGGGATGTGCTGGGCGGCGGTGCAGGTGGGGGACCTGGCGGGTGCGATCGCGTGCGGACTGAGCGGGCTGGAGATGGCGCGGGGGCTCGGGATGGGGGACGGGGCGGTGGCGGCGGGGTTGCTGGCGGGGCTTGGGGCGGCGTGTCTGGATGAGGGGCAGCCGGAGCGGGCGGCGGATTACTTCGAGCAGGCGCTGGCGATGCGGCGGCGGGCGTGCGGGGGGCAGGGGAGCGGGTGGGGTGTGGCGGCGACGGTGCGGGCGCTCGGGGAGTGTCGGCGGGCGGCGGGGGACTTTGCGGGGGCGCGGGGGTTGTATCGGGAGGCGGCGGGGCTGGTTGGGTGCGACGGGGTGACGCGGGCGGGGATCGGGCGGAGCCTGGGGTGGGTGGCGCTGGCGGAGGGGGATGTGGGTGCGGCGCGTGATCATGCGGAGGCGGGGCTGGAGATGGTGGTGGGGATGACCTGGGTGGGGGCGGTGGGGGTGGGGCCTTCGCTGCTCGAACTCGCGGCGAGCGCGGCGAGCGCGGAGGGGGAGCACGGGCGGGCGGTGACGCTGTTTGCGGCGGCGGAGGCGGCGCGGGAGGGGTTCGGGGCGCCGCCCCGGGAAAGCGAGCGGCGGGACTTTGGGGGGTGGCTCGAGGCGAGTTTCGGGGCGCTCAGCACGCGTGAGCTCGCGGCGGCGCGGGCGGCGGGGCTGGGGATGGGTGTTCGTGAGGCGGTGCGGTTTGCGCTCGCGGGTCGGTAGGTCTGGAGGGTCGTGATGCAGGAAGTGGCGGTGTACGCGGGGAGTTTCGATCCTCCGACGAACGGGCATGTGTGGATGATCGAGAACGCGTCGGCGATGTTCGATCGTGTCATCGTGGCGGTGGCGCGGAATCCGGAGAAGAGCTACACCTTTGATCTTGGGCTTCGGGAGAAGTGGCTCAAGGAAGTGTCGGAGCGGTTCGCGAATGTCGAGGTGGCGACGCTGCAGAACGAGTTTCTGGCGCACTATGCGCGGAACCGGGGGGCGCGGTTCATCGTGCGCGGGATTCGTAACGAGGACGACTATCAGTACGAGCGGGCGATGCGGTATGTGAACGCGGATTTGGCGCCGGGGCTGACGACGGTGTTCCTGATGCCGCCTCGGGAGCTGTGCGAGGTGTCGTCGAGCTTCGTGAAGGGGATGGTGGGGCCGAGCGGGTGGGAGCCGGTGGTGAAGGGGTATGTGCCGGGTGTGGTGTATGAGCACATGAAGGGGTGGGCGGGTGAG
>CAZTQV010000015.1:0-76814 GCA_964615815.1 uncultured Phycisphaeraceae bacterium | reverse complement strand
GTGTGGGTGCTCGGCCACCGGGGGGGGGGGGGGGGGCGGGGGGGCCCGGGGGGGGTGGGGGGGGGGGGGGGGGGGGGAGGGGGCGTAGGGCTCGATCGATTATGCTCACGCCATGACTCAGCCATCCAGTACATCTGATTTTCCGAAGCCTAGTGAGTCATTGATTCGTCTTGTGGCCAACGACACAATTTCGAAATTCGAGCGAGCTGTGATTCTACGGCTGTGGATACTAAAGTGGTGGGCTTGGCGAGATGTGCCGCAAGGAACATTGATTCAAGAGTGGTTTTCCGGCACATATCTTGAGCACTTTACAAACATTTCAGACGATTCTATATTACATGAAATGGATGAGTACGATTTTATTGGATCTGCCTACGAGCCGTGCCTTGGCGATCTTTTGTTTGTAAGGCAGCATATGCAGGGCGAAGGCCAAGCGTCGGTTGCGGAGTTTTATTTACAGTGTTTCGATCTAGCTAGAAAAATAAAAGCGGAAATGACTTATCCTGTTTCGGGTCTTTGGATGCTTGGGCAAGTCATCGGCATAGATGAACGGTGGTTGCCGTCTGTGGTCGCAGCTGGGGCGCGGGCGATCATCCCAGAGCTCGTGGCTCCAGTTGGACAAGTGGACTACGGGCATCTGTTAGGTGGTATAACTCTTGAGTGGGGCGGGGCGCATGATGAATCAATGGGACGCGATCGTGCACTCCGGGTGCTCGGATTTGGCCGGCCGGCTCAGCGATATCGCTGGCCTGACGGAATCGGCCAAAAAGAGTACGCAGAGGCTTACCGTGGTGCGATGAAGCTGCTTCACCCCGATGTTGTACATGTTCTTGGTGCGGCTGTTCAGTTGCGAGCAAACTTGGCGAGCGTTCGCCTAAGGTCGTGCTATGAAGCACTGCGGTAGTTCCATTTCTGCTGTTGTTAATCACTCGTACAGCTTCGCCAGATCCGCGAAGTAGGTTGGGTAGGTCTTCGCGACGCACTTCGGGTCGTTGATGTAGCAGTTCGGCCGGCGGAGGGCGATGAGGGCGAGGGCCATGGCCATGCGGTGGTCGTCGTAGGTGTCGAAATGGACGGGGGGGCAATCGTCCGAGCAGTCGATGCCGGCGTCGGGGGGGGTGATGGTCATGACATCGGGGTCGCCCTGGACATTCTCCTCGACGGTGACGCCGAGCTTGGCGAGCTCGATGCGGAGGGCGGCGATGCGGTCGGTTTCCTTGACGCGCAGCGTGCGGACGCCGCGGAGGATGCTCGCGCCGGTGGCGAAGGCGCAGCAGGCGGCGAGGGTCATGGTGGCGTCGGGCATGTCGGCCATGTCGGCGAGGACGGGGCGGAGGGTCTGGGGGCCTCGGCAGCGGACGGTGTCGTCGGACTCGGTGACCTCGGCGCCCATGCGGGCGAGGAGCTCTGGAAAGCCGGCGTCGCCCTGGAAGCTTGACTCGGTGAGGCCCTTCACGCCGACCTCGGCCCCGGGGAGGAGAGCGCCCGCGGCCCAGAAGTAGGTGGCGCCCGAGGCGTCGGGCTCGACGGGGTAGTCGAAGGCGGTGAGGCCCGGGAGGACGCGGATGACGCGGAGGTCCTCGGCGGTGCGGATGTTGGCCCCGAGGCGTTCGAGGAGGCTGACGGTCATGCGGACATAGCTGGAGGAGGTGATGTCGCCGACGAGGCGGAGGGTGAGGCCCTCGGGGAGGAAGGGGGCGGTGAGGATGAGGGCGCTGATGAACTGGCTGGACTGGGTCTCGCCGATCTCGAGGGCGTCACTTGGGCGGACGCCGCCCTTGGGGGGCGTGATGCGGACGGGGGGGCAGCCGGGGTCGATGAGGTGCTCGACCTTGGCCCCGAGGGACGACAGGAGCTCGGTGAGCTCGGCGATGGGGCGCTGGCGCATGCGGGCGTTGCCGTCGATGGTGACGGGGCCCGGGGCGACGAGGGCGGCGGCGCAGAGGAAGCGGGTGGCGGTGCCGGCGTTGTTGAGGTTGACGGTGACACCCTCGGGCCCGACTTTCCACTTCCCGCCGACGCCCTTGACGCGGACGAGGTCGCCCTCGACTTGTGGCTCGGCACCGAGGGCGGTGAGGGCGGCGAGCATGCGTTCGGCGTCGTCGGCACCGAGGAGGGGGTGGTGGAGGGTGGAGGTGCCTTCGGCGAGGCCGGCGAGGAGGAGGGCGCGGTTGGTGAGGCTCTTGGAGCCGGGGGGGCGGACGGTGGCGCGGGCGGGGGCGACGCCGGGTCCGGTGCGGACGGTGGGTATGGGGAGGGGGTCCGGGAGGTCGGCGACGGGCTGGCGGAGGGCTTCGATGGAGGTTTGGCGGGTCACGGGGGGAGGATAGTGGGGGAGGGGGGGAGTGGGGTCAGGGGGAGCGCGTGGTTTCGCTTGGGGCGGGGAGGATGATGGCGGCTTTGGAGAGGTTGTCGGGCGGGGTGAAGGTTTCGGGGTCGACGAGCAGGACGGGCTGGCCCCCGGCGGCGGCCCAGACGGCGAGGACGCCGGGGGCCTTGGCGAGTTCTTCGTGCGGTATGGTCCCGTCGAGCCGTCCGGCGCGGTAGGACCAGAGGGCGAGGCCCAGGAGGACGAGGGCGAGGGCGCTGCCGGCGATGATGGAGCGTCGTCCCCACTGTTCGCCCTTGCGTTGGTCGGCGTTGGTGAGGCCGCGGAGCTGGGCGAAGCGGAGGCCGACGATGAGGCCGAGGGTGATGCCGCAGAGGTTGCTGACGAGTGTGTAGAGGGCTCCGGCGGCGAGGGCCCATTCGCCGAGGGCGGTGACGACGCCGAGTGCGGCGGCGACGGGGACGATGGAGGCGGCGACGACGATGCCGACCATCGCAGTGATGTCCCGTTTGAGGAGTGTGAGGGCCATCGCGATGCCGGCGGAGAGGGCGATGACGAGGTCGAAGGCGCTGATGCCGGTGCGGGCGGTGATCTGCTGGGTGACGGCGGCTCCGGGTGTGGCGAGGGCGACGAGCCCGCCGACGACGGCGGAGAGGCCGAGCGAGGTGAGGACCCAGGCGAGGCCCAGGAGCATGCGTTTGGGCTTGCCGAGGAGTGTGGCGACGCCGACGAGGGCGATGGGCTTGAAGAGCGGGGCGAGGACCATGGCGCCGACGACGACGGCGACATTGTCGAGGATGAGCCCGCCGGCGGCGAGGATGCCGGAGAGGCCGCTCAGGATGAGGAAGGTGCGGGTGAGGTGGCGGCCGTCGCTGACAAACTGCTCGATTTCCTCGGAGCCGGCTTCGCTGTCTTCTTCGTCTTCGTCGTCATCGGGCGGGGGCTCGACGGCGAGGGGTTCGAAGACGGTGTAGTGGTTGGGCCCGGGCTCGTTCTCGCGGAGGTGTTTTCGGAAGTCGTCGAGGAACTCGTCGGGGTCTCCGTTGGAGACGACGATACGGAGGATGACGGTGTCGTCGGTACGGGAGAGGATGATAGTGCGGTGCCCGCAGCCGTCGGCGGCGGAGCAGAGCTCATCGAGCCGATCGGGGTGCAGAACGGCGTCGATGATGCGCAACGCGGGCCACCTTGCTGTGGTTGGGGGTCGTCACTCGGCCTTGCGGAAGACGGCGACGATGTCCTCGACGGGGATGACGAAGAGGCGGTTGTCGCCCTCGAGGTCGACGGGGATGGCGTGCTTTGGGTTGAAGAGGACGCGGTCGTACTGCTCGATGGGGTAGTCCTCGTCGCGCCCGATCTGGGCAGAGATGGCGACGACGCGGCCGGTGATGGTGGGGATCTCGATCTTGTCGGGGAGGTGGATGCCGCTCTTGGTCTGCTTCTTGTCCTCGTCCTTTCGGATGAGGACGCGCTTTCCGATGGGTTCCACGACTTCGAGCTTGGTGCTTGCTGCGGAGGGCTTTCTCGTCATCGGGGGACTCTAGGAGGGGGAGGGTGGCCCGCGGTGAGAGGGGGCCGGGGGAGGGTGCGGGGGGCGGTGGGGGGCCGTATCCTGTGGGGTTGCCCGCGGCTGCGCGGGCATCGCATGTGTTTGAGGAGCCCCGAATGACCGCCACCCCGCCCGCGATGGCCCCGATCAAGTACCTCGAGGGTCTGATCGCGGATGTGCCGGACTTTCCGAAGCCCGGGATCGTGTTCAAGGACATCACGCCGATGCTGGCGGACCCGCGGGCGCTGGCGCTCGCGGTGGAGCTGATGGCGAACCCGTACCGGGGGACCGGGATCTCGGCGGTGGTGGGGGCGGAGAGCCGGGGGTTCATCTTCGGGACGGCGATCGCGCAGGCGCTTAGCGCCGGCTTCGTGCCGATCCGCAAGCCCGGGAAGCTGCCCCGCTCGGTGCACGGCGTGGACTACCAGCTCGAGTACGGGACGGACCGGCTGGAGATGCACACGGACGCGATCCGGCCCGGGCAGCGGGTGCTCCTGGTCGATGACCTCCTGGCGACCGGTGGGACGATGGCCGCGGCGTGCGACCTGGTGAAGGCGTCGGGCGCGCAGATCGCGGCGGTGACGGTGTTCATCGAGCTGACGGATCTGAAGGGCGCGGAGCGTCTGCGCGGTCACGCGGACGGGGTGCACGCGGTGCTGCGGTATTGATCAGGCGGTGCGCCGGCGGCGGCGCGCAGCGACGAGCCCGGCGAGGGAAAGCGGAGTGAGTGCGGATGGGGCGGGGATGGAGCGTATGAGCGCATCCTCAAATGTGATGCGGTCAAAGTCCCACCCCACGAACCCGGTGAATCCGTCGACCGGATAGGTCAGCGTGCCGGCACCGCCGGAAACGATGGTGGCCGGGCTCGCAGAGATTCGTACGGGCCCCGCCCCGACCACGCTCAACTCGAAAGTGAAAAGAACCGAGCCGTTGGCCAACTGCTCTAAGGCGAAAGGGTTGTCGCTGCCGTATGCCTCGAAGCTGCCGACGCCGTCAAAGGTGTTGAAGACCCAGAGGTCGGGGTTGCCCGCGGGCATTCCGACGACTGCGGCGGGGCCTGTGACCGTGACAGCAAGATTGAAGGAGAGGATGCCGGACTGGTTCCCTGAGCCGATCACTTCCACAAGAAAGCGTTCGCCTGGCTGGACCTCATCGGGCGCGTTGAATGAGACGGTACCGCTCGTCTGGGCATGTGCCCCCGTTGCGATCCCTGCGAGTGCGGCGATGGCGATGGTGTGCTTCATGGCGGGCCTTTGCGGCTGAGGGTGCACCGGCGGGACGGGTACTCGGACCGCCCGCCCTTTCAAGATACCCCACGCCACCCGAATGACCAGCGAAAGGCGGCGGGAGTATTACCGCCGGCGGCGGGCCGCAACAAGGCCGGCGAGGGCGAGGGGGGTGGCCGCGGCGGGGGCGGGGACGACGGCGACTGTGGCTGGGATGAAGCTGACAATCTCGTAGTCCTGCGGAAAATCGAAGAAGCCCCCATGTCTGAAAAGATAAGCAAGACCCGTTTCGCCGCCGAATCCGTTGTACGATCCTGAGCTTGCGGAAAGTGCGATGTCTCGCCCCCCAGCACCGGCCGTCACTTCAAACGAGAACAGGACCGCACCGGACGGCAGAGCTTGGCCCGCGAACAAATTTGGGGCCCCGTCTACCGCAAACTCGTCCATACCTTGCTCGGTATTGAACATCCATAGCGACGGATGGCCGGTGATGTTGTCGATACCGGCGTTGTTCGCGGCGGTGATCACGAGGTCAAAGTATGCGATGGGACCATCTACGAAATCGCCCGTGCCAATGACCTCTACGACAAAGGTCTCTCCGGGCTGGACCTGGGTCGGGGCCTCGAAATAGATGCCGCCGGTGGTCTGGGCCGGGGCGGAAGCGGCGATGCCGGCAAGGGCGATGGCGTGCAGGGCCGTCTTCATGTTGAGTCTCCCGGTGGTGGGTGATCAGCGCCGACGGCGGGCAGCGACGAGGCCGGCGAGGGCGAGCGGGGCGAGCGAGCCGGGGGCCGGGGGGAAGGAGATGTTCTGGAACCGGACGATGTCGAAGTCGGTCGGGACTAGGAACAAGCCAACCGTGCCGTAGGTCAGCGTGCCCGCGCCGCCGCCGTCGATGGTGCCGGGGCTTGCATCGATGGCCGCCCCGTTCGCCCCGGGGTCGAGGATCGCCTGGAAGCTGAAGAGGACCGAGCCGTTGGGGAGTTGCTGGAAGGCGAAGAGGTTAGCGCCTCCGGACGCTTCGAAGTCGCCGACGCCATCGAATGTGTTGAAGGTGAAGAGCGACTGGTTGCCTCTGGGCGTGCCGACCAGCGACAGATTGGACAGTGTGATCGCGAGGTTGAACGACAGGATGCCGTCCTGATCGCCCGAGGCGATGACCTCGACGGTAAACACCTCTCCAAAGTTGACCTGGGCCGGGGCATTGAACGAGATGGTGCCGACGGATTGTGCGTGAGCGCCGGCGGCGATGCCGGCAAGGGCGATGGCGTGCAGCGCGGTCTTCATGTTGAGTCTCCCGGTGGTGCGTGATCAGCGGCGGCGACGGGCGGCGACAAGGCCCGCGAGGGCGAGGGGGGCGGCGGCCCCCGGGGCGGGGATGCAGATGCAGTAGTCTTCGAAAATCACCTGGTCAAAGTCGGTGGGGAGCAGGAAGAAGCCGACATCCGTGCCGTAGGTCAGCGTGCCCGTGCCGCCGCCGTCGATGGTCCCGGCGCTGGCGGACAGCGTGACGGGCCTCGGGGCGAGCAGGGTCATCTGGAAGCTGAAGAGGACCGAGCCGTTGGGGAGCTGCTGTTTGGCGAAGGCGTTGGCGCCGCCGGAGACCTCGAACGCGCCGACGCCGTCGAAGGTGCTGAAGGTGAACAGGGTGGGGTTGCCGGAGGGCATGCCCACGACCGCGGCGGGGCCGGTGATCGAGATGGCCAGGTTGAAGGAGAGGATGCCGGCCTGATCGCCCGAGGCGAGGACCTCAACGGTGAAGGTGTCGCCGGCGACGGCCTGCGATGGCGCGTTGAACGAGATGGTGCCTGTCGTCTGTGCGTGCGCGATGGCGGCGATGCCGGCGAGGGCGACGGCGTGCAGTGCTGCGTTCACTCTGATCTCTCCTGCCTCTCGGCGTGGCCCGGGCCGACCCCAAGAGGGCCCGGGTGGGACCGGTGCGCGAGCGGCACCGGGATCCAATGTAGCCAACAACGAACCGAACTCCAACGAGTCTTCCAGAATGCCGCGCCGTTGGGCACAAAGCAAAAGAGCCCTCGCGAAGGCGAGAGCCCTGAAACACGGTGTTGCATCCGATCGGCTTGGGTGCCCCGTCAGGTGTCTCGCGATCAGCGGCGACGGCGGGCGGCGACGAGGCCGGCGAGGGCGAGGGGAGCGCAGGCCGTGGGAGTCGGGATGTTGTTGTAGGTGACAGTGTCATACGCCTGGGGCAGAAGGAAGAAGGGCGCTGGTTCGCCGTACGACAGCGGCGCGAGGGCGTCGATGGACCCGGCGCGGGCGAAGAGGCCCAGATCGAGGAACGGGAGGGGGATCGGCTCGAGCAGGCGGGCCTCGAAGGTGAAGAGGACGACACCGCTGGGGAGGGCTTGGTTGGCGAAGACATTCGAGCCGCCGGAGGCTTGGAAACCGTCATCGCTGAGATCGAAGGTGCTGAACTGGAAGAGGGACGCGTTGCCGACGGGCCCTGAGACGATCTCGGCCCGGGAAGTGGTGCCGATCTCAAGGTTGAAGCTGACGATGGCCAGCGGCTGGTCGCCGGTGGCGATGACCTCGACCGTGAAGGTGTCGCCCACCTGGATCTGAGTCGGCGCGTTGAACGAGATGCTGCCGGCGGTCTGGGCCTGGGCGGCGGCGGCGAGGCCGCAGACTGCGAGCGCGTGCAGAGCTGTCTTCATCCCTTGTCTCTCCTGCCTTTCGGCGTTTGGTCCGGATGCCCCATCGAGAGCCGGACGGTACCGGTGCGCGAACGGCACCGCATGAATCACCGGGGCTCTGTACGCAACGCGCCGGTGATCAGTGGCGACAGACCCGGAAAAACAGCAGGGCCCCCGGCGGTGCGGGGGCCCTGTGGCAAAGTCGTGAGCGTCGATCGCCGGGGGTCAGCCGGCGAGCGGCTTGCGATTACCGGCGACGGCGGGCGGCAACGAGGCCACCGAGGCCGAGGAGGCCGGCAACGCCGGGAGTCGGGATTACGCTGATGCGGGCCGCGCCAAAGTTGACGGTGTCGTAGGGGGTGTCGAGGAGGAAGAAGCCGGCGTCGACACCGAAGGCGAGCGGCGCAAGGGCGTCCACGGTGCCGGCGGCGGTGCTGAGGTCGATGGTGCTGCCGGCGGCGCCAGCGGTCACATCGAAGGTGAAGATCTCGGCCCCGCTCGCGAGGGCGAGCTTGGCGAACACATTGGTGCCGCCCGAGGCCTCGAAATCGCCGGTGCCGCTGAAGAGGTCAAAGGTGAAGAGGTTGGCGTTGCCAGTGGGGGCCCCGACGGCGGCGGCGCCGGCGGCGCCGACGGCAATGTTGAACGCGACGATGGCGTTCTGCTGGTCACCCGTGGCGATGACCGAGACCGAGAAGGTCTGGCCCTCGACGACCTGGGTGGGGGCCAAGAACGAGAACCCACCGGTGGCGGCGGACGACACGGCGGCGGTCCCTGCGACCGCAGCGATAGCGAGAACAGTCTTCATGTGGTGTCCCTCTCTCTGGACTTGAACAGTGCTTCGTCTCTCTCGTCGGTGTTCCGACGGATTCAGCGTAGTGCAAGTCGATTTGAAATGAAAGTGGTGACCCCGCGCATTTCCAGCTTTTGCCCCACGGTTCCCCGCGGTGCAGGGTTGTGCAAGTCCTGTTCGGTGGACTGTTTACGAGCTTCGGCGTCGAGTGGAGAGCCATCGAGCGACGGGGCGGGCTTCGCGCAAGTCTGACGCAAGGGTCGGCGGGCGCGTGGCAGCGCGGCATCAACTCGTAATCCGCAGCGTGCAAAAAAGAACAGGCCCCCGCACGAGGCGGGGGCCTGCTTGAGCTCAGTTGAGCGGTCGTTACCGATTAGCGGCGACGACGGGCGGCGGCCAGACCACCGAGGCCCAGGAGGGCAGCGGCGCCGGGGGCCGGGACAACGACGGTGGCGCCGTTGAAGCTGATGTTGTCGAAGTCGGTCGGGAGGAAGAAGAAGCCGGCGTCAACGCCGTAGGTCAGCGTGCCAGCGCCACCACCGTCGATGGTGCCCGCGGCGGCCGACAGGTCGATGTTGCTGCTGCCAGCGGTGACCTGGAAGCTGAAGAGGACCGAGCCGTTCGCGAGCTGCTGCTTGGCGAAGGCGTTGGCGCCGCCCGAAGCCTCGAAGTCACCCACACCGGCGAAGGTGCCGAAGGTGAACAGGGCGGCGTTGCCGGTCGGCGAACCGACGGAGGCAGCGTTGGCGGCCGAGATGGCCAGGTTGAACGAAAGGATGCCGGCCTGATCGCCCGAAGCGATCACCTCGACGGTGAAGGTCTCACCGGCGTTGACCTGAGCGGGGGCGTTGAACGAGATGCTGCCCGAGGTCTGGGCGGCGGCGGCAGCGGCGATACCGGCAACAGCGGCAATGGCGATGGCGTTCTTCACAGTGAATCTCCTCACACTTTGCAAATGTCGTCTATCTTTGAGATCAACCGATCTCTACGCGAGATTGCGCGACCCACGAACACTCTACCCCAACCTGACGAGGGTGCCAACCTGTTGTGGAGGCTCAACACGGGTTTTTTCCTTTCCCGCCCCTCAAGCGGCGGTTTACGGCGGTCGAGCTTGCCCAGATTGACGCAAAAAGGGAAGTGGCCGAAACTTGATTGGTGTGTAGAAGGGTTTGGGCCCGCTTCACAATGCGTCAGTGCGTGTCGGAATCTCGCCGTACCCACCGCTCGAAGGTGAATGCGTGGCTGTGCCGCTCATCTGCAGGGTGGAAATCGGCCGATTTCCGGACCCAGAGAGCCTCCTCGATCGAGGGGAAAAAAGTGTCCCCCTCGATCTGGGCATGCACGCGAGTGAGGTCGAGCTCGTCCGCCCTGCCGACTGTGTCTTCATAGACCCGCCCGCCGCCGGCGACGAAGACGGTCTCGTCCTGGGGTAAGTCCTGGGATGCGAGGGCAATGGCGTCATCGATGGAGTGCGCGACCTCGACGCCGTCGCGGGACCAGTCGGTATCCCGGGTGAGGATGATGCACCGCCGGCCGGACAGAGGGGCGAGCAGGGTGTCCATGGTCTTGCGGCCCATGATGACGGGGTGGCCGCTGGTGACCGTCTTGAAGCGGGCGAGGTCGGCCGGGAGTCTCCATGGGAGATCGCCGTCGCGGGCGATGGTGTGGTTCTCGGAGAGGGCGGCGATCAGGACGAGCTTCATACGGCGACCTCGGCCTTGATGGCGGGGTGGGGGTCGTAGCTCAGAAGGTCGATGTCCTCGTAGGCGAGGGCGAGGGGGTCGGGGAGCGGGTCGGGCAGGGCGATGGTGGGCAGGGGGCGGTGGTCCCGGGAGAGCTGGAGACGGGCCTGCTCGAGGTGGTTCTTATAGAGGTGGGCGTCGCCCAGGGTGTGGATGAACCAGCCGGGGCGGTAGCCGAGGTGGCGGGCGAGGATGCAGGTGAGCAGGGCGTAGCCGGCGATGTTGAAGGGGACGCCCAGGAACGCGTCGGCGGAGCGTTGGTAGAGCTGGCAGGAGAGGGTGGGCTCGGGGATGTCCTGGGTCGGGGGGCTGACCTCGAACTGGAACAGGCAGTGGCAGGGGGGCAGAGCCATGTCGGGGACATCGGCGGGGTTCCACGCGGTCACGATGTGCCGGCGGGAGTAGGGTTTGGCCCGGAGGTCGTGGAGGAGGGTCCTGATCTGGTCGAGCGTGCCGCCGTCGCGGGTGGGCCAGGAGCGCCACTGGGCGCCGTAGACGGGCCCGAGCTCGCCGGTTTCTGGGTCGGCCCACTCGTCCCAGATGGTGACGCCCACGGCGTTGAGGCTGCGGGCGTTGGTGTCGCCCCGGAGGAACCAGAGGAGTTCGTGGGCGACGGACTTGAAGTGGACCTTCTTCGTCGTCAGCAGGGGGAAGCCGGAGGTTTCGCTGGCCGGGCCGAGGTCGCCGAAGGCGTTGTGCAGGCTGTAGCGGGACTGGTGCCCGAAGACGGAGAGGGTGCCGACACCGGTGCGGTCGTCCTTGGGCGTGCCATCGTCGAGGATGCGCTGGAGGAGATCGTGGTACGCGTGCATGCCGGAGGGTACCGGCGGCACGCGGGGGAGGCGGGCTACCGCGGTGGGAAGAGGATCCAGTCGCCGTCGGGAGCCAAGTCGGGTGGTGTGTTGAAGCGTTGTACGGCGTCCTCGTCGCGTTCCGAGGCGGGCTGCGCTCCGCCGTCGTCGTCAAGGTCCGGGCCACTCACATAGATCAGCGGGCCGTCCGGGGTGAGCCGGTAACGCATGGGCTCGCCTGTGAAGCGGTCGAGGGGGACCTCGTCGAGGTATGACGGCACGAGGTCTTCTGCCGACTCTGGGAACTGTCCGTGATCGAGTCGGAAGCGGTGGGCGGCGAGGGTGAGGAGGGCGGCGCCGCGCGTTGTTCGAGCGTGTTGGAGACTGCTGGCCGCGCGGCTCATCGTCGGAGCGAACAGGTCAGCAACCGGGTCCAGCGGTGTCTTGTCCGGATCATACTCAATTCTACTAAATTGTTGCCACTGCTCGGGTGTGATGGCTTTCTGGGCCATGCGGTCGCTGAAGTTGGCAAAGACTCTTTCTATGTGCGCCAGTGATTCGCCGCGTGTGGCCATCATGGGGGCCGCGAGCGGGAGCGCGGCCGGGAACGCGCGCGGCGGCAAGCGATCCGCGTATGGCAGCGGCAGGTAAATGGAATCTGTTTTGCGAAACTCCATGATCAAGCGAACGCCTTCGGCGGTGATGCGTCCGCCGTCGCCGGGTGCGTAGACGCGTTGGACGGCGTCCTGATAGAAGCGGTATTCGCCTTCGAGGCGTAACTCGAGCTCAGTGTCAAGGGCTTCAGCGATGGCGGCGAGCTGTGTGTCGGAAAGCAGGTGGGATTGCGCCTCCAACATGTTCAGCACTTCATTGGATGCCACGCCGGCAACGGCGACGGCGACCATTTGGGATACCAAGGTTGCATCATCATCCGCCAACTGCCTCCCGAGGCGCTCGATCGCGAACACGCTCGCGACCGCTTCGTCGGCATCGCCTTTCGTCGCCGCGTATTGAACATCCCACGCGAGCCAACGGACGGCATTGCGA
The DNA here is from genome assembly GCA_964615815.1 of uncultured Phycisphaeraceae bacterium. GTDB lineage: Bacteria > Planctomycetota > Phycisphaerae > Phycisphaerales > UBA1924 > DAIQNV01. The sequence continues at coordinate 64,683 of CAZTQV010000015.1, read as the reverse complement.
TAGCTGCCGAGGTAAGGGAGCAGTACATTCCACAGCCCCGACCCGGGCTTTGGATTCTCCCATTCCCACCCGAGCCTGTCGCGCGCTGCGGCCGCCCGCACGCGTGCCAGCGTCGGTTCCGCATCATCGATCAGGCGTTGCAATGCGATCGGGTCCACACCTTCGAGGTCGAGTGTCGGCCATTCGGCAAGCCAGCTGTCCGGCGAGTCAGGGGGGATGCTGAACGCATCTGCGTGCCCGAGCCGCCTCGCCGCCGCATCTTTTAAGGCGTGTAGTTCGTAGCTCGCCTCAACAACGATCGGCGCCGCCCGATCCGATTCCGGGATGGAGGCCAGGTCGGCGTTCATTTCCGCGAGGTAGTCCACCTCGACCCGCGGGCTCCGCGAGAAAAACCACACGGCCAGCACCCCATAGCCCAAGATCGGGACGATCACCGCAGAACCCAGCAGGATCAGCACAACGGTCGTGGTCGACAGCCGTCCGCGCGGGGCCTTGGCTTCTTGTCCTGTCATGCGTGGCCTCCATCGCGATGCCCGATGGGCTGTGCCCGGCGAGAGTATCTGGTGTTACTTGCTGTTGCCTCGGGCTTAGACGGCGATCGTCGCAGTGCTGTTCGACGCGGGCGTGGCCGAGCTTTCAATTGCTTGGCTTTGGCGGAAAGAGAATCCAGTCGCCGTCCGCCACCGGCAAGCCCGACGGCATGAACTGGTCCGCCTCTTGGAGCGCTGGGGGCGGTGTGCCGCCGTCGTCGTCGAGGTCGGGGCCGGCGACATAGATGAACGGACCCCCGGGGGTGAGGCGGTACTGCATGGGGCCGCCGGTGAAGCGGTCGATGGGGCGTTCGTTGAGGTAGCCGGGCAGGAGGTCGTCGGCGGACTCCGGGAATCGCCCGGCTTCGAGCCGGTATCGATGGGCGGCGATCGCGAAGAGGGCGGCGTCGCGGGTGGTGCGGGCGTGCTGGAGACGGTCGAGGACACTGCCGGTGGCGGGGACCAGGAACCGCACGACGGGGTCCCCCTTGGCGATGGCGGCGCGTTCGGTTGCTTCGTTCAGGCGGTCCCAGTTGGCTTTCGTCACCGACGGCTGCGCGACGGCAGTGCGGAACTCCGTGAGGATCTCGTCGAAGGTCGCGAGCGAGCGGCCGCGGGTGCTCATCGACGGCGCGACGATCGGGGCGATGGCCATGATCGCGTCGGGCGACAGGCGATCGGCGTAGGGGATCGGCAGGCCGAGTTCGACGCCCCAGGCCCCGCTCGTATCGAGCAGCAGGCCGAGACCGTCGGGCGTGATCCGGCCGTTCTCGCCGGGTGCGTAGACGCGTTGCACGGTGTCGTGGTAGAAGCGGCGTTCGCCGTCGAGGGTGGGCTCGAGCGGCATGGTGAGGGCCTCGGCGAGCGACCCGAGCTGAGCGGCGGTGAACAGTTCGGCGTTCCCCGCGAGCAGCGCGAGCGTGGTTTGCGAGGTCGTGTCGAGCACGCTGAAGCCGACGATCTGCGAGATGGTGAACGGATCGTCGAGGACGAGCTGGCGGGCGAGATTCGCGGCCGCGACGAGGTCGGCGGTGGCGCGGTCGGCGTCGCCCGCGGTGGCGGCCGACTGCGCGTCCGCGGTGAGCCACGCCCCGGCGGTGCGGTAGGGGCCGAGGTAGGGCAGCAGGACATCCCACATCGGGCTGTCCGGCTCGTCGGCGATCCACTCCCAGCCGAGGCGCGGGCGGGCGGCGGCTTCCCGGAGTTCTTCGAGCAGGGGGGCGGCCTCGGCGAGCAGCTCGCGCTCGCGGTCTCGATCGACGACGACATCGGCCGGGATGTTCCGCGGGTAACGCGTGAGCCACCAATCGGGCGAGTCCGGCGGGATCTGCGACTGCGACGGGTGTCCCCACCGCGTCGCCATGCGCGACAGGACCGCGTCGAACTGGCTGTAAATGGCCATGACGGCGTACGCACCGCGGTCGGACTCTTCGAGCCTGTGGTTGCCCTCGTTGAGCTCGGCGAGGTGATCGACGGCGATGTCGGGGCTGCGCGAGAAGAACCAGAAGGCGAGGACGCCGTAACCGATGGCGGGGATGAGGACGGCGGCGCCGAGGAGGATGAGCGCGACGGTGGTGGTGGACAGGCTGCGGTGCCTGGGCGTGTCCTGCGTATCGGGCACGGTGGGCCTCCGTTCGAGCCACGAGCGCTCGCAGCGTACCCGACGGAAGAACGACGGGGCCCCCGGGGGCGGTGGTCTCGTGCCGCCCGCCGGGGAGGTCCCGTCGTCAGAGGAGGCTACCGCCGCAGGTACGCGCGGATCGGCGCGTACTCATCGGCGAGCGGCGGGAACACGACCCAGTCGCCGTCCACCCGCCGGTGCTTCGGCGTCGGCTCAAGCTGCCACACCGGCTCGTCGTCGCGGGGGCTTTCCGGCTCGGCGGCCCGCCCGCCGTCGTCGTCGCGGTCGTTGCCGGTGAGGTAAATCACGAGCTCGCCATCCGCGGACTTCAGCCGCATCGGCTGGCCGTCGAAGCGATCGACGGGGACGGCATCGAGATAGGACGGCACGAGTTCGCACGCCGTCTTGGGGAACGAGCCGTGGTCGAGCCGGTAGCGGTGGGCGGCGAGGGCGACGATGGTGGCGTCGCGGCGGGCACGGGTCTGCTGGAAGCCCGAGAGGATCCGTGCATTTGCAGTGCGCAGGAACTCCGTGATCGGGTCGCGGAGCTTCGCAAGCTCCGGTGGGTCGTCGATGCGATCAAGCTCCTCCCAGGTGGCGTCGGGGATCACGGTCATCGCGGCGGCCGCCTCCAGCTCGGCCGCCATCTCGCGGCGGTGTTTCTCGCTTGTTCCGCGGTCGACGAAGAAGAGAGCGGCGAGCGGGCCGAGGAGGAGCTGACGCGTTTCGGACACGCTGGCCCAGGTCCGGTTGTTCCCGTAGTTGTTCCATTCCGAGATGAGCAGCATGCCCTCCGCGGTGATCCGGCCGTTCGGGCCCGGTGCGTACGCCCGCTGCACGAAGTCGGCGTGCATCCGAACTTCATCCTCGAGGTCGAAGGCGATTCGATGGTCGAACGCCGCCCCGAGCGATGCCAGTTGCTCGTCGTCGAGGAGATCCGGGTACTCGGCAAGAATCCGCAGCGTGTGCTCGGACGCGAGCGCGATCACGGCGTTGCCGACGAGCCGCGTGATGATGACGGAGTCGCCGGTGTGCAGCAGGAACCCAAGCCGGGCCATCGCCTCAAGGTCACGCGTCACCCGCTCCGCGTCGCCCCGCTCGGCGTAGACCGTCGCATCGAGCGCGAGCAGGCGGGCGGCCTTTCGTGTTGTTCCGAGATGCGGCAGCAGCGTCCCGATGAGAAGCTGTCCGAGCCGGCCTGGTGATGATCCTCTGATCAGGTCAGCACCGAGATGCGGGCGGGCCGTGGCTACCCACAGTTCCTGAATGAGCGGGTCCGACGCCTCGAGCAGGCCGATCACCTCGGCAAACTCGGGCTCATCGCGATGCAGCGACGGGAACTCGCCCAGCCAATTCGGCGGGAGCGGCACATAGGTCTCCCCATCGTGCTCGCGTTCCTCGTAGCCCATCGCCCCCGCCCGCTCCTCCTGCATCGCGTGCAGGGTCTCCATCTGCTCCGCCACCAACGGCGCCGCCCGATCTTCCGGCGGCACGGCCGTGACCCGAGCCGTCATCTCCGCAAAATGGTCCGTCGTCACCTCCGGACGCCGCGCGATGAACCACACGAACAGCACCGCGTACACCACGACGAGCGTCAGCACCCCACGCTTCGCGACACGAACGCTCCCCAGCGCGGCGCGCACGATCGGCGGGCGCTTCCGCCGGATCGCCCGCGTCACCAGCCTGCCCGCTCGCCTCGGCTCGCCCAGCCCGCGGGCCAGGTCGTCGGGCGGCGTCCCGGCGTCCAGCCCGTCGCGGCAGTGGCCCAGCATCTCCGCCGTGAACGCGAGCTTCTCGAAGGGCAGCACCCGCACACGCCGCAGGATGCGGTCGAGCGCCCCCTCGACGACGCCCGGCAGCTCGGCGTCGGCGACCATGCGGTCCCAGCTCGTCGGCTTGTGGGTGGCCCGCCGGAAGAGGTTGTACAGGGTCGATCGATCGAGGTGATACCGCCAGAGCCGGGCCCACCAGCCACGGTTTGCGCGTCCGGTGACCACTTCGCTCATGACGCCGCCCCCGGCATCGGCCCGAGCGTCGCGCGAAGAACCCCGAGCGTGCGCATCGCCGCCGCGAGCGCGTTCCAGGTCTCGACATCCTCGGCCAGCTTCCGCTTGCCCTTGGGCGTGAGGCGGTAGTACTTCCGCTGCCGCCCGCTCGGGGCGTCCTTCCAAGTGGCCTCGATCAGGCCTTTGGCCTCGAGGTTGTAGAGCATGGGGTACAGCGTCGATTGGCCCATCGCGAGCACGCCGTCCGTGCGCTGGCTCAGGGCCTCGACGAGCTCGTACCCGTACGCCTCGCCCTTGCTCAGCACCTGGAGGACCGCGGTGGGGCCGGCCCCCCGCATGAGGTCGCGTTCGATCTTCATGGCATGTCTCGCATACTGTGTCTGCCATAGTATGCGGGCCGCACGCCGGCCGGATGCAGGCAAAGTCCGCGGTCAACGCGATATCGGGATCTCGACCAGCCCCCCAAGCCCCACCCCGCCCCGTACCGGGCACGGGCTCAGGTCGGCAGGTGGTCGTCGCGCGAGGTCATCTCCGCGATCACCCGCTGCAGCGGCGCGAGCCCGCCGCGGAGCAGGCCCATCAGGGCCGAGCCCGCATCGCGATCGTCCTCGACCTCGGGCACCATCACGGGCGCGGCCTTGGGCGCGTCGATGTAGCCCGGCGCCGTCCGGCGCAGCAGCTCGTTCAGGTCCCGCGGGAACTCCCCCCGGAACACCTTGAGCTGCCAGCGGCTGAACGAACGCTCGGCGATTAATCGCCGGCACAACGCCCGGCAGTCTGTATGGCGTCCGTCTTGCTCGATGTTGTCGTACAGCCGGTCCACCCGGTCGGGCGGGCCCTCGATGATCTGGAAGAACCGGTCGTGGTTGAACCACAGCGCCCCGGTGATGTCATTCGCCAGGTTCCGGCGGATCGACGGGATCGCGATCTCGTCGACCACCACATCGTCCGTAATGCCGGGCGCTCTTCGGCTGACATACGCCAACTGCTGAACGGGTGCGGATTGGGTCAAACGGCGGTCCTTCCGTGGCACACGGGATCGCGGAGCGAACGCACCGGCGATGGGGTCTTGGCAAGCCGCAAAGGCCTGCTATTCTGGTTCGCCGACAGGCCGGCTCGCGCGTCGCGGCCGGCCCCGGAGACCTCTGCGTGGAAACGAATCGTCTCAAGGTCGTGGTCGCCCACGGCAGCAACGACACTCGGCGTGCCCTCGTCGACGCCATCGGCCGCGAGCACGAGGTGCTCTGCGACTGCGACACCCTTGCCGACGCCCGCCGCGTCGTGCGCGAAACCGGACCCGATCTGCTCGTGATCGGCGTCAAATTCTCCGACGGAGACGGCATCGATCTCGCCGTCGACATCGGCCGGCAGGAACCGCTGCCCACCGTCGTCGTCACGACCGAGCGCTCGCTCGAGGCCGTGCACCGGGCGATGGAAGACCATGTCATGGCCTACCTCATCGAGCCGGTCGTGCCCGCCGATGTGCACGCGGCCATCATCGTCGCGACAAGTCGGTACGAGCAGCTTCGCGCCCTGCGGGAAGAGGTCCAGGACCTCAAGCTCGCCCTCCAGCAACGCAAGATCATCGAGCGGGCCAAGGGCATGCTCATGGCCGAACGCGGCATAAGCGAGTCCGAGGCGTTCGCCGAACTGCGCCGCAGGGCCCAGAACGAACGGCGAACCATCGCCGAGGTCGCCGAAGACTTCCTGAATGTCCGCGATTGAGCGGCCGACGCGGTGCTGCATGGATCGTCTTTCACTTTGAACACAAAGCGTCGCAATTCGGCGAGCCCTGTGGACGATCCCCGGCAGCGTCGGCGGGGTAAGGGGGGTAGGCACCCCAGCATACGACCCGGGGCTTCCCGAGATCAATGAAGAAGCAAATTCCGTAGAAGATCTTCACGGAACGGGCACAAGGGTGACATCAGTCTCGCCGTGCAGCCGCCCTCTTCTGTACGACACCGTCACCTTATCTCCCGGTGCGTAATCCGCGATCACCCGCAGATACTCGTGCGTATCCCGCGTCGGACGCCCGTCGATCGCGGTGATCACATCGTTCAGCCTCAGATCCGTGGCACGACGCACGGCGCGGGGCAACACGCGGATCCGCGGCCCGTCCCCGTCGCCCGGTTCGAGCGCCACCCCGAGTTGGGCCCGCGCATCCCCGGGCTCTTCGACGATCTCCGGCAAGCTCGTCGCCACCCACGCCCTGTACAGCCGCTCGCCCTCTTCCCGCCCCAGCCCGACAACCTTGTCGAGCGCCGCCAGCCCCGACCGGTCCGCGTCAAACCCGTCGGTATCTGAGCCCGTGTACACCCGAAGCCAATCCCCGAAGAGCCCCCGCTCGTGCAGGAACAAGAACAGCGTCCGCGCCTGCGCGTACTGCGCCAGCGGCCGGCTCGTGCTGAAACGCTCATGGCTCAGCCCCGCCAGTTCCTCCAGGCTCGGCAGCCGCCGCGCCTCCGCCAAACGCTTGACGATGTTCGTCCGCCAGCTCGGCGCCGGCTCCAGCTCATCGCTCCCCGGCGCCACGGGGTCGAGGTCCTCAACCAGGCTCGCGAGCCCCTCCTGGATCCAGATCGGGTGCACCTGCCCCAGCCGATCCATCGCCCGCCAGTGCAGCACATGGAAGAACTCGTGCCGCAGCGTCGCCCCAAGGTCCTGCGCCACCAGCCGCTTCTGATCGTGCTCGTACGCCCCGCCGATCCCCGCGAGCGCCCGCCGCGCCTGCGGCCCAAAGGTCGCGACCGCCCACTGCAGGAAATCCCGCCGCTCGGGCAGCACGACGAGCACCCAAGGGTCATCCGCGCGAGCCGCAAAGAGTTCGGGCGCCACCGACCGAGCAAACCGCGCCACCCGCCGAAGATCCTCGATCGCGAGCTCCGTCGACCCCGGATCATGCGCCGACAGCACATCCAGCCGCAGGTCCTCCACCACCGTCCGCTCCACCGCCCGGTCCAGCCACGCCTCGGCCTGGCGCACCTGCGCCTCCCGCCGAGCCGCGATCACCGCGGGCCAGTTGTCCAGCAACCGCTCGTAGAACGGCGTCCCCCGAAGCCCGCGAAGCCACGGGTCCCGCTCCAGCTGCGCCCGCGAGATGAACCCCAACTCCACCGCCCGGCTCAGCGCCCCCGCGGCCTCTTCCAGCCGATCCTGGGCCGTCAACGCGCACGCCAGGTTGTAGTGGGGGACGAAGTTGTCCGGGTCCACCTCGATCTGCTTCCGCAGCGCCGCCTCGGCCGCGTCGAGATCGCGATCGGTAAACGCCCGCGCCGCCTCGTTCGCGAACTTGGCCGAAGCCGCGTCGCGGTCGAGCCGCTTGGCGAGCTCCGTCGCGAGGGCATCGACCACCTCGTCGTCCGTCTGCTCCTGTGCGATCGCCGGCGGGCCCGCGAGGAGCGCCGCCGCCACCGCAACCAGCGTGTACCGGATTCGCGCGCGCACGGCGGCCTCCCTTCCGTTCCCCAACCCGCCCCACCCGACCTCAGCCCGGGCGTCCCCCGGTGGTACGGGCACGCCCGAACAACAGTTGCAGCGCCGCCGGCAACGCCTCCAGTTCCTCTCTGAATACACGGGCCGCGAGCGTGTCCGGCGTATCCCCGGGCTCGATCGGGCACGACCGCGTCAGGATCACCGGCCCGTCGTCGTATCCCGGCGTGCACAAATGCACCGTGCAGCCCGATTCGGTGACCTCGCCCGCCGCATGGGCCGCCAAGACCGCCTCATGCACCCGCCGCCCGTGCATCCCGGGCCCCCCGAAGCGCCCCGCCGTCCCGTCCCCGGGCAGGAGCGCCGGGTGGATGTTCACCACACGCCCCTCCAAGGCCGGCGTAATCGGCACCCGCCGCAAATACCCCGCCAGCACCACCCAGTCCGCCCCCTGCTCCGCAACGAGCCCGTCGAGCTCATCGCCCGACAACTCCCCGGGCCTCACCAGCGTCGTCAATCCCCGCTCCCGCGCCCGCTCCGCTCCGCCGCATTCCCGCGACGCCACCACCACCGCGATCTCCGCGTCGAGGGTTCCCGCCTCGATCCGCTCCGCCAGATTCACCATCGTGCGGCCCGAGCCCGACAGCAGCACCGCCAGTCGCGGCGTCGTCGCCCCGCCCATCACGACCCCGCCGCCGCGTGGACAGCAGCGATCGCCCCATCAAGGTCGTCCGCGACCGGGAAGATCGCGTCGAGCCGCGTCAGCGTGATGACTTCCTTGATCTGCTTGGGCAGATCAAACAGCGCCAGCGCTCCGCCCTCTTCCTTCACCCGCGTCCGCACCCGCACCAGCGTTCCGAGCATCGCCGACGACACATGCTCCACGCGGATGCAATCGACGACGAGCCTCGGCCCGATCACCCGCATCGCCCGCGTCAGGTCCGCGAGCAGCGCCTCGCACTCCGGCTCCGAGATCGTCTGCTGCGTCAGGATGCAGTGCGCGACCCCGCCCCCCGCGTCGTACGCCTCCAGCGCCTGACCCACGAACTTGGGCTCCGTCTCCGGCACCGCCAGGTCTCCTCAGGACACCGCCGCCACCGCGGCCTCACGATCGTCCGCGATCGTGAACAGCTTGTCCATCCGCGTGAGCTTCATGAGTTGGGCGATGTCCTCGCTCAGGTTGTAGATCGCAAACCCCCCGCCCAGCCCGGTCAGCCGCTTGTGCGCCTGCACCAGCATCCCGATCCCCGCCGACGCCAGCACGCCCACCTGCTCCATGTCGAGGACGACCCTCGCCGAGCCCGAAGCGTCCGACGCCTGCGCGATCTCCTCCAGAACGAACTTGCTCTCCCGGTCCGTCACCGCCTCGCACTTCACCTCGGCGTACACGATCCCCCCCGCGAACCGCGCCCGCAGGTGCTGCGAGTCCACGAGCGTCCGCCCCGTTGCAGGATCGGGGCCCGGGTCTTTCTTCTTCTTGCCAAACATCACGCGTGCAGAACTCCAGCAGCACCAAAGACGCTCACCCGCCCATCCCCCGAAGCCTACCGGGCCTTCCACCGGCCCGCGACCCCAGCTCTGAAGGCCTCCGCCGGGCTCACCCCGGCGGCGGCTTCATCCCGCACGCCTCCCGCCAGGGCGTCGGCCGCCCGTCCGGACCCACCGCCACCATCGTGAGCGTCGCCGTCGTCACTCGCACCACCGCGTTGCTCGTCCGCCTCAGCGACTCGACCTCAACCCCCACCCGCACCGAGGTCGTCCCCGTCCGGATCGTCCGCGTGTAGAACGACACGACATCCCCCAGGTGCACCGGCGCGTTGAAGTCCACCCGCTCGATCGACGCCGTCACCCAGGGGCACGCCGCGTGACTCAGCGCCTCCACCAGCCCCGCCTGGTCGATGTACGACAGGATCACACCGCCGAAAATCGTCCCGTACGGGTTCGTGTCCCGCGGCATCGGCACCACCCGCAACGCCAGGTTCCGATCCGCGTCCGGAGCCTCGAGCTTCGCGTCGTCCGGGGTGCGTGTGGGCTGCGACGGGGGGCGATCGGGCATGACGAAGGCTAGGAACCCGTTCCCGCGGCCGCCCCCCGACCCGGCGTAGGCTTCTGTTCCAAGGGGGGATAGCCGCCGGACGCGTCGGGCGGGCGCATCCACGCGAACCGCCACACCCAACCCCGGCCACACCCCCCGAACCGAACAGGAGGCCCCACGATGTCAACCGCGAGCGGCCTGGCGCTGCCCAACCTCGAAGCCTTCAAGACCCTCGACACCGCCAACCTCATCGGGCGGCTCCGCTACGGCATCGAACACTTCGACCCCCGCACCTTCGAGCTCGACCACGAACAACTCGACCGCGCCTGGCTCCCCGACGCCCAGGTCGGACGCTGGAGCTGCCGCGCCCTGCTCGCCCACCTCATGGACGCCGAGCTCGTCTACGCCTACCGCATCCGCCGCGTCCTCGCCGAGGACGGTCCCGTCTTCGAGAACTTCGATGAGCACGCCTTCCTCGACAGTCCCCTCTACGGCATGACCCCCCGCCGCCCCGACGACACCACGGGCGAAACCGTCGTCCGCACACCCCCGGGCGCCATGGCCGCCACGATCCACACCATCCGCCAGATGACCGGCGCCACGCTCTACCAGCTCGACGACTCCGAATGGGACCGCGCCGGCGTCCACCCCGTCGCCGGCCCCGTCTCGCTCAAGGACCTTGTCGCCATGCACGCATGGCACCTCGAGCATCACGCCGCCTACCTCAACGCCAAGGTCGAACGCCTCCTCGGCCCCCGCCCGCCCGAAGAAGCCTGCGTCCCCGGCGGCTGCGGCCAGGGCTGCGCCTGCGTCGGCGAAGCCGCCCAGCAGAGCGGAGACACCGCGTGAACGGCCTCTTCGACCAGCGCCGCTACCTCATCCCCTTCCGCTCCACGCTGCTGCCGCAGATCTTCACCGACACTCTCGTCATCGGCGGCGGCGTCGCCGGCGCCCGCGCCGCCATCGAAGCCGCCGCCAACGGCGGCGATGTTATCCTCCTCAGCAAGTCCCGCTTCGAGGACACCAACACCTCCTGGGCCCAGGGCGGCATCGCCGCCGTCCTGAAAGAAGGCCTCGCCGAGGGCGACAGCTTCGAATCCCACATCGAAGACACCCTCACCGCCGGCGCAGGACTCTGCGACGAGCCCGTCGTCCGCACCATCGTCACCGAGGGTGCCGACCGCGTTCAGGAACTCATCGACTGGGGCTGCGCCTTCGACCCCACCGAAGCCGGCACCCTCGCCCGCGGCCGCGAAGGCGGACACTCCGCCAGCCGCATCTACCACGCCGGGGGCGACGCCACCGGACGCGAGATCCAGACCTCGCTGACATCGAAGGTCCGCGCCACCCCGGGCGTCCGCGTCTTCGAGAAGTGCTTCGCCCTCGACCTCATCACCACCAGCAACCAACCGGGCAGCCCCGTCCTCGGAGCCATCACCTACCACCGCAAGCACGGCCTGCAAATGATCTGGGCCCGCACCACCATCCTCGCCGCCGGCGGCGCGGGCCAGCTCTACCGCGAAACCAGCAACCCCCGCGAGGCCACCGCCGACGGCCTCGCGATGGCGTACCGCGCGGGCGCGACGCTGGCGGACATGGCCTTCGTCCAGTTTCACCCGACGACGCTGTATCTCCCCGGAGCCAACCGCCGCCTCATCACCGAGGCCGTCCGCGGCGAGGGCGCCTACCTCATCGACGACGCCGGCCACCGCTTCATGACCGAGGTCCACGAGCTCGCCGAGCTCGCCCCGCGCGACATCGTCACCCGCGGCATAGTCCGCCGCATCGCCAAGCACGGCGGCACCCATGTCTGGCTCGACTGCCGACACCTCGAAGGCTTCGACGCCCGCTTCCCGGGCATCCACGCCCTGCTCGCCAAGTTCGGCCTCGATCCCGAGAAGGACTTGATCCCCGTCCACCCCGCCGCCCACTACATGATCGGCGGCGTCCGCACCGACGCCTCGGGCCGCACCGATGTCCCGGGCCTCCTCGCCATCGGCGAGGTCGCCTCCTCGGGCCTCCACGGCGCCAACCGCCTCGCCAGCAACTCCCTCCTCGAGGGCCTCGTCCAGGGCCAGCGTGCGGGCGCGATCGCCCGCGAAGCCGCCCGCGACGCCGGCGGCGAGCCCGTCCGCCCCGTCGCCATCGTCTCCGACATCCGCCCGAGCGACCACGCCGAGCTCGACCTCACAGATGTCCGCTCCTCCGTACGCAGTGCCATGTGGCGCAATGTCGGGATCGAGCGCACCGGTGCCCGCCTCGACGATGTCGAGGACATGCTCGACTTCTGGGGCCGCTACACCCTCGACAAGATCTTCGACGAGCCGGGCGGCTGGGAAACCCAGAACATGCTCCTCGCCGCCGCCCTCGTCGCCCGCTCCGCCGCCTGGCGCACCGAAACCCGAGGCTGCCACACCCGCACCGACCACGACGCCCAGAACCCCGACCTCGCCGTCCACGACGGCTGGCGAAGAGGCCGCAAGGACCCCGAGGTCGTCCCCGTCGCCTTCAAGCCGGAGGACGCCCGCGCGGGAGCCACCGCGTGAAGCCCCACCTCCCCCTGGCACTGGCCGCGGTCGCGCTCACCGCCTGCACCGAGACCCGCGTCATCCACAACCGACCCATGCTCTCGGGCCTCCCCGGCTCCAACACCGGCATGGAGATCACCGGCCCGCGCAACGCCCCGCCACCCCCCACCGCCGCCGCCGACCCCAACAACCCGACTGCCGCCAACCCCTCGGGTCTCCCCCGCCTCGTCACCGAGGACCGCGACGGCAACCGCACCCTCATCATCCGAAGCGGCAACGACCTCATCCACCACATCACCTGGACCCTCGAGGCCGAAGAACGCGACCTCTTCACGGGCCAGGTCCTAAGCCGCATCACCCAGGCCGAGTACCGCGAGCGCAACCGCGACCCACGCGAAGCCTTCGACGAGCTCAAGAAGCGTGAGCGTGCCCTCCGCCTCCTCTTCGCCCGCATGCCCCTGGGCGAGTTCACCCCCGGCATGGTCATGAAGCCCGTCGGCAACAATGTCTACCGCCTGCAGGTCAAGCCCGACTCACGCCTCTACTACACCGGCATGGACATCGTCAGCGAGGGCGGCATGTGGCGCCTCCGCTGGTTCGTCCGCTGAAGCGCACCGATCGCCACGACAAGAAGCGAGCCGCCCCGCCCCGGGGCGGTTCAGTTTTTCCTACCGACGAAGCCGAGCCTCACCCATCCTGCCGCCTCGCCTGCAGCTCCAGCGTCAGCGTCACTTCCTCGCCGTCGCGCACGACGACGATGTCCACCTTGTCACCGGGCTGGTGCGCCCCGAGCATCGGCATCCAGCTCTCGACCGTGGTGACCTCCTGGTCGCCCCACTTGATGATCCGGTCGCCTTCCTGCACGCCGCCGAGCTCCGCGCTCGTGCCGTCGTACACCCGGCCCACCATCACGCCGTCGTCGCCGCCGTAGCTGTCGGGGGCGATGCCCACCCGCACGCGCACCGCCGTCGGCCCGCCGATCGTCTGCCGACCCGAGTCACGCGAGACATACGCGATCTCGCCCTCGTCCGTCGCCGCCGTCAGCGCCAGCCGGCTCGCCAGCTTCGCGATCAGCGCCGCCCCGGGGATGTCGATCGTGTCCAGCGTGTCGTCCGGCGTGTGGTACTCGTCCGTGATCCCCGTAAACAGGAACACATTCGGCACCCCCTTGCGATCAAAGTTCGCGTGGTCCGACCGCCCGGTACCGACGCCCGAGTCCTCCCGGACATCCAGCCCCGAAGCCTCGAGCACCGGCCCGAACACCGTCGCCAGCCGGTCGCCCGAGTTGAGCGCCCCGATCTCCAGCCCCTGCCCGTCGCCGTACGAGCCCACCATGTCGATGTTGATCATCACATGCGTGTCCTCGTGCGCCACCACCGGGTGGTCCGCGTAGTACCGCGACCCGATCAGCCCCGCCTCCTCCGAGGTGAACAGCAGGAACAAGACCGACCGCGCGTCCCCGTCCCCCATCGCCGCGTACTCACGCTTCAGGAGGCTCGCGACCGTCAACACCGCCGAGGTCCCGCTCGCGTTGTCATCGGCGCCGGGGTGCATCTCCCCCGGCCGCCGCGTCCCGTAAGGCCCGTACCCCACATGGTCGTAGTGCCCGCCGATCACGACCCACTCGTCCGCAAGGTCACCCTTGCCAGGCAGGATCGCCCCGATGTTGTCCGTCGAGATGTCCGACCGGTCGATCTCGGTCGTGATCGCCACCGTCCCCATGTCAAAGACCGTCGTCCCGCCCGACGCGTTCGCCTGCGTGATCAACTCCGACAGCGTCGCCTGCTGCCCGCTCGCCGCTCCGATGAGGATGTCCGCCGCCTCCGGCGTCACCTGCACCACCGGGATCTCCGTCATCGCCCGGCCCCACCCCGTCGACTGCGCCGTCATCAGTTCGCCGATCCGGGGGTCATCCGCCCCGGGCGGGTTCACCAGCACGATCGCCGAGGCGTCCCGCTCGATCGCCGCCCCAAACTTCCCCGCAAGCCCCGCGTTCCCCGTCCACCCGGGCGTCTCCGACCACAGGCTCTGCCCGTCCTCGCCAAAGGGCTCGAACCGCACGATCATCGCGATCTTGCCGCTCAGGTCCTCGACATCACCATAGCTCGAGTACCCCTCAGGCCCCTCCTCCACGGAGTACCCCACGAACGCCAGCGGCCCCGACACCTCCGCCGACCCGCCGTACCCCAGCGCGTTGAACTCTTCACCAGCGATCAGCCGCCGCGTCGCCCCGTCCCGACCCGTCGCCAGGACCGACTCCTCCAGCACCCGCGCCCCGCCCGGCACCTCGAACGGCTGCCGATAGCTCTTGTCCCCATCGATCACCACCGCGTCGTCATCCCCGCCCACCGACGGGAACGCCGGCTCCAGCCCCAGCGTCCGGAAGTGCCGCTCGATGTACTGCGCCGCCCGCTCGATCCCCTCCGTCCCCGGCAGCCGCCCCTGCATCACCTCCGCGTCCGCCAAGGTCGTGATGTGCCGCTCGTACTCCCGAACCGTCACCGGCTCCGCGACCAGCGTCCCCCCGCCCATCGACACCGCGCTCCGCGCCGGCGCCGCCGCCGACCCATTCGTCCCCTCCGCCGCACACCCGGCAAGCGTGAGCAGCGCCAGCACCGGGGCCGCCCCCAGGGCCACCCCGAAGGGCATCAGAGTCGAGAAACGCCGGGTCGTCGGGAAATTGGTCGTCATATCGGGGTCTTTCCGGGGTTCGGGCCGGGCCCACGCCGCCACGGGGGAAATATCCCGCCCGAGACCCGCGAGAGCCCCCCTGAAGGGTTCTCAGCGGGCATCCTAGCGAAACGCGCCGTCGAACCTAGAGTCCATGGTCTTTGTGGCGCTCAGAGCTCGGCAGGAGGCCGGACTGCAACGCCACCCGATGCCAGCGCCCACCCGCGCCGAGTCCCGCGAGGAGCCCAGATGACTTCGACCGCCTCGACCCTGACCCGTACCGCCACCCCGGGGAACCCTGCGCCGAAGGTCGGCCCCGAGCCCGGCCTCGCCCGCGTCACGGGCGACTCGATCCTCGACTGGACCGACGGCTTCATCCCACGGCACATCGGGCCCAACGAGGTCGAGATCGCCGAGATGCTCGGGTTCCTCGGCTACCAATCTATGGACGCCTTCATCGCCGATGTCGTCCCCGCCTCCATCAGGCTCAACCGCCCCCTCAACCTCACCGCCCCCGCCGGCCAGGGCCCCCGCGGCGAGCACGACCTCCTGAACGACCTCAAGGCCATCGCCAGCAAGAACAAGATCTACCGCTCCTGCATCGGCGCCGGCTACCACGGCACCATCACCCCCGGCGTCATCCAGCGCAACATCCTCGAGAACCCCGGCTGGTACACCGCCTACACCCCCTACCAGGCCGAGATCGCCCAGGGCCGCCTCGAGGCCCTCCTCAACTTCCAGACCATGGTCGCCGACCTCACCGGCATGGAAATCGCCGGCGCCAGCCTCCTCGACGAGGCCACCGCCGCCGCCGAAGCCATGGCCATGTGCGTCAACATCGCCTCCAAGAAGCCGCACCGCTTCTTCGTCGCCGAAGACTGCCACCCCCAGACCATCGCCGTCGTCGAGGTCCGCGCCAAGTACCTCGGCATCGAACTCGTCAAGGGCAACCCCGCCGACATCGACCTTGACGCCAACGGCGGCTTCGCCGGCCTCCTCCTCCAGTACCCCACAACCGACGGCCGCATCGAGAACTACAAGGACCTCGCCGACCGCGCCCACGCCGCCGGCACACAGGTCGTCGCCGCCTGCGACCTCCTCGCCATGTGCCTCATCACCCCGCCCGGGCAGTGGGGGGCCGACATCGCCGTCGGATCCGCCCAGCGCTTCGGCGTCCCCATGGGCTTCGGCGGACCCCACGCCGGCTTCCTCGCCACCGCCGAGAAGCATGTCCGCCGCATGCCGGGCCGCATCGTCGGCGTCTCCAAGGACGCCGAGGGCCGCCCCGCGCTCCGCCTCGCCATCCAGACCCGCGAGCAGCACATCAAGCGCGACCGCGCCACCTCCAACATCTGCACCGCGCAGGTCCTCCTCGCCGTCATCGCCAGCTCCTACGCCTGCTACCACGGCCCCACCGGCCTCCGCCGCATCGCCGAGCGCGTCCACGCCCTCACCCAGACCCTCCGCACCGGCCTGAACAAGCTGGGCCACGACACCGGCGCCCACCCCGCCTTCGACACCCTCCGCGTCACGTCCAAGGGCCGCACCGCGCAGCAGGTCCTCGCCGAGGCCGCCAAGCGCGAGATCAACCTCCGCGATTTCGGCGACGGCTCCATCGGCATCGCCCTCGACGAGACGACCGACCGCGAACTCATCGCCGACCTCCTCGCCTGCTTCGGCGGCGCGGGCTCCGTCAGCGAGGTCGACACCTTGGCCGCCGCCGCCGACCTCGGCTTCGGCACCGCCGCCCGCACCACCCCCTACCTCACCCACCACATCTTCAACGAGCACGATTCCGAGACCGAACTCCTCCGCTACATCTTCGAGCTCCAGGGCCGAGACCTCTCCCTCGCCCACTCCATGATCCCCCTCGGCTCCTGCACCATGAAGCTCAACGGCACCAGCGAGATGATGCCCATCACCTGGCCCGAATTCGGCCAGCTTCACCCCTTCGCACCCGCCGACCAGTGGCAGGGCTACCGCGAGATGATGGGCCAGCTCGAGCGCTGGCTCAGCGAGATCACCGGCTTCGCCGCCGTCTCCCTCCAGCCCAACGCCGGCGCCCAGGGCGAATACGCCGGCCTCCTCGCCATCCGCGGCTGCCTCGACGCCAAGGGCGAAATCCACCGCACCGTCTGCCTCGTCCCCGAATCCGCCCACGGCACCAACCCCGCCTCCGCCGTCATGGCCGGCATGAAGGTCGTCCCCATCAAGTCCCGCGCCGACGGCGCCATCGACTTCGACGACCTGCGGGCCAAGGTCGAGAAGCACGCCGCCGAACTCGCCGCCATCATGGTCACCTACCCCAGCACCTGCGGCGTCTTCGAGGACCACATCCGCGATGTCTGCGCCCTCGTCCACGAGCACGGCGGCATGGTCTACATGGACGGCGCCAACATGAACGCACAGGTCGGCCTCTGCCGACCCGGAGACATCGGCGCCGATGTCTGCCACCTCAACCTCCACAAGACCTTCTGCATCCCCCACGGCGGCGGCGGCCCCGGCATGGGCCCCATCGGCGTCACCGAAGAGCTCCGCCCCTTCATCCCCGTCCACCCCGCCGTACGCCCCATCGCCCTCAAGGACGACGAGCCCGCCACCATCGGCCCCGTCTCCGCCGCCCCCTTCGGCTCCGCCAGCATCCTCCCCATCTCATGGATGTACATCGCCCTCATGGGCGCCGACGGCCTCAAGCGAGCCACCGAGGTCGCGATCCTCAACGCCAACTACATGGCCAAGCGCCTCGCGTCGCACTACGACATCCTCTTCAAGGGCCAGAACGGTCGTTCCGCGCACGAGTTCGTCATCGACTGCCGACCCTTCGACAAGTCCGCCGGCATCAAGATCGACGACATTGCCAAGCGACTTATGGACTACGGCTTCCACGCACCCACCATGTCCTGGCCCGTCCCCGGCACCCTCATGATCGAGCCCACCGAGTCCGAGGCCAAGCCCGAGCTCGACCGCTTCTGCGACGCCCTCATCGCCATCGCCGGCGAGATCAAGAAGATCGAACAGGGCGACTGGTCTCAGGAAGACAACCCCCTCAAGCACGCCCCCCACACCGCGAGCGCCGTCTCCGCCGACGAGTGGAACCGCCCATACCCCCGCTCCCTCGGCGCCTACCCCGCCGAACACCTCAGAAGCCGCAAGTTCTGGCCCGCCGTCGCCCGCATCGACAACCCCTACGGCGACCGCAACCTCGTCTGCTCCTGCGAAGGCATGGACCAATACACCGACGAGTAAGCCAGCGCAAAAACGAGCCCGAAGCGCAAGCGAGGGAAGAAACCACTCCCGGCGCCACGATCCGCGCAACGGGTAGTGCGCCTTTCACGGGTGCCACTGGCTGCGAGCCAGCCAGTGCCGATCTCACGCAAGCGAACGCCTCCCCTCCCTCTCCCCGACGGGGAGAGGATGTCGCGAAGCGACAGGAGAGGGGCTACCCAAGCGAAGCGCCTCGAACCCCTCCAAGCCTCCTCGCACTCAATATCCCCAACGACCCGACAAGCCCGCCCCCTCAAAAACGCCCGGTGCCCCGAACCGCCGCCCCGCGGCGCTTCGGGCCAACAACACACCGACCCCCGAACCCAAGGGACGCCGAAGCTGAGGCTCCGCGAAGCTTCGGGCCGATCATCCACAAGCGCCGCTCCGCGCACCAATCCCCCCGACGCCTGATCCTCGCAAAGCAAAGATCACGGTCGGCCACCTACCGTCCCCCGTGCCCGACCAGTCCCAACACCCCGACCGCGACATCTTCGGAAACACACCGAAGAACCACACCGACTGGTCCCACCGAAGAGGCGAACCAAGAGGCCTCGCCCTCGGCTGGACCGTCTACCTCATGGCCGCCGCCATCATCGCCTTCGGCCCCTCCGTCATGGCCCTCGCCTCCACACCCTCCGCCTACCGACCCGCCGCCGTCCGCCTCACCGTCCTCGTCGCCATCGGCCTCTACGCCCTCCTCCCCCTCGTCCGCCTGAGCCAGGCCTGGCCCCTCCAGCCCGCCCGCTCCGCCTTCGTCGATCTCGTCGTCCTGCTCGTCCCCGCCCTCATCCTCATCTGGCCTCAGACCATCCTCGCCTGGTGGCCCCTCGGCGTCACCGCCGCCGTCTCTGCACTCATGCTCGGCTGGTCCCTCGCCCTCGCCGCCGTCCTCACCCTCGCCGCCCCCCTCACCGATCCCAACGCGCGAGCCCCAAAGCCCGACGCCGCCCTCCGCATCACCCTCATCACCGCGTGGTACGCCCTCGTCATCGCGGCCCCCCTCGCGGGACTCGCCCTCCTCCCCTCCATGAGCCTCGGAGGCGACCACCGCGGCCCCTTCGGCGGAATCGCCTGGATGCTCTCCCCCATCTCCGGCGTCTTCGAGATCACCCGCGACCGATCATGGTCGGGCCGCCCCGCCCGCGCCGCCCCCGAGCACTGGGCCGCCATCGGCCTCGTCTGGATCGTCGCGATGCTGCTCTGGTCGGCCGTCCTCGCCCGACGCGCCCGCACTTCCAACGAGCCGCGACCGTCAGCGAGCGGAAAAACGCCCGACCCCACCACCGACCCCACCACCGACCCCACCACCGACCCCACCACCGAACCCGAACCACGCGCAGCCAGCCCCGAAGACGCCTAGCGTTCACCAATCGGGGCCGGAGCCAGGACGCCCGCCCGATGCCATGGCCCGCCGAACAAGGCGGGCGGTTCTTTTGGAGACCGACGATGGAGATGATCACGGCCGACGAGAAGGCCCAGCTCGAGAAGAGACTCGCCGAGCTGACCGCCAACCGCCCGGTGATCTCGCAGAGGATCGCCGAGGCCCGCGCCCTGGGTGACCTCAAGGAAAACGCCGAGTACCACTCCGCCCGCGAGCAGCAGGGCATGGAAGAAGCCGAGATCCGCCGACTCGAGGACAAGCTCAAGACCGCACATGTCGTCGACGGCAACCTCGCGAAGTCCGCCGCCGTCGTCTTCCTCGGCTCCACCGTCAAGCTCAAGGACACCCGCACCGGCGACGAGGACCTCTACCGCCTCGTCGGCGAATCCTCCAACGACGACGACGACGAGGTCATCGAAGTCACCACCTCCAGCCCCATGGGCGAGGCCCTCCTCAAGTCCCGCGTCGGCGAAACCATCAAGGTCAAAGCCCCCAGAGGCGACAAGCACTTCGAAATCATCGAAATCCTCTAACCAGTCAGCAGCAACACGCAAAGAGCGAGCCGCCCCGCCCCGGGGCGGTTTCTGTATCAAGCGCCACGCCGCGCGCCACCCGCAACGCGAGCGGGCCGCCTCGCGCGACGCCCCTCATCCCCCAATCTTCCGCACCGTCCCCCCAACCCCCGCCTTCAGCGCCGTCACCTCATCCTCGCTCACCGTCCGCACGCCCGTCCCCGCCTGCAGGACGAGGTAGTACCGCCCGACGCCGATCCGCCGGAAAGACCCCGTCGTCAGCACCCCATCATCCAGCTGCGCATCGACCCGGCGCAAGAGATCCAGCCGCTTCCCCGTCGCGTCATCCGCTAGCACCACACCCACGGCAAACCCCACGCCGTTGTCATTCGACTCCGAATCCCACTCCCCCCCAAGCGGCGTTCGCCGCGTCCACGCCGCCCCATCCACCCACGCCTCCAACTCGTCCGGCACCCTCCCCGTGTTCGCGTCCCGAGGCCAACCCCCCGTCGCCCCGTTCACGAACAACGCCGCCTCAGAAAACGACCGAAGCGTCGACGCAAACGCCCGCACCCGCGCCTCATCCCCCCGCGAAGCCACCCGCGGCACCGCGATCGCTCCCAGCACCCCCAGGATCGCGACCACGATCACCAACTCCACCAACGAAAACCCGCGCTGCCCCGAACCACACCCTCCGGTGCCACTATCCGCGCAGCGGGTAGTGCTCTCCCAAGCCTCGCACAACCTGTCAAACCATGACATCAGCACGCCAACCTATCGGCGCACCTCCCCAGCCCCTCACGCCCCCGAACTCCCGTCTCGCCTACTCGGACCCGATCCCCCCGCCCCAAACCACCCGCCCCACCGGCCTTACGCCACGCTCTCCAGCCGCCCCCCGCGACGCATCCGCTCCATCGCCGCCTGCAAATTCGCCCCGGGGCACGCAGTGGGGGCCCACTCCCTATGCGTGTACACCGACCCCACCGCCAGACGGTGCCGGTGCATCTCGAACCCGATCAGGTTCGACAACGCCCCCAGCGCCTCCCCCGTCGGCCGCTGCAACTCAAAGTTCCCCAGCATCACGATCCCGATGTTCGCCTCGTTGTGCGCCTTCACATGCGCCCCCTGAAGCTCAAGCGGCCGCCCCTCCCAGATCCGCCCCGCCGGGTCGATCGCGTAGTGGTACCCGATGTCCGCCCACCCCTTCGACACATGCACCCGCCGGATCGCCTCAAGACGGTCCGCCGCCGCCCCCTGGCTCGACGCGTTGAACGCGTCCATCCCGTCGTGGTGCACCGTGATGTACCGCACAGGAAGCATCGTGTCCGCCAGCGACTCGTTCGGACCAAACTTCGCCCACCGCGTCCGAACGATCGCATCCCCGTACGGCGAATACCCCGGCGTCATCGCCCGGGGCCGAGCCACCGGCCCCGAGGGCACCGGCGTCACCGTCGGGTCCGGCGGGATCGGCTCCCCGACCATGTTCCGCCCCGACCGCCCGGGCCGGGCACCGCTCCCCCCCGTACTCGAACACCCCGAGAGCGCCGACACCACGCTCACCCCCGCCGCCGCCACCGCCAGCCCCGCCAGCCGGTTCAACACCGCCCGACGCCCCATCGGGGCCCCCTCGCCGGCCGGCTCGTCGCGCAGAATCGTCGTGGGCATATCGCTCATGGTCCTCAGAATCGGCCGGACCCTCCGTCCGGGTCCAATGCTACCGCCCTCACCCCCTCCACACCCCCATCCCGGGTGCTATCTCGCCGCACCCGATCCAGCCACCGGCACCAGATGCTCAGCACGAGCAACATGTACAGCCGCTGCGAGTGATCCCGCCCCTTCCAAGGGCTCCCCCCAGCCCCCGCCGCATCATGCTCGCGCAGCAACCGCCGCACGAACCCGAGATCGATCTCAATCCCCGCCTCCCCCAGCCCGGGAAACGGCTCCGCCCCCAGCAGATGGTCGTGCAAGAGCTGCCGCAGCCCCCCATAGTCCTCCCGAAACCACCGCCCGATCGGCACCGCAAACCCCTTCTTGGGCCGCTCGATCACCCCCGCCGGCAAATACCCCCGGGCCACCCGCTTCAACAGCCCCTTCCTCTCCCCACCAGGCATCAACACATCCAAAGGCGTCCGCAGCGCCGCTTCCACCAACTCCCGCGCCAGAAACGGCGCCCGCACCTCCAGCCCCACCGCCATGCTCGCGGTGTCCGTCTTCCGAAGCAGGTCATCCGGCAGGCAACTGTTGAAATCCTCCCGCAGCGGATCCTCAACCATCCTGAAGCTGTCAAGCCCCACCAACGCCCCCCCATCCAACCGCATCAACCGCCGCATATCCGGCGTCGCAAAGATCGACCCCAGCTCCGCATACCCCCCGTGCCGAGCCGCCACCGCCAGCCGCGCCAAATAAGTCGACCGAGCCCGCGGATCCCGCCGCGGCAGCACCCCATCCGGCACGAGCCGAAGCAACCACCGCCACCGGTTCAGCACCCCGTTGATCGTGTGCCGCCGATACCCCCCGAAAAGCTCATCCCCGCCGTCCCCCGACAGCGCCACCTTGATGTGCGCCCGCGCCGCCCGCGACACCCAGTAAGTCGGCAACAGCGACGAATCCCCAAAGGGCAGCCCAAGCTGCTCGATCAGCCGAACCAGGTCCTCCGCCGGATTCGCCTCGCACTCAAGCACCGTGTGCCGAACCCCGATCGCCCGCGCCGTCTCCGAAGCCTCCCCCGACTCGTCATACCCCTTCTCCGGCATCCGCACCGTGAACGCCTGAAGATCAGGCCGGTGGTTGTGCGCGATCGCCGTGATCAATGCCGAGTCCAAGCCCCCCGAAAGAAACACGCCGAGCGGCACATCAGCCTCAAGCCGCGAAGCAACAGCGCGTTCGATCATTGACTCATTCAACGCCGTGTTCTCTCGAGACTGATCCGCACCATCGCGTGGCGGCGGGCACCAACGACGCTCTGAGAACCCATACTTCTGTAGTGATGCATTGCCGCCGCGAATCACACCGCCGCGCCCGGGCGACGGCGGGCACACGGCGAGTTCGCCGGAATCAACCGCAAACACCGGCAGTGGAGGAATTTGCTCTGCCCCGCTGGCGAGCCAGAGTTCCAACGCAGGCGGATACGGATTAAGGGGCTCATCAAAGGCAAGCGAGGCGTAGCGCATGAGGCCGACCGCTGAACTTGAGAAGCAATGAGTGTGGTAGTGCGCGGTCGAATACAGCGGCTTCTCCCCCACCAGATCCCGCCCCCAAGCAAGCTGCCCCGTTGCCCGATCCCAAAGCAAAAACCCATACATCCCATCCAACCGCTCCTGCATCTCCAGCCCCCACGCCCGCCACCCGTGGATCAACACCTCCGTATCCGAGTGATCCGTCACAAACCGATGCCCGAGCGACTCCAGCTCCGACCGCAGCTCCCGATGGTTGTAGATGCACCCGTTGAACACCACCGCGACGAGATCACCCTCGTCCGCCTCACGGCTGTGGACCATCGGCTGGTGCCCGCCCCCCAAATCGATGATCGCCAGCCGCCGATGCACGAGCGCGACATCCACAACACGCCCATCCGCCCGCGTCACCCGATCCCGAAACCGCCCCGCCCCATCCGGCCCCCGGTGCCGGATCGACTCGTCCAAGACATCCAGCCAAGCCTTCGGAATCGCCTCCTCCGGCGACGGCACCACGCCGTCCGCTGGATCATGAACCCGAAGAACCCCGCCGATGCCGCACATGCAAACAGCCTACGGAATCAACGCGCCGATCACTGCCCCAGCACATACGGCGCCCGCGCCAAGAGCCGCGCCAGCTCCGTATTCACGCTCGGTCGCAGCGCCCCCTCCGCGTCAAACACGAGCCGGAACCCGAAGTCGCTGAACCCGTTGTCCCGGTCCCGCCCCGGCACACGCACCGCCGTCGCCCCCGCCTCCACCGTTCCCGCCGCCGCGCTGAACGCGGACCCGCCGAGCAACTGCAGCCGCCCATCGTCCGACCCCAATTCGCCGACATTCCCGACCATCCCGTAGAGCGTCCGCCCCCGCGCCGCCCCGTTCGGCCCCGCATCGGCCCCGGCGCGATCGAACCAAAGCCGCCCGTCGTCCGAAGCCCACCCCGGCTGATCCGGATCGAGCTGCCCGCGCACCAGCACGAACGACCCCTCCTCCGGCACCGGCACCAGACTCGTCCGCCCCGCCTGGTTCAGCCCCTGCACATGCGCCCGCTGCGTCATCACCGTCCGGTCGCGCAGGTTCCAATCGGAAGCGTCCGCCCCCGTCTCGTACCGACGGAACGCCGCCTCCCACTCCGCCGAGGTCGGCAGGCGACACCCGACCCACTCCGCCGCCATCGCCGCCGCATCGGGCGACACATAGTTCATCGGGTGGTCGAGCGAGGGCCGCCCCTGCGCGTCCGACACCCGCGTCGGGTCCCCATCCCCGATCCCCGCCGCGTACGCCGGGAACTCCGCCACCATGTCCGGCGTCGGGCTCAGCCAGGTCCCGTTCGGCACCAGCCGCCCCTCCACCTCATCCCACGCCCACACCCGCGCCCCGAGCCACGGCGACGGCTGGTTGAACCGCGCCGACTCCCGCGCCTCGAAGAACTCCCCCCAGCTCCCGCCATCAGGCCCCGCCAACCGGTCCCAACCGCGATCCTGCGCGAGCGCAATCGCGTTGAACAGCCGCAGCGTGGCCTCCGTCGTGCAGAAGTACACGAGCCGCGGCTCCCCGTCCGACCCCGTGATCTCGACCGCCGCAAACTCCAGCGTGATCTCCCCGCCCCGCCCGTCCGGCCCCGTATACCGAAGCCGCTGCAGATCATCATCCGCATCCGCCCGCCACCCCGCCGACCCCGGCCCCACCGCCGCCGGATCCAGCGCCGGCCCCTCATCCTCCGGCGGCCGACTCAACGCATCCAGCTCCGCCACCCACGCCGCCGGCGCATCCGCCCCGAGCTCCGCCTCGAGCGAAGAAAGCTCCGCGGCATACCGCCCCGCGAGCGCCCGAACCGCTTCTTCATCCGCCCCGACATCCTCCACCGTCCGAAGCCGCCCCAGCGCCTCGTTGAACCGCACCCACCCCGGCATCTCCGAAAAGTCCACTCCCGCCGCGCGCGCCGAGGCCAGCCCCGCGTCCATCTCGTCCGCCGTCGCCAGCCCCGAAAGCCCGCTCTCCAGCCGCACCGCCCCGATCGCCCGCACCCGGGCCTCCACCGCCGCCCGCCGCGCCGGATCACCAAGCGACTCCACCGACTCCGCCGCCCGCGCCTGCGCCCCAAGATCCGCCTCGATCGCCGGCACCCCCGAGGGCCAGGTCCCCCCGCTCGCCTCCGAAAGCCGCGCATACGCCGTCACCGCCAAAACCGCCGGCACATCCAGCCGCCCCGCCAGCCCCACCAGCTCCGTCACATTCACCGACTCCCAAGCCTGCAGCACCGCCTCCGACCGATCCACCACCGTCCCGAGCGCCCCGCGCACATCCCCATCCGAAAGCAGATCACCCCCGCGCCACCCCGAAGCCCGCTCCACCATCGTCCGCCCGCCCGGCCCCGCCTCGTCCGGCAGGTACGCCCCTGCAAGCAGCCGCTCGATCGCCGCATAATCCGCCGCCATCCGCGACACCCGCCCAAGCCACTCGTTGAGCGCCCCCGCCTGCCGCGTCACCTCGCGCCGATACGCCTCGTTCGCCGCGTACCCCGTCCCCGACCAGTCCGCCGACTGCAGCGCCGCCGCCGCCGCCGCATCCAGCTTCCCCCGAAGCGCCGCCTCAAACCGCGCCTGGTTGAACCCCTCGGGCCGCTCATCCCAACTCGGCGCGACCGACAGCGCCCGCTCCAGATCATCAAAGAACCCCACCAGCGCCTCATGCTGATCCCGAAGCGCCCGCGCATCCTCCGTCGGCGCATTCGCCGAGATCAACTCATCCCGCCGCCCCCGATACGCCGCATCAATGCTCGCCAGCCCCGCGTCCGAAACCCCCGCCCGCGCCGCCAGCGCCGGCCGCAGCTCCTCCCACTTCACCCGCACCTGCGCGACAACCTCATCCACCTCCTGCGCCAAACCCCGCACCGCCCGGCTCGTCTCCGCAAACCCCGACTCCACCGTCTCCTTCAGCCGCCGCTTCCAGGGCAGCGCCACCAGCCCCTTCGCCGCGCTGTCCAGGGTCGCGATCCGCTCGTCAAACCTCTTCCCCGCGAGCGCCTCCTCCGCCCGCCCCGGGTAGTCCGCCCGAAGCGAAGCAATCTCCCCCGTCATCCGCTCCAGATCCGCGATCCCGTTCCACCCGTTCCGCGGGTCATCCGCCGGATCGAGCGCCCGGAACTGCTCCGACTGTGCCTCCTGCACCCACCGCCGATACAACCCCGCCGTCGGCTCCGCCCCGCCCCTGACCTCCGCCAAGACCACGCTCTCCTCGTCGAAGAGCTCCCGCTCCACCCGGTTCCACCCGTCCCCCGCAAACGCGACCAATACCCCCGTCAACTCCTCCACCTCGCCGAGCCGCGCCTCCACCGCCTCGAGCGCACCCACACCCGTCCCCTCCGCATCGATCCGAAGCGCCCCCGCCACATACTCCGCGTACGCCGACAGCAACGGATCCGCCGGATCCTCAAACGCCGTCTCCCCGCCCGCCGACACCACCACCCCCGCCCGCTCCGTCAGCGCGGCGTACCGCCCCTCGATCCCCTCCACCCGGTCCGCCGCATCCAAGACCGCCACCAGCCGCGCCCCAACCCCCGCCTCGAACACCTCGCGCTCAAACGGCCCCGCCAGCTCACGAAGCCGCGCCGCCGCCGCACCCCAACCCCGCTCGTCCCACGCCCCCGAAAGCTCCTGCAGCCGAGCAACCCGCTCCCACTCCCGAATCGCCCCGACCACCTCCTCTACCAGCACATACGCCGTCTGAATCCGACCGCCAAACTCCCGGTCCTGCAACAGCGGCGAGTTCTCCGTCCGCAGGTAATCCGCCACCTGCGTCGCCGAACGAACAGGCGCCCCCGACACCTCCACCGGATCCAGCCGCGCCGCCCCGATCGATTCCAGCCGCTGCACCACGCCGGCGCGCAGCGCCTCGTCCTGGTTCAGCCGCCCCCGCACCTGCGGCAGTCCCGTCTGCACAAACTGCAACAGCCAACCGTCCGCATGTTCCGCCCACTTCTGCAGGTCATCCAACTTCACATCCGCCAGCACCACCACTTCCTCGGGCGCCTTGGGACGCGTCACATACCACGCCCCAACACCCCCGCCCGCCAGCAGCACCGCCGCCGCCACCGCCAGCCACACCCCCGCCGCGTTCCCCCGGCTCTCCTTCGTGCTGATCTTCGAAAGCTGCGCCAGCGCCCCCGCCGCATTGAGCTTCCCGGGCTCGAGCGACAGCGCCGGGTCCATCAACGCGTTCGTCAGCGAAAGCCACGCCCCTGCATGCTTCCCGAGCCGCTTGTACCCGCCGCTCTCCTCGATCGGGTACCCCACCGTCGGCCGATACGCCTCCAGCACGATCAGTTCGTACAACAGCCGCCCCACCTGCCGCAGGTCAGGCTCCGCCGAACTCATCTCCGTCTCCGGCGCCGGATCATCCAGCACCACCCGCCACCGAGCCCCGCCCCCCGCCGGCTCGATCAACACCCGCCCCGCCGTAATCCGCCCGTGCCCGCGCCCGACGGCCTCCAGCGCCGCCACAGCCTCCAGGACGCCCCCCACAAGCGCCTTCAGCGCCGCACCCGTCGGACGCACCTTCCCGTCCATCAGGTCGCTCGCGCGCAGCATCACCCGCGGCCCCGCCCGCCACGCCCCGTGCGCATCCACGCCCAGGTCGTACACCGGCTGGATGCGCCCGTCCGTCTGCTGGCTCAGCTTCCGCTGCGCCACCGCCGACGCCAAAAACCCCCGCACCGCCGCGTCCGCACCCCGCACACCCACCAGCGCCGGGTCAGGCCGACACGCCCAGATCAGCGTGTCCTCCGCCCCCCGCGCCGGCGTCTTCCCGTCCGCCCTCTTCGTCCCCGCCCAGAGCGTCACCCCGGACCCGGATCCCCCAACCCCCGACGCCACCACCCGCGCCGCGCGGTACCCGCCAACCTCGAGGACCTCAGACCCAGCAACCCGCTCAGCCATACGCCTGCACGCCCCCAAAGCTCGCGATCCACCAAACCCCGCGCCCGCCAAAACCAAAGCGAGCCCCCGGGCCGATCACCCGAGGGCCCACGATCAACGGTCAATGGTCAATCTTCAACGCCTCACTGCCCCACCGGCTTCTGAGGCGTCAGCACCACCGGACCCGAACGCCGGATCGCGATGTCCAGCTCACGCCCCGTCCACCGAGCCGGATCCAAGGGGAGGATCAGCCGACGCGGGTCCGCGTCCCCCGGCTGGTCAGGAATCCCGGGCAGGTTCACCAGGACGAACAGGTCCGTCGCACCCGCCGCGTTCCACTTCGCCCAGATCGGGTCCGACTTGCTCAGGGTCTTGGGCGACGGATCCTGCGAGGTGAAGGTCAAGGTCGCCTTGTCCTGCGCCGCCCGGAAGGGATCGCCCGCCGAGAAGTACTGGCTCACGCTCGCCGAACGAAGCTGCCCCGCCTGCGACGGGTTCGCCCCGACCAGATCGACTTCCAGGGTCGGTGCCCGCCCGCCCGAGGTCCAAGCCTCGTCCAGCGACACCATCACATCGTACTTCGGCCCACCGCCGAACATCCCGCACCCGCCGAGCACGCACGAGACGACCGCAACCATCGCCGTCACCGCAAAGCGCCGCATCCCGACCGAAATCGCCATCGCGTCAACCCCCTTCGCCCGCATCACGCGGGGACCATCACAAGCCGTCCGTGCTCGTTCAACGCCGAGGCCCACGCCCCGACCCGGGCGGCGGCGATGCTAACCGAACCGCCGGACCCGTGAGTCACGCCCGCGAATCCGCCCAAATTTGCCCCGGCGTGCGTCTTTGAACCCACACCAGGGCCCGAGAACCCGTACAATATCAGGAATTCCGGGGTTCATCTATGGACCGAATCAGAAGGGCCCAACCGTGAGCGAAGCCGTCACCATTATGCTCGTCGACGACCACGGCCTCGTCCGAGACTCCCTCGCCGCATGGCTCCACGCCCAGCCGGACCTCACCGTCGTCGCCACCGCGCCCACCGCCGAGGACGGCCTCAACGCCGCCCTCGACCACCGCCCCGACATCATCGTCTTCGACATCGACATGCCCGGCCGCATCAGCTTCGATGTCGCCAAGACACTCCGCTCCCGACTGCCCAACACCCGCATCGCTTTCCTCTCCGCCTTCTTCCACGACCACTACATCGAGCAGGCCCTCTCCGTCGAGGCCGCCGGCTACATCACCAAGGGCGAAAGCCCCGATGTCGTCGCCCAGGCCATCCGCACCATCTACGCCGGCGGCGCCTACTTCAGCCCCGAAGTCCAGGACCGCATCGTCGTGGATTCTCGCGGCGTCCACCTCGGCACCGCGAAAACCCGGGCAAACACCCTCAGCCCGAGAGAACTCGAGGTCCTCCGCTACATCGCCCGAGGCATGTCCAAGAAGGAGATCGGTGCCACCATGCACATCTCCGTCAAGACCGTCGACAACCACTCCACGAGCCTCATGGCCAAGCTCGACCTCCACGACCGCGTAGAACTCGCCCGCTTCGCCATCCGCGAAGGCCTCGCCGAAGCCTGATCAGGCCCATGGTGCCCCGAACCGCCGCGAAGCGGCGCTTCGGGCCGATCAACTACAACCGCACCCCCAAGGAGCGAGCCGCCCCGCCCCGGGGCGGTCTCCATCAACTCCCTTCCTGTCACTCTTTCCCCAACCCGCCAAACTTGATCCCCCCCCCAACCCCACCCAAGATGCAGGCGATGTCCACCCCGCCCCGCTCCACACGCCAACGCGAGATCATCCGCCAGGTCATCCTCGGCGCCGACCGCCCGCTCAGCCCCAAGGAAATCCACGATCGGGCCCAGCGGGAGCTTTCCACCGTCTCCCTCGCCACCGTCTACCGCACCCTCCGCACCCTCCTCGAACAGGACGACATCACCCAGGTCGATCTCCCGGGCGAGTCCCCGCGCTACGAGGCCGCCGGCAAGGGGCACCACCACCACTTCCACTGC
Organism: uncultured Phycisphaeraceae bacterium; assembly: GCA_964615815.1. Classification (GTDB taxonomy): domain Bacteria; phylum Planctomycetota; class Phycisphaerae; order Phycisphaerales; family UBA1924; genus DAIQNV01. Next base: position 34,603 of record CAZTQV010000015.1, on the reverse strand, counting down.
CGCGCCTGCGGCCGCGCCTACGACCTCACCGGCTGCCCGGGCCGCATGGACCAGTTCGTCCCCGCCGGGTACGAGGTCGACGGGCACGAACTTACCCTGTTCGGGCGGTGCCCGGCGTGCGTCGCCGACGGCATCGAGGCCCCGCCGCCCCCCGCCCAAACCCACCCCCACACCCACCCCCACAATCAGTAACGAGCGGCCGCGGCGCGCGCACGAACCGCGAAAAACGACGCCCCCGTGCGCACGCCCGCGCCGCGCGCGCGCGCGCGGCTCGCACCCGTGCGCACGGTTCTGCGGCCCGCATTCCCCGAATAAAAAGGAAAATGCCGCCCAGCCTTCTCAGCCTGGGCGGCACCGAGGAGAGGAAGAAAGGAGTCGGTCGGCGACCACTCCGCACACAGAGTGACCGCGCGCAAACCCGCTGCTCTCACAGGCGGTCGTCCATGACCTCGGGCCGCGTGACCACAAGCACAATCCACAGACCATCCACGGCTTTCGACAGTCCGTCGAATCCGTTGACATTCTTATGAAACGGAGGTAATCACCCCGGACTATCACCCCGAATAGGTTGGCCTAAACCGCTGGATTGTCGAGCAAGCGGTCAACTAGGCTCGTATCGGAGGGTCCGCGCCACCCCGTTCCGGTCATTCGCGACGACGACCGTGGGGCGGTGCTTGGCGTACTCCTCGTCCGACATCAGCGCGAAGTGCATGATGATCAGCCGGTCGCCGACCTCGCAGAGGTGCGCGACGGCCCCGTTGAGCTCGATCGCGCCGCTGCCCGGCTCCCCCCTGAATATGTAGGTTTCGAAGCGGTTGCCGTTGCGGCAGTTGGCGACGAGCACCTTGTCGCTGACCCGCATGCCGGTGGCCTCGAGCAGATCGGCGTCGATGGTGATGGAGCCGACATAGTCGGGCTTGGCCGCGGTGACCGAGGCCATGTGGATCTTGCTGTGGAGCACGGAACGGAGCATGCGGTGCGGGTCTTTCCGAGACCACCCCGTTACCGGGGTGGTTAAAATTCCAAAAGGTTGTCCTGCGAGCGTTTACGGTCTTTGTGGACGAAGGGGTTGGTTCTAAACTCTCCATCTGGGGCGGTTACCCGACCCCATGCCCCACACGGGAGCCGCCGGCCTTCGGATTGTTCCGGGCCGGGGCGCGAGAACAAGCCGACCGGGGTGAGCAATCTTCCCGGGTTCTCCAGCGGAGCACGCCATGGATCGCAGGACGCCTCAGAGCAGCCACGGAGCGGGCGCGGGCACGAGTCACGACGCGCACTCGGATCGCCCGGAACCCCCGTTCATCGTGCACAAGCCGGCCAGCCTTGCCAAGCTGGACTTCACCCGCCGCCCGTTCGGGCGCTGCGGGCTTCTGCCGACGGCGCACCCGGATGCGCGGGCGGATCATCATCGCCACGGCGAGTGAGCTGTTGAGTTGAGGGTGGCCTCGGCGCGAAAGGGTGCCGTGGAGGAATCGCTTGGCGATGTCTCCACGGCATCCTTTGTTTTGTGGTGCTTTTCGAGGTCGGCGATGGAGCGGGCGGTTGGGGTGCTTCGGCCCGAAGCGCCGCTTTGCGGCGGTTCGGGGCACCGGGGGACCGCGTTCTTACGAACGCGGCTCTGATTGAGGAGGCGCGCCCCGGGGCGGGGCGGCTCGCTTCTTGGGGGTGGGGATCGGGGTGGGGTTAGTCGGGTTGGGCGATGGCGTAGGCGCTGCCGGCGGGGTGGTAGGGGGCTGTTGAGGCGAGGTGGCGGTCGAAGAGGGCCCAGCCGAGGCGGTCGCCGGCGCCAAGGGTGAGGGGGCCCTGGGTGGTGGCCGGGGTGGTTTGGGCGGGGCGACGCATGGCGACCTTCTGGGTGACGAACACCGGCGCGGGGTTCGCGGCGGGCTGGGTCCGGTTGGGCTCTGCGAGGCGGTGGGCGACGGCGTCGGAGTTGGCGCGGGTGGCGCAGCCTCCGGTGAGCAGGGCGGCGGCGAGGGCGAGGGTGGCGGTCGTGAGGGCTCGGCGGTGGTGGGGCATTGGGGTCTCCCTGCGGGCCGTTCGGCTGCTCGGTCGGTCGGGGTCGTCGGTCGGGTCGTCGGCCGGGGTCGTGATCGGCGGGCTGGGTAGGTGGGGTCGGGTGGAGGCGCGGGAGTTGCGCGTACGCGGACCCGGGTTGGCGGCGCAGTCGGGCTGGCTTATCGAGGCGGTACAGGCCGGTGGGGGTTGCCGGGGTGTGAAGGGGGTGGGTGTTGGGGGGTTGGGGTGGCGGCCCCCTGTGGCAGCGCAGGTGGATGACGATCTCTTTATGATGCGTGCCGCGCCGGTTCTCGGGCGTGGTCCCGTTGTTCGGGCCTGCTCGCCCGGGGGGTCAGATTGGCTCGGGGGCAGGATGGGCTTAGAGGTATCGATTTCGGAGCGCGCGGCGGAACTGGCGAACCGCGTCCGGCTGGCGGAGGCGGAGGGGGGCGATGCGCGTTCGTCGGGTGCGGTGGCTGAAGCGATCCAATCTGCCATTGGGGGCCTGCCGCCTCGGGATGCGAACGCGGTGCTCCGGGAGGCGGAGCGTCTGAAGCCGGGGTGGTCGGCGGGCCGGGCGATGACGATGGCGGACGGTTCGGTGGGGGTGGTGGACGCGAAGGAGCTTTCGGACGGGCGGTTCTTTGCGGCGGAGCTGGCGCACCTGGCGACGCGGGAGGGGGCGCGGGTTCGCGAGGCGGACCTTCGGGCGTGGGGTGCGGAGTTGGCGGCGGCTGGTGTGGTGAGCGCGGAGGCGAAGGGCGCGGGGGTCGACGGGCTGGCGCGGGCGAAGGCGGCGCTTGGCATTCCGGCGGACAAGGAAGTGGACGAAGCGAAGCTGCTGGAGTGCCTGGCGCTCCTGGCGGAGATGGTGAAGGCGCTGGACGGGCTTGCGTGGCGGACCTGGCGGTCGATGGCGCCGCAGAGCGAGGTGCGTCGGCGTGGGGAGCTGAGCGTGTTGCTCGGGCGGTACGCGCAGGGGGAGGGCGGGGAGACGGCGCAGTCGGTGGGGGAGGAGCTTGCGAAGTTTCGGCAGCTCATGGCGGGGTTGCTCGCGTCGATCGGCCAGGCGGGGGAGGTGGCGTATCAGCGGGTGAGCAAGCTGAACCCGCTGCATATCGAGAGCCTGGCGACGGCGGAGAAGGGGCTCGGGGAGAGCGCGGATGTGGCGTGCTGGCGGAAGTACCGCGAGCTTGCCGGTCAGATGGACGAGGCGACGGTGACGGGTGAGACGATGCGATCGATGGCGTCGTTCGCCGAGGGGTTGATGCGTTCGTGACCGCGCTTTGGGCGCGCGAGGAGGCAGTCGGATGACGCTCGAGGTTCACTGGCACGAGGGGCTGTTCCTTCAGCCGCACCATCTCCAGACGATGCAGCGTCAGTTGATGGAGCGGTCGGGCTCGGAGCGGCGGCTGGTGATGCCGTACCCGTTCGGGGTGGTGGAGAGCAAGCTGAGCACGGACGAGCTCGACAACCTTCGGGTGCGGTTCGACCGTTTGCGGGTGGTGATGCCGAGCGGGCTGGAGGTGGATGCGCCGGGGAGCGCGGACCTGCCGGCGCTCGATCTCTCCGAGGCGTTCAACGCGTCGACGAAGCCCCTGACGGTGGCGCTGGGTGTGCCGCTGTACTACTCGACGCGGGGGAACTCGCTGGCGATCGGGGAGACGGACTGGCGGATCAAGCGGCGGTACCGGGTGGAGGAGCTGGACTCGTACGACGAGAACTCGGGTGAGAACAGCCAGACGGTGCTGGTGCGGAAGGTGAACGCGCGGTTGCTGATCCTGGAGGTGGATGACCGGGCGGACCTCGAAGTCTTGCCGTTGCTCCGGGTGGTGCACGCGGCGGGCGAGGAGTCGGGGTTGCCCCGGCTGGAGCGGACCTTTGTGCCGCCTTGTTTGTGGATCAGCGGTTCGGCGGCTTTGCGGGAGCAGATCCGTGACCTGGCGAACCGGGTGGAGAGCGCGCGGACGGAGACGGTGGTGCAGCTGACGCGGGCTGGGTTTGCGGTGGACAACCTGCGTGGGGTGCAGGTGCAGCAGATGCTGAGATTGCAGACATTGAACCGTGGCGCGGGGCGGCTTTCTTCGCTTCTGGGTGCGCCGGGGGGCGTGACGCCCTTCGAGGTGTACCTCGAGCTGCGCGGGCTGCTCGGGGAGCTTGCGGCGTTGCAGCCGGACCGCGACGCGTGGAACGCGGCGGCGTATGACCACGAGGCGGTGGGGGAGGTGTTCGAGGAGCTGTGCGGGTCGATCCGGGAGCTCTTGCAGGCGGAGGGGACGGCGACCTGGATGAAGACGCCGTTCGCGGTGCGGGAGGAGGGTCTGCTGGTGGCGACCCTGAGCGAGGAGCACCTGAGCCGGCCGAACGAGTACTTCCTTGGCATCAAGAGTTCGCTGGACCCGCGGAAGCTGGCGGCGTTGGTGGAGGACGGGGCTCGTTTCCGCGTGATGGCGGAGAGCATGTCGGCGGCGCGGGTGCGTGGTGTGCCGCTTGACGAGGAGCGGCATCCGCCGTTGCAGCTTCCGAGCCAGGTGGGGCTGCACTACTTCCGCCTGAAGCGGACGGAGGCGGAGCGGATGTGGGAGACGATCAAGTCGGAGCGGTCGATGGCGATCAGCTTCAGCGGTGCGGAGCCGGGTGCGATCGAAGATGCGTCGTTGTACATGACGGTTCCGGGTTAAGTGCTTGGGTTGAGTGCTTGGCTTGAGCGGTCGGGGCTGGTGTTGGCCGGTTGAGGATGGATCGCGTGGTGTGTCGGCGCGTGTAAGGGCGAGAGCATGAAGCTTGCGGAAGTGTGCGAACCGGTGTTCCAGTATGTGTGCCGGCTGAACCGGTCGGCGCGTCGTGGTGTGGACCTGGAGCCGGCGGCGGTGCGGGCGGACATCGAGGCGATTTTGTCGGAGGCGAAGGGGAAGGCGAACTCGGATCCTTTGCTGGCGGAGAACTTCAGCAAGATCGAGCTGCCGCTGATTTACTTCATCGACTTCATGATCAAGGAGAGCCAGCTTCACTTTGCGCGGGACTGGCGGGAGCTGGCGCACGAGCGGGACAAGCTGGCGGGTGACGAGGAGTTCTTTGACCTGCTTGATGAGACCTTGAAGGACCAGAGCGAGTCGGCGACGGACCGGCTGGAGGTGTATTACACCTGCCTTGGGCTGGGGTTCATGGGGATGTATGTGGGGCAGAAGGAGTATCTGAAGAAGAAGACGATGGAGGTGGCGGCTCGTCTTCGCAAGCGGATGGAGACGGAGCAGTCGGCGCGGATCGTGCCCGAGGCGTACGAGCATGTGGACACGAGCGACCTGATCCAGCCGGCTTCGCGTGGTCTGCTGGGGCTGGTGATCGCGCTGGTGGTGATCGGGCTTGTGGTCTTGATCGGGAACGCGGTGATGTACGGGTCGGCGTCGGGCGATCTGAGCGGGGCGCTCGGGGATATCGAGCGGACTGCGGAGGGCGGGGGCGGGTGAGGACCCGCCTGCTGGCGTGACGGTTTGGGTTGGGGTGTGTGATCGGGACGAGTGTGGGCCGGTGGGACCGGCTGTGAGCGGCGAAGGAATCCGGGATGAACCTGTTTCTGAATCTTCCGACTCCGGTGAAGGCGGCGATCTTCGTGATGTCCGGGGGCGGGCTGTTCGCGATCCTGCACTTCGGGTGGCCCGGGCCTCCGGTGTCGTACATCCTGTTCGTGGCGATGGCGCTGGTGGCGGGGAGCCTGGTGGGGTACCGGTACATCCTGAAGCGGATGGACAAGGGGCGGAGCACGCCGTTCCTGCAGAAGCTTCGGGAGAACAGCTCGGCGGCGCCGTCGGCGGTCAACGACCCGGCGGCGCGGGCGCGGCTGGATGACCTGCGGCGGAAGTTCGAGGAGGGGATCGCGACCTTCAAGGACCACGGGAAGGACATCTACAGCGTGCCGTGGTACGCGCTGGTCGGGGAGCCGGGGTCGGGCAAGACCGAGGCGGTGCGGCACTGCAATGTGGGGTTCCCGCCGGGGCTGCAGGACCAGTTGCAGGGTGCGGGCGGCACCTTGAACATGAACTGGTGGTTTACGAACCACGCGGTGATCCTCGACACGGCCGGGCGGCTGATGTTCGAGGAGGTTGTTCCCGGGGCGACGAACGAGTGGAAGGAGTTCCTGCGTCTGCTGCGGCAGGTGCGTCCGAACTGCCCGATCAACGGGATGCTGCTGGTGATCCCGGCGGATTCGTTGATCAAGGACTCGGCGAACGAGATCGAGGCGAAGGGTGGGAAGATCGCCGAGCAGCTGGACGCGATCCAGCGGTCGCTCGGCGTGCGGTTCCCGGTGTTCGTGATCATCACGAAGTCGGACCTGATCAACGGGTTCCGCGAGTTCTTCGAGGACCTGACGGACCCGGTGCTGCAGCACCAGATGCTGGGGTGGAGCAACCCGAACCCGCTGGATACTCCCTTCAAGCCGGAGGAGGTCGAGAAGCACCTGGCGACGGTGTGCGACCGGCTGGAGCGGAAGCGGCTCGGCCTGATGGTGGACCCGGCGCCGAAGCGGGACGAGTCGAGCACGAAGCTGGACGAGGTGGATGCGCTGTACGCGTTCCCGGATGCGATCGCGAAGATCGGGCCGCGTTTGCGGCGGTACCTGGAGATGGTGTTCGTCGCGGGAGAGTGGAGCCAGAAGCCGCTGTTCCTGCGGGGGATCTACTTCACGAGCTCGATGCGGCAGGGCGAGCCGCTTGACGCGGACCTGGCGGAGGCGCTGGGCGTCGATGTGGGGAAGCTGCCGGAGTCGGGGTTCTTGAAGCCCCGGGACATCAGCTACTTCCTCAAGGACCTGTTCATGGACAAGGTGTTCCGTGAGCGGGGTCTGGTGACGCGGGCGGCGAACACGAAGCAGGTGAAGCGGCAGCGGCAGCTGATCGGGATCGGCGGCGGCTTCGTGGTGATCCTGCTGGCGCTGCTGTTCACGGTGTTGGGGCAGGGGACGCTGAAGCGGGGCATCCTGGACAGCCAGGGGTTCTGGTCGGCGGTGCGGGACGAGATCTCGGTTGATAACGGGGACTCGATCACGCTGATCTACGAGCGTGGCGGTGTGACGGAGTACGCGGGCGGGACGCAGGTGGAGCTGGTCTCGGGCGGGGACAAGCGGACGCTGTCCGCGGTGGACCTGCAGGTGGAGGCTCGGGCGCAGGTGGATCGGCCGGTGAATGTGCCGTTGATCTTCATGCCGATGACGCTGTTCCTGGACAACCCGTTCGAGAAGCAGGCGGATGCGCAGCGGGCGCTCTTTGAGGTGGGGGTGCTGGGGCCGGCGATCGAGCGGGCGCGTGGGCGGCTCGGGAATGTCGGGGCCTCGGGGTGGGGGCCGGACGCGACGGGGGCGCTCGAGCAGCTCGTGCGGCTGGAGACGGCGGCGCGGGCGGGTTCGGGTTCGGGGCTTTTGAGCGATGGGCCGCCCCTGCGGCTTGATCCTCTGTACGCGTTCGTTCTGAAGAGCTCGGACGCGGACGGGTACGAGGAGTTTGCGAAGAGCCACCAGGGCCCGCTGCAGGGCGTGCTGGAGGCGACCTACGCGAAGCTGGGGTCGAGCTGGCCCCCGGCGGTGGCGGAGGCGGGGTCGGACGACGCGGGCCGGGCGGTGGATCGCGGGGTGTCGGCGTTCGTCGAGTATTGGAAGACCGGGGCGGACCGGCCCGGGACGGTGCTGGGCGACATCGTGTTCGTGCAGACGGCGGCGGAGAGCTTCCTGCAGGCTGAGGAGGATCTGGCGCGGCGGTCGGGCATGGCGGGGACGGTGGGGGTGCAGACCGGGGCGCAGTTCAACGAGGCGCTGACGGCGTGGTCGGCGGCGATGGCCCGGGTGCGGGCGGCGAAGGCGGACCTGGACACGGGGATCGAGCGGCTGAACGCGCAGTTCGATTCGTCGGGCGGGCGGCTGCCCTCGAACGCGGAATTGAACCGGCGGGCGCGGACGAGCGTCCTCGAGGAGGCGAACGGGCAGTACGACGCGCTTTTGGCGGCGCTGCCGGGCGCCGATGCTCGGGGCGATGACGAGGACCTTGCGCTGCTGCGGTCGCTTCGCGAGCGGCTGGAGGCGGGCAAGGCGGCGTTGGCGGATGATGTGACGGCCCGGATGGGCGAGATCGAGCGGACGCTCGCGAGCCTTCGGGAGAGCGTGATCGATACGCCGGCGTCGGCGACGACGGACCAGCGTGGGTACCAGCTCCGCTTTGCGATGTACGAGGCGGCGGACCGCCTCTTGACGGCGGCGGCACCGACGCCCGAGCTCGACCAGGTGGGTTCGGAGGCCGAGCGGATCGGGCGACTGGTCGATGAGGCCCGGGCGGCGATCCGTCGGGCTTCGGACCAGGGCGGCGCGGCGGCGGCGTTCGTGACCGGTCGCGAGGTGAGCGAGCGGGCCGTGCGGGTTGCGCAGCGGCGTCTGAACCGTGACCTGGCCGAGCACGCGATGCGGCTGATGGCGCAGGCGGACATGGCGCAGTGGGTGGCGCGTCGTGCGGAGGGGATGATTCCCGTCTCGAAGCCGACGGTGCCGGGGAGCCGGATGACCGGTGGGAACTTCGACAACGCGTTCCATCCCGGGGCGGCGGCGGAGGTCCTGGCGGCGTACGGGGCGATCCGGGCGATCGCGGCCAACGAGGGGCGGGACGCCTCGGCGAACGATCCGTCGGTGCTGGATGTGGCGCGCTTGAGCCAGAGCCTGACCGAGATCGCGGGTCGGGCGGACCGGTACCTGCAGGCGTACGCGCGGTACTGGACGGAGGATGTGATCGCGGAGGCGTCGTTCGATGTGCCGCCGAGCTGGGTGGACTACCAGCGGTCGCTGAACCAGCTGAGCGTTCCGCGGACGATGGATGCCTTGCGTGCGTTGTCGGACGCGATGCAGGCGGCGCTGCGTGCGGTGCCGGAGAACCTGCGGACCTCGACGCCGGGTGTGGCGGAGGTGCTGGCGGCGTTGCCGCCGGACGCCTCCAAGCTCGGGGACGGGCGGTACCGGGATGACGCGAACAGCTGCCTGCGGTCGTTCGGCGATCTGCCGGACACGGTGCGCGGGGCCCGAGAGGTGATCCTGGGGACGGTTGCGCGTGACTTCGAGGCTGATTACCTGCTGGTGTTCAGCCCCGAGGCGAAGGCGCCGGGCGAGTCGTACTGGTCGAGCGTGCTGATCGGCGGGCTGCGGCTTCTGGCGAAGAACTCGCTGGAGGAAGCTCGCGTGGCGCGTGATGCGCTGGTGACCGAGTCTCGCGGGTTCCCCCTGTGCATCGATGCGCAGCGGACGCTGACGGCGGACGAGATGAACCGGGCGCTGGAGCGAGTGTCGCTGCTGGTGACCGGCGCGAACGACGCGGCGGCGAAGGGGGACACAATCGGCGACGGGGTGTACGGGCCGGTGCCGGACGCGGTGCGCGAGGAGCTGGAGAAGCTGCGCGGGCAGCGCGTGTCGGATCGCGGGAGCGACCGGGCGTGGATCGATCGGCTCGGCGTGGTCGCGGGGCTGTTCGAGGGCGAGGAGCCGCTTCGCTGGGAGTTCGTGGTGCTGCCGCTGGGCGTGCAGACGGACATGGCGACGGCTTCGGAGTACCGCTACCTGCAGGTGCAGGAGGGCGCGACGCCGGTGACGCTCGAGGGGCGGCCGCGGTCGCAGAGTGATATCGGGCAGGCGCGGACGCAGGCGAGCTTTGAGGTTCCGCAGCGTGCGTTGGTGCGTCTGGCGTTCAGCCTGCAGGCGGACACGCCGTTCGTGGTGTTCGCGCGGTTGCCCGCGGACTGGGGCGGTCTGGCGGCGATGCGGGCGCCGGGGGCGGCCCCGCTTGACCCGACGCGGAACGCGGCTTTGACGCGGGACTACGCGGATGTGTGGAAGCTGGATCTTCCGCTGGAGGATGCGCAGGGGAACGCGCTCATGGTGAACGGGAGCCCGGTGGTGTACTCCGTTGGCGTTCGTTTCAACCGGCCGATGCCGGCGCCGGACCGGTGGCCCTCGGCGGCGAACTGGCCTGCGAACTGAGGTTGGTGGTCCGGGTGTGAACGCCCTGATCGGAGATCGGGGTGTGCCGGCGCTCGCGTCCGGCGGAGAAGTGAGCGATGGCGCGACGCACGGGCAGCACGATCATCGACCTCGGGACGCGGCTGAGCCTCGCGGCTTTCGGCAAGCACCCTGGTTGGAACGACCACATCGATGATCTCGGCGTGGAGACGGACCGGCTGGTCGCGGTGAAGCGGGCGCTCTATAGCGAGGGCATCGCGGGGAATATCGACTCTGGGACCTGGGACAATCTGGATCCTGCGCGGCGGGCGGAGGGGTTCGACCACGCGTTTGTGTGGCGGGGGCCGGACGGGCTGGTCGTGGGGCGGATCTGGAGCTCGAGCGACGGGAAGGGGCGGCGGAAGTACCCGATGATCCTGGCGGCGCAGACGGAGGGGCTGCCGCTGCGGTTTGTGACGGAGCGGGTGCTGCCTCGGCTTCGGCAGCTGGAGGACGAGTGCCGGGCGGCGGAGAGCGCGGGGACGGTGATCTCGCTGGTCGATGCGGCGCGGACGGAGCTTCGGCGGGAGGCGGACCGGGCGGGGCGGGTTTTGACGGAGCCGTTGCCTCCGCCGGCGGCGGTGTCGCGGCTGGCGGACCGGGAGGCGCTGGGGCCGGACCGGGAGGGGCTGGTGCGGGTGCTGTACCAGCTGGAGCGGGACTTTTCGAGCTATCGGCAGCCGACGCGGGGCGAGTCGGGGACGCGGTCTCGGACGATGGACACGCGGCCGCAGATGCTGCGTGTGCCGCGGGTGTCGGGTGAGCTGGGTGAGGAGTGGGGGCTTTGGCTGCGGCTGGTGACTTCGGAGCTGGACCCGCTGGCGCCGGTGTTGTGCATCACGGCGGAGGGGCGGGCGTGGACGGACATCATCGTGGGGGAGCCGGGGCCGGGGCAGCTGGCGTGTTTGCAGCAGAATGAGGAGGCGCTGCCTCTGACGACGGCGATCCCGTACACGATCGATGGTGAGTTTCGTAAGCACGCGGAGGAGCTGATTGAGCGCGGGCGGCGGGGGCAGGTCTTGGAGCACGACCCGGGGTACATCGCGGCGAGCGCGGATCGGATCGCGCAGCTGGCGCGGGCGGCGACCGGTGGTGGGGGGAGCTCGGGCGGGTCGTCGGGGTCTTCGGGCGGGATGTCGAAGGGGGTGATCGTCGGGATTGTCGTCGCGGCGGTGGTGCTGGCGGGGATCCTGATTGCGGTGATGGTGCTGGGCGGGGGGAATGGGTCGAGTGCCGCCAGCGGGGATGGGGCGGAGGTTTCGCAGGCGGAGACGGACACGGGCGCGGCGGCGGTTGCCCCGGCGCCGCGGGTGGGCGGGCCGACGGTGGAGGCGTTCGCGGCGTGGTGCGCGGACGCGGACGCTTGGCTTTCGGTGCTGGCGCAGCGGACGGGGGCGCTTCGGGCGACGGGGGATGCGCACCTGATCGCGGTGGCGGACGAGCTCGAGAAGGTGGGGGCGGAGGCGCTGGATCCGTTTCGGGTGTTCGATGATCCGCCGCGGACGCGGACGGCGATGCAGCTCGCCGAGCAGGTGCGGGCGGGTGAGCACGCGGAGGTGTTCTCGCGCGCGGAGACGCGGGCGAAGGTGGAGCGGGGGCGGGAGGCATCGCGGCGGATCGCGTCGATGTTGTCGCCCGACGGGTGGGACGCGGCGGAGTCGATCGAGGCGCTGGCTTCGGAGATGCGGACGCTCGGGCTGACGGCACAGGCGGCGGCGTTCGAGGGGCCGGTGGATCGGCTGGCGAACGGGAACGGGGCGGAGCGGCTGGAGGCGGCGGCGGCGATCGCCGGTGCGGGTGCGGCGGCGGAGCAGGTGGCGGCGGACCTGCGGGCGATCCGGGCGGCGGCGAAGGCGGGGGCGGAGTCCGGCGATTCGGCGCTGTCGGGGCTGCCGGAGCTGGCGCGGCGGGATATCGCGGCGTCGCTTGGGTCGATGTCGGGGCTTGGTGACCTGGAGCGGGTGCGGGCGGGGTGGGCTTCGGCGGCTTCGGCGGCGCGGGATCTCCTGGCTTTTTTGGACGAGCGGTGGGGGGGCGTGGACCGGGCGGCGTTCGAGGCGGGGAGCTCGGTGCACCGGGCGGGGACGCCGATCGACTCGGTCGAGGGCGTGCGGCGGTGGCTGGCGGAGGCTTCGGACCCGCGGTACGCGGAGCTGGACCCGGCGCTCGATCCGCGGCGGGGCGCTTCGTTTGATGAGTCGCTGGCGTCGGCGGTGGGGCAGCTCGCGTCGCTTCGCGAGCAGTGGGGGGCGGACCAGACGGTGGCGCCGCGGCTGGAGCGGCTTGGGCAGCGGGTCGAGCGGGTGCGGTCGGACTGGGAGGAGCTGGAGGGGCTGGGCTGGGGCAACGCGACGCGGGGCGAGGTGGAGGCGGGGACCGACGCGGTCGCGGCGATGCTGCGGGCGGTCCGGGGGGAGATCAACGCGCTCGGCGCGGAGCTGGCGGGGTCTGTCGAGGAGTACTTCGCGGGTTTGCCCGACGAGATCTCGCAGAGCGGGTTCGCGGCGGTGGACGGGGCGTGGGTGCGGCTTCGCGATGAGCTGGCGGGACGGGTGGCGGGGTCGAGCGATCCGGCGCCGCTGCGGTCCGCGGCGGAGTCGCTGCGGGCGGGGCTGATCGGGATCGAGGAGCGGCTTGACGCACCGGCGTGGCCCGCGGCGGACGGGGCTGCGGTGGATCTCGGGGCGTTCCGCGCGGCTTGGCGCTCCGGGGCGGACGCGGCGCTGGGGCGGGCGATCGAGGCGGCGGGGTGGGACGGGTCGGCGTTTGCGCGCGCGACGGGCCCGGGCGTGATCGACGCGGTGGCGGGGGCGCAGGCACGCGGGGCGGAGCTTGCGGAGATGGCGGGCGACCTCGTTGTCGTGTCGCGTTGGCTGGAGGCGGGTCGGCCCATCACCGAGCGGCCGGGCGGGGACGGGCCGACGGCGGCGCAGCTGATCGGGCGGTGGGAGAATTCGGGGGCGATGGGGGATGAGCGGGTGTCGCGTGCGGTGGCGCCCCTGCTCGCGATGGCGGACCGGATCGCGGACACGCGGGCTTCGGAGGATGTGGTCGGCTTGGTCGCGGTCGCGTCGCGGGACGCGTTCCCGGTGGGGCTGGCGGCGTGGCGGCGGGTGGTGGAGCTGAGCGATCGGGTGGAGCCGGGGCTGCTGGCGGATGCGCACGCGGCGTCGCAGCGGATCGGGGCCGAGGCGTCGGTGATCGGCGAGGGCGGGCGTGCGGCAACGGTGAACGGGGAGCTGGCGGCGGGGCGACGGACGCTTTGGGTTGCGGCGGCTGGGAACTGCGCGACGCGGGATCAGCTGGCGTCGGTCGCCGTGCTGCGTGGGGCGATGGGGGTGTCGGTCGAGGGGTTGCCGGCGGGGCTGCGGCACGATGTGGCGTTGCTGGAGCTGGCGGCGCGGGTGCGGGAGGCGGCGGTGGTGCGCACGCCGGACGAGGGTGTGCGGGCGATGGCTCAGCCTGCTTGGGGGGTCGTGGAGGCGGCGGCTTCTGCGGCGGGGGTGGCGGCGAGCGAGCGGGTGCGGGCGGAGCTTTCGGAGGCGGGGGATTCGGCCCCGCCTCTCGAGCCGGCGAGCGTGGGGCCGGGGCGGATGGGTTGGGCGGGGGAGCAGCTGGCGGACGGGCGGCTTCGGTATCGCTCGCCGGACGGCTCGGCGGAGCTGACCTTCCGCGCGGTGACGCCGGACGGTGGCGAGCCGGCGTTCGTGGGTGAGCACGAGCTGGGGGCGGGCGTTCTCGGCGTGGTGCTGGCGGATACGCGGGCGCGGGCCGGGTTGCTGGCGATGTTGCCCGAGGACTGGGGCGGCGTGGATCCGCGGGTGGGTCCGCGGACCTGGGCGTGGGAGGATGGCGAGGGCGGGCGGTCGCCCATGGTGGCGGGGGCGTGGCTTCGCGATGGGTCGGAGGCGGTGACGCTCGGCACTGGCGACGCGGCGAAGCCCGATGGATCGAGCCCTCTGAACCGCGTGTCGCGGGCGGCGGCGCTCGGCGTGGCGCGGGCGCTCGGTTGCCGGCTGCCGACGGCGGCGGAGTGGGCGGCGGCGCGGGCGGAGGACGCGGATGCGGATGTCACGGCGTGGAACCTGCGGGACCTGACCTTCGCGGAGCAGCGGGACCGGGTGCGGGGGATCATCGACGCGGACCCGCAGAAGCTTGTGGAGTGGCCCGACGAGGGGATCTTCCTGGCGCGGTCGGAGGAGGTGCCGGGGGACCGCGATGCGGAGACCTACCAGCATGACGACGGGGTGCTGTGGCTTCGGGCGGGTGGGGCTCGGTCGAGCGGGGAGGCGTTTGCGAACATCGTGGGGAATGTGGCGGAGTTCGTCGCGGAGTACGGCGAGGGCTCGGACGCGGCGCGGGGGGACGAGGGGGCGGTTGGTGGTGTGGATGCCGAGGGGGTGACGGAGGCGATCCGGGCGGGTGCGGTCAGGGTGCGGGTGGTCGGGGGGTCGGCGCTGAGCCCGCCTTCTTTGGGTGTGGATGAGGCGCGGGAGATGGACCGGCGTGTGCGTCGGGACGGGTATGCGGATGTGGGTGTGCGTCTGGCGTTCGGGACGGGCGGGCAGGGTGTGCGGCGGCCGCTGGCGGTTCGGTTGTCGGAGGCGCTGGCTTCGGCGCCGCTGGTGAGTTTGAACGGGTCCGGTGGTGGGGTTGGCGGTGGGGCTGGGGGTGGGCGATGAGGATTGCTGTACGCTGGGGATTGTGCTGGTCAGGCGAGGCTTCGGCTCGCGAGCGGTCGGTCGTGCGGGGTGCGCGGAGCGTGCCCGGGGGGAGGTCGGAGATGAGAGTGTTTGCTGGACGGGTGCTCGCGGGCGTTGCGGGGGCGGCGCTGTCGGTCGGTGGGGTCGGTGGCGTGGTGGCGGTGGGCGGTGTGGGGTCGGTGGCTTCGGCGGGGGTGGTTGCGCAGCCGGAGTCGGGCGGGGCGGTGTTCCCGGTGTCGCGGCTCGAGCTGAAGTACGCGGGTGGTGCGGGCGAGGCGGAGGGGGCGCCGTCGCTGCGCGAGGTCTTGTACGACGAGGTGGAGCTGGCGCAGTCGGGCGGTGTGTTCGATGCGCCGGGGGTGGACGGTGCGGTGCGGCGGCTTCGGGTGTTCGAGCTCGTGTCGGGCGACGCGGCGGGGATCACGCCGGCGGGGCTGGAGGCGCTCATCGCGCAGCTCGAGCGGTCGGTGCGGTCGCGGGGCTTGGCGGATGCGGTGGTGCGGCCCGATCCGTCGCATATCGCGTTTGTCGATGGGCGGTGGGTGGATCGGCGCGTGCTCAGCAAGCGTCTGCGGCTGGAGATCGCGCTGCCGGAGCCGGAGGTCGCGGAGCCGGCGGCGGCGGTGGGTGGCGAAGGGATTGTTGAGCGTGAGCCGGACGCGGGGCCGCCTTTGCCTCCTCTCGAGCCGGGGCCGGAGGATGGGCCGGGGTTCGAGGTGACGGGGGTGGAGCTGGGGTATGTGCGCGAGCATCCGCAGCACCCGCCTTTGGGCGAGCTTTCGGACGCGGTGGTGATGCTGACGCGGACGCCGGAGGGGTACATCGCGCCGCGGGCGTACACGCCGGTGGAGGCGGTGCGGGTGTCGGAGATCGGGTCGGATGGCCCGGTGACGCTGCACGCCTCGGCGATCGCGGCGATCGCGGAGACGCTAGTGCGGGAGCTCGGGGATGACGGGCTGATCGGCGTGTACACGGAGCCGTCTCGGCAGGCGATCGAGCGGGACCCGACGGGGTTCCGTGATCTGCGGGACGGGCAGACGGGTGTGCTGCCGATCGATATCTACACCTCGATCGTGACGCGGGTGGGGTCGAGCGCGACGGGGGACCGGATCGCGCTGGACGAGCGGATCGACAACCCGAAGCACCGGCGGATCCGGGAGCGGTCGCCGCTCAAGCCGTATGTCGCGCCGGAGGTGGGGGCGGAGGAGGACGCTGGAGCGGTCGCGGTTGACGATGCGGCCCCGGTGGATCTTCCTGAGGACCGCGCGGGGCCGGAGCGGTCTGATCGGCTGCTGGATGCGTTGAAGGCCGAGATCTCGGGCGAGCGGCGGGTGGCCGAGGAGCGGGCGGAGGAGGCGGCGAAGGCCGAGGCGGAGCGGCGGGACCTGCTGCGGGAGGATGTGCTGAACGACTACGCGCGGCGGCTGAGCCGGCACCCGGGGCGGCGGGTGGATGTGGCGATCGCGCCGGGGCTCGAGTCGTTCGAGGCCGAGGTGCAGTACATCGTTCGCGAGGACAAGCCCTGGTCGATCTTCACGCAGCTGAGCAACACGGGGACGGAGAGCACGGGGGAGTTCCGCCAGCGGTTCGGCTTCGTGCACAACCAGTTCACGGGTGCGGACGACATCCTGACGGTCGATTACACGACCTCGGAGTTCAGCGATGCGAACGCGGTGGTGGCGTCGTACGAGCGGCCGCTCTTCGGGTCGACGCGGCTGAAGGGGCGGATCTCGGGCGGGTGGAACGAGTTCAACGCTTCGGATGTGGGGTCGGCGAACGAGCGGTTCGAGGGGCAGAGCTGGTTCTGGAACGCGGAGCTGTCGTACACGGCGTACCAGCACGACGAGCTGTTCATCGATGTCTTCGCGGGCATGCGGTACCAGTGGATCCAAGTGACGAACTTCGCGCTTGGCGGGGAGAGCGTGGGCGAGGAGGCGATCTTCCTGCCCCGCGTCGGTGCGCGGGCGGAGCGGGCGGGGGAGTGGTCGAACTTCTTTGCGCAGGCGTCGCTCGAGTGGACGGAGAACCACCTGACCAACGCGCAGCCGGCGGGGCTGCAGGACCTGGGCCGCTTGAACCCCGAGGGCGAGTGGCTGGTGGCGAACTTCGACATGAGCGCGAGCGTGTACCTGGAGCCGATCCTCTTCGGGCGTGGGTGGTACGACCCCTCGACGCCCCGGACCTCGACGCTGGCGCACGAGCTGGCGTTCCGGTTCAGCGGGCAGCACGGGTTCAACCAGCGGCTGATCCCGAACGCGGAGGGCGTGATCGGCGGCCTGTTCACGGTGCGGGGGTACCCGGAAAGCCGGGTGGCGGGCGACACGGTGTTCAACGGGAGCATCGAGTACCGGTTCCACCTGCCGCGGGCGCTCGAGATCGATGCGGAGCCGCCGACGGTGTTCGGGCGGCCGTTCCGGGTGGCTCCGCAGCAGGTGTACGGGAGCCCGGACTGGGACCTGATCCTGAAGGCGTTCGTCGACTTCGGTCGGTCGTACATCTCGCAGCCGCTGGCGTTCGAGCAGGGTGACTCGCTGGTGAGCACGGGCGTGGGTATTGAGGTGCAGTTTCTCCGGAATATGAGTTTCCGGGCGGACTGGGGCATCGTTCTGGATGAATTGAGCGGGCTTGGTGACGATTCGGTGCAGGAGGGGGACTCCCGGGTCCACCTTCTGTTCACTCTTGTCTATTAACTGGGGCAAATGCGCGGTAAGTTGAGTGGCCGTCACTGTTTGAGGTGACGGCGCGAGGGAGCGGGCCGGGGAACGGCCCGAGGACCGAGAACTGAGGCCCGCTGGGAGTTGGCGGGCGGGGGGCTTCGATGTCTCATCGGCGTGGAGAGCGTGTGTCGGGCGGACGGGGTCTGCTCCTCGCGGGGTCGGTGGCGGCCGTGGTCAGCGTGCCGGCCCTGGCCGGCCCACAGGGCGAGCAGGTCGTTCACGGCTCGGCGTCCTTCCACAGGGACGGTGCGCGCACGACAATCACGACGAGCCAGACGGCGATCATCAACTACCAGAGCTTCAACCTCGGCTCGAACGAGAGCGTGACCTTCGTGCAGCCCGGCGCTTCGAGCCGGGTGCTGAACCGGATCGACGGCGCGACGCCCAGCTTCATCGACGGGTCGATCAACGCGAACGGGTCGGTCTACTTCGTGAACCCGGCGGGCGTGATCTTCGGGGCGAACTCGGTCATCAATGTCGGCAACCTCTTCGCGGCGGCGGGGCGGATCAGCAACGAGGACTTCGTTGCCGGGATCAACCGGTTCACCGATCTGTCGGGTGAGGTCGTCAACCACGGCTCGATCGCGGGCGCGGAGGGCGTGCACCTTCTTGGTCAGCGGGTGGCCAACTTCGGCTCGATCGTGGCGCCGGACGGGCTGATCACGCTGGCCGCGGGCGACGGGGTGCTCATCGGCGAGCGGACGGGCCATGTCTTCGCGAAGGTGACAGAGCGGAGCGGGGGGCCGGCGGGCTCGGTTGAGAACAGCGGCACGATCGACGCGGGGTCGGGCGTGGTCAACATGGGTGCGGGCGACCACTTCGCGCTCGCGCTGCGTCAGGGCTCGAGCGTGCGCGGGTCGGTCGTGCGGATCGAGGGCGGGGACGCGAGCCTGGTGACGGTGCAGGGGCGCATCGACGCGTCGGGCATTGGGACGGGGATGGGCGCGGGCGGCACCGTTGAGATCACCGGCGGGACGGTCGCCCTGCGCGGGGCGGAGATCGACGCCTCGGGCGTGGGCGGGTTCGACGGCGGCGTGGTCCGCGTCGGCGGCGAGGTGCAGGGCACCGGCACGCTGCGCACCGCGCAGAAGACCGCGGTGGACGAGGGCTCGCGCATCGATGTGAGCGCGACGGGCGCGGGGCACGCCGGCGAGGCGATCGTGTGGTCGGACGGGGCGACGCTCTTCCGCGGGGAGATCGACGCCACGGCCGAGCGCGGGTCGGGCGGCTTCGTCGAGGTCTCAGGCAAGCGGTGGCTGGGGTTCCAGGGCGATGTGGATGTCTCGGCGCAGGGCGCGCGGGGCACGCTGCTCCTCGACCCCAAGAACATCCTGATCGTGGACGACTCCGTCCTCACGAACGAGGCGACCGCGACGAACATCGACGACTTCCTCGATCCCTCCGTCACCGACGGCGGGGCGGACCTCGGCTTCGCCGACGACCTGACGAGCGTGCTGACCGACGGACAGCTCAACGGCCTGCTCGCGCTCGGCGATGTGATCCTGCGGGCGGAGAACGACATCCTCTTCGGCGGCGGGGCGGCGATCAGCATCACCGGCGCGTCGAGCGCCCTCGACCTGCGGGCGCTGCGGTCGATCGGGCTCGATCCCGCGGGCTCGCCGGCGTCGCTCTCGATCAACCTGGGCACGGGCAGCTTCATCGCCCGGGCCAACTACGACCTCGCCGACGGCTCGATCGCCCGCGTGACCAACCGCGACGCGGGCGACGCGACGATCTCGTTCGACGCGAACACCACGATCACCGCGGCGAACGCCGTGCTGCAGATCGGCACGGGCTGGGACGGCTCGCAGCGCGGCGGGGCGATCACGGCGGGCAACATCAACGCGACCGGCGGCGTGCTGCTCGAGAACCTCGCCACCCGCAGCGGCAACGGCAACTCGATCCTCACCGCGAGCGGCGCGACGATCACCGCCAGCCGCGTCGTGGCCCGGCAGACGAACGCCCTCGGCGGCACGATCGGCGCCGACGGCAATCCCCTCAGCGTTTCCGCGTCCAACCTGAATGTGTCGGGCCAGGGCGTCACACGGCTCTCCCTCGGCGGGGCCGGCACCACGATCGACTCGACCTCCGCGAGCATCGCGGGCGTCTCCTTCGGGACGGTGAACGGTGTCAGCTCCGGCGGGTCGGACCTCTTCCTCACCACGGCGAGCGGGCTGACGCTCTCGGCCCCCGTCAACGCGGGCGGCTCGGCGCTGTCGTTCTCGACGCCCCTCGACATCGAGTACGGCGTGACCGGCGCGACGGCGGGCGGGCTCGACTTCGACGCCGCCGCCATCGGGCAGCTCTCGTTCAACGAGCTGCGGCTGACGAGCTCGGCCGCGGGCGTGCGCGTGGTGAACACGGCGGGCGATGTCTTCGCCTCGACCTTCGGCACGGGCAAGACACTCCGCGTCAGCGGCACGACGGCGCTCCTGAGCGACGCGGGCGTCGCGGGGCTGCCGATCGGCTCGCTGGAGGTGGTGGCCTCTTCCGGAGCGGCGGGCTCGCTCACGCTGAACTTCACCGTCGGTGATCTTGGCTCGGCCACCGGCGGCGTCGTCTCGCTGACGACCGCGCAGGCCGTGAATGTCGGCGATACCGACCCGGGCGGGGCGGTCTTCCACATTTCCGAGGCCCTGTTCAACCGCATCCGCTTCGATAACGGCGCCCTGACGCTCCGCTCCACCACCGGCGGCGTGACGCTGAACGATGGCCCGGCGAACGAGATCCTGGCGACAATCGGCGCCCGCACGCCGACGCTTTCGCTGATCTCGGACATCGGCTCGACCTCGATCGCGACCAACCCGGGCGAGACGCTGACCGTCGGCGGGCTGTTCCTCGAGGGCGCGCTGCTCAGCCTGACGAACAACCTGAACCTTGACGCCGGAGCCGGCGGCACGCTGTCGTTCACCGTGACGGCCGCGGGGCAGGGCATCAGCCTCGCCGATGCTCCGGGCGCGGGCTTCAGCCTCGATACCGCGACGCTCAACGGCGACCTGACCTTCGGCACGCTGATCGCCCTGGCGCGGGACGGGGCCGTGTCGCTCACCGATTCGACCGGCCCGAGCAACAGCTTCGCGGCCTTCGCCGGCAAGACGCTGCAGTTGAGCGGCTCGTCCGTGAGCGTGACCGGCGACGGCAACGCGACGCTCGCCGCGAATGTGATCGACCTGACGGCAACGGGGCCGGGCGGCATCTCGCTGTCGCTCGCGCCGGGCGCCGTGTTCGGTGCCGCCGGGCAGACGATCCGGCTGACCACGCCGCAGACCGTCCTCCTCGGCGACGGGGCGGGGGCGGACCTCATCATCCCGACGGCCCTCATCACCGGCAATCAGTTCGTCTTCGGCGATCTCTCCGTGACCTCGACCGCCCCGGCGGGCGGCACGCCGACGGTCGCCATCCTCGACGGTGCCGGGACCTTCTTCACGGCCCTCAACGGTCGCCGCCTCTCGCTCACGGGCGCCGAGGTGCAGCTCTTCAGCCTCGGCAGCGGGCTCCCGGTGCGGGACCTCACCGTCGCCGCGACGAGCGCGATCACCTTCGCGAATATCCCCACGCTCGGCGACTCGGTGACGCCCGGCGCGCTCAGCTTCACGACGGCGCAGTCGATCGGGCTGGGCGACGGGACCGGCGCGGGCTTCGCGATCAACTCCGGCACGCTCGGCGGCTGGTCGTTCAACAGCTTGGCGCTCAGCTCGACCGGCGCCGGCGTGACGATCGCCAACAACGCGAGCGGCAGCGTCTTCGCCGCACTCGCCAGCAAGACGCTCGAGCTGAACGCGGCCGGGGCGATCGCGCTGCGCGGCACCACCGGTGCGGGCTCGAACAGCTTCAACCCCACCGCGGGCTGGACCGCCGGCGGCACCCTGACCATTGAGAACACTGTCGCCCTCGCCAGTTCCGGCACGCTGACCGGCGGGCTGACGATCGCGTCTGGCGCAGGGCTGACGGTGAACGGCGGCGCGACGCTCACGCTGAACGGCATCGGCGACGCCGCGATGATCACGCTGAACGGCGGCACGCTCACGGTGAACGGCGCGATCGGCCTGGCGAGCGCGAGCGACCTGACGATCGACATCTCGGGCATCGCGGGCGCGGAGCTCTCGGGCTCGGGCTCGATCAACACGGGCGGGGCCTCCGTCCGCGTGCGGTCGGCGGGCGACCTGGCCCTGGGCTCGGGCACCTCGGCGAACGCCGACATCGACGCGACGGCCCTCGGGCTGCTCTCCGGCTTCGGTGGGCTCGCGTTCGAGTCGACCGGCGGGGCGATCGCGGTCAACGGAGACGCCGCGTTCTACACGGCTCTCGCCGGCGGATCGATGCTCGTGTTCGACGCGCAGACCGGCCTGTCGTTCGACGCCACCTCGGCGCTCGCACTGAGCGAGGACACGCTGATCATCGACGCGCTCGATGGCGGGCTGCTGCGGTTCGGCACGAACATCACCGGGGCGACCTCGGGCGCGGGCGGGGTCTGGGTGTACGCCGATACGGCGCGGGCCGAGCGGGCGTTCAGCTTGGGCGCGACAGGCGTCAATTCGGCGCTCGTCACGGGCACGGGTGCGTTCGAGGCGTCCGACGGCGCCGGCACCGCCTTCGACCTGACCATCCTCGGCGACCTGCGGGCCGCGGGGCTTGACGGCACGGCCGACATCGGCGGCGCCGTGGTGACGGTCTCGAACGGCGAGCTGAGCAGCGTGCTCGGGCTCGACGCCGCGGACGCAGGGCTCGCGCTCACCTTCGATGACCTCGTCGTCTCGGGCGGGGCGCTCGTCACGGCCCCCGGCCTGCTGAGCCTCTCGACCAACGCCGGCATCGGTCTCGTCTACGGCGAAGGCAGCGACACGCCGACGACGGCCGAGATCGATGTCGCCGAGGCGACGCTGCGGCTGAGCTTCGGCTCGCTCGCGCTCGCGGGCGACAGCGTCTTTGTCGGCAATGACACCGGCGGCGCGGTCTTCGGCGTCATCGAGAGCGGGACCGGGCTCGCGGCGACCTCTCGCGCGGGCGATGTCACGCTCGCGGGCGCGACCGGCGCGACGACGCTCTCGCTGGCGGACCTCACGCTCGGCGCGACGGGCGGCCGGGTCGTCTTCGGGGCCGACCTGGGCTCCGTCACCGCGACCAACTCCGCGACGATCGCGGGCGACAACGGCGTGCTGGTCACCGGCAACGCCGGGGCCTTCACGCTCGATCTGACCGGCGGCACGCTCTCGGGCGCGGTCGACGCGTCGGGCGTCGACCTGACGCTGAACGGCACCATCGCGACCGCGGGCGACCTGTCGATCACGGCCGATCTCCTCGATGTCAACGCGACGCTCGACCTCAACGGCACCGACGCGCTCTCGCTCGTGCTGGGCGACCTCGATATCGACCCCACCGGCTCGATCGCCAACTACACCGCCCTCACGCTCGACGCGACCGCCGGCGACATCTTCGTGGGCGAGGCCAGCGGCAGCGGCGTGAACCTGACCACCGCCGAGCTCGGGCGGCTGACGCCGGGCGCGGGCGCGACCTTCACGCTCCTGACCGACGGCTCTGTCTTCATCACGAACGACGCGGGCAACACCGTCCTCCCGACCGTCTCGGGCCTGCGGGTCGCGGGCTCGGTCGCCTCGGCCGGCTCGGGCACCGCAACGCTGCTGCAGCTCGACGCGGTCGACCGCTCCATCCGCATCGGCGACGGCGCGGCGGCCGACTACAACATCACCGCGGCCGATATCGCCTTCTTCGATGTCGGCACCCTCGAGGTCCGCACCGATTCGACGGTCTCCATCGGCGAGAACGCGGCCGGCAACATCCTGTCGATCCTCGGGCCGAACTTCACCGTCCGCGGCTCCACCGGGTCCAACGCCGCGTCGCTCGCGTTCGACGCCCGCGACCGCGACCTGAACATCGGAACCAGCGGCGCGGGCGGCTTCGAGCTGACCTTCGCCGACCTGTCCCGCTTCGATGCCGACGCGTACAGCTTCGGCACCACCGGCGCGGTGACGCTCGCCAGCGGCATCGGCGGCGATACCTTCAACCTGCTCAGCGGCAAGACCGTTTCGCTCACGGGCTCGGGCATCCTGGCCGGCCAGAGCACCTCGGCGACCATCACCTCCACCGCCGCCGGTGACGACATCGGCTTTGACTTCTCGGTCACCTCCGCGGGCCAGACCTCGTTTAACGCCAACATCGCCTCGATCTCGGGCCAGAGCACCTTCGACTCGACCGCCGTCGCGTTCCAGAACACGACGGGCGTCACGCTCGCCGACGCCACCTTCAACACCAACGCCATGCGGATCTCCTCGGCCGGCACGCTCGCCGTCACCAGCCTGACCACCGGCGCGGGCGTCAGCTCGATCGAGTTCGCCGGTTCCCGCTTCACCTTCGGTACGATCACCCTCGGCGTCGCCCTCAGCCAGCTCACCTTCGAAGCGACCGGTGCCCTCACCGTCGGCACCGCCGGCACCGACACCGTCCAGACCAGCGACCTCGACGACTTCGCCACCGCCGGCGCCACCGGCCTCCGCCTCGAGAGCGACACCAGCGTCAGCCTCATCGGCAACGGTGCCCTCACCGCCGTCTTCGACCAGTACGCCACCGCCATCGGCGCCGCCGACGGCACCAGCGCTACCGGCTCGCTCACGCTCGACAACCAGGCGAACGCCCTCACCCTCGGCACCGCCCAGGGCTTCGGCGGCGAGTTCGTCGTCACCGCGGCCGACTTCGCGGGCGTCCGCGCGGGCGAGGTCAACCTCCGCTCCGACGCGAACATCTCCATCGCCGACAACGGCGCGGGCGACATCTTCGCCGCCCTCAACGCCTCCACCCTCCGCTTCCAGGGCGCCGGCGGCGGCACCTCCGCCGGCACGGGCCTGATCCGTGCCAACGGCACCGGCACCCTCGCCCTCACCGCCGCCGACATCGCCACCACCGGCGGCCTCACGCTCGACCTCGACGCCCTGACGACCACCGGCGGTCTCACGCTCAACACCGGCGGCCCGATCGACTTCTCCCGCGCGACCTCCCTCAACGCCACCGGCGTCCTCGCCATCACGGGCGACCTGAATGCCTCCGGCGTCGGGCTCACCCTCGCCGGCGGCACCGGCTCCACGCTCACCGCGGGCGCTGTCTCGCAACTCTCCGGCGCGGGCACCTACACCATTGTCTCCGATAGCCTCACCATTGCCTCCGGCTCCGACCTCACCATCGCCGGCGCGACCAACGGCACATTCCTCCGCCTCGGCGCGGCCGACATCCAGGGCACCCTCGACACCGGCGCCGGCGGTCTCACCATCGACGCCGGCGCGAGCACCCTCTCCTGGGGCGACGCCTCCGGCACGGTCGCCTTCAACGCCGCCGAGGCCGGCCGCCTCACCTTCTCCGCCCTCGCCCTGCTGAGCGACGCCGGCGTCGTCCTTGTTAACGGCACCGGCAACACCGATATCGCGAGCCTCCTCAGCACCCGCAACCTCCTCGTCGCCGACAGCGCCACCAGCGGCGCCGGCAACACCGCCGTCGTCACCATCGACCTCGCCGGTAACGGCCTCGGCCTCGGCACCGGTGCGGGCGACCTCGTCCTCGGCGCAGCCGGCTTCGACGGAAGCGCCGCCAACGGCGAGTTCCGCGCCAACGAGTACGCCTTCACCAACGCCATCGATGTCGCGGTCGACGGCCTCGCCGCCGGCTTCTTCGCGGGCCGCAGCTTCACCTTCGGCACCGTCGGCAACGAGATCGGCTCCCTCAGCATCAACCTCGCCTCCGCGAGCACGCTCTCGCTCAACGCCCTGAACATCCAGGCCACCGGGGAGGTCCGCTTCGGCCAGAATGTCGGCGGGCTCACCGCGTCCTCCGCTTCCACGATCGCCTCCGGCCCGGCCACCATCGTCCACGAGACCGACTTCACCTACGACGGCACCTTCAACCTCACCGGCAACCTCCTCGCCTCCGACGGCGTCAGCGAGTTCAACCTCACCTTCCAGAACGGCACCACCACCCTCGCCGGCTCCGGCTCCACCACCTCGACGGTCACCGCACGCAACGCCAGCATCCTCTCCGCCGGCACCCTCACCACCGCCGCGGGCAACGACGCCACCCTCAGCCTCGCCGAGCAGCTCACCATCGACGGCACCTCCACCCTCGCCGTCGCGAATGGCCGCACGCTGACCATCCAGTCCCGCAACGCCGGCGGCGTCGACCTGGGCCAGGTCGCCGGCGACGGCCTGCTCATCGACGAGAACGAGCTCGCCCGCATCGCCCTCAACGCCGGCGAAACGCTCACCCTGCTCACCGCGGGCGATGTCACCCTCCGCGAGGACGCGGGCGGCGCCCTCCAGACCTTCTTCGCCTCCGGCCTCAGCTTCTTCGCGGGCATCGACGCCTCCCCCGTCGCCGGCATCTCCGCCTCGAGCGCCGTCGCGACCGTCCTCTCTCTCGCTCCCGGCGAGTGGCACTCCGCGAGCACGCTCGCCTTCGACGCCTCGATCACCGGCCTCGACTTTGCCGCGAACAATACCCTCCGAGCCGTCAGCGGGATCAACTTCAACGCACCCGGCACCGTCACTCTCGCCGGCGGCACGCTCACCACGCTCCGCGGCGACCTCACCTTCGCCGGTGCCGCGTCCTTCGACGGCGGCACCTTCGCCCTCACCGCGGGCAACTCGACCTCGGGCGGCTCGATCACCATCGCCACGGGCAACGGCCTCAACCTCATCAATTCCGTCGCCATCGACGCCGGCGCCAACGACCTCACGGTCGACCTGACCACCTCGCCCACGCTCCTCGTCTCCGCCGGCTCGTCCCTCGCGACCGATCAGATGCTCACGCTCGACGCGGGCGCGGGCGCCATCGATGTGTTCGACAACTCCGGCGGCGTCGTCGTCCTCGATGGCACGACCATCGCCGGCCTCTCCGCCAACGAACTGGCCTTCGTGACATCTCAGCTCACCATCGACGGCAGCGTCGCCGACCTCAACGGCCTGCTCGACGGGGCGGGCAACATCGCTGCGGTCAGCGCCAACGCCACCGGCGGCGCCCGCACCGTCGTCCGCATCGGCGGGCCCACCTTCGCGGACAACATCGAGATCGGCACCTCCGCCCTGGGCGGCCTCGTCATCTCCGACGCCGCCTTCGCCGCGCTCAACTTCTCCACCCTGGAACTCTCGAGCAACGGCACCATCGCCCTCACCGACACGAACGGCGCTAACTTTGCGCACCTCGCCGCCGGCGGCGGCCGAGCCCTCACCATCACCGGCGGCCTCGGTGGCGGGGCGGGCAGCATCGCCATCAACGCCACGGGCGGCACCCGCTCGCTCGCCGCCGCGAGCCTCGACCTCACCTCCATCAGCACCATCACCCTGGGCACCGGCGTCGACGCCGTCAGCGCCTCCGGCACCTGGACCGCCACGCAGGTCAGCCTGAACCGCGGTGCGGGCTTCACCGTCAGCAACGGCTCCGTCCTCGACATCGACGCCGCCACGACCACCGCCGCCGGCGACCTCGCCGTCAACGGCGTCGCCCGCTTCGCCGCGACCGACACCCGCCTCGCCTCCGCCGGCACCCTCACCGTCGGGGCCGACGGCGCCGTCGTCTCCGTCGGCACCATCAACAGCCTCACCGTCGCCGCGAGCGACATCACGCTCGCCACCCGTACCGTCGGCGGCACCAACGCCATCGATGTCGGCCTCAACGAGCTCATCTTCGACGGCGGAGCCAGCTCCGTCGCCTTCGGCGAGACCGGCATCCCCGGCCTCGAGATCGACCCCGCCGAGGTCGGCCTGCTCGGCTTCGGCACCCTCGGGCTCGTGACGGACGCCACGGCCGCCGTCGGCTCCGCGGGCGCGACCCGCCTGAGCGACCTCGGCGTCCTCAGCCAGTTCTCTATCGCCGGCTCCACCGGCCCGCGCCCCGAGCTCTTCCGCTTCGACGCCGGCGCCAACGGCCTGCTCATCGGCTCTACCACCGCCCCCGCGGACACCTCCTTCACCTTCAGCCTCACCCCCAGCCTCGTCCAGGCCAACCAGTACGACCTCCGCTCCGACAATGTCGTCGGCCTCGGCAATGTCGGCGGCGCACTCGAGGGCCTGAACTTCCTCGGCACCACCCTCCCCGTCGCCGTCAGCGCCTCCGGGGGCACCGGCCCGACCCCCGTCCTCGTCCTCGATGGCGGCACCCGCCGCATCGGCGTGGGCGACGACGCCGCAACCCTCTTCCCCGGCGAAGACTTCACCAACGCGCTGCTCGTCACCGGCGCCGATCTCGGCGGGGCGAACCGCCTCGTCCTCCGCTCCGGCGAAGGCGTCTTCCTCGCCAACTCCGCCGACGGCACCCTCTTCGACGCCCTGAACGCCGTCCAGCTCGACTTCGGTTCCGCCAACGGCGCCGGCGCCCTGGCCCGCCTAGGCATCGACGGTCAGAACGCCGCGATCCTCATCGGCACCGCGCCCGACACCACCGGCTTCTTCCAGCTCGACGCGACCGAGCTCGCGAACTTCGCGGGCGCGACCACGCTCGACCTCCGCTCCGACACCGCTGTCCGCCTGGGCAACGACGCCTCGAACAGTCTCCTTGGCATCCTCTCGGGCGTGAACCTCACGATCGCCAGCAGCGGCGGCCTGACCACGGTTCCCCTGCTGACCCTCGACGCCAACGCCGCGGATCTCGCCCTGGGTGAGGGCTCGACCGCCACCGGCGTCTTCGGGTTCGACACCGCCTCTGTCGTCGGCTTCGCCGCCGATTCCATCGCGCTGCTCTCGGAAGGCACCGTCTTCATCGAGGACAACGCCGCGGGCAACCTCTTCACCGCCCTCGCGATGCGCCCCGTCTCCGTGGGCGAGGTCGGGCGTCCCGCCGGCGGCCTCACCGTCGCCACGGCCGCCGGCTCGGATGTCTTCCGCGCCACCACGCTCAGCCTGCTCGTCTCGGGCCCGTCGCAGTTCGGCCCCACGGTGACCGGCCTCTCCTCGACCGCCGGCGCCCTCGATCTCTCGGGCGGCACCTTCACCGCGAACACGCCGGGCGAGTTCAGCCTCACCGGCAGCTCGGGCGTCACCGTCGCCACCACGCTCCGCGCCCCGTCCGGCAGCCTCCGCTTCACGGGCCCGACCACCCTCTCGGGCGCGAACCTCTCCGCCGCCGACGCGGTGCGCTTCGACGCGCCCGTCACCCTCGCGGGCACCGCCGGCGTCGGCGTCTCCGCCGGCAACCTGATCGAGTTCACCGGCGCCGCGACCGCCGCCAGCACCGCCGACCTGACCCTCATCGCCACCGATATCTCCGCCAGCAGCGGGAGCCTCGACCTCTCCACCGCCGGCGCCCTCCGCCTCGAACTCCTGGGGGGCTTCGTTGCTTCCGCCGCCGATGTCAACCTCACGGGCGGCTCGGTCTCCGTCACCGGCACAGGTCAGATCACCAACCCGGGAGCGGTCACCATCTCCGGCCTGGCCGACCTCGCCATCGACATCTTCTCCGGCTCCGACATCTCGTTCGACAACACCCTCACCATCGTCGCACCCACCGTCCAGTTCGCCACCGGCGGCAACATCCTCCTGAACAACATCGTCCTCGACGACGCCACCGCCGCCGGGGCCACCCTCAACATCACCGCCGCCCAGAACATCCAGCTCGACAACATCTCGTCGACCGGCTCGGGTGCCTCAGGGGCGAACTTCATCGCCACCAACGCGATCACCATCCAGGGCACCACCGCAGACGCCGGCACGCTCGGCTTCACCGCCACCAGCCTCAACTTCAACACCCTCGCCCTCCGCGTCGACGACCTCAACCTCGCCGCGACCCCGAGCGGCACCGCCCTCGACATCGATCGCCTCACCGCGGGCCGCACCATCTTCCTCGGCGCCGATCAGCCCGGCGCCCTCGCCCTGAACCAGGCCGAGATCGCCCTCCTGAACACCGGAACCCCCCTCACCACCCTCCGCATCGGCTCCATGTCCACCGGCCCGGTCCAGCTCGCAAACGCCCGCTTCAACGCGACCAACCTCGTCCTGGGCCGCGCCGACGCCCCCGTCTCCCTCTCCGGCCTCTCCGGTTCCATCAACAACCCCGGCGGCACGCTCGTCATCAACGGCCCGCTCAACCTCGCCGACGGCTCCGCACTCCTCGGCGCAGGCCGCGCCGTCACCATCAACGGCGTCACCACCCTCTTCGGCGGCGCCTCCATCGACTCCGGCAACGCCAACCTCACCTTCGCCGCCGCCATCGCCGCGGGCGTCGACAACGCCTCCCTCGGCCTCCAGGCCGGCACCGGCAACCTCGTCCTGCCCGATGTCCTGAACTTCGGCTCCCGCCTCGCCGTCCTCGACGCCCGCGCCGCCACCATCTCCTTCGCCGGCGGCCTGATCGAAGCCTCCAACCAGTTCTACCAGGCAGCCCCCGCCGGCGCGTACATCGTCCCCGCCGGTATCACCCGCTCCCTCACTTCCCTCGGCGGCGCCCCCGCCGTCACCTTCGACGCCCAGGCCCCCATCGTCATGCAGTCCGGCGCCATCCTCAACATCACCGGCGCCGGCCCCGTCAACCTCCCCCGCGTCATCGGCGGCGCCAATACCTTCCTCACCGTCAACACCGCCGGCCAGATCACCGCCAACAACACGCTGGGCGACATCACCCCCCTCACCGCCATCGACCTCACCGCCAACGCCGGCATCCTCCTCGCCAATGTCATCACCACAGGCAACCAGGCCTACACCACCAACAACCCCGCCGCCTTCATCGACCTCACCGGACAGCTCCTCGCCCAGTCCGACGCCACCATCACCCTCCGCGACCCCGCCCGCGCCGCGGCCAACACCACCATCACCCTCGCCGGCGGCCCCGGCGGCGGCCAGATCATCGCCCTCGCCCCGCTCACCCTCCAGGGCGACTTCACCGCGACCGCCAACAACGCAACCCTCTCTCTCCTCTCCGGCGTCAACGGCGGCGCCAACGCCGTCAACTTCCTCGCCCCGAACGGCACCATCCAGCTCGCCGGCAACTTCACGGCCGGCACGCTGAACTTCGCCGCCACCAACCTCGCCGTCCTCCTCGACACCACCCTCAACGCCGCCGCCGGCCAGGGCCTCATCAACTTCGCCGCCACCCCCGTCACCGGCGACCCCGCCCTCCGCCCCAACCTCACCCTCATCGCCGGCAACGACACCGGCACCAGCTCGATCGCCTTCACCTCCTTCGCCGATCTCGGCATCCTCGACCTCCGCGCCAACGCCCTCAACCCGACGGCACAGAGCCCGCTCCTCCGCGTCGTTGACTTCCGCTACCGCCCCTTCACCGCCGCCCTCGGCATCTCCGCCGGCACCCCCGTCGCCAACACCGCCAACATCCCCGCCAACTTCTTCGACAACTTCACACCCATCACGGCCGACGCCCGCGCCCCCCTCGCCCACACCATCGGTGCCGCCGCCGGCTACAACGGCCCCATCTTCGTCGACAACATCACCCTCTCCAACCCCTTCGCCTTCCGCACCGCCGGCACCGTCACCGTCAACTCCCTCTTCAGCCAGAACAACGCCGGCGTCACCCTCGCGGGCCAGGCCGGCAACACCATCATCACCCAGCTCTTCAGCCCGACCGCGCAGCCCTTCGCCCTCACGGTCGAGGGCCCCGCCCTCCTCGGCCCCGCAGGCCAGAACCCCGCCCAGGGACCCGCACAGGTCAACATCAACACCGCCGGCGGCGCCCAGACCTACACCGCCTCCATCGACGCCGCCACCGCCGACCTCGTCACCGCAACCCTCGATACCCAGGGCGGCCTCTTCTCCGTCGCCGGAAACATCGGCCTCAACGCACGCCTCAGCGCCCTCCAGCTCTTCGCCCCCGGCACCACGCTCACGCTGAATAGCGTCGCCACCGCCGGCAACCAGCTCTACATCGCGAGCACGCTGAACCTGAGCAACGGAGCCCTCTCCAACGGCGTCTCCGGCGCCCTCCTCGCCGTCAACGCAGGCCTCTCCGGCAACGGCACGCTCAACTCCCAGGGCCCCGTCAACATCGCCGGCACCGTCGCCACCAACCCGGGCCAGGCCCTCGCCATCACCAGCCGCGGCAACGCCACCCTCAACGGCGCGATCAATGCCAACGGCGTCGTCACCATCAACGCCCTCGGCGGCACCGCCGAGCTCAACCAGGCCCTCTCGGGCACCGGCCTCATCCAGGCCGGCGGCAACCTCGTCACCCTCGCGCAGGACGCAAACCTCGCCGGCTCGCTCTCGTTCACCGCCCCCCTCGGCATCAACGCCTCCCGCTCGCTCACCGCGGGCACGCTCAACCTGTTGGGCGGCGTCGTCGCCACCGCCGGCAACCTCCCCGACCTCACGCTGAACGCGACCAACGCCATCACCCTCGCCGGCTCCACCGGCTCCTTTGCCGCCCGCTTGGGCGAGTTCGCCGCGACCGCCCCGACCGTCACCCTCGCCGGCTCCGTCTTCGCCCAGAACGGCATCGTCATCACCGGCAACACCGTCGTCGCCGGGAACGATGTCCTCCTCCAGACCTTCGCCCTCGATCCCAACGCCGGCATCCGCATCACCGGCACCATCAACGCCGACAACAACCCGGGCCGCTCGCTCACCCTCTACACCAACCGCGCCGACGACCCCGGAGCCACCGAGGAGAACCCCTCGGGCCTCCTGCCCCGCATCGAGCTCTTCGCCGATGTCGGCAACACCAGCCCCCTCGCCACCCTCAACCTCAACTTCGCCGGCCAGACCAACGCCGCCGGCGCCGAGGTCAACTCGCTGGCCCTTCCCGCCCGCTCCTTCGTCCCCGTCGAGACCACCATCCTCATCGGGAACACCGACGCCTTCACCGCCACCGGCGCCCTCTCCTCCGTCACCTTCAATGTCGGCACCCTCAATATGGGCGACCGCGAGAAGGCCTTCGCCATCGGCTCCTGGTTCCTCAACGCGACCAGCCCCAACACCGCCCGCCTCGGCGACATCACCGCACTGGGCGACCTCATCGTCACCTCCCCCTCCGTCGTCCTCGTCGCCCGCGAGAACGCCCAGGTCTTCGACCCCACCAACAATGTCTTCACCACCGACTCCGGCACCGACTTCGTCGCCGGCGGCCGCCTCCAGATGAGCACCATCACCCGCGTCGTGAACCTCGTCCCCGAGGCCACCCGCCCCCGCTTCGCCAACCCCTCCGGTGATACCGCCCTCCAGTCCACCACCGGCGGCTTCTCCATCATCGCCTTGGGCGACGAACTCGCCAACCTCGCCCTGCGAGACGGCAACGCCGCCCTCTCCGTCGATGTCCGTGCCGAGGGTGCCACCAACACCAACATCGCAGAGGCCCTCGCCGGGGCGACCCCCCGAGACGACAACGAGGCCAACCTCGACTCCGAGGGCGAGATCGACGCCGCCGTCCTGGCCACCCTCCAGGAACTCGGCATCAACGCCCGCCCCGCGGGCGAGGGCGGCACCCGCGTCGGCCTCCTCAATGTCAACCTTCCCGAGACCCCCTCCGACACCCCCGCCGTCTCCGCCGACCGCCTCCAGTCCGACATCGTCGGACTCGTCATCGCCAGCTACCGCGACCTCTTCCTCGCCGAACGCGACGGCGAAGTCGTCAACCGCCGCCTCGAGATCGTCGGTGCCCTCTCCGACGCCGTCGACGCCTACTTCGAGGACACCGAGGCCGACGACTTCGAGCTCGACGCCTTCACCACCTACATCACCTCCTCCGACTCCGAAGCCGTCGCCAACGCCCGCACCCTCATCGGAAACCTCCAGGACCTCTACGGCCTCGTCCGCCTCCTGGGCCTCTCCACCCGCGAACTCGAGGGCCCGAAGAGCCAGCTCTTCGGCCGCGTCCGCCCCATCGACATCCCCCGCGCCGACTGGGACCGCATCATCGAGGGCCAGGCCCTCCAACTGGGCAGCGCCGACGCACGCCCGACCACCTCCCGCCCGACCGCCGCCCTCGTGCCCTCCATGGGTGCCGGCGACCGCTGGTCCGGCGAGACCATCGCCCTCGTCCTGGAGCTCCTCGCCTCCGACGCCCTCGGCGGCGACTCCCTCCAGCCGGGCCGCCCGACCGGGTCGACCACCCGCCCCACCGGCCCCGCCGGCGGCTGACCGAACTCACCGCCCCTCCGCTCGCCGCCCCACCCCGGGGCATACTTGCGGTCGGCGCGAAAAAAGAGGATGATCTATCGGACTGTTGAAGTAGGTCGTCAGCGTCCGGCTCAAGTGTCTGGGGGGATCAGGCCCGCATGGCCATCGACATCAACAAACTGCTCGCCGAAGTCTCCCCCGACGCACCCGCCGGGCCGGACCTCTCCTACGACCCCGCCTACTACGAGCTGATGCGAGAGGCCGAGGGCACGCCCTCGCAGTCCATCGGCGACGCAGTCATCGAGGGCGCCGACCCCAACTGGCGAGAGGTCAAGTCCAAGGCGCTCGACCTCATGGGTCGCACCAAGGACCTCAATGTCACCCTCACCCTCGCCGTCTCCCTGCTCTCAACAGAGGGCATCAAGGGCCTCCGCGACGGCATCGCCCTCCTCAAGGGCCTCCTCGAGAAACACTGGGACCACTTCCACCCCCAGCTCGACCCCGACGACGACAACGACCCCCTCGAACGCTGCAACCTCATCGCCGCCCTCGCCGCACCCGTCAACCAGGACGGCGACCCCCTCCAGTTCCGAAAGCGACTCCGCCTCGCCACCCTCGCCTCCTCCCGCCAGCTCGGCCAGTACAACCTCCGCCATGTCCTGATCGCCAACGGCGTCGTCCAGCCCGCCGCCGGCGAGGACCCCATCGACAAGGGCGTCATCGACGGCGCCTTCGCCGACACCGACCCCGACGAGCTCAAGGCCACCGCCGAAGCCGCCGCCGAAACCCAGAAGCTCTCCAAGGAGCTCGACGACTGGCTCACCGCCAAGGTCGGCGCCGGCAAGGCCCCCGACATCTCCGGCTGGCACGACGCCCTCAAGGAACTCAACCACCACCTCGCCGACCAAATCGCCAAGCGAGGCCTCGGCGCCGCACCCCCGGCCGCCGCCGACCCCGCCGCGCCCACTGCCCCCGGCGCCGCTCCCACAGCAGCCGCCGCCCCCGGCGCCCCCCCGGCCCCCCCCCCCCCCCCCCCCCCCCGCCCCCACCACCACCCCCACCCAGTCAAACCCCCCCCGCCCAAAAAAAACCACAAAAAACCCCAAGCCC